>DATMCI010000172.1:0-36059 GCA_035558535.1 Kofleriaceae bacterium
CGAGGATCGCCTGCGTCTCCACGGCGATCGTGGGGCCTCCGCCCGCGAGCCGGCCGGTCCACTGCACGACGAGCCTGCTGTTCACGGTCTTCGTACAGATCGTGATGCCTGCGAGATCGTCCCAGTAGGGCGCGACGAGCGCGTCGGGCTCGCCGGCGGTCGGCAGGTTCGCGTTGCCCGGCCGGGCCGCGCTCACGGGCCCAAAGCTCAGCCAGCCATTCGTGGAGGCGGTGAGCTGCGGCTCGAGCAGGCCGAAGAACGTGAAGCCGGTCGGCGTGGCGATCGGCTGGGTCAAGCCCTCGTTGGTGGCGGTCCCGGTGCCGTCGGAGGTCAGCGGCTGCAGGGTCCCGCCGAGGCACGCGTCGAAGTACGCGGTGGTGCCGGCGGTGCGGGCGTACGTCGGGGCGGTGAAGGTCGCGACATTGATCGTGAGGTTGAACGACACGGTGCCGGTGGGCGGGGTCGCCGCCAGGACAGCGAACGCCGTCCAGCCGCTGCCGTCCTGCAAAAACTGCGCGATGTCATCGGCGCCGGCGGGCGCGTTGTTGTACGTGCGCAGGACGTCCTCGTCGCGCGACAGGAGCCGGAGGCGCGTGTCGAGCGTGGTGGTGATCGGATCGAGCGTGATCGTGAGCTTGGTGCCGGGGGCAGCGCGCACGAGGTAGAAGCGCTGCGGGCTTGTGGCCGTGAGCTGCTGGGTCATGAGCGACGCGCCCTGGCCGGTGGCGAGCGTCCCGAGGTCGTTGTGCGTCCGGGACTTGAAGTCGAGCGTGAACGTGGGCGCGCCGGTGGTCGCGGGGGTGCGGACCGTGACGAGGTAGCTCGCCGTCGGATCGCCGATCATGACGCGGCCCTGCGGGGCGCCGGCCTCGGGGAACCCCTCCGTGAAGATCGGGTCGGCGTCGGAGGCGAGCGGATCGGTGCCGGCGGTGACGAGCGAGTCGAGCCGGCCGTAGGCGGTGGCGGGGTCGAAGAACGCGGTCGTGATCACGCCGGTGCCGGTGCCAATGGCGTTGAACAGCTGCCACTGATCGGTAGCGCCAGCGCCAGCGTCGTACGTGTACGCGCGCGAGCGGAACGTCGTGCTCGCGGGCTGGTTCGTGAGCGGCGTGCCCTTCACGATCGCGGAGGTGGGCAGCGTGGCGATCGAGCTGGTCGCGGTGATCTGCGTGGGGCCGGCGCTGGCGGGATCGAACACGAGGAAGTAGTGGCGGCCGGCCGCGCGGTGGCGGACGAGGCCGGTGTACGAGGTGAACGTGCGATCGCCGAAGTCGTCGCGCGTGGGATCGAACGTGAAGCTGGCGACGCGGCGGAGCTCGGCGTCGACGATCATGCCGGCGACGGGCTGGTTCCAGGTCAGCGCGAAGGCGGTGATCTCGTCGGGGGCGGCGACGTCGTAATAGAAGGCGGTGTACCGGCCGATGACCTCGGGCTGCGAGACGGCGGTGCCGGTGCGCGACAGCGCCGCGGCGGCGCCGGGCCGGATGGTGAGCGTGTACGGCGCGGCGCCGGGCCCGTAGTGGTAGACGGTGTCGGCGACGATCAGCGCGGTGTCACCGTCCATGAAGCCGGCGACGGTGACGCGCGCGGGCACGTCGCCCTGGAGGAGATCGAGCTCCTCGGCGGCGTCGGCCTTGTAGGCGCCGTTCCGGTCGACGACGACGGCGGCCATCGGCGTCGTGGGGATGTCGAGCTCGATCTCGTTGAGGCCGGCCCCGAGCGGCGCGGTGAACAGCGCGACGTCGCCGACGCCGAGCGTGCCCGTGCTCGTCGCGACGCCGCCGGTGACGGTGAGCGCGGTGGGCGCGGGCATCGGCAGCGCGGTGATCGACATGAAGTAGTTGGCCTTGGGGCTGCCAGCGGCGGCGCCGGCGCCAGCGGCGGGCGGCGAGTCGCCGTCGATGGACAGCGCGCGCGTGTCGGTGACGGCGATGGCGTACGTGCCGGCGGCGGGCAGGTAGATCTGCCGCTTCGACGTGTCGCCGGTGACGTTCAGCCCGAACCGGCGCCACTGCCCGGCGGGGTTGGCGCCGGTCGGGACGACCATGAACGCGCCCATGAGGCCGCCCACGCCGTCGACGCTGACCTCGAGCAACGTCGGCGCGGCGACGGTCAGCTGGTACGCGTCCATGTCGGGATCGATCTCGCCGTCGCTGTCATCGTCGCGGAACGGGTTCACGTTGCCCTTGACGACGAACGCCTTGCCCTGGGGGGCGAGCGCGATCTGGCCGGCGAACCCGGGGCTGGCCTCGATGCCGCCGACGCCGGCGTTGTTGGGCTCGGTGCCCTCGCTCAGATCGACGATGAGGCCCTCGGTGGGATCGACGCACCGGCCGTTGATGAGGACGGTGCCGTCCTGACACGAGCTCGGATCGATCACGCAGGAGTTGGTCTGCGGATCGAGGATCGTGCCGTCGCTGCACATGGCCATGGGGGGCGGCGCGCTGCTGCCGGCGCCGGCCTCGCACAGGCCATCTCCGTCGAGATCATCGGTGCCCGGACCGCACACCTTCGAGTTGTCACCGCACCCCAGAACGGCGGTGAGCGCGGCCACCGAGCACAACACGAGACGTTTCATGCGTGATATTTTAGAGGGCTTTCTCGCGGACTAGGAGACTTCCCTGCAGGCCGGCTCGCAACTTGTGACTTGCGATTCGGCGTCTGCGGGCCCGGCGTGCTATTTCGTGACCGTGGCGCTGCGTTACGCGCTCTTGGCGGTCAGTGCGGCCTTTGTGCTTGGTGGGGGCGTTTACTTATTTTTCGAGGTGCGCGCGCGGCCAGCGCAGGCGCAGTCGCCAAAAGGGGTGGCGCAGCCACACGCGGAGGCTGCTCCCGCGCCGGTGGCCGCCGCGGAGGGAGCCGAGGGAGAGGACCGACCACCGCCACGCGTGACGCCGCGCACCCTGCCGAGAGGCAGCGAGGCGGGCGGGCCGCGCCCGGAGCTGCCGATCACGCGCGAGCCGCCGCGCGGGCCCGACGGAGAGCCGCAGGATCCGGCGCCGCACAAGGTCGACGCGCTGATGGATCAGTCGAACAAGGCGTACGATCGCGGCGACCTCGACGAGGCGCGGGAGCTCGCGCGCCGGGTGCTCGCGACGTCGCCGAGCAACGTGCGGATGCTCCGGGTCGTCGTGTCGGCGTCGTGCATCTCCGGCGACACCGCCGAGGCGCAGGCCGCGTTCGTCCAGCTGCCGAAGCCGGATCGCGAGCAGATGAAGACGCGCTGCGCGCGCTACGGCGTGAGCTTCACCGAGCCCTAGCGCTTCGAGCTGCGCTTCGGTGTGCACCGATGTGGACGCATCGCGTGATGGGCATTATGGTACGCCGCATATGCCCAGTCTCGTCGAGCAACTCGGTAAGGAGCCCCAGCGTGAGAAGGTCGTCTCCGACTGCGTGGACCTCATCGACTCGCAGGTGAAGCAGAAGGGCTTCGTCATCAAGAGCGCGTACGCCACGATCAAGGCGATCAAGAAGCGCTTCGTGCCCGAGGTCGTCGACAGCCTGCTCGACGACTGGCTCGGGAAGCTCCAGCCGCACTACGACAAGTGGGCGGCCACCAAGCAGGGCACGTTCTCCGACCACGTCATCGCGCGCTCCGACGACGTGGCCGAGGACCTGCTCTCGGTCACCGACGCGCGCGCGCAGAAGACGTCGCACACGACGGCGAAGAAGATGTATCAGCGCATGCGCGACACGGCGAAGAAGAACGTCGTCGAGGCGATCCCGGAGCTGTCGCGCATGATCGAGCGTCACCTCGCGTCGGCGCCGCAGCCGACCGCGACGGCCTGACTCACTGCTGGTCCAGCAAGTAGACCATCAGGTACGCCTCCGCGGTGCGGCGCGGGCCGGCCGCGTCCGCCATCATGCGGAAGTCGGCGGCGAGCTGGCGGCGCTGGTAGCTGCGGTAGAGCGCCATCGGATCGATCTCGTGCCGGTGCTCGAGCTCCTCGATCTGGCGGCCGAGCACCTCGGCGGCCCACGCCGGGCTCGCGGCGGAGAGGTGCTGCTGCTGCATCGCGCGGCGCAGCGTGGCGAGCTCCTCGCTCGTCATGTTGAAGAGGAACTCCTCGAACGCGGCGCTCTCGTCGGCGCTCATGCCGTCGCGGCCGAAGAACTCGAGGACCTCGGGGCTGCAGTCCTCGGTGACGAGCCGGAACGTTTCGGTCGCGCCGAGCAGCGTGCCGTAGGCCGAGTTGATGCGGTTCCTGGCGTGCCACGCGGACTCGAGGAGCGGCGCGAAGTCGTCGATCTCGAGCGCGGCGTCGTCCCACACGGTGATGAGCTGATCGGCGGCCCGCTGCTTGGTCCGCTTGTTGACGTCCGGCTTGCGGAGCAGCGCCAGGAACAGCTCCTCGGCGAGCAGCGTGTAGATCGACTGCGCGAGCTCCTCGCGCAATTCGTGCGTCACCTTCGCGCAGTCGGGCACGTCGCTGATGATCGCCGCCGTGGCCTTCACGAAGCCGCGCAGGAAGTTGATCTTCGTCAGGAGATAGGTGCGCGACAGCGTGGCCTTGAGCGGCAGGGCGAGGTCGCCGCCCAGGCCGTCGAGCGTGCACAGGTGCTCGATCAGCGTCTGCTCGGTGCGCGGCTCGCCGCCGAGCGCCGTGGGGCGGCGGAGCGGGCGCTGGCGATCGAGCAGCCCGGACGTGGCCTTGAGCTCCTCGATCAGGCCGCGCAGGATGTCGGCATCGGCCTGCGAGCGGGAATCGACCGCCGCGAGCGCCTGCTCCACGAGCTCGGACTCGTGTCGATCCAAGACGCTCGCGGCGTAGGCGAGCACAGGTGAGCGAGCACCCACCGACATCGAGGCAGAAGCTAGCACGGACGCCCCCGACGCCGTCGGGTTCGGCGTCAGGACCGGAGGGTTCGTCGGGGTACGGCTCGGATACGACATCGAGGTACTGCTCACGGAGGTTGGTCGGCTCGGTCGGCTCGGCTGCCAGGTCAGCCGACGGTCAGTCCCCTGCGGTCCCGGTAGACTGCTCGACCGCGCCCGCGCGCTCTCGCCGACGGCGTAGCACGAACCGGATCGCGATCGCCAGGATCACAACCACCACAGCCCCGGCGATGACGAGGTCGATGCGCTTGGCCTTGGTCGCTACCGCCTCCCAGCGAGACCCTAGCTCGAAGCCGAGGATCATCAAGCCGCCGCCCCAGATCGTGGCGCCCGCCAGGGTCAGGGTGAGGAACGGGATGAGGGGCATCCTCGCGATCCCAGCCGGGATCGAGATGAGGTGGCGCACGACCGGCAAAAACCGGCCGATGAAGATGGTCTTGCCGCCGTGCTGCTCGAAGTAGCGCTCGGTCCGCTCGATGTCCTTGGCGCGCACGAAGACATACTTGCCGTACCTGAGCAGGAGCGGTTTGCCGCCAGCGGCCCCGAGCCAGTACGAGATCAGCGAGCCGGTCAGGGCGCCGCCGCTGTTGATGGCGAGGATCACAGGGAGCGAGAACTCTCCCTGCGAGGCCAGGAAGCCGGCGAACGGCATCACGAGCAGCGACGGGATGGGCACCATCGTGCTCTCGAGCACGATCAGCACGAACAGTCCGGGGTAGCCGAGATCCAGGACGACTCCCCGGACGGCCTGGGCAACGTCTTCGAGCACGAGCGTTATTACACCGATTCCCCCGAGACGAACGAGAAGTAACGCTCGGGGAAGTCGTTGAACGCCATCTGTGACCTGCACTCGGGGCACGCCATCGGCGGCGGCTCGATCCGGCTCAGCTGCTCGCGGTAGAGGGCGGTGTCGACGAGCAGCGACTCCTCTCGGCCGCACGCGTCGCACGCGTACGGGGCGAAGAACGAGGTGATCCGCGCCGCGCCGCGGGCGGCGAGGATCATGTTCAGCTGGTGGACGAGCGGCTCGGAGACGCGCCGCAGCTCGACGTCGAGGCGGGCCTGCTGGGCCGCCGCTTGCATCCGGATCCAGTCGCGCACGCCGAGCGAGTTGATGAAGGTGACCCCGGCGAGGTCGAGCACGAGGCGCCCGCCCTGCGCGCGCGCGAGGAGGTCGTGGAGACCGGCGGTCTCGTCGATCGCGCCGGCGAGCACGAGCGCATCTCCCTGTGGGGTGACGGTGAGGCGGCTCTTGGAGTCGGAGGTGGTGCTCATGGGGTTCGGGCTCTCTCGACGAACACGTTGTAGGACGAGACCGCCGTGCGCTCGCTCGGCGGGTAGCGGACGTCGATCAGCGCGATGATCTCGGTGCGCGCTCCGGCGGCGAGGTTGAAGACGAGCTGGTCGCACGAGCGGTAGGTCAGCGCGAGGCCCATTCCGGCGCCGCTGCCGGCCTGCCGCACGTCGCTCCGCGCGAGCGCGTTCAGGATGGCGTGCTGATCGAGGGTGCCGAACCAGTCGGTCACCTCGATCGCGAGGTAGCGGGCGTCGCAGCCCCAGCGCAGGCGGACCCGGTGGCGCTCGTCGAGAGGCAGCTCGCGGTCGCGCGGCAGCTCCTTGCGGTAGTGGACGCCGCGCTCATCGACGGGCGCGTTGTGGACGGCGTTCGAGATCAGCTCGTCGGCGACGAGCATCGCCATCGAGGCGACGCGCGCGCTCTGGCCGCGCGCCCGCACGCGCTCGGCGAGCTCGCCGACGAGCTCGGTGCGCTGCGTCGAGCGGACGAGCGTCGTCTCGTGGAGCTCGGTGCCCCAGAGCAGGTACTTGTCCGCGCCGAACAGATCGCCGCGGATGAGCTTCTGGGTCGTGACGGTCAGCTCCTCGCCGAGCACGGGCATGGGGTGGACGAGGAGGTTTGTGACCGCGCCGAGGTCGAGCAGCGCCGGGACCTGCGCCCCCGCCTGCGCGCCGAGCAGCGTCATGCAGGCCGCGGTGCCGCGCGCGGCGGCGGCGTCGAACAGCGCGCGCAGCGAGCGGGCGGCCAGCGTGCCGTCGACGACGACGAGCACGGGCTCGAGGTGCGCGAGCAGCCGGACGCCCTGCTCGAGGTCATCGGCGATGTCGACGCGGTAGCCGGTCGTGCCCAGGATCCGCTGCACGGTCCGCTGGGTCTTGCGATCCGGGTGGACGATGAGGATCGACGGCGCGCCCACGGCAGCGCCAGCGTACCAAAGACGCAGGGGGCCAGGTCAGATCCCGCGGCCGCCGCGCCGATTCCGCCATACGAGCGCGGCGCAGAACAGCGCGGCCGCGGCCGCGCTGCCGAACAGGAGCACGAAGATCGGCCCGAGATCTCCCGCCTTGGCGTCGTAGAGCCGCGCGATGACGAGGTCCTGCACGACGGGGCCGAGGCTGCCCAGGCCCGAGATCAGGGCCGTGACGTACACCGCGGCGCGGCGGCCGCCGATGTCGATCGAGCCGGCGCCGGTGAGCAGCGCGTCGGGGCCGTAGAGCGTGAAGCCGACGACGCCGAGGAGGACGATGAAGACGGTGACGCCAGCGCCGGAGAACGCGAAGAGGAGGCCGGTCGCGACGGTCATCCCGAGCATCATGGCGAGCGACACGCCGGCGCGCCGGCTGCCGAAGTAGCGGTCCGAGAGCCAGCCGGTGAGGTACACGCCGGGGATGCCGCACAGGTCGAACACGACCGAGTAGCCGGCGGCCTGGCTGTCGGACATGCCGTAGTTGCGGATCAGGAGGTAGGCCGACCACGACCACACGGCGTAGCGCACGATCTTGACGAAGAAGTAGAAGCCGCCGACGAGGAGCAGGTTCGTCCACGCGTCGCGCGAGAGCCCCCCGGGGCCATCGCCGGGCGGGGGCAGGGCCTGGGATTCGGGGGCGGGCGTCACCGGATCGTCGATCGCCAGGAGCCCGGCGTCCTCCGGGCGGTTGCGCTGCAGGAAGAAGAACTGGATCGCGACGACGATGAGGACGAGCGCGCCGATGTAGAAGCACCACCGCCACGGCGCCGCGCCGGCGACGCTCTGACCGAAGCCGAGATCCGGCAGGCTGCGCCACTGGAGGACGGCGGCCATCACCAGGCCCGAGGTGATCGAGCCGACGGTGAAGTTCGTCGACCACGCGCCCATGACGCGGCCGCGCTCGTGCTTGCGGAACCAGCTCGCCATCGTGCCGACGGTGCCGGACCAGCCGGTGGCTTGCGCGAGGCCGTTCACGGCCATGAGGCCGAACATGACGGGCAGATCGAGCGTGACGCCCATCGCGAGCGTCACGAGGATCGACAGCATCATGCCGAGCAGCACGTTGCGGCGCGGCCCCAGGCGCGTGCCCATGTACGACGCGAGGAACTGGCCGATCGCGTACGAGAGCAGGTAGGCCGCCCCGAGGTTGCCGAGATCCGTGGTGGTCCACCCGGTCTCATCCTTGATCGCGGACTTCGCGACGGAGAACGGCTTGCGGCAGAAGTAGAACGCGACGTACGTGAGCCACGTGGTGGCGAAGATGCGGATCCGCCACCGGTGATGCTCTGGGGTCAGCGGCGTCGCCACGGGCCCGAACCTACCGCGCGGCGGCGGCGCGCCGCGAGGGGCGGCGCTACGGCCGCGGCGGCGACGGCGTGATCGGCGTCGTGGTGATCGGCGTGGTCGGCGTCGGCGCCGTCGGGCCCGAGGGCGGAGGCGGCGGGGCGAAGACGCCGGGGCTGCCGGCGTCGGACGCAGACGGCGGCGGCGCGGGCGGCGGGGTCGGCGCGGGCGCGGGCGCGGCGGGCGCGGCGGGCGCGACGGGCGCGGGCCGCGGCACGACGGGCGTGACGAGCACGGCGGGCGCAGCGTTCGTGGCGTTCGTGGCGCCCGGGGGCGAATTCGGTGCATTCGGCGCGCGCGGCCGCGGGGTCAGCGTCGCGGAGACCTCGTGCGTGTCGATCGATCGCGCGACCGGGCGATCCGGATCGTCGCCGGGCGAGGCGGTCGAGTCGCCGAGCTGGCGCGCGGCGACGAACGTGTCCTGGCGGTGCGGCCGCTCGCGGGCGCACGAGGCGGTCGCGAGCAGCGCGACGGCAGCGGCGGCGGCGGCGCGGAGGTGCGTGAGCATGACAAGCCGTGGTGCGAGGCGCGTGCCCGCGCGCGTCGGCGAACCTCTCAGCGCAGCGTGCGGGAGTTCACGGCCAGCGCACACTCCCGGTGCTGGCCCGGGTGCGCGTCGGTGAAATTCGGACCTGCGCCACTGCGCGGCGCGCCCATCCCACGCATGATCGCCGGCCCATGAAGCGAACCAACCAGAAGCTCACGTTCCAGAAGAAATCGTTCCGCGTCCTCGATCCGCGCGAGCTCGCGCGCATCAAGGGCGGCGACGGCGAGGGGCAGATGGAGCTCGACGGCGACATGGTGCTCGGCGGCGAGCTGGCGACGGGCCGGCAGAAGTAGCGCGCGGCCGCCTGCGATGAGCGAGCTCTCGTCCGCGGCGCTCGAGGGAGCGGCGGAGGTCGTCCTCGTGGCGATGCCGTTCGCGCTCGTGAACGTCCCGTCGATCCAGATCGGCACGCTGACGAGCGTGCTCGCCCGCGCCGGGATCGCCGCGCAGCCGCTCTCGCTCCACCTGGCGTTCGCGCGGCACCTGGCCGACGCCGGGCTCGATCTGGGCGACTACCAGCGCCTGGCGTACGGCCCCGACGCGATCATCGAGTGGGTGTTCGCGGTGCCGCCGTTCCGGCCGGCGTCGCCCGAGGACGACGCCGCGTACCTCGCCCAGCTCCGCGCGGAGCGGCCCGAGGACGCGGCGCTGATCGAGCTCGCGGCGCGCGCGCGCGCGGAGGTCCCGGCGTTCCTCGATCACTGGACGGAGCGCATCCTCGCGCTCGGCCCGGTGGTCGTCGGGCTCACGACGACGTTCGTGCAGACGATCCCGGCGCTCGCGCTCGCGCACCGGCTCAAGGCGCGCGCGCCGGGCACCGCGATCGTCCTCGGCGGCGGCAACTGCGACGGGCCGATGGGCGAGGCGCTGCACCGGACGTACCCGTTCGTCGACGTGGTCGTGCGCGGCGACGCCGAGCGCGTCGCGCCGGCGCTGTTCGCGGACCTCCTCGCCAGGCGTCCGGTGACCGGACAGCCGGGGCTGTGCGTGCGCGACGGCGCGGGGGCGCGCGTGTGGCCGCAGGAGGGGAGCGCGCTGCCGGCGATGGAGGAGGTCCCGCCTCCCGACTACGGCGAGTACTTCGCGCGGCTCGAGGCGTCGGGCCTCGGCGACACGCTGGGGCCGCTCGTCGAGATCCCGTTCGAGAGCGCGCGCGGCTGCTGGTGGGGCGAGCGCTCGCACTGCATGTTCTGCGGCCTCAACGGCACGGCCATGAAGTACCGCTCGAAGTCCGCCGACCGGACGGCCGGCGAGCTCGTCGCGCTCGCGCAGCGCCACCACCACCTGCGGTTCCGCGCCGTCGACAACATCATCGACCTCGGCTACATCGACGCGCTCCTGCCGCGGCTCACCGCGGCGGGCTGGGACTTCGAGCTGTTCTACGAGACGAAGGCAAACCTCAAGAAGCCGCAGCTCCGCGCGATGCGCGACGCCGGCCTCCGCCGCATCCAGCCGGGGCTCGAGACCTTGTCGACGCCGATCGCGCGCCTCATGAGCAAGGGCGTCACGGCGCTGCAGAACATCCGGCTCCTCAAGTGGAGCGCCGAGCTGGGCATCGACGTCGCGTGGAACGTCATCTATGGCATCCCGGGCGAGCCGCCGGCCGAGTACGAGCGGATGGCGGCCCTGGTGCCGCGGCTCGTGCACCTCGCGTCGCCGATCCTGTGCCTGCTCGCGCTCGAGCGGTTCAGCCCGTACCACGCAGATCCCGGGGCGTACGGCCTCGAGATCGTCGGCGCGGGCGGCGGGCGCAACCGCTACGTCTATCCGGACGCCGACCCTGCGACGCTGCTCGAGCTCGCGCACTCGTTCCGCTACCGGCACACGGCGGGCCCGTCCCCGACGAGCTACATCGAGCCGCTGCGCGCGGCGATCGACGCGTGGGCGGTGCGCAAGGCGGCCGGCGCGACGCTCTCGCACGCGCGCGGCCCGGGCTTCCTCGTCATCACGGATCGGCGGCACGGCGAGCGCGGCGCCACGTACTCGCTCGACGAGGCGGAGGCCGCGATTTATCTGGCGTGCGACGCGGGGGCGACGCCGACGCAGATCGGCGAGCGGCTGGCGATCGACGCCGGAGAGGTGCGCGAGTTCCTGGACGAGCTCGTCGCCGAGGGGCTGGTCTACGCGGAGCAGGGCAAGTACCTCGCGCTCTCGACGGCGCAGACGCCGCGCGCGCGCGGCGCGGACGCGCGCGGCGAGCTCGTCGGAGAAATCCTGGGAGACGACGGCGATGCCGGCGAGCGCGATGTGGGTGATGCGGCGAAGCTCGTCCAGCTCGGCGGGCGTCGCGCGAGCTGACGCTCACGCTGGCGCGTAACCGAGCGAGAGCACGCGTGTACGTCGTGCTGCGCGGCGCGGGCGCACGCAAGCGCGCCACGGGCGTTGGCGCCCAGCGAGCGAAAATGCCTCAACTGTCCGAAGTTATTGGCAAATCCGCGTTTGGGGCTAGAACTTGGAAAGCGTGTCCGTTCCGAGCCAAATCGGTCAGTACCGGATCCTCCGCAAGCTGGGAGCCGGTGGCATGGGCATGGTCTTCGTCGGCGAGCACCGGTTGATCCACCGGCGCGCGGCGATCAAGACGCTGCAGCCGGCGCTGTCGCGGCACCCGGAGGTCGTCGATCGCTTCTTCAACGAGGCGCGCGCGATGTCGGTGGTCGGCGATCCGGGGATCGTGCAGATCTTCGACTTCGGCTACCACGTCGACGGCACGGCGTACATCGTGATGGAGCTGCTCGAGGGTGAGGGGCTCGCGGACCGGCTCGATCGGCTGGGGACCTTGGCGATCCCGAGCGCGCTGCGCATCGCGCGGCAGATGGCGAGCTCGCTCGCGGCGGCGCACGACAAGCAGATCGTGCACCGCGATTTGAAGCCGGAGAACATCTTCCTCGTCCGCGACCGCGAGGCGCAGGGCGGCGAGCGCACGAAGATCCTCGACTTCGGGATCTGCGCGGTCGGCGGCGCGCCGGAGACGGACGCCCCGCCGGGGACGGTGATCGGCACGCCGGTGTACATGGCGCCGGAGCAGTGCCGCGGCCGCGTGGACGGCGATCCGCGCTCGGACATCTACGGCCTGGGCTGCGTCCTGTTCCAGATGCTGACGGGCAAGGCGCCGTTCGAGCGCGACAGCGTGCGCGAGATCATCCAGGCGCACATCGCCGAGCCGCCGCCGCCGCTCGGCTCGCTGCGCGAGGACGTCCCGCTGTTCGTCGAGGAGCTGGTGCAGCGCTGCCTCGCGAAGGCGCCGGAGGATCGGTTCGCGTCGATGGCGGAGCTCGGCGCGGAGCTCGAGCGCGTGCTCGCGCGGCTCTCCGCGCCGGAGCTGCCGGAGCTGCCGGAGTACGCGGCGGCGCCGGCGGAGGTGCGGCTCGGCGCGGGGTACCGGTCGGCGTACGACGCCGGCATCTCCGCGCTCGTGGACTGGGACGATCGAGCGACGGAGGCGGCGCCGCTGGCGCCGGCCGCGGCGCCGCGTCGATCTCCGGCGCCGGCCCCGGCGGTGCAGGGCTCGCCGGTGCCGGCAGCTCGGGTGGCGGAGGCAGCTCCGGTGGTGGCGGCATCGGTCACGGCCACGGCGTTGGTGGCGGCATCGATGCGCCGCCACGCGCTGCGCAAGGCGGCGCTCGGCTTCGCGCTCCTGGGCGGCGCGCTCGTCGCCTCGCTCGCGACGCGGCTCGCCGATGGCGACGGCGCGCTCGCGCGCGCGAACGTGCCGGCTCCGGCGGTCGTCGCGCCGGTCGCGCCGGTCGTTGCGCCGGTCGCGCCGGTCGCGCCGGTCGCGCCGGTCGTTGCGCCGGCCGTTGCGCCGGTCGCGCCGCCGGCTCCGTCCCCGGCGCCTGCGCGCGCGGCGCTCGCGTCCGAGCCGGCGAGCGCCGCGGCGCCGCGAGAGGCGGACCCGTCCGGCGCGCCCGCGCGATCCACGAGGCGGGACCACGCGAGCCGGAAGGCGAGCGCCCCCGCGGCGGCGCCTGCGAGCCCGCGCCCGGCGGCGTCCGCGCCGGTCCCGGTCGCGCGCGCGATTCCACGCCCAGACGCTCCGCGCTCGCCGGCGGCCCCCGCTGCCGCGCAGGCGCAGGCCATCAGCGAGGACCTCTATGACACCCGGTGATCGACCCCGTGCCATCGCCGTCCTGCTCACGTGCGGCGCCGCTTCGCTCGGCGCCGCGCCCGACGCGCGCGCGCAATCCCCCGAGGCCGAGGTCCTGTTCCGCGAGGGCAAGAAGCTGATCTCCGCCGGCAAGCTCGCCGAGGGCTGCGACAAGATCGCGGCGAGCGAGCGGCTCGAGAGCAGCGTCGGCTCGCTGCTCAACCTCGGCGACTGCCGCGAGAAGCTCGGCGCGATCGCGTCCGCGTGGGCCGCGTTCCGCACGGCGGAGGCGAAGGCCAAGCACGCCGGCAACGACGAGAAGCGCCGCGCCGAGGCCCGCCGTCGCGCGGCGCTGCTCGAGCCCAGGCTCGCGTACCTCGTGGTGCAGATCGAGCGGCCCATCGAGGGGCTCGTCGTGACCCGCGACGGCGCGCCGGTCATCGACGAGCTGTGGAACACCGCGGTGCCCGTCGACCCGGGCACGTACGAGCTCGTCGCGGCGGCCCCGGGCCACAACCCGTGGCGCACGAAGGTCACCGTCGAGCCGCGCGTCCGGCGCCGCGCGGTGACGGTGCCGGCGCTCGAGCCGGCGCCCGCGCCTCCGCCCGCGCCCGCGATCTCGGCGGTGACGGCCCCGGGTGCGGCCGCCTCCGCGGGCGCGCTCTCGATGCGCGCGGCGGCCGGGCGGCGGCCGGCGACCTTCACGCGGACGCGCAAGGTGTCGGCGGTCTTCGCGGGCGCGGGCGCGGCCGTCCTCGGCGCGGGCGCGTACTTCGGCTGGCGCTCGCACGCGCTCGCCGAGCGGTCGGATCGGCGCTGCCCGCTGGTCGCGTGCGGCGATCCCGAGGGGCTGCGGCTCAACGAGGAGGCGCGCACGGCCGCGACGCGCGCGAACATTCTCTACGCCGCGGGCGGCGCCGTCGCGGTGACGGCCGCGGTGCTGTGGCTCGCCGGCAGGCCGCGCGAGACGCGGATCAAGCCGGGGGCCGCCGGCACCCTCGGCGTCACGGTGGTGGGGAGGTTCTAGTGCGCGGCGGGATCGTCATCGTGGCCGCGGCCGCTGCGGCCGGGGCCGGCTGCTCGGTCGAGAAGAAGGTGGCGCTGACCGACGGGGGCGTGGACGCGCCGCCGCCGGACGGGCCGGCGGACGATCAGGCGCCGGGGACCACGCTCACCGCGGCGCCCGACAAGTTCAGCCGCCTCGGCGTCGCGACGTTCCGGTTCACCTCCGATGATCCGGACGCGCAGTTCGAGTGCAGCATCGACGGCGACGCGCGCGCCGCCTGCCAGTCGCCGTACGCGCGGGCGCTCGGCGACGGCTCGCACACGTTCTCGGTGCGGGCGATCGATCGCGCCGGCAACGGCGATCCGACGCCGGCCGAGCACGTGTGGTCGATCGACACGGCCCCGCCCGACACGATGATCACGCTGTCGCCGCCAGCGGCGGACAACAGCGCGAGCGTGCGGTTCGAGTTCCGCTCGAACGAGACGAACACCGCGTTCGAGTGCGCGCTCGACGGCGGCGCGTACCAGGCGTGCACGAGCGGCGCGCTGTTCGGCCCGCTCGGCGACGGCGCCCACGCGTTCGCGGTGCGCGCGAAGGACCGCGCCGGCAACGTCGACAGCGCGCCGGCGATCTTCGCGTGGCTCGTCGACACCAGCACGCCCGACACCGTGCTGCTCTCGGGCCCGAGCGGCCCGTCGGCGAGCACCGCCGCGGCGTTCTCGTTCGTGTCGCCGGACGCGGGCGCGGGGGCGACGTTCCAGTGCGCGCTCGACGGCGCGGCGTTCTCGCCGTGCACGTCCCCGCGCGAGCTCGGCGGGCTCGCCGCGGGCGCGCACGTGTTCGCGGTGCGGGTGCGCGACGCCGTCGGCAACCTCGATCCGACGCCGGCGACCCGCGCCTGGACGGTGGATCTGACGCCGCCGAGCACGACGATCCTCGCGGGCCCGAGCGGCGTCGAGCCGGTCGCGAGCGCGAGCTTCACGTTCTCCGCGAGCGAGCCGGACGCGACGTTCGCGTGCAGCCTCGACGGCGCGCCGCCCGGCGTGTGCACGTCGCCGTTTTTGGCGGAGGGGCTCGCGCAGGGCGCGCACACGTTCACCGTGCGGGCGACCGACGCCGCCGGCCACGCCGATCCGGCGCCGCCGACCCGCGCGTGGTCGGTGGACACGGTGCCGCCCGACGTGATGATCACGGGCGGCCCGGCCGCGGGCGGGACGAGCGGGCCGCGCGCCGCGTTCACGTTCGCGGCCGACGGCGGCGCGCTGACCTGCAGCCTCGACGGCGCCGCGTTCGCTGCGTGCGCGAGCCCGGCCGCGTGGAGCCTGCCGGCCGGCCCGCACGAGCTGCGTGTCCGGGGGACGGACGAGGCCGGCAACAGCGCGACGGAGGCCCGGGCGTGGACCGTCCAGTGCGCCGCGCCCGACGCGGCCGGTGCCGCGGCGCTCCTCCACCTCGACGAGCCGGGCCAGTCGCTCGCCAACGCGGTGCCGGGCGGCGCGCCAGCCGTGCTGGGCGACGACCCCACCGACGAGCCGGCCGATCCCGCGGCCGCGGCGGGCCGGTTCGGCGGCGGGCTCGCGTTCTCCGCGGGCGAGTCCGATCGCGTGTCCTGGCCGCTCGGCCTCCCGGCGGCGCCGGGGCTCGCGATCGAGCTGTGGATGCGCCCGGAGGCCGCGTCGGGCACGCGCGATCTGCTGGTGAGCGGCGACGGGCGCGTCGCGCTCCGCGCCACCGGGCAGGGCGCGAGCGTCCGGATCTCGGCGACGGTGATCGACGCCGCGGGCGCGCAGTCCTTCACGGTGACATCAGGGCCCGCCGCGGCCAGCGCGTGGCACCACGTGCTCGTCTCGCTCGAGGAGCCGGTGCTGCGGCTGTGGGTCGACGGCGCCCGCGCCGAGGTCGGGAGCGTCGCGCTCGGCACGCCGTCGGAGCTCGGGGCGGTGCGGATCGGCGGCAACTACGACGGCGTCCTCGACGAGCTCTGGATCGCCCAGGCGCCGATCTCAGGCGACGAAGCCGCGCTCGGCCGCTACTGCCCCCCGTAGCTCTGCGCCGCCGCGGCTGGCAGCTCTCGATCGGCCGGGACACGCGGCGTGCCGCGGCGTAGGGTTGGTGGATGCGTTGGTGGATGCGTTGGCACATCTTGGCGGCGGCGGCGCTCGCGGCGGCGGCGCTCGCGGCATGCGGCGATCCCGACACCTGCCTCCCGGACTGCGAGGCGAGCCGATCCTACGACGCGATCGCGTACCACCTGCGCGGCTCGCTCGACTGGGACGCGCGCGCGCTCGCCGCCGAGGAGCGCATCACGGTCGTGCTCGGCGGCGGGCCGGTGATCGAGCTCGACGCGCGCGTCGCCGTCGAGGGGGTGTGGACCGACAGCGAGGAGCTGGGCTTTGCCCACGACGCGGAGCGCGGCCTGCTCCGCGTCGATCTCGGGCCGGCCGCCAGTGACGCCGGTGACGGCGGCGAGCTCACCTTTACCGTGCGCTATCGCGCGGCGGCGTCGCCCGCGCTCGTGTTCGCCGGCCCGCGCGACGACGATCCCGTCCTCTCGCGCGTCGCGTACTCGAACTCCGAGCCGGACCGGGCGCGCCGCTGGCTCATCTCGAACGATCACCCGTCGGATCGCGCCGTGTTCTCGATCGAGCTCGAGGTCCCGGCCGGGGAGGACGTGATCGCGAACGGCGAGCGCGTGACCGACGGCGAGGCCGGCGGCCGGCGCACCGTGGGCTACGCGATGGCCGAGCCGCTGCCGACGTACCTGATGGCGTTCGCCGCCGGCGAGCTCGATCACGCCGAGAACAAGGACGGCCGCGTGCCGCTCGCGGTGTGGTACCGGCGCGGCGCGGCCGTCGACGCGGGCGCGCACCTGGCCACCAACGCCAACCACATGGCGGCGTTCGAGGCGCTGATCGGCCCGTACCCGTTCGCGCGCTACGCGGTCGTGCTCCTGCCGGGGTTCCCGGGCGGCATGGAGAACGCGACGATCACGTTCAACAGCGAGTCGTCGGGGCAGGGCGCGATCAACGAGGTGCTCAACGCGCACGAGCTCGCGCACCAGTGGTTCGGCGACTGGATCACGATGCGCGATTACCGCGACGCCTGGATCAAGGAGGGCATGGCGACCCTGCTCGCCGCCGAGGCGGGCCGCCCGGCGCGCGACACCGCGGGGGCCGGCCGGCTGTTCGGCGCGAGCTTCGGCTTCTTGCCGGGCGACGCGATCATCGACGACGAGCTCTCGGGCCTCGATCGCTACACGTCGGGCCCGTACGAGCGCGCCGCGTGGATGCTGACGCAGGTCCGCGCGCGGATCGGCGAGGCCGCGTTCTTTGGCACGCTGCGCGAGGTGCTCGCGGCCCATGCGCTGGACTCCGTCGACAGCGAGGCGTTCGTGCGGGCGTTCGCGCCGCACCTCGGCGAGGCGGCGACCGCGCGCTGGCTCGCGGCGCTCACCGTGCACGACGTGCCGGGGATCGACATCGCCGTGGCGGGCCAAACCGTCACGCTGAAGCTCGCCGATCCGGCCGCCCTCCTCCTCGATTCGATCGCGCTCACCGTCGTGGACGGCGCCGGCGCGGTCACCGCGCGCGCGCTCGCGCCCGGCGCGCCGCTCGTGATCGACGTGCCGCCCGGCGGCTACCTCGCGCCCGACGAGCGCGACGTCCACCCGACGTGGAGCGCCTCGTTCGCCGTCGACCCGGACCAGCACGCGCAGCTCGCGACGCTGCTCGCGCCGGGCGCGGCCGGCGCGCTCGCGGCGTGGCAGGCCCGGTCGGCCGCGGCGCAGGAGCGCGCGCTCGCGCTGACGGATCTGCCGGGCCTTGGGCCCGCCGCGCTGCCCCAAGTCCACAGCGAGCTCGACTCGAGCCTCGCGCGGCGTACCCTCGTGCTCGACGGGTGCCGCGCGCTCGCCGCGCTGCCCGAGGGCGATCCCGAGATCGCCGCGTGGTCCGGCGCGCTCGCGCCGCTCGTCGCGTCGCCGGGCTCGTTCGCGTACCTGCCCGCGCTCGGGAGCTGCACGCGCGCGGTGTCGCCGGAGCTGCGCGCCGAGCTCACGGCGCTCGCGGACCAGGGCGCGGCGATCTCGGCGGCGCACCTCGGGCGCCTCGAGCACCTGCTCGGCTTCGACTACGGCGCCGCCGACACGCTCGCGATCGTCGGGCGCGTCGCGACGAGCGCGCCGAGTATCCGCCACCGCGACCTCGCGCTCGATCGCCTCACCCAGCAGGTGCGCCCGCCGTTCTCCGGCGTGCCGGCCGCCTCGCTCGACGCCTACCGCGCGTTCTTCCGCGCGCGCCTCGGCCGCGTGACGAGCGGCGGGCGGCTCCTGGCCCTGTGGCGCGGCATCGTCGGCGTGCGCGCGCTCGACGCGCTGCCGGACGTCGCGGCGCTCCTGCACAAGGTCCGGCTCGATCCGTCCGTGCAGCGGCGGATCGTCTGCGACGCGTTCGCGATCGGCGATGGCACGCCGGCGTGGCCGGCGTTCCAGGCCGCGGCCGAGCCGCGGGCCGAGCTGTCCGCCGAGGCGGCCGAGGCGCTCGCCGATCCGACCGTCTGCGGGCTCTGATCTGAGCCCGCGCGATCCGCGCCGCTACTTCTTGTCGGCGGACCGGTACGCGATCTCGATCCAGTCGAGCGCCGTCGGCACGTCCCCGCCGCCGGCCACCTCGATCCGGTACTGCGCGAACCGGCGCGGCGTCACGCCGGGCTCGGCGCCGAGGGCCACCGGGGTCCACGGCTCGCCATCGCACGCGGCGGCCGTGTCGCACGTGCGGAGGAAGACGGCCGCCACGGTGTCCGGCCGCGCCTGACGCAGCCCCCATCGGACGTACGCGAACGACTCGACGTTGCCGAGCTCGCGCGGCGCGGAGGTGTAGCTGTAGCTGTCGGGGAACGGCGGGGTGCCGAAGGTGCCCTGGACGCTGATCGCCGCGAAGGTGACCTGGCCGACCATGGCGTCGGCGGTGGTGTCGTTGAAGACGATGCCCCAGGGGCTCCCGCCGGACGTGCTCGGCGCCGGGCGGATGTGATAGGTGCGCGACGTCAGCGAGCTCGGGCCCGCCGAGAAGATCGTCTGCTGACCGCCGTTTCCGAGGTTGAACCGGGCGGACAGCTGCGAGAGCGTGGTTGCGTGCGAGACCGTGAACACGACGTCGATCCGGTTGGCCGCCGCGCCGGGCACGTTGTGCGTGCCGAGGCCCCGCGTCGTCGCGGCGGTCTCGGAGATGGTCGTCGTGAACGTCGATGAGGACGCGGACCACCGGGCGGAGCGCGGCACGACCGGCCGCATGTGATCGACCGGGATCGGCTGGCCCGCCCAGGCCGGGCCGGACTCGACCACGACGTCGAGCACGGTGCCGTCCGGGTTGTCCTCCCGGTTCAGGTCCACGACGAGATCGTGCCAGCCCGGCTCGAGCTGGGCCGCGGGCCTGCTCACCTGCAGCTGGGAGTTGTCGTCCCACTGGCTGATGTCGGACGCGAGCACGCCGTCGATGAAGGCGCGGTGACCCTGGGTCGACTCGACGCGGAGCACGTAGCTCCCCTCGACGTCGATCAGCACCTGCGAGGCGAAGCGCAGCGAGTAGCTGTTGTTGCCGACCGGGATCCCGAACGGATCGTCGGCGAGCATCCGGCGGCCGAGCGTCTCGGCGACGACCGCCGTGCCCATCGGCCGGAGCAGGAACGCGTCCTCGAAGCCGTCCACGAACGATCCCTGCAGGTCGCTGGCGCGGGCCCGCAGGTCGCTTGGATCGACGTCGCGCGGGTTCGTCTGGTTCGGCGCGGCGGCCCTGAGGCCGTAGTAGATGTTGCCGCTGACGTCGGAGATCGCGCCACGGAACCGGTACCAGCCCGCCGCCTCCACCTTGTACGGGCCGGACGCCTTGCCGCCCGCGGAGGTGACGACGCGCTCGAACTGCGCGCCGCCCGGCGGCGCCACGTCGAGGAAGCTGCGCTCGTCGGTGCTGAGCTCGAGCACCCAGTCGCCGGCCGTCGCGAGGCGGATCTCGCCCTCGACGATGAGCGAGATCCCGTCGGCTCGGTTGAGCCCGGTGCCGGCCGGGATCTCGCCGTCGGCGATGTCGATGTCTGCTGCGCGCACGAACGAGGTGCCGGTGCGCGCGAGCGCGGCGACCTCGGTCCACGTCGTCCCCGCGTCGCGGACCGCGATGTCGTTGACCCCCGAGATCCGGATGCCGTTCATCAGGTACCCCACCGGGCCCACGAAGCCGGCCGGCTCGATCTCGACCCCGAGCGTGTCGGCGCCCGGCGCGGTGAAGTTCTCGGCGCTGTCGTCGAGCCAGGTCGTAAACCCGCTCGGCGGCCCGCACGTGCTCGTCTCCGGATCGCACGACTGCCCCGTGGGGCAGTCAGTCTCTTTCTGGCACGGCGCGCCCAGCGGCGCGTTCGGTCCGTAGCACGCGGCGAGGAGCGCACCGGAGGCGAGGGCGACGGCGATGGAGGAGCGCTCGACCATGGTGGACATCCTACTCGAGCCGGACGGCTCCCTCGGAGACAGAAGGCGAGATCATGCCGCCGCGCGAGAAGCGCTGGGCGTCGAGCGTGTTGACGCGCGTCACGCCCACGCCGCCGCCCGCGCCGCCGGCCTCGTCGAGGCCGTCCTCCCCGGGCCGCGCGGCCTCGCGCGCGCCGCCCGCGCCGCCGTCGCCGGATCGGCGCGTGCCGCTCGAGCCCTCGATGCTCCCGGCCGCGGCGGTCCCCGGATCGGTGCTCCCCTTCGGCGCGTCGAACGAGCAGGCCGCCAGCGGGAGGAGCACGCCGAGGCGCAAGGCGCGTGACGCATGCGGGATCATCACGCGGCGATGGTACCGAGGCGGTCCGGGCCCGCGGCGTGGCGGCGCTTACATCTTCTGGATCCGGAGGGCACGCTGCTCACCGACCACACCGGTGCATCATCCTGCGCGTCCGCCGCGCGTCCGCTGCGCGTCCGCCGCGCGTCATCCTCGCGTCCCGATCGCGTCACCGATCGCGCTCATGGCTTGGTAGGCTCGTAGCGTGGCTCGGCACCAAGGCTTGATCGCGCTCGCCTTGCTCGCGGTGCTCGGCGCGCCGTCGGGCGCGGCTCCGGCCAAGGCCAAGCCCGCGGCCGCCCACACGAAGAAGCAGGCCGTGACGGCGAAGAAGCGGCCGCGCGCCCAGGCGCCGAAGGCCTCGCGCTTCCTCGCGCCGGCTGATGCCACGACGGCGCCAGCGTACCGCTACGCCGCGCTCTCACAGGTCGACTGCGAGGCCGAGCTCAAGAAGCGCGGCATCGGCTTTCAGCGCGAGACCGCGCGCGGCGTGCTCGCGCCCGTGCGGCTGACCGGGCCGATCCAGGGCGTGCTGTTCCGGACTGATCTCGGCGATCAGGCGCGCGCGACCAGCCCGTGGGAGATCGCTGACTGCCGGCTCGTGCTGTCGCTCGACGACCTCGCCTCGATCCTCAAGGCGCACGACATCGTCGAGGTCCGCCACTTCTCGATGTACCGGCCGCCGCCGAAGTCGTGGCCCGAGGACAAGCTCGGCTCGCGCCACAGCGGCGCGCTCGCGCTCGACGCCGGCCGCTTCGTCGGCAAGGACGGCCGCGTGCTCGACGTGGACAAGCACTTCCACGGCGCGATCGGGGCGAAGACCTGCGGTCCTGGCGCCGCGCCGCGGCCACAGACCGCGGAGGCGACCGAGCTCCGCGCGATCCTGTGCGAGGCCGCCGACCGGCGGCTGTTCAACGTCGTCCTGACGCCGAACTACAACCGGCCGCACAAGAACCACTTCCACCTCGAGGTCACCGAGGGCGTGAAGTGGTTCCTCGTGCACTAGCGGCGCTCGCGGCCGTATCGCCTCAGAGGTCGCGCGGTGCCTCGCTGACCGTCCCGCCCGGCGGGTGCCGCTCCTGCTGCGCGCGCAGGTCGAGCGCCTCGAGGATGCGGACCAGCTGGCCGACGTCGTCGGCCGACGTCAGATCCGGCGGCGCCTCGGTCGCGGCGAGCGTCATCGATCCATCGGCGTGGCGCGCGATCTGCGCCCACCCGGCGCCCTCGACGCGCTCGCGGCCGAGCGTGTCGATCATCTTCGCGTTCCACCAGTTCAGCCAGTAGACGCCATCGGGGACGAGCGTCTCCTCGAAGTCGATGGCCTCGAGCAGATCGGGGAGCCCCGGCACGATGTGCGGGACCGGCTCGAACGTCTGCTTCGGGATGCCCGCGCGGATCTTCGGCGGCAGCGTGGCCAGGTTCTGCTCGGTGCGCTCGATCTGGCGGCGGCCGTGATAGGTGACGTGGAGCGCGAGGTGCAGCGTGTAGACGACGTGAGCGCCGAGCGCCACCGCGCACGCGTGGCTGAGCGCCATCATGCCATCCAGATCGAGGAGCTGGTGCTCGCGCGGCCCTGGCAGCGACAGCTCGAAGCTCTCGCGGCGCTGGTGCGGCGTCTTGGCGACCTGCACCATCGTCGTCCAGTGCGTGGGCCGATCGACGACGGCGAGCCCGCCCGGTCGGTTGATCGCGGTCGCGATGCGCGGCAGATCGAGCTCGACGCGCCGCGCCCGGTTCGTGTCGCCGAGCTGCCAGCAGAACGGCTCCGTCTGGAGCAGCGCCGGCAGCTTCTGGAGGAGCGCGAGCGTCGCGTCCGGCAGCGGTGTGCCCGAGCCTGCTACGCGGCGCGCGATCAGGGCCTGCGGCCACTGGTCCGGCGGCGGCACGTCGGTGCGCGGATCAATCACGATGATGTCCTCGTGCTCGCGCCGCTTCGCGCTGGCAGAGAGCCCGTCGGCATCCTGGAGGTCGACATTCATGCTCCCGACTTGCATCCCCGGATATGGAAAGTATCCGCAAAGCGTCGTGATCGCTACGCGGCTCGAGTCGCTCAAAGTCCGACACGGACCGACGCGGAGCCTGGCCTGGAAAGTGGCGCATCGTCGCGCATGCGACGCCGCTGTGGGAGCGATGCGTGGCGGCGCTCGCTGCGTGAGGTCGCGCGAACGGTCAGGGCTTGCAGTATCCCCTCATGTTGCACTTCTGGCCCTCGGAGCCGGCGGGGCAGGTCGATCCGTCGCCGGGCGTGCACTTCTGCGAGCATACTGGGTGACCGATCTGATCGAACGTATCGGTGCACACGCCGCTATCGCATTCAGATGAGCCGGTGTCGACGACGGACACGCACGTGGCGCCGAATGTGCCGTCGCCCGTCATGCCGCCCCCGTCGTCGTCGCTGCAGGCGCCGTGGAGGCCGAGGCCGAGACACAGGAGGACCATCCATCCGAGGGCGAGCTTCTTCATGCGCGGCATCGTCGCACGAAACTTTGCGGGCGTGAGAGAACCGTAAGGATCGGGTGCGGGGGGCGCGCGCCGCGACCGGGGCCGGCGGCCGGCTCCCGGCGGCCGGGCGTCAGTTTCCTGAGCGCGCGGTGGCATTGGGCCGCTGCTCAGCGCCAGCTCGCCGCCAGCGCGCGCGCTCGCGCGAAGCGGGCCAGCTTCGCGTCGCGCTCGTCGGCGGAGCTCCGCGGCTCGTAGCGCGCCTGCGCGCGGTGGCGCCGGGCGCGGAGCTCGGGCTCCGTCAGCGTGCCGAGGCGGAGCGCGGCGAGCGCGCACGCGCCGCTCACCGTGGCCTCGTCCTGCTCCGCGACCGCGACCGGCCGGCCGAGCAGATCGGCCACGACCTGCATGAGCGCCGCCGAGCGGGTGAGCCCGCCGTCGACGCGCAGCTCTGGGATCGGGAGGCCCGCGTCGCGCTCGACGGCGGCGACCACCTCGGCCACGCGGCACGCGAGCCCCTCGACGAGCGCGCCCGCCAGATCGGCCCGCGTGGCGGCGTTCGAGATCCCGAGCCACGCCGCGCGCGCGTCGCGATCCCAGTGCGGCGCGCCGAGGCCCAAGAGCGCGGGCACGCAGACGACGCCCGGATCGCGGCGCGCGCCTGCCAGGGCCGCGTCGAGCGGCTCGCCCTCGCCGAGCACGCCGATCTCGCGGAGCCAGCCGATCGCCGAGCCCACCGCGAGCACGCCGCCGTCGAGCGCGTAGCACGCGGGCGCGCCGGCGCGCTTCCACGCGACGGTGGCGAGCGTGCCGCCCCCGCGCGGCCGCGCCGCGCCGGTGTTCGCGTACACGAAGCAGCCGGTGCCGAACGTCGCCTTCGCGTCGCCTGCGTCGAGGCAGCCGTGGCCGGCGAGCGCCGCCGGCTGATCGACGACGCTCGCGACGATCGGCACGCCCGCCAGGGCCGAGCCCAGGGCCGAGATCGTGCCCGCGCTCGAGCACACGCCGAACCCCGCGTCGGTGTCGCGGATCTCGGGGAGGACGCCGGGCGGGATGTCGAACAGCTCGAGCAGGAACGGGCTCCAGCGGTGGACGCGCGTGTCGCACAGGAGCGTGCGCGCGGCCGTCGACGCGTCGGTCGCCGCCGCGCCGCCCGTGAGGCGAGCGATCAGCCACGCGTCGAGCGTGCCCGCGCCGAGGTGGCCCGCTGCGGCGAGCGCGCGCGCGCCCGGCACCTCGTCGAGGAGCCAGCGCAGCTTGGGCGCCGAGAAGTACGGATCGAGGGGGAGCCCCGTCTCGTCGCGGACGCGCGCGGCGATCGCCGCGTCCTCGGCGAGCCGGCTCGTGAGCGGCTGCGTGCGGGTGTCCTGCCAGACGAGCGCGTGGTGGAGCGGGCGGCCGGTGCGCCGATCCCACGCGAGCACCGTCTCGCCCTGGTTGGCGATCGCGATGCCGTCCGGGCGCACGCCGCTGGCGAGCACCTCGCCGACCACCCGCTCGATGCAGCGCCAGATCTCCTCGGCGTCGTGCTCGACCCACCCGGGGCGCGGGCAGATCTGGCGATGCGCCGCGTACGCGCGCGCCGCGATCCGCCCGTCCGCCTCGACGAGGCACGCGAGCGTGCCGGTCGTGCCCTGATCGATGCCGAGGAGCACGCGCCGGCTACGCCTGCGTCCCGGGGTCCGGCTCTGCCGCCTGGGCCGGCTCTTCTGCCTGCGCCTTGGCCGGCTCTTCTGCCTGCGCCGGTGCCGGCTCTGCCGCCTGCGCCGGTGCTGGCTCTGCCGCCTGCGCCGGTGCCGGCTCTGCCCCCTGCGCCAGCGGCGCGCCCAGCATGAGCTCGGTCAGCGCCCTGCTGAACGCGTCCGGATCGGGCAGCTGGCCCGAGTCCGCGAGGTGCGCCTGCCCGAGCAGCACGCGCGCGTACGACGCGAGCCGCGGATCGCTCTTGCTCGCGTGGAACATCGCCTGGAGCTTGCCGACCAGCGCGTGGCCGGGGTTCAGCTCGAGGATCGGCTTCACCTTCGGCGCCGCCTGCCCGAGCTGCTCCATCATGCGTTGCATGCGCATGCTCGGATCGTGCTCGTCGCTGACGAGGCACGCCGGCGATGACGTCAGCCGGTGGGTGAGGCGCACGTCCTTGACGTCCTCCTGCAGGTGGACGCGGAAGCACGTGAGCAGATCGCCGAGCTCGCGCTGCTTCTCCTCGAGCGCTTCGCTGTGCTGCTTGCGCTCCTCCTCGGTGCCGAGCAGGGCCTCGCCGCGGCCGATCGAGCGCAGCGGCTTGTCCTTGTACGTCGGCGCGCGCTCGAGCCACAGCTCGTCGACCGGATCCCAGAACAGGAGCACCTCGTAGCCCTTGGCCTTGAACGCCTCGAGCAGCGGCGAGCGCGCCGCCGTCTCGCGCGACGGGCCGACCAGGAAGTAGATCGCGTCCTGGCCCTCCTTCATGCGGCCGACGTACTGCTCGAGCGACACGAGCTTCGTCTCGCTCCCCGGCTCGCTGTGCGTGGACGGCGCCAGGATCAGATCGAGCAGCTTGTCCTTGTCCTTCTCGTCGAACGGCAGGAGGCCCTCCTTGAGCGCCGGGCCGAACGCGGCCCAGAACTTCTGGTAGTCCTCCTCCTTGTCGCGCTTCATCTCCTCGAGCGTCCCGAGGACCTTCTTGACGAGCTGCTTGCGGATGACCTGGATCTGGCGGTCCTTCTGCAGGATCTCGCGCGAGACGTTGAGCGAGAGGTCGTGCGCGTCGACGACGCCCCTCACGAAGCGCAGGTGCTGCGGCATCAGCTCCTTGCACTCGTCCATGACGAAGACGCGCTTGACGTAGAGCTGGAGCCCGCGCTTCATCTCGGCGCTGTACAGATCGAACGGCGCCGCCGACGGGATGTAGAGCAGCGCGTTCGCCTCGAGCGTGCCCTCGATCTTGACCGGGATCGTGCGCAGCGGATCGTTCCAGTCGTGCGAGATGTGGCGGTAGAACTCGCGGTACTCCTCCTCGGTGACTTCGCTCTTGGGGCGATCCCAGATCGCCTTCATCGAGTTGAGCGTCTCGTCGCCGAGCTTGATCGGGTACGCGACGAAGTCCGAGTACCGCTTCACGATCGTGCGGAGCACGTGCTCGGTCGTGTAGTCGCGCAGGCCGTGCTCGGTGTCCTCGGGCTTTAGGTGCAACGTCACCGTCGTGCCGACCTGCTCGCGCTCGCCGTCCTCCACGGTGTACGCGCCCTGGCCCTGGGACTCCCAGCGCGTGGCGCCGGCCTCGCCCGCGCGGCGGGTCACGAGCACGATCTTGTCGGCGACCATGAACGCCGAGTAGAAGCCGACGCCGAACTGGCCGATCAGCTCCGGCGACTTGCTGCCCTCCTTGAGCGCGCGCAAGAACTCCTTCGTGCCCGAGCGCGCGATCGTGCCGATGTTGTGGATGACCTCCTCGCGGCTCATGCCGATGCCGTTGTCGGAGAGCGAGAGCGTCCGCGCCTCGCGGTCCACCGTGAGGCGGATCTCCGGATCGCCCGGATCCGGCAGCTCGGTCTTCGTGAGCCGCTCGAACCGCAGCTTGTCGAGCGCGTCGGACGCGTTCGAGATCAGCTCGCGCAAGAAGATGTCTTTGTCCGAGTACAGCGAATGGACCATGAGGTCGAGCAGCTGCTGGACCTCGGCCTGAAACTCGTGGCGTTCGGTGGTCATCGTGAGCCCCGGGCAGTCTACGCCCCCCGGATGCCTAACCACGCGCCGCCGCCCGCGCAAGTCGAAGGGATCCCGATCCTGCCCCCGCGTTCCACTTCGCGACGATACGGCATAGGATAGCGCGCGATGCGCTGGGTCGTCGTCGTCGGGCTCGTGGGCTGTTACGCCCCCGCACCGCCCGAGGGCGCGCCGTGCGGCGAGGGCCTGCGCCGTTGCCCGACGGGCCAGACCTGCAACTCGGCCGACGATCGCTGTCACGCAGATCCGCCCGCCGGCGACGGCGCGACCGCGACCGACGGCTCCGCCGGTGTCTGCGTCCCGCGCCGCCTGCTCGCCGGCGGGCAGGCCGTCGAGGGCCAGGGCTGGACGATCGAGCGCGCCGGCACGGGCACCGTCACGTACGGCGGCGGCGTGACGGCGCTCTCGACCACGGAGAACGCGCGCCAGCTGATCGTGCTGCGCGACGCGTTTCCGTCGACCGAGTGGTCCCTCATGATCATGGCGCAGGTCGTCCAGAGCGGCGGCTGCACCGCGAGCCATGCCGCTGCGGCCTTCATGGCCGGCTTCCACGGCCCGGTCGGTGACACCGCCGACCGCGCGCGCATGCTGTGCGCGAGCGAGGGCAGCGTCTCGTGGGGCGACGGCAGCGTCTCCATCGGCGTCTCGCTCGACACGCTCGCGCAGATCAAGCTCGAGCGCACGGCGAACGGCATCAGGGCGAACGTCCTGGCCTCGGGCGGCATGGGCACGATCACGGGGAGCAACTTCACGAGCAACGGCACGATCGCCATCGGCGATCAGACGACGGAGCCCGGGCTCGACTCGATGATCAGGCTCGTCTCCGTCGATCTGACGTGCCCGTGATCCCAGGCGCGCCTCACGCAGGCGGCGGCGTGCGCACGGGCGCAGCTGCCGCGCGGGCGCAACTGCCGCGCGGGTAGCACCGCGCGGGTAGCGTCGATCGCGAGGTGCCAGCGCGCGGTGCGCGGCGCGCGCGGTGTGGCACTCCGTGCGGGGGCGGCGCGCACACCTCATGCGCGCGGCGCGGCGGTGCGCGTCGTGAGCCGCGGATCTCGACGGTGGCGCGCGATCTCGTCCGTGGCACGCGCGATGCTGGCGTTGCGCTCAGGAGGATTCCCAATGCGCAACTTCAGAGGAGAGCTCTTGGCGGCCCTGGCCGTGATCTCGGCGGCCACCGGCACTGCCCTCGCCCAGGGCCCCGATAACCCGAACCCGTCTCAGCCCATCATCAACGATCCGACCCAACCTTCGACGAACGATCCGGCCAACCCGACGAACACGGACGTGACGCCGGCCCCGGTGCAGGCGCAGACGGCCCCGGCGCCGACGACGGTGATCGTCTCGCCGCCGCCGCCGGCCCCGATCATCACCTACGAGCGCCAGCCCGGCACCATGGACAGCATGAAGCGCGTGGGGTTCTCGCTGAGCTTCGGCGGCGGCGTCGCGGACTTCACCGATCAGTCCATGCGCGACTCGACCGGCACCGGCGGCACCTGGGCGGTGCGCGCCGCGCTCGGCACCAAGACGCCGTTCGGCGTCGAGGCGTCGTACATCGGCTCGGCGCAGACGATCAACGCCCTCGGCCTCGACCAGAACTCGATGCTCGTCAGCAACGGCCTGCAGGGCGCGCTGCGCCTCAACGCGGTGGTCGGCGCGCCGATCACGCCGTTCGTCTTCGGCGGCGTCGCGTGGAACCGCTACAACCTGGCGAACACCACCCAGAACACGTCGGCGATCTCCGACAGTGACAACCTCCTCGAGGTCCCGGTGGGGCTCGGCATCGGCGGCAGCTGGAAGGGCCTCGGCTACGATCTCCGCGGCGAGCTCCGCTTCGCGACGCGCGAGGATCTCGTGCCCGCGCTCTCCGCCGGCCGCGACAACGGCAGCCACGCCGATATGCACCGCTGGGGCGTCAACGCGACGCTCGGCTACGGCTTCTGACCGACCGACGCCCTGAACGGGCCGACGCCTCCAGCTGCGCGAGCAGCTGGCTCGGCGCGTGCATTGATCAGGGCCGATGACAGGCCCTTCCGTGAAACGCGAAGAAGTTGCGGGTCTGCTCGGTGACGTGGACGACACGATCGCCGAGCGGATCGCCGGGACCGGTGCCACCGTCGACGAGCTTGGCGCGGCGGTCGATGACATCGATCACGAGCGCCGCTTCGGTGAGCGCCGGGTCCCCGCATCTACGAAGATCGCCGAGCTCCGCGAGATCCTCGCGGAGCTCGAGCAGGGCACGAGCCCCGGCGCACGTGTGATCGAGATGAGCGGCATCCCGATCGCGCGGTGACAGCGCTCACGTGGCGGCGCTCACGCGGCGCTCACGTGGCTCACGTCTCCTCGAGCACGTGCTCGTACGAGCCCTCGCGCACCACGAGCGTGCGCTTGCCATCGCGCTCGCCGACGGTGAACGGGAACAGCCCGATGATGCCCGGCTCGAGCATCGCGAACGCAACTTCGTCGCCCGGGCCGCGCTGCACGGCCACCTCGGTCGCGAACCGGCCGAAGTCGAACACCAGCGCGGCGCCGTCGCGCCGCACGGCGAGCTCGCCGAGCGTGGCGCTGCGATAGCGCGCCGCGAGCCGGCTCGCCGCGGCCGCGCCCGCCGGTACCTCGAGCCGCGCGCGCAGCTGGGCGCGCTCTTCCGTGAGCCGCGCGGCCCCGGTGGCCAGGGCGGCGTCTGCCTCGGGGGCAGCGCCGAGCACGACCTCGAGCAGCTTGCGCTCGAGCCCGCTGCCGATCAGCTCGCCGCCATCGCCGTTCGCCAGCACGACCGCGCCGACGCCGTGCTCCGGCAGCCACATCATGCGGCTGCGGAACCCGATGAGGCTCCCCTCGTGGTTCACGACTGTCGCCCCGGCCTGCCGGCTCAGGACGAGGCCCATGCCATAGCTCCCAGCGGCGTCGATCGCGACCTGCGGCGCGCGGCGCGCGAGCAGCGCCTCTTCGGAGAGGTACCGCTGTCCGTCGGGGAGCACGCCCAAGGCGAGCTCCAGCTGCAGGTACCGGAGCAGATCGTCCACCGTGCTCCACGCGCCGCCCGCCGGGCGGACCGGGACCACCGCGCGGTGGTGCGCGAGGGTCGCGCGCACCATGTTGCCGTCGACGTCGGGCGCGTGCGGCACGGCGAAGTCGCCCGTCCGCGCCTGCTCCAGATCGAGCGTCGTCGCGTCCATGTCGAGCGGCCCCAGCACGCGCGTGCGCATCGCCTCGTCGTACGCGGCGCCGAGCTCGAGGCCGGGGAACGCGACGTGGCCGCCGAGGAAGCCCGCGGCGGCCACGGGCAGGGCCCCGTACTGGAACATCGCGCCCGGCTCGCTCGTCGGCGCGATCGCGCCGAGCATCGCGAGCACGCCGTCGGCCGTCAGGTCCCCGAACCGGAAGATCACCTCGAGGTCGCGCGGCGGGACGCCGCTGCACGCGCCGGCCAGGTGCCTCACGAGCACGCGGCGCGCCGTGCCGGCGCCGCCGATCCGGAGCCCCGGCAGGAGGTCTGGCGCCGCGGCGTCCCACGCGAGCCGCCGCTCGTCGACGAGGCGGGCCAGCATCAGCGACGTCAGCGCCTTCGTGAGCGAGGCGATGGCGAAGCGCGTGCCTGCGGTGACGGGCGCCGGATCGCCGAGCGCGCGCACGCCGAAGCCTTTGGCGAGCACCACCTCGCCACCGGAGATCAGGCCCAGGGCGGCGCCCGGCACGCCGACGAGCCGCCGGCCCGCCTCGACGAAGTCGCCGAGCGCCGCGACCTGCGCCGCGCCGAGCCGCGCCGCCACCGGCGCTACTTCTCCTCGAACACGTACTCGTGCTGCGCGTCGCGCACCACGAGCGTGCGCTTGCCGCCGCGCTCGCCGACGACGAACGGCAGCCCGGTGAGCCACGGCGCGATCGTCACGAACGAGAGCGTGCCGTCCGGGTTCTTCTGCGTGGCCATCGGGGACGAGAACTCGCCGAAGTCGAACGTGACCTCGGCGCCGGCGCGCTTCACCGTGAGCGAGCCGAGCTCGGCGCTGCCGTAGCGCGCCGCGAGCTTGCCCGCCTCGGCCGCGTTCGCCGGGACCTCGAGCTGCTTGCGCAGCGTGGCGCGCTGCTCCTCGAGGCGCTTTTGGGCCGAGGCCATCGAGGCGTCCGCCTCGGGGCGGCCGTCGAACAGGACCTCGAGCAGCTTGCGCTGGAACGTGCCGCGGATCAGGTCGCCGCCGTGGCCGTTCGTCAAGACGACGGCGCCGATGCCGTGCTCCGGCAGCCAGATCATGTCGCTGTAGAAGCCGGGCAGGCCGCCGCCGTGGCTCACGACGGTGACCCCGTACCGCTTGTTGACCATGAGGCCCATGCCGTAGGACATGTCCGTGCCGATCGCGACCTGCGGCGCGTAGCGCGCGAGCAACGTCTCCTTCGCGATGTAGGGCTTGCCGCCTTCGAGCGCGCCCTGGGCGAGCTCCATCTGGACGTAGCGGAGCATGTCGCGGACGGTGCTCCACGCGCCGCCCGCCGGCCGCACCGGGATGGCGGCGCGGTTGAACGTGCCCTGCGCGAGCACTGGCCTACCGTCGAGATCCTGCGCGTGCGGGGCGGCGAAGTTGCCCGTCTGCGCCTGCTTCCAGTCCAGCGTCGTCGCCTTCATGCCGAGCGGCTCGAACACGCGCGTGCGCATCGCCGCGTCGTACGCGGCGCCGAGCTCGAGCTTGGGGAACGCGACGTGACCGCCGAGGAAGCCCGCGGCGGCGGCGAGCGGGTTCGAGTACTGGAACAGCTCGCCGAACTTGCTCGTCGGCTGCATCTTGCCGAGCGCCGCGAGCGCGCCGTCGGGCGTGAGATCCTTGTACTCGAACAGCCACTCGAAGTCCTGCCGCGGCATGCCGGTGCACGCGCAGATGAGGTGCTTCACCTGCACCTTGCTGGTCGTGTCGGCGTCGCCGAGCTTGAACTTCGGCAGGAGGCTCGCCGCGGCCGTGTCCCACGTGAGCTTCTTCTCGTCGACGAGCTTGCCGAGCATCAGCGTCGTCAGCGCCTTGGTGTTGGACGCAATGATGAAGCGCGTGTCGGCGTCGACCTTCGCCGGCTTGCCCAGCTCGCGCACGCCGAAGCCGCCGGCGAACACCACCTTGCCGCCCGCGACGAGGCCCAGCGCGACGCCCGGCACGCCGAGCGCGCGCTGGTTCGTCTCGACGAACGCGCCGAGCTCGGCGATCCGCGCCGCGTCGAGCGGGTGCGGCGCTCTGCCGGCGAACGACTCGCGCGCGCCGCCCTTGGGCAGGAGCTTGCCGAGGATCACGCCGAGCTGCGCGCCGCGCTTCTCCGCCGTGGCGAGCGCGACGTCGAGGATCACGACCGTCCAGGTGCCGTTCGCGAACCGGGTGAGGGCGCCGACGTTCCGCTTCTCGTTCGGCGACGTCTGGTAGCCGTACTGCGTGACCTGCGACCAGCCGTCGCGGTCGGGGGACGGCAGCTTCACCTCGACGGACCACTTGCGGTCCGGCTTGTACGCCTTCCACGCGAGCTCGAGCGCCTCGTCTGCGCCCTTGGTAGCGCCCTTGGTAGCGCCCTTGGTAGCGTTCTTGGCAGGCACGTCGACGATCGCGACGTACGAGTCGCCCTCGGGCGCCTCGACGATCGTCGCCGTGTCTCGCACGTAGATGCTCCAGCCGGCCGGCGCGATGAACGTGTTGCCCGCGATCGTCGTCTTCGGCGTGTCCGCCGCGAGCCGCTCCTTCGCGATCGGCTTCGCCGGGGCGTCGGTCACCGGCGCGGCGACGGGCGGCGCGGGCTCCGGCGCGGGCGGCGGCGCCGGCTGCGTCGGCGGCGCGGGCTTTGTAGGGGCGGACGAGCATGCAAGCAGGAAGGGCAGGGCGACTCGGAGGGCTCGCATGGCGCGCACCGTAGCCGATCACGCCCGCCGCCGTCGCGGCCGGCCCCGGGGGACGGCGGCCATTCCGCTCGCGGCCGCGCGGAGCTCGGCGCGGATCGCCTCGCACCGCGCCCGGGCGCCGCCGGGCACCGCCGCCGCGTCGCGCGCGGCCGCCGCCGCCTCGTCGAGGTGCTCGCGGACGCGCCGCGTCGCGTCGCCCATGTGGGCGGCGAACGAGCCCATGGCCTCGATCAGGCAGGCGACGAACCGCGCCGCCTGCTCGCGGAGCGCCGCGCCCGCGCTCGTGCGGGCCTCGCGCAGCCGGCTCGCCGCGGCGGCGCCCGCGTCCGGGCCGGGCGCGGCGAGGGCCTCGGCGGCATCTCGCTCGAGCGCGGCGAGGGCCTCGGCCTCGCGCGCCTCGAGCAGCTCCAGCGCCACCTCGCCCGCGCGCTCGAGCCGCGCGCTCGCGCGCGCCGTCTCCCGCCGCACGCGGGATCGCGCCACCTGCGCGGCGTCGTTCAGCGCGGCGGTGGCCTGCGCCTCGATCGCGTCGAGCCGCGCGCCGGACGCCCGGCCGAGCTCGTCGATCCGCTCGAGCGCCGCGTCGGTGTCGCGCCGGAGCTGGTGCGCGCGCGCGAACGCCTCGGCGCCGCGGCTCGGGTCGGCGCTCGTCGGCGCCGCGCGCAGCACGCCCATCGAGAGCGCCGCGCCGCGCTGCTGGACGGCCGCGATGATGTCCTGTGCGGCCTTGCTCAGTGCCGCGTCGATGCTGTCCCGGACCGTCTGGGTCCGTGGCGGCGCGGTGCCCGCCGCCACGCCGGGGCGGTGGAGCGCGGCGCCTGGGAGCTCGACGGTGATGGGCCCACTCGCGCGGCTCATCGTCCGGTGGGCGGACGCGCGCGGCTGCGCGGCGCCTGCCAGCGGCCGCTCGCCCAGCGCCTTCTCGCGGCCGGCGCGCGCCGCCAGCCGCTGCTGCGCGATCTGCTGCTGCAGCGCCGCGCGCGCCGCGGCGAGCGTCTGCGCCACCGCGGCTCGCCTGGTCTCGATGTCGGCGAGCAGCGTCGCGAGCTTGAGCGTGCGCTCGGCCTGCATCGCGCCGACCTGCCACGCGATCTGCTGCTCGATCGTCGCGCGCTCTTGCCGGGCGATCTGACTCAGCGCCGCCTGCTCGATCCGGGCCGCGCCGCGGATCTGCTCGGTGATGTCCTCCTCGCGCCGCCCCCCTACTTCCATCGCGACTACCTCCCTCGCCTACTCCCCGCCGGCATCTTACGCGATCGCGCGCGAATGCATCTCTGAAAAGACAGCGCCACCGACCTCGCTGCTTGCTGCTCCTGCTCGCTGCTCGCTGCTCCTGGGGCCGCTCGCGTCTGCGCTGCGTGGCGGCAGCTCAGCTGCGCCAAAACTTAATCTAGTCGTGCGGAGGGAGCGCCCTTAGCCCCCTCCCATAGGATGAGGGCGGGACGGCGGCTGCCGCCGCTGCGCTCGAGGCGCGTCACGTGCCAGCGCGATCCGTCGCTGTCCGCCGTTCGGACATGAGCGGGCGCCGTCCGTGCACAGCGGCAGGAGCAGCAGGAGCCCCGCCGGCCACACTGGATTGCTTCTGATCACGCGCTCCCAAGTAACGCGGCGGAGCGATCGCGACCAGGACACGATCCCGAACATCGAGGGTAGACTGGCGCTTGATGAGCACAGCCGAGCCCGCGGATCTCGAGGCCCATGTCCGGCGCGTCGCCGAGGTCGGCTACACGATCGTGGAGCGCGCGATCGAGCCGGAGCTCATCGCGACGCTCGAGGAGGATCTGCTGCGGATCGAGCGCGAGCGCGGCATCGTCCCGGCGAGCAACGACTTCGAGGGCCGGAAGACGGTGCGCATCTACAACCTGCTCGCGCACGGCAAGCTCTACGAGCAGATCCCGGTCCACCCGGCCGTGCTGCCGATCGTGGAGCGCGTGCTCGATCGCGGCTGCCTGGTGTCGTCGCTGTCCTCGATCGCGATCTGCCCCGGCGAGACCGGGCAGCCCATGCACGCCGACGATCAGCTGATCCCGCTGCCGAAGCCGCACCCGCCGATCGTCTGCAACACGATGTGGGCGATCACCGATTTCACGCGCGACAACGGCGCGACGCGCTTCATCCCCGGCTCGCACCTGCGCGATCGCTCGCCGGATCCCGCTGCGCGGTACGAGGGCGTGATCGCCGCCGAGATGCCGCGCGGCAGCGTGCTCGTCTACAACGGCAGCCTGTGGCACAAGGGCGGCGCGAACAAGACCGAGCACCGCCGCGTCGGGGTCGCGATGAACTACTGCGCGGGGTTCATCCGCCAGCAAGAGAACCAGCAGCTCGGCATCCCGCGCGAGATCGCGGCCGGCTTCTCGCCGCGGCTCCGGGAGCTCGTCGGCTACGGCGTCTACCGCGGCGTCATTGGCCACATCGACAAGCAGAGCCCGCTCTCGCTCCTCGACGGGCCCCGCGACGCGCGCCTCGCCTGGGACCGCTGAGGATCAGGGCGAGAACACGAGCGGCGTGCGGAACGTGAGGCCGGCGCTCGCCTGGAGCATGCCGACGCCGGACACCATGTCGCGCGCGCCGGCCTCGACGTAGACGCCGAGGGCGTAGGTGCCGAGGAACACGCCGCGCGGCGCGATGCCGACGCCGCTGACGTAGAGCTCGGCGCTGAGGCGGCCCGACGCGCCGAAGCCGGCGTGGCTCTCGTCGAACGCGCTGCTGCCGAGGTACTCGCCGCGGCCCGAGGCCCACGTCCGCCAGAAGCTGCCCTGCGACAGCGTGCGGCCGACCTCGAGGTACGCGCCGCCGTACGCGACGCCATTCGAATCGGTCATCGCCGACGTATCGGCGGGCGTGGCGAGCAGCGCGCCGAACACGCCGAGGCCGACGTCGGTGCGCGTCGGGCGCGGGCTCAGCGACGCCCAGTGGATGCCGACGGACATCCCGATGCCCGGCGCGAAGCCGCGCGCGGTGTTGGCGCCGCTCGCGCCGATGTCGACCTTGAGCGGCATCATGATGCGCGGCCCCGGCCGGCGGCGGTAGGTGCGCATCTCGGGCGCTGGCGCGGCGCGGTGATCCCGCACCTCCGGAGAAGCCTGGGCGGACGAGGCATCGAGCGCGATGCCGGCGACGAGAGCGAGGGAGAGAGCGAGGGAAGGAATATCAGCGAG
>DATMCI010000173.1:0-27532 GCA_035558535.1 Kofleriaceae bacterium
TACACCGAGAACGTCACGCCCTGCTGGAGCAGCGCCGCCTCGGCCAGCTGCTGGGAGCGCGCGAGCTCCTCGCTGGATATCCTCGCGAGGAGCTGCGCGACGCGCGCGAACGGCGGCCGCGGCATCGCGCCATCGAACATCTCGTCGTACGTGCCGGGGAGCGCGGGGTACGCGTCGAAGAGCCCGGCCACCGGTCCCTGCAACTGGGACTGGGACTGCCTCATGCTCCCATCGTATCGCGGCGCCGCGCCGGGCTACGGCGCGACCAGGCCCGAAATGTCGACCCGCGAGAAGTCCTGGACCCGGCGCGTATCACCGCGCGCGATGGCGTAGGCAACGGCGGTACACGCGGCCTCGGCCTGCGCGTCGCCCTGGTAGCTGCGCTCCTGGCCGGTCGCCGGATCGAAGCCGGTGACGGCACCCGTGCGCGTGACGCCGCCGAACCAGCCGGTCCGGAGCATGCCGCCGCCGAGGACGAACATCCAGTTCGAGTTGGCCGGCGTGTCGTCGAGCCAGTTCTGGCGAGACAGCGGCGTCTTCGGCGTGTCGCCATCGATGGTGAGGACGAGCTCTTCGGACAGCGGCCGCCCCGTGGGGTCATCCGTCAGCCCAGCGAGGTGGTTCATGAAGCCGTCGAGCACGCGCTTCAGGCTCCCGGCCACCGCCGTGGTCGCGGGCAGGTTCGCGAACGCGGGGTGCGGATCGTCGCGCGGGCCCGGCACGATGACCGAGGACGTGAGGTTCATCGCGAACGCCTTCGCCGTCACGATCAGCGCGCGGCCGAGCGCGGCGATATCGGCGCGCGTCGTGCCGTCGATGCCGTACGCCGCCAGATCCGCCGCCGTGATCTGCAGCCGCGCGGCGAGGTTCGTGCCGAGGAAGCCGGCGGCGCTGCGCGCCGTCGCGTACGGGACCTTCGTCGTCGGGCGCTCGGCAGCGCGGTTCAGCGCGGCCAGCGTCGCGAACTGCGCGCGATAGAGGTCGGCGTGCGCGCCCGTGGCCAGCAGCCCGCCGGCGCGCGACGCGGCGCTGTTGAACAGGCCCACGATGTCGTCGCCCGTCGGCACCACCGCCGCCGCCGGCGCGCCCGGGGCGCTGCCGAGCTTCGAGTCGCCGACGGCGATCACCGGCACGACCGCGGGCGCCTGCGCCTGCAGCGCGGCCGCGATCGCGAACATCGACTTGCCGCCCAGCGACTGCGTGATCGAGTCCGGCTGCGTCTCGTGCGTCTCGTTCTCGCCCGCCATGTACGCGGTGATCTGGCGCCGCGCCGGCAACGCCGCGAACGGCGTGTCCGGCCCGATCGTGAGCGGCCGATCCGTCCCGGCGACGCGCTGGTGCTGGCCCGGCCGGTGGTACGGGAACGTCGCGTTGGTCGCGGCCGCGTCGGCGATGTCGTTGTGCGGCCACAGGAGCTGGAACCAGGCCAGCCCGCCCGTGACGGCGCGGATGTGCACCGAGCGCTTCGTCGGCAGATCGCCCGCCGCCTGGGCGACGCCGGACCCGGCGGTGCGCTCGAGCACCTCGGCGATGCGGCCGCGGCCCAAGCCCAGCGCGGCGCCCGCCGCGAGGCTCCACTTGACGAGCGCGCGGCGCGACAGCTCGCGGTCTTGATCTCGCTTCGACATGGTGAATGGCTCCTATTCGCAGGTGTGGGCGGCGGCGGCGAGCACCGCGACGGCGAGCTGCTTGCCGCTCTCGACGTCGGCCGCGCGCGCGACCGTCTGCTCGCAGATCTGGAGGTGGGTCGGCGTGGCCGGCACGCCGAGGAGGCAGCTCACGCCGTCGGGGTTACAGCGCCCCGCGGCGTCGAACAGCGCGGCGCCGCCGCACTCCGGCCGGGCGCCCATCGCGGCGATGAGCTCAGGCGCCGCCTGGACGAAGATGTCGAAGATCTTCGACGTCGTCGCGAGGCCGAGCTCGACCGTCTCGCGGACGCGCCCGCCGTAGTTCGGCGCGCCGAGCGCGGCCGCGCCGTCGCGGTAGATCCGGCCGGCGGACACGTCGCCCGTGGCGGCCAGCGCGACGCCGCGCGAGCGGAGCACGTTGCCGAGCGTGCGGTAGCGCAGCTTGGTGCAGCCGTGGACGCGCGACGAGTAGCGCGGCGGCCCCTCGCGCTGGAGCCGCTCGAGCTCCTCGTATGGGTTGGGCGCTGGGCCGACGAACGGATCGCCGGTGATCTCGCCGGTGCACGCGGCGGCGGCCGCGGCGGCCGCGGCGGCGGAGAGCAGAAGCGGAAGAGCTCTGGTCATCGCAGGCCTCCTCAGAACCGGATGAAGTCGTCACTGGTGAAGATGTCGAGCAGCGCCGCGCGGAGGCGGTGGCCGCCCGCCTGGAACGCGGCGACGTGCTCGGCGATCGTCGCCGCCGGCACCTGCGCGGGCCCGTCAACGACGTCGGGCTTGCCGAGCGCGAAGTTCCAGAGGCGGGCGATCGCGCACGACGCGATATCGGGATCAGCCGCCATCGCCGCGCCGAGCGAGGCCATGTCGGTGACCGGCACGCCGAGGCGCCACGCGAGGCCCTCGCCGGGCGGCAGATAATCGGCCTCTTGCGCGCGCGGCTCGCCCGGCAGCGGCACCGGCACCGCCATCGTTTGCGACGATTGGCCTTGATCGGTGTAGTACGCGAACAGCGGCGCGATGTGATTGATATTGGAGTGGCAGTTCGCGCAGATGACCGACTTGGTGTCGCGGAAGTCGACGCGCCCGCCCGTGGCCGCGCCCGCGATGCTCGTGAACGGGAACGTGCCCGTGTACGGCGAGACGCCGCCGACGTCGGTGGCCGTGAGCGCGACCTCGGCCGGGAACGCGCCGCACGCGAACGTCTCCTGCACCCAGCGCACGCGGCGGAACGCGAGGTTGCTGAAGAAGTGGGCCTGCATCCCGGGGTGCGTGAGCAGGCCGACCGTCTGCGGCGTGTTGGTGCAGTTGCCCGCCGTGAACGCCCCCGTCTGCGGATCGAAGCCCGGGCAGGTGCCGCTCGTCGCGGTGAGCGCCTCGAGGTACGAGCGATCCTCGACGGTCAGCTTCGCGAGGAACGCGGGCGCCGAGTCGAGCGCGGGAGTGTCGCCCATCTTGAGCGTGTCCTGCCAGAAGCGGAACATCTGGCGCGCGAAGCGCGGGCCCGTCACGTACTGCTGGAGGAGCCCCTCGTACGCCGCCTTGCGCGCGGCGTCATCAGCTGCATTGGCGACCTGCTTCAACTCGGCGAGCGTGGGCAGCTCGCCTGTGAGCTTCAGCGCGGCGCCGCGGAGCGCCGCGCTGTAATCGACGACGCGCTCGGCGAGCCGCTGGTCCCATTCGTCGAGCGGGGGCGCCTCGGGCACAGGCTCGGTGCACGCCGGCAACGCGGCGACGAGCACGAGTACGGGGCCAAGTACAGGCCAGCGCGGGGTCATGGCGCCTCCAGCTTGCGGAAGTGGATCGTGATGGGATCTATGGATGGGAACGCGGTGAACAGCGCCGCGCCGCCGCCGAGCCGCTCCGCCGCGTTCGAGGCGAGCTCGAGGTCGACGTCGCGGTAGCGATCGGCCGTGTCGAGGACGGGGAGGCCCGTGGCCGGCTTCGACGAGAACACCGGGTGCGCGGCGCGCAGCCCGCGCGGCCCCGCCTGGAGCACGAGCTCGGTGACCGAGAGCGTGCCGCTGCCGGAGTCAGCCGGGACGAACCGGAGCAGCGCGCCCTCGGCCGGCAGCGCGACCTGGTTCATCGTGCCGAGCTGTAGCGTGATCGGCCCGACGACGATCGGCTCGGCCGGCGGGGTGACCCGCTCCTCCCGCTCCGCCTCGAGCCACGCGAGGATCGGCTCGGCCTCCTCTGGCAGTAGCTCCGGCCCGGTGTGCTTGCCCATGGAGACGAGCAGGCTCGACGCAGGCGACTCCACATCCACGATCGGTGGCTGGTAGTCGAACACCGTGGCGTACGCGCCGTCGGCCGTCCCGGGGGCCAGAAAGTCGATCGAGGGCTGTGTCCCGTGGCAGCCCGCGCACCGGCCGAGCGCGGGCCAGGCGCGGGTCACGAACAGCTCGCTCGCCGACACGGATGGGGGTGGTGGCTGGCCGACCTCGCAGCCGATCAGCGCCGCGCACGCGGCGGCGCCGAGGCACGAGGCTCGGCCGAGCCTTTTGCTCGATTGCATACTCGGCCGCGAGAGCAACGCGTGTGCCGCGAGCTCGCGGCATGTCCGCGTTACGCGCGTGCAATCTTCGTCGAGCGCGAAGCCCGCGATTGCCGTATGCCGCGCGTGCGGCGGTCACGTCCGGTGTTTCGGCGCGGTAATAATCGGCCGCGTCGCGAGGTCTCGCGATACGGGGGCGCGGGCTCCAAGGAGGGGCCTCGACTTCGCACGCGCGCCGCGCGCACTCTCGGATTCCCGAGGAGCGGCGCGATGCGCCCGCAGTTTTTCGGCGGGGAGCTTCGCGCGCCGCACGCCGTAATAGACGTGCTACTGCGGTTACGGCGCCGCGAGCCGGCCCGGCAGCGTCGCCGGGCCGATTCTGCTCAAGACGTCGGCGGCGTGACGAGCGCGAACGCGGCGCCCTGCGGATCCATCAGCTGCACGATGCGCTGACCGCCCGGGACCTCCATCGGGCCGTTCAGCACGCGCGCGCCCTTGGCCTTCGCGCGCTCGAGCGCCGCCTCGAGATCGCCCGTCGTCACGTAGCACATCCACGACGGCGGCACCTCGCGCCCGTCGGGCGTCTTCATGTCCTTGGGCTTCGTCATCATGCCGCCGAGCTGCTTGCCGTCGCGGCCCCACAAGAGGTACTTGCCCATCGGCCCCATGTCGAACTCGCCGAGCCGCTCCCAGCCCGCGATCTGGCGATAGAACTCGAACGCCGCCTCGTGGTCGGTCGTGTAGAGCTCGTGCCACGAGAACTCGCCCGGCTTCGCCCGATCGTGCGGCGCCATGGATTGCGCCGGCGTGAAGATCGCGATCACGGCGCCCTGCGGATCCGCGATGACCGCGAGCCGGCCGACCGTGGGGACGTCCTCGGTCACGTAGACCTTTCCGCCCAGCTGCTTCACCTTCTCGACCGTCTCGTCGACATTCGCGACCTGGACGTTCATCTGCCAGAACGGCTGTGCGCCCATGGCCTTCGCCGCGTCGGGGAGCAGCGTCACGCCGCCGAGCGGGCCCTGGCTGCCGACCCACATCGTGTAGTTGCCCGTCTCCCACCGCTGGGTCGTCCAGCCGACGACGTCGGTATAGAACGCCATCGCGCCTTCCGGATCGCTCGTGAGTAATTCGTACCAGACCAGATCACCAGGATTCGACATGGCGCGGAGCATCCACGGGGGCCGCGCCCCGGGCAAGCGATGCCGGCGACAACAGATCGTAAAGATCGCGTGCTACCGCGTGTACCGGATCGGCATCGCCGACGGGCCGTGGATGTGGAACGGCGTGCGCGGCGTCCACGTGCTCGTCGCGAGCTCGAACGTCTGCATGCGCGCGAGCAGATCGGCGAGCGCGATCTTGCCCTCGAGCCGCGCCAGCTGGGCGCCGAGGCAGAAGTGGATGCCGTGGCCGAACGCGAGGTGCGGGTTCGGCGCGCGCCCGATGTCGAAGCGGTCCGGCGCGGCGAACTGCGCCGCGTCGCGGTTCGCCGCGCCGATCATCGGCAGCACGAACCGGCCCGCCGGGATCGTGCAGCCGCCCAGCTCCACGTCCTTGCGCGCGACGCGGAACATGGCCTGCACCGGCGTGCGGTAGCGGAGGACCTCCTCGATCGCGGACGGCAGGAGGTCCGGGGCGGCGCGCAGGCGCGCCAGCTCCGCCGGGTGCTCGGCGAGGCAGATGATGGCGTTCGAGATGAGGTTCGTCGTGGTCTCGGAGCCCGCGACCAAGAGGAGCTCGAAGAAGTGGAACAGCTCGCGCTCGGTGAGCCCCTGGCCGTCGATCTCGGCTTGGACGAGCCGCGTCAAAAGATCCTCGCGGGGCGCTCGGCGGCGCTCGGCGGCGTGTGCCTCGAAGTACGCGGTGGCCTCCACCTGGGCGACCGCCGCTGCCTGCTCGGCCTCGGCCGCGCCGTCCCCCGAGACCGTGTTGCCGAGGTTGACGATCGTCTGGCTCCAGTCCGCCAGCTTGCGCCAGTCCTCGTGCGGCAAGCCGATCAGGTCGGCGATGACCAGCATCGGCAGCCGTTGCGCGAAGTCCGCCGTGAGATCGACCTCGCCGGACGGTGCCGCGAGGAGCTGATCCGCCAGCGCCTGGGATAGCTCGCGGATCCGGCCCTCGAGCGCGGCGATCGATCGCGATGTGAACGCGCGACTGACAAGCGCGCGCAGCTGTGTATGCCGCGGCGAGTCGAGGAACGGCAGCCACTCGAACGTCTGGCCGCGCACCGGCGTCAGGTCCGAGCTGAACGCCTCGGCATCCGAGAGCGTTCGCTTCACCCCCTCGTAATCAAGCACCATTGTGAGCCCGAGGTGCTCCATGGGCATCACGCTCGCGCCACCTTGGCGGAGCCCGGCGTACAGCGGGTATGGATTCCGGCGCATGTCGTCGGTGAACAGCGTCATGTCGCGACCATAGCCTGGCTGCGCGCGGGGCGTCGATTCCATGTCGTGTGGTCCGACCGTCCGTCGCCCGAGGAAATAAGCCGCCACGGTGCGGGCAGTTCTTCGACGTGGCGGTCTGCACAGACCTGGAGGGAGGGAGCGATGTTGATCGTACTGCTGGATTGCTCGCGCTCGATGCGGGAGGAGTTTCGAGGCGAGCCCCCGGCGGGAGCCGACGAGGGCGGTGGGCACGGCGTGCGCAAGCTCGACATCGGGCTGCGAGTGCTGCGGGAGACGCTGGTGAGCGCGCCGTCCGCGGAGCTGGCGGTCGTCGTCGCGTTCGCCGGGAGCACGACGGAGCTGGCGCGCGGACGCTCGATCGGCGGCGTCGATCTGCAGTGGCGCATCGAGACGGCGGAGCTGGGGCGCGGGACCGATCTGCCCGCGGCGCTCGCGGCCTCGGCGAGCATCCTGCGCGCCCGGCCGACCCTGCGCTCGAGCGGCAAGATCGTCCTCATCACGGACGGGCTCCTGGACGGCCGGCCCGACGCGCACCTCGAGCCGGTCGTCGATGACCTGGCGGCGCTCTCGGCCGCCGTCCAGGTCGTCCTGATCGATCCCACGGAGCGGGGGCTCGAGGTGGCGCGCCGCATCGCGCGATCCCGCGTGCCGCGGCTCGTCACCGCCACCGACGCGAGGAGCCCCGCGGGCGCGGCCTCGGCGCGGGGGGCGAGCGTGGCCATGCCGAGGAGCCGCCGCGTGTCGAACATGTGATCCGCCAGCGGGCGAGCGCGCCGCCTCGCGATTGCCTGTCGGACTCTCGGGCCGGCGGTCGCCGGAAGTGCAGGTGGTCACCGCGTCATGCGCGTTCTGGAAGGGATGGATTCCATGTTGATCGTGCTGCTGAATTGTTCGAGCTCGATGGACGAGCGGTTTCGCGGTTCAACCGTCCTCGCGCCCACCGCGCGCAGCTCGGCGGCCCCCCGGAAGATCGAGGCCGCGTGTCAGGTGCTGCGCGAGTGCCTGGGGAGCTTGCCGCCCTCCGAGACCGTGGTGGTCCTGGGCTTTGCCGGAGGCGTGGGGGAGCTCGCGCGAGGGCGAGCGGGCGATCGCCTCGCGCTCGAGTCACGGATCGCCAGCATGGACCGGGACGGTAGAGCAGACCTCGGGGCCGCGATGGCGAGCGCGGCGCGGGTCCTGCGCTCGGGTTCGATTCACCAGCCCAGGAGGATCATCCTGATCACGGATGGATTGCAGGAGGCTCGGCCGGCGGAGCGCCTGGACCGCATCATCGACACGCTGGCCTGGTTCGCGACCCCCATCGATATCTGCCTGATCGACCCCACGCGGCGCGGGCTCACGCTCGCGCGCTTCATCGCGCGCGCCGGAATCGTGACCACGGCCGAGTCCGCGGACCGGCTCGGTGCCGCCGTGGGCGCCCTCTTTGCCTATTATCGAAACGCTCATTACGATCGCGACGCAGGCACCGGATCGAGCGCCAGCGGCGCCGCGCCCTGACGTGGACCGACCTGCGGCGGGGCGTTCCTACCAGGAGTCTCCGAAGGTCGGTACGTACTGTGACGGGTTATAGGTCGTGTAGCGGTTGTCGCACAGATCGTCGACGCCATCGCGGTCGAAGTCGTACCAGCTGGAGTACGGATCGGTGAGCGGGACATTGCACGCAAGCTCGCAAGAGTCGCCGATCCCGTTCTGGTTGGCATCGCTCCCGGAGGAAGAGTTGGCGGCACAGTTGTCTGCGCCTTCCGCCTTGCTGTCCCGATCGATGTTCAGGGCAGATGCGGTGTCGGCGCTCAGCGCGTTCATGGCCATCGCCAGGTACCCAGGGTCGTTCAGGCTTGCCGTCCTGCCTCCGATGAGGTTCGTGCAAGAGCTCGGAGAGCTCGTATTGACGGACAGCGCGGCGCGATTGGCAGGCAGCGAGCTGGGCACTGAGAGTGTGGACGTGCCGGTGATGTAACCCGTGCCGGGGACCGGAGTCCCGCACCAGGTGCCGACCGTAGTCAGCCCGTTCCGGAGCAGCCAGTCGTTGATGTCATCACCTTGCAGGATCGTCTTCTCTCCCGCGGCGCCGCCCAGGGCGACCGTGAGATCGCACCACATAGCTCCCACGCGGGCTTGGTACTTGAAGTAGGTCGTTGCTGCGATATAGCCCGACGGCGAATTACCTACACAGGTTGTCCCGGTCGGCCGGGGAGGGAGGCACTGGGCGTTGATTGTCCAGGTAGAGTCGATCACTCCTGCGGCGGTCGTGCTCACGACACGGAGCCCGGAGATGGGCGTGCTGCTCGGCACCTGCAACACGGTGCAGGTAGCGCCATTCGCGGAGTCCCAGTTCCACGCGCTGAAGTGTGGTAGCTCCGCGGTCGCGACGAGCGCGCCGTCGGCGCGCCGCGCTACGATGGCATCCACACCGCGCTCTTGAACCCACAGGCCAAGACCGGTGTCGTGGTGCCACATCGGGATGCGGCCGTCCCGCGGAACGAAGCCATCATCGAGTCCATCGATGTTCATCGAGGCTGTGACGGTCTGCCCCGGGCGCACGGAGACCCGTTCGGTCCCCTGCGAGAGCTCGACCTCCACCATGCCGAACGAGATCAGCCCGACCTGCGCGCCACTGGCATCGATGCCCTCGAGCCTCGCTGGCGCGGCGAAGACGTGTCCGGGGCGCCTCGGGTCGATGACGGTCACGACGACATTGATCTCCCCATGGACGGGTGTGCCATCGCGAAACGCCAGATCCTTCGGGTCAAAGTGTAGGGTGAGCGGCCCCTCGGTGATGGTCCCGCCGATCTCTGCATCGAGGCGGTGTGCTGTGCTCCGCGGCAGCAAGGCGCTGTCGATCTGTGGCGTCTGGGCTGGCAGCACGATGACCGGCCGCTGCGTGAAGACGTACAGCGGGTGATCGAAGGTGACCACGTGACTCCCGATGGGGACGTCAGCTATGGAGTAATACCCAGCTGCATTCGTGACCGCGGTCTGGTCGCGGATACGAACGGTCACGCCGCCGAGCGGGACCTCGCCGAGCGAATGGACCTTGCCGGAGACGGTACCCGCAGGACTCCTGGCCATGCGCTCCCGGTAGCGCTGGAGCAGGAGATCGACGCGCTCGATCCCCGACATGCCAGCGAGCACGGTCGGTTCTAGCTCGAGTCCGGGTGTAGGCTCGCCACTATCACTGGCAGGTCCGGGGGCGCATGAGGTCAGCAACATTCCCCATAACAGGGGGACGATGCTTGCTGCGAGATGGATTGCAGAGCTGGAGAATGTGCCGTTCATGTTTCTTTTCCCCGGGAGGGTCGCCGTTCGACGGATGTGAGCTAGCCGCAGTCAATTGATACAGGAAGCCGCGCATCTCCACAGTACAACTTTCGATGGTGCAGCAAAATGCGGCAGCCATGCTGCGCTCGTGCCACCTTCGACATCCGATGACGCGCGCGCAGGAGCTGGGTTGGCAGTGGGGTGTGTTGATGTAGTGCGGCTCGACCTCGGCTCCAGAGATGAGTTGATAAGATCTTGCGTCGCGGACCAATGGGGACAAATCCGCCAGGCTCGTCCGGTACGCCGATCTGCACTTGGCCTCGAGTGGATCGCCGGGAACACTTGAATGGTGCAGTAGGGCAGCGTAGTTTCACGACATGCCTGATGGGGATGGACATGGAGGGGGAGCTCGAGCGGGATTGACGTGGCCAGCAATCCTGATCCTACTGATGATGGCGGGGGGGTGTGGATACCCGGAGTTACCGCGGCTCGGGGCCGATGCACCGGGCGATGGGCCGCCACAGAGCGTGAGCTGCATGGGATTGGCTGCCACGTGCGGCCCGGGTGGAAGCGAGAGCTGCTGCCGGGGGGAGACCGTGGCAGGTGGGATGTTCTTCAGGAGCTACGATCCAACAGGTGCATACCCCAACATGGGAGCCCCTGCGCTGGTGAGCTCGTTTGGGCTGGACACGTACGAGGTGACAGTGGGGCGGTTCCGGGCCTTCGTGGAGGCAGGGTTCGGGACGCGGGGGAGCCCTCCGGCGGCGGGGGCAGGAGCGCACCCGCGGCTCCTGGGGAGCGGGTGGGAGGACGCATGGAACATGAACCTGGCGCTGGACCGCGCGGACCTGGTGGCAGGGGTGAAGTGTCAGAGCACCCATCAAACGTGGACCGACACTCCAGGAGCGAACGAGAGCCACGCGATGAGCTGTGTAACCTGGTACGAGGCGATGGCGTTCTGCATCTGGGACGGGGGGTACCTGCCGACCGAGGCGGAGTGGAACTATGCGGCGAGCGGGGGCGCTGAGCAGCGGGTATATCCATGGTCGGATCCGGCGAGCTCGACGGCCATCGACTGCCCGTATGCGAATTATCGACCCGGGAGGTTCTGCGTGAATGATCCGGTGGGCGCGGTAAGCCAGGTCGGGCGTGAGTCGTCCAGAGGGGCCGGGCGGTGGCAGCACGTGGATCTGGCCGGGAATGTGTATGAGTGGACGCTGGATTGGTATCGTACCAGCTATCCTGTGCCGTGCGACGATTGTGCAAATCTGACCCTCGCCACCGACCGCGTGCTCCGGGGCGGCTCGTTCGACCTCGATGCGTCGTCCCTCCGCGCGGCCTTCCGCTATTACCTCACCCCGTCCGGCCGTGACTACAGCGTTGGGTTCCGCTGCGCGAGGAGCGCGCCCTGAAGGTCGCGACCGCTGGCCGACTGCCACGACTAAGGTGTCGCGGGGGCCGCGCGGGCGGTGACGAGCGTGAGCGCGCCATGGGGGCAGGACACGGCCAGTCCCGGCAGGGCGACGCCGCTCGCCGCCAGTTCATTGCACACAGCCGCGTACCCCGCATTCGCCGGTGTCAGCACGGGCCGCGGGCCGCCACGGCCCGCGATGCCCTGCAACAGGAACTGCGGCGATCCGAGGAGCGCGCCGCATACCCTGCGTAGCTCGTCCACCGATACATCGCTCGCGGGGCCCGCGAGATCGCCGACAATCGCGGCGAGCGCGGTGGCCTCGGCGCCGTCATCGATCGATGGCTCGCCGATCAGTCGATCCTTCAGCGCCGCGATCGCGTCGCGCGCGGTGGCGTTTGGAGTAGTCGCGCCCGCGGCTGCGAGGCGATCGATGTAGTCCTGGGCGACCCAGCGCGGCCGCGCGCACGCACCGTAGCGATCTTCCCATGACAGCCGCGCCTGGAAGTCGAGGCCGCGGAATCCGCGCTCGCTGTTGCGGAGGAAGAGCCCCATCGCGCGCTGGAACGGCAACTCCTCGAGCGGCAGCGCGCCCTTCATCACGCACGCCGCCTGGTAGGTACGGCAGCACTGGATCGTACCGCTGCACATCGCCTGCATCTGGGTGCACGTACTGTCGGTGCATGTCGGCTCGCCATAGTCCGGGAACCGCGTCGCGTTCGGTAGGGCCGGCCACTCGAGCGCGGCCGCCGTCGCCGAGATCAGCGTGCGTCCGTCCACCGCGGTGACGGCATCGCCGGGGCCGTTGAGCTGCCGCGCCGGATCGGCATCGGACGTGACCCACGGGTCGAAGACGTTCGGGTACGAGTACGGCTGCTCGCCGCACGCGCCGTCGGGTGGGATGCGGTTGAAGTAGTCACTCGACACGATCGCGACGAGCAGTGCCTTGAGCGAGAAGCCCGACGAGACGAAGCTCCCCGCGAGCGAGTACAGGAGATCACGCGACGCCTGGTTGCGCGGGAAGTAGTTCGCGATCGTGAGGTTCGTGCCGGTGACCTGCCGCCACACGTCCTCGGTGATCTTCAGCGTCACGAGCCACGCGAGCGCCGCGTCCGGGTCCGCGAGCGTCATGGTGGGCGCGCCGCTCGCGCGGAGCGACTGGAACCCGCGCATCAGCGCGCTGTCGAGGTCGAACACCGTCGGGCGACGGCCTGTGATATTCCCGAGCTTCGCGTCGATGCTCGCCGGGTCGTCCTGGATCCCGCTCGGCGCGTTCCACGCACCGCACCGCGAGGCCCAGCCCCACGGCCGCGCTCCGCCGGCCGCGTTGTTGAGGAAGCCGCGGACGCGGAACACGGCGTGCGCTCGCCCGGCGGTGATCTCGCCCGGGGCACCGTACACCGCCTTCTCTGCATTGCCCGGGACCGGCCAGTGGCGGTCGAAGGTCGGAGAGTCGGAGTCGGTCACCGAGCGCTCGCTCGTGTGGCAGCTCAGGCAGACTGTGTCGCGATGGAGGTAGCTCGCCTCGAACGTGGCGCCGAGCTCGGCGCGCTGCGCGAGCTCGGCCTCGACGGCATCGACATTCGCCGCCAGGATCGGGTGCGCGGCGAGCGAGAACAGCTGCCCGCGGTAGATCGGCGTCAGATCATCGAGCGCGATCGCGCTGCGTGCGAGATCGAGCATCGTGAACGTCGCGCCGTCCGCGGGCAGCGATGCTCCCTTCTCGCGCACATTCATCGCGAGCGTGGGGGTAACGCTGCTGCGCAGCGCGGTGTCCCAGCAGTTCACCTCGCTCTGGACATCGAGCCGCTGCACATGGAGCGCGTCCATCACCACGTCGACCCAGCGCTCGGCGAACTCGGGCCGATTCATGATCGCGCGCGCGACCACCTCTGGCGCGGGTTGCCTATGCGCGACCGCCTGCCGATACAGATCGGCGTACACGTCGACCTCGGCCTGGCTCCGCGGCCGACGTCCGGCGAGGGCGAGGAACGCTTGCCGTACGAACGAGTCCGCGTCGCCGCTGCACAGCTGGAACGCGTGACTTTCGGGCGCGCCGTCATCGGGAGCCGGCGGCGCATCCGCGGGGGGGGCGCTGCGGTTGTCGCCGCACGCGGTGCTGGCCATGAGGAGCGAGAAGATGAGGATACCGAGCCGGTCCCGGCGAGCCGCGAAGCAGTGGCGCGTGCAAGGACGCTCGTCGTGCTTCACGGCGCCCTCCCGAGGAACTTGGCCATCGCGCGCTGAGCCGCGTCGAGCTCCGTGGACGCCGACGGCGCGTCGGCGACGTTGAAGCTCTCGGCCGCGAACGGCCAGATGCCCATGGCGAGCAGCGCGGCCATCCGGTTCTCCGAGGGCGTCGCGAACATGGTCGCAGTGCCGTCACGTCCGATCGCGCCGAACACGCCTTTGTGAGCGGCCGCGATCGGTCCGCCGATGAACGCGGTCGCGTAGCCGTACGGGTGGTGGTTGCGGCCTGTTGTGTCTTGCCGGGTCGGCGTTCGGCCGAACTCCGTGTTGAGAATGATCAGGGTGTCGTCGAGGCTCAGCTTCGCCGGGTCGTTCTCGGCCGGGCCGTTGATGATCGCGAGCAGCGCCGATAGCAGGTTGTCGAAGTTCGTCGCGGTGTCGCGCGCGTTGTAATAGTGGGTGTCGTAGCCGCCGCCCCCCGACGCCTCGTGGAGTCCGACGTCACTGATGCACACGTACGACGCCGGCTCGTCCGGATGCGTGAGCAGGTGGCGCGCTGCTTCGAGGCTCATGTGCGGCAGGCTGCGGGACGTCACTCCGCACGTCGTCGCGTCGCGCGCTGCGAAGATTCCGTCGGGGAGCACGGCGCGGAGCACGTCGGGCCTCGTCGTCGTCTGTTGCGCGACGAGCAGGTCGTCGGTACGCGGGCTGCGCAGTCGCCCCTGCTGCGGCCACGTGAGCCTGCCCTGGTATTGCTGGACATACGCGCCGACGAGCGCGTCGTGGCTTGCGCGGTTCGCACCGACCGTGGTGCGCTGGAGCAGCGACGTGAAGCCCGCTGCATTGTCCGTCTTGATGAGGAGCGGGCGCGCCGCGCTGGCGTGCGTGCCTGTCGAGGCAGCGGTGATCACGTTGTCCGATGAGACGCCGCCGGTCGCGAACACGTAAGAGTGTGGTGACGCGCGGCTCGGTGGAGAGCCGCGTTCGAGTCGTGCGCGCTGGATGTGCGTGCCGAGCCCGGCCGCGTTGGGTTGGCCGACCAGGCGTCCGGTGAGTGCCAGCGGCACTGCGGCCTCGTGCGGCTCGAGGTTGTGGCGCTGCACGATGATCCGCATCCGCGCGGTCACATCGGGTCGCGTGTCGAGGCGGGTCGCGAACGGGCCGAGCTCGACCATCGCGCCATTGCTGTCGACTGCGAACGGGCGCGCCACGTCCGTGCCACCGCACATCGCGAGCGCGTTCGCGTTCGCCGTCGCGAGCGCGTAGTACTGGGTGTTCGGAAACTGCGGATCCGTCGGCGAGCCGTAGTCGCGGACGAAGTACAAGGTCTCCCACGGCGAGAGTCCGCCGTAGAGGAAGATCTCGAGGATCTTCTTCGCGTGCTGTCCGGCGGGGAGCTGCACGGAGTCGGTGCCACTCGGGAACGTGCCGAACGGTGCTGCGCGCGAACGCCGGATCCACGGGCCCATCAAGACCGCCGCACCGGCTCCACCCATGGCCGCGAGGAACGCCCGCCGTCTCATGGGAAAATATAGTAACCCGCGCGCAAGGCTCAGGGCCTGTCAATTGTTCATCTGTGCGCCGTGGACGCATTTTGGCTCCAACTTAGGCCTGAGCGAGGAAATCTAACCGTAAGCATCGTGGCACTGGCCGTGACTCACGATTGGGTCGAGCGCCTGTCAGTGCACGGGCGCAGAAGGCAGTGGCAGCCTGCGGGAGGACCGGACGAGCATGCCTCGTTCGACGGGCGGGCATGTTTTGCCCCGGGTACATCTAGCAACCCGCGGCATCTTCACCTCCCTGGGCGGTCGTCAACGACGTGTTTACAAACTCCTGCGTCGCGACCTTGTTACTGGCGGCGCCGGCTCATTCCGCTCGACGGATGATGAGACGGACTCGAGCGTGTCGGGGGCTCCGCCCACAGGTGCGTCGCCAGATCACGAATGACGTCGATCTCCGCCCACGTGCTCGAATACCCGGCATGCTGCGCACGCGCCCATCCATGCGGATGGCTCGGACGGTGGTTCTCCGCGCCGGCTGCGCTGTCAACGAAGGCGATGCCGTGAGGCATGTAACGCCTTTCTCCGCACGACGCGCGCGTGCGGAGCGTGCTCGATAGAAACAAGGCGCGCGGTCTCGTCAGGCGGCCGCTCAGGCGGCCGCTTTCACTTCGACCTCGTAGCCGAGGTCGCCGAGCCGCTTGAGCAGGCGCTTGGCCACCTTCTGCTTGTCGCGCTGGTCGAAGTGATCGGCCAGCCACATCGCGTCGCTGACGTCCGACTTGCGGCCGGGCACGTTCCGCACGTCGTTCCCTGGTCCACGATGCGACGGCAGGCGGTGACCTGGTTCTTGTGCACTCTTGGCACCAAGCAAACGCCGACCTCGCTGCCGACGAGGAGCCTACGCTACCAACCCGTTTCATCACCCGGGGTCGCCGCCACCTTAAGAAGGCGTATGCGCGCGGCGATGGAGAACTCAGAGGAGGACGGGGCGAGGCCGGACCGGTGGCGCGAGCGGGATCTCGAACAGCTCCTGCAAGAGCACCTTCCGGTGGTGCTCGTGATCGGGCTCGCCCGGCCAGTGCAGCACGAACTTGCTCTTGAGATAGAGCGGCAGCCCGGCCGCCACCGAGGGGCTCCGCACGATCACGACGTACTTCGTACTGTCCGGCGGCAGGGCGTAGATGTCTCCCTGCACGATCATCGTCTCCCAGCCGACGCCGCCGACACGCTTGTCGGCCTTCTCGGCGTAACGCTCGTCGGAGACGAGGATCACCCGGTCGGCGAGCGCGAGCTCGTTCGTCATGAACTGCGGCATGTCCATGCCCCGCCGCAGGTGCCAGACATCGAGCCTGGCCTCGATGCCGTTCTCCCGCAGGTACGTGGCCAGCTCGACGATCCAGCGGTTTTCTTCCGCGGAGCCATGGGAGTAGCTGATGAACACTCGGAGTTGACGGTCTTGGGGAGGCTGCATCGGGCGGCGGCTACCGCCGCCCAGTCGAACGAGCTCGAAGATGGTTTCATCGAGCACGCTGAGCGTCAGCGTGGCGTCCTTGTGAGCCGTCGTGCTGAATCCATCACGGAGATACTCTGCGACCCGGGTGTGGGAGAGGCCGCCGGCGCCGGTTCCGAGCAGTGGAGCGGCGATGCGTCGGACGGCGGGGTTTCGCTGCGTCTCCAGACCGAGGCTGTACGCGATCTGGTGGATGCACTCCAGTGAGGATGTAAACCAGGCGGTGACCGAGGCAGCGAAGGCGACGAACTGCGCGATGTTCTCGCCGCCTTTGAAGGGCAGGACCGAAAGCTCACCAAGCGACATGCCAGATCTGGGATGTGGAATGTTGTAGTGGACGAGCTTCTCGGCGACGAGCGCGGTGAATGTGCCTGCAGTAGAGCAGGGCAGGACGATCAGGTCGCTCGGCCCATCGAACAGGTCTCCATGTCGCAGCTCGACCGTGCTCATCCATCACCTCGTGATCGGGATTTGCGAATGCAAGCCCGGCTCACAGGATCATCCCGTCGTCGCCGTAGAGCAGGAAGTTGCCCCAGTCGAGGACGCGCTCCTCGCGCAGCCGGCGCCGCGCCTCGGAGACGGCGGTGCCGAGCGACCGGCCGGCCGCGAGCTCGGCGTGGACGATCGCGGCGAAGCGGCGGGCGTTGCCGTCGTCGACCATGAAGAACGTGCCGATCAGGGCGCTCGCGCCGGCGCGGAGGAATGCCTCGGCGAGCGAGCGGCCGTTGTCGCGCGGTGGGCGCGGAGCTGGGCGTGACGGCGGCGGGCCGAAGGCCGCGGGCTCGACGTCGCGCACCCGGCCCGATCGGCACGCGCTCAGGTAGACGAGGCGCGGCGGCCGATCGCCCACCGCGGCCGCGGTCAGGACGTCGTCGGCGAGCACGAGGCCGCCGCGGCCGGGCTCGGCGTCGTCGAAGCGGGCGTGGCCTGCATAATGAAGGACATCGTGAGCGCCAGTCTGGAGCTGAGTCGCGACGGCGGCCACGGTCGCCGCCGCACCCTCCAGGCGAGAGACGGCCACGTCGGGCCGGCTCCTCAGCAGGTGCTCGATCTCGTCGGCCTCGAGCGCGGCGTGGGGCAGGTCCCGCGTGGGATTCACCACCAGCAGCACTTGCAATCGCGCCGCGTCGCCCCGGCCGGCGGGCGGCCGTGCGGCGCCCGAGAGCGCCACGCGCCGCACGATCGAGCGCACCGGCGGTCCCCCGGCGCCGCGCGCCGACCCAGTGCACGGCTCGTCGGAGAGTGGCCACGCGCTGGCGGGCGCCGCGGCGCGCGGCGGCATCTCGCGGGGGAGCTCCTCGGTGAGGAGCTCCCAGGGGAGCCCGTTCGCCGTGTCGTTGCCGAGCACCACGAGCCGCTGGTCGGCGTGCCGGCCGAGCTGGTCCCGGATCTCGTCGGACAAGAGCTCGTCCCACAGCTCGCGTCCGAGGCGCACCGTGTCCTCGAACCTGCGCGTCGGCGCGCGCAGGCGCTCCCACGCCTGCCACGCGAGCGGAGCCTCGTGCCGCGGGACGACGGGCTGGCTGCTGCTCGGCAGGAGGAGCGTGCTGCGCGCGCGCCCGGGCTTTTCGGGCACCGGCTCGTCGACGTCGACGTACAGCACCGCGCCGTCCGCCGCGCGTACAGTGGGCGGCCCGGCGCGGAGCTCGAGCGCGCTCGCACCGAGCGCGGCCCGGATCACCTCGTACCGGGCGCGATCTCGCTCGCAGAGCACGAGCCGTGTCGGCAGGCGCCTGCGGTTGTTCCGCATTGCCGTCACGATGGCCCGCGCCGACTCCCCGGCGTCGAGCCCGAGCGTCGCCCCGAAGGCCGTGCAGGCGAGGATCTCGATCCCGAGCTCGTCGCACTGCTCGCCGATCTCGCGTGCCAGGGGCACGACGGCGTCTGTGCCGAGGGTCTCGCCCGCCGGAGGGAGCGCGAGCTGCGCGACGAGCACCTGCGAGCCGGGCAGGCCCGCCGCCCCGAGCGAGTCGAGCGAGACGCCGCCGCGCCGCGGCGTGCCGGCGAGCGGGCGCTTGAGCCGCCGCTCGAGCGCCCCACAGGCCCCGACCCGCGGCAGGCCCGGCGTCACCGTGACGGCGTAGCCGTCGACGTCGGGGACCGTGGCGAGGTCGCCGTGATAGAGCATCACCTTGAGCTCGCCGTCGCGCCGGGGCGCGATCCGGCGCAGGCCCTCGAAGATGAGGTGCGTGATCTCGGTGTGATCCGTGGAGCGGAACAGCTGCTCGTTCTCGGCGACGGTGAGCCCGTTGTTCCAGGCCGCCTGATCCCCCTCGTGCTTGAAGCGCCGCCAGCGATCCAGCACGAGGCGCGCGAGATCCTCGATCCCTGCGAACCTGCCGGGCGAGAGCTCGAGCTTGATGGAGGCGGGCGTGGCCGGGAGCGCGGCGCGCGCCACGTCGAGCGCGCGGCCGAGCGCCTCGACGGGCTGGCCCGCGTGGTGCGCGCGCGTGAGCTCGGGCGGCGGCTCGCCGCTCGCGAGCATCGCGGCGATCGCGCCGGCCGCGCCTCCGAGGCCGCCGACGATGTACAGCGCGCGATCCCGCTGCAGCGTCCGCCACGCCTCCTCGAGGACGCCCGGCCACGGCCCGGTGTAGCCGCCGTCGTCCGGCGCCGCGCTCGGCCGGAGCTTCCCGCCGAGCACGATCCGGGCGTGGCACTGCGCGGCCATGGCGTCGCGCATCGCGAGGTGCCAGAGGTTCGAGCGCAGCCCCGGGAACGCGTCCGCGCCGTCGGGCGTGAGGACGAGGACCGGCTGGAGCTCGAGCGCGTCTCCGCTGCCGCCGCGGCCCCCGTCCTCGTCGAGGTAGCAGACGAGCTGCGCGCCGGCCCGCGTGCCGAGGCGCCGCTGCGCGCGGTGGAGCTCGGCGAGCTTGCTCGTGTAGCTCTGGCGGCGGAAGCTCCCGCCGTGCGCGATCCGGGCGCCCGAGCTGAGCGTGGCGAGCACGATCGCGCTCATCACGTCGTCCACGTGGTCCTGGGTCACGCCCGTGCCGACGCGGCCGTCGGCGATCTGCGGTAGCTCCTCGGCGACCGAGATCGAGAACGCGATCGTGATCCCCCAGAGCGGCGGCTCGGGATCCTGGGACAGGAGCACGCGGCCGAGCAGCGTCGTCGGAGTCGCGATGCGGAGCGAGGGGCGGGCGGTTCGCAGGAGCGCGGCTTCGCTGGCGGTGAGCGGCGGATCGGGGTGCACGAGCAGGTGCGCCCCGCCGCTGCGCGCGCCGACCAGATCCACGAGCTCCGGCCGCCGGGGCACGATCTCGGCGTCGGCAGGGAGCCCGGCGCGCGCCAGCGCGGCCGCTGCGTACGCGCGGAAGTAGTGCCCGTGCAGCCACGCCTGGACGCAGCGGGCGGCGACCTCCCACTCGCGCCCCGGGCGCCACGTCACCGTGCGGTGGTTGCCGCCGTGCGCGGAGGCGACCACCTCGCCGTGGGTGGTCGCCAGGAGGGTCACGATGGGCACCCGCGCCAGCTTCGCCGCGAGGAGCTCCGCGTCGCGCCACGGACTCTCGGAGTAGCGATCGGTGCGGATCACGAGGACGACGCCGTGGCTCTCGGCGGCCTCGAGCTGGCGGACGAGCGCCTCGTCCGATTCATCCGATGGCAGCTCGCTCGCGTCGAGCCAGACGTCGACGGGCGTGTGGTTGCGCAGGTGCGCGGCGAGGTCACGGGTCAGGCTCGAGCCGTCCGCCCTCGTGTAGCTGGCGAGCACCCGCGGCCTCGGCGGCGCCGGCTCGCGGAGCTTGCCGAGCAGGGCGCGCCCGGCGATCACGGCGACCTCGGCGCCGAGCGCCCACTTGCGGAGCGGCCCGTCCCGCAGCTCACGAGGCAGCGCGATCGCGTCGTGCATCGCGTGCCCGCCCGCGTGGAGCACGGGCGCCCACGAGCCGCCGACGATGATGGGCAAATAGACCTCGTCTCCGGCGCGGGCGCGGGCGCGGGCGCGGGCCATCGCGCGCGCCTGCACGAGGTCCCGGCTCGCCGGATCCAGGTAGGCCGCCTGATCGAGCAAGAGGATCACGAGCCGGACGCCAGCGGCGGCCTCGTGCCCGCGCTCGAGCGCGTCGAGCAGTCCGGCCAGATCTCGCCCGTACTCGACGGGGATGTCCGCCCCCGGCCGCTGCATGACGTCGTCGTCCTCGAGTGGCCGGTGCAGGAGCGCGTACAGCTCGCGCGCGATCTCGGCGCACCGCAGGTCGGCCCGCGGGCCGCCGAACCAGCACAGGTGCACCTTGAATGGAGGCACGAACGCGGCGAGCGAGGCCCGGCCGCTGGCGCGGGGAGGTGACTCGCCGACCAAGCGCTCGGGCCGGGGTTCGGAATATGTGGGCCGTGGGATCGCGATAGCCGGTCAGGCGACGGCAGGCGCGCCGATCCGACACGCATCGATCTCGATACCTGGTTCGACGAGCGGCAGATTCGCGTCGGCGATTCGCTGACACGCCCCGGAGGCGAATTTCTGTCACGCCGAGGCGCGGCGTGCGATGTGAGGGCATGCGGATCCCCGTCCTGGCAGCCTCCTGGTTTACCGCTGTCGCTGTCGCCGTTGTCGTCGTCGTCGCTGCGTGCTCGTCCCCCGGCAAGCCGCCGCCGCCCGGCCCCGGCGGCCTCGGCAATGGTGCAATCGGCGGCGCCGGTGGCGCGGGCGATCCGGGCAGCTCCAGCGCTGGCGCCGCTGGCTCGGGGTCCGGCGGCGCGCCCGCGCCGGCTCCGCCGCCGATCGCAGGCGGCATCGGCGACGCGTGCAAGCCGGATCCCGCGAACCCGCGCGGCACGTGCGCCGTGGGGCAGCTCTGCTTCCCGGCGCCGGGCGGGTACTGCACGAGCCCGTGCGGCGCGACGGGGGCGCCGTGCCCCGCTGGCAGCGCGTGCTTGCCGTCGGTGCGCGGGCCCGAGATGTGCGCGCGGAGCTGCGCGACCGACGCCGACTGCCGCGCGGATCAGGGCTACATCTGCGATCCGGGCCGCAAGGCGTGCAGCCTGCCGTTTCTGGCGTCGATCTCGCTGCCGGCGTGCCCGGCCGCCGCGCCGCCCGACGGCGGGTTCTCCGCGCCCGTCGCGCTGTCCACGAAGGCGATGCCCGGCGTGTACCAGTTCGAGCCGGCCGCCGTGCTGACGCCGGCGGGCGACCTGGTCGTCGTGTACACGAGCGGCGGCTCGATCTTCGGCAAGAGCTTCCTCGGCGTGGCGCGCGTGCCGCAGAGCGGGGCGCCGGTGATCGATCAGCCGCTGCCGACCACGAAGCAGCAGCACTTCGACGCGTGGGCGGCGGTCACGCGCGACGGCGCGGTGCACGCGGTGTGGCTCGGCCACGACGGCGGCGGCGTCGACCGCAACGCCGAGATCGGCTACGCGCGCTCGACCGACGGCGGCGCCACGTGGTCCCAGCCGGTCGCGATCCACGCGCCGGAGGACTGCCCGCCAGACACGCGGTTCTGCCTCGACAAGCCGATGATCGCGGCGGGCCCCGTGCCCGGAAAGCCGGCGGCGGGCAAGCCGGCGGCCGAGGCCCTGCGCGCGTTCTACTCGTCCGAGACGGGCGGGGGCCTGCGCATGCGCACCTCGCTCGACGGCGGCAAGACGTGGGACGCGCCGGTCACCGCCACCGAGGGCGCGTACGGCGACGTCGCGATCGATGGCCAGGGCCGCGTCCACGTCGCGGTCGCGGTCGCCGATCCGCGCGGCGTTCACGCGTGGGGCTCGCCGGACAACACGGTCGCGTACTCCGTGTCAGCGGACGGCAAGACGTTCGGTAAGCCGATCACCGTCACCGCGCCCGGCGAGGCGGTCCCGTTCTATTTTTTGAACCCGACGCTCGCCGTCGACGATCGCCGCGGCTGGATCTATGTCGCGTACGCGGCGGGGACGCCCGACGGCAAGTGGGACATCAGGCTCGCCGCGACGAAGGACGGCGGCAAGACCTGGAAGCGGACCAAGGTCAATGACGACGAGACCTGCGCCAATCATATGGTCCCGAACCTCGCGCTCGATCCAGCCAGCGGCACGCTGCACGTCACGTTCTTCGAGAACCGCGGCGGCAAGGGCCACCTCGCCTATACGACGTGCAAGCCGGCGGGCGGGCCGTGCGCGCCCACCGTCCGCGCCTCGCCCGACATGGCGGCCTACGAGCTCGCCCGCCACTCGTCGAAGTGGCTCGGCGAGTACGGCGCGCTGCTCATCGATCCGAAGCGCAAGCTCGTCCACTCGGTGTGGACGCACACCGGGCAGGAGGGCGAGCACGCGATCGGCCGGCTGCGCCACGCGACGCGCAAGCTCGACCGCTGATCGATGCTGCGCGCCGAGCGAGCGTCACCAGCACTGGCGATCTGACTTCAGATGCCCGGCGCTCACAGGGGCTCTCGGCGAGCGAGGTAATCGCTGGGGATGGGAGATCGCGAGTGCGGTAAGCTCTGAGGATGGGGATCGCGCGCGGCTGGGCGCGGCTTCATCGCTCGCACCGACGAGCCGTCTGCGCGTTGCGCACTGCATGCGCATCGTTGCGCATCGCGTGCGCATCGCGTGCGCATCGCATGCGCACCGAGACGGCCTTACCTCAAGATTATCAATCATCTCTGGAGTGGCACGAAGTGTTCATAGAGAGGAATCACCAAACCCCACCCGGAGAAACGATGCGTACCACGAAGACCAGCTCCAGCCGTATCAACCTCGTCGCGATGCTCGCGGGGCTCTCGCTGATCCCCGCCTGCGCGCTCGAAGGCGAGGTCCCTGAAGAGGAGTCTGAGGTCGAAGCGGAAGCCACGGGCGGCAACGTCGTGACGACCTGGGCGGCGATCGCGGCGGACGCGATCGTGCGGCCCGACGAGGCGACCACCACGCTGCGCACGCCGGGCCCGAGCGCGATGCTGATGGCGCAGGTCCAGCTCGCGGTCTACGACGCGATGGTCGCGATCTACAAGGATCACTACGCGTTCTCGTACAAGGGGTCCGCGAGCAGCTCCGCGAGCAAGGACGCGGCCGCGGCGACCGCGGCGTACCGCATCTTGCGCACCCGCGTGCCCGGCCGCGCGGCCTTCCTCGACACGCAGTACGCGACGACGATGAACGCGATCGCCGCGGGATCGAGCAAGACGAACGGCACGAACGTCGGCGAGGCCGCCGCGCAGCACTACCTGACCCTGCGCGCGGCCGACAACATCGACAAGACGTACACGTGGACGGCGGCGACGCCGGGCCCCGGCGTGTTCGAGTCGGCCGTGGCTGGCGGGCAGCCGGCGGACTACAAGATGGTGTTTGTCCCGCCGTTCACGTTCTCCCTCAGCCAGACGACGTCGTTCTACCCGGCGGCACCGCCCGCGCTGAACTCGCCTGCGTACGCCACGGCGTTCGACGAGACGCGCACCCTCGGTGGTGCGGCCAGCACGGTCCGCACCGAGGCGCAGAAGCAGCTGGGGCTGTGGTCCGCCGAGAACCCGTTCCGCTGGGCGTCGCGCAACCTGAACGAGCTCGCCGTGACCAAGAACCTCGCTCGGATGGACGCGGCGCGCTTCTTCGCGCTCGCGTACACGTCGATCGCGGACTCGCTGCAGACGGGGATGAGCGCGAAGTACGCCTACAACCGCTGGCGGCCGTCGATCGCGGTCCCGCGCGCGGACACGGACAACAACAGCGTGACGGTGGCCGACCCGACGTGGACGCAGCTGCTCACGGTCAACCATCCCGAGTACCCGGCGGGCCACGGCTTCGTGGGCGCGGGCGCGGTGGTCGAGGCGGTGCGCGCGTTCTTCCGCACCGACAACGTGAGCTGGACCTTGACGACGGTGGGCGTCACGGGGCTGACCGAGACGTCGCGGTCGTACACGTCGCTGACGGCGCTGGCGAACGACATCAAGGACGCCCGCGTGTTCGCCGGCCTGCACTTCCGCTACTCGATGGATGCCGGCCAGGCGCAGGGCAAGGCGGTCGTCCAGTACATCAACAGCAAGTACTTCCGCGCTCGGTGGTGAAGCCAAGCTTCATCGCTTGATCGGAAGGCGCGGTCTGCGACGCGATGCGTAGTTTCTGGTACGTCGTGAATCGCAGCTTCATCTCTTGATCGGAAAATGCGAGCGCGCGGCCGGTGCAAGTCACCGAGATCGCGCGCTCGCATCGGCGTTTTCGGGCCCCGCGCGGCGCAGGTGGCTCACGCCTGCGTCGCGAGTGTTGCGCATCGTTGCGCATCGTTGCGCATCGTTGTGCATCGTTGCGCATCGTTGCGCATCGTTGCGCATCGCGTGCGCATCGGCTCATGAAAGCAACGTAAGATTACAGCCAGTTTCCAAGTGGCATGAAGTGTTCATGAGGAGGTTTCGTAACTGCAAACCCTCGGAGAGAATGATGAGATCTGCGATCGCTCAGCCCTCCAGCCGTACCTCCTTCCTGCCGATGATCACGGGGCTCGCGCTCCTGGGCGCGTGCGCGCTCGAGGAGGACGCACCCAAGGATGAGGTGCCCGGAGCTGAGTCGGAGGTCGAGTCCGAGATCACGGGCGGCAACGTCGTGACGACCTGGGCGGCGATCGCGGCGGACGCGATCGTGCGGCCCGACGAGGCGACCACCACCCTGCGCACGCCGGGCCCGAGCGCGATGCTGATGGCGCAGGTCCAGCTCGCGGTCTACGACGCGATGGTCGCGATCTACAAGGATCACGACGCGTTCTCGTACAGCGCGTACGCGAGCGACTACGCGAGCAAGGAGGCGGCCGCGGCGACCGCAGCGTACCGCATCCTGCGCACCCGCGTGCCCGGCCGCGCGGCCTACCTCGACGCGCAGTACGCGACGACGATGGACGCGATCGCCGCGGGGTCGAGCAAGACGAACGGCACGAACCTCGGCGAGGCCGCCGCGCAGCACTACCTGACCCTGCGCGCGACCGACAACATCGACAAGACGTACACGTGGACGGCGGCGGCGCCGGGCCCCGGCGTGTTCGAGTCGGCCGTGGCCGGCGGGCAGCCGGCGGACTACAAGATGGTGTTTGTCCCGCCGTTCACGTTCTCCCTCAGCCAGACGACGTCGTTCTACCCGGCGGCGCCGCCCGCGCTGAACTCGTCTGCGTACGCCACGGCGTTCGACGAGACGCGCACCCTCGGCGGCGCGGCCAGCACGGTTCGCACCGAGGCGCAGAAGCAGCTGGGGCTGTGGTCCGCCGAGAACCCGTTCCGCTGGGCGTCGCGCAACCTGAACGAGCTGGCCGTGACCAAGAACCTCTCCCGGATGGACGCGGCGCGCTTCTTCGCGCTCGCGTACACGTCGATCGCGGACTCGCTGCAGACGGGGATGAGCGCGAAGTACGCCTACAACCGCTGGCGGCCGTCGATCGCGGTGCCGCGCGCGGACACGGACAACAACAGCGTGACGGTGGCTGACCCGGTGTGGACGCAGCTGCTCACGGTCAACCACCCCGAGTACCCGGCGGGCCACGGCTTCGTGGGCGCCGGCGCGGTGGTCGAGGCGGTGCGCGCGTTCTTCCGCACCGACAGCGTGAGCTGGACCTTGACGACGGTGGGCGTCACCGGGCTGACCCAGCCGTCGCGGTCGTACACGTCGCTGACGGCGCTGGCGAACGACATCAAGGACGCCCGCGTGTTCGCCGGCCTGCACTTCCGCTACTCGATGGACGCGGGCCAGCAGCAGGGCAAGGCGGTCGTCCAGTACATCGACAGCAGGTTCTTCCACCGCGACTGGTGAGCGCGCGTGGGCGCAAGCGAGCGCAGTCGTCCGGCACGCCGCCGCCAGCGCCCCTCCGCTGCGACTGACGATCACTCGTGAGCTGGTTTTCATCTCTCGATGTGAAGCGCTCATCTCTCGATGTGAAGTCCCTCATCTCTTGATGGGACAATCGGGATGAGCCGCTCCGTTGGGGAGAATGTGCAGTGATGCACAGCGATGTGCATCGCGTGCGCATTACGGGCGCATTGTCCATTGAAGGCCATGTAAGGTCCCTGGCGGTCTTCGAGCGGCATGAAGCGCTCACAAGCGAGGTGCGTAACCGCACCCGGGAGAAATGATGAGATCCATGATCACGCAGAGCCCCAGCTGTACCCGCCTCTTCCCGATGCTCGCGGGACTCACCCTCTGGAGCGCCTGCGCGCTCGAGGGCGATATCCCCGAGCAGGAGGCAGAGGTCGCGTCGGCCCTCGCGACTGGCAACGTCGTGACCGACTGGGCCGCGATCGCGGCCGACGCGATCGTCCGGCCGGTCGAGGAGAGCACCGCGCTCCGCACGCCGGGGCCGAGCGCGATGCTGATGGCGCAGGTGCAGCTCGCGGTCTATGACGCGCTGACGTCGATCTACGAGTATTACGAGCCGTTCTCGTTCTACACGTACGCGAGCTACTACTCGAGCAAGGAGGCGGCGGTGGCGACCGCGGCCTACCGCATCCTGCGCACCCGCGTGCCCGGCCGCGCGGCCTTCCTCGACGCGAAGTACGCGACCACGATGAACGCGATCGCGAGCGGGACGAGCAAGACGGACGGCATCAACCTCGGCGAGGAGGCCGCCGCGCACTACCTCTCGCTGCGCGCCAATGACAACATCGACAACACGTACACGTGGACCCAGCCGACGACCGGGCCCGGCGCGTTCGAGTCGACGGTCGCCGGGGCGCAGCCGGTCGACTTCAAGATGATCAACGTCCCGCCGTTCACGTTCGACATCCTCGATACGTCGGCGTTCTTCCCGGCGGGGCCGCCCGCGCTGACCTCGTCCGCGTACGCCACGGCGTACAACGAGGTGCGCAGCATCGGCGGCGCGAACAGCACGACCCGCACCGAGGCGCAGAAGCAGCTGGCGCTGTGGTCCGCCGAGAACCCGTTCCGCTGGGCGTCGCGCAACCTGACCGAGCTGGCCGTGACCAAGGGCCTCTCCCGGATGGACGCGGCGCGCTTCTTCGCGCTCGCGTTCACGTCCATCGCCGACGCGGTCCAGACGGGGATGAGCGCCAAGTACTACTTCAGCTTCTGGCGGCCGCTCCACTCGATCCCGCGCGCGGACACGGACAACAACGCCTCGACGGTGGCCGACACGGCGTGGACGCCGCTCCTCAACGTCAACCACCCCGAGTACCCGGCGGGCCACGGCTTCGTGGGCGCCGGCGCGGTGGTCGAGGCGGTGCGCGCGTTCTTCCGCACCGAC
>DATMCI010000174.1:0-12960 GCA_035558535.1 Kofleriaceae bacterium
CACCGCCGCCGCCGCCACCGCCGCCGCTGCCGCCGTTGCCGTGCGTGCCGCTCGTGCCGGTGCTGCCGTTCGCGGGCGAATACATGGTGCCGCCGAACGTGCCCATCGCCGCGCCACCGGCGCCGTTCGCGCCGCCGGTGCCGGCCGCGCCGTTGAAGCCGGGCTGGCCGTCGCAGTTCGCGTTGCCGCCGCAGCCCGCGCCCGCGCCAGCGGGCGTGCCGATCTCGCCCTCGAACCCGGGGCCGCCCAAGCTGGAGCCTCGGCCGGGTGCACCGCCGGTGCCGCCGCTGCGCCCGCACGCCGAGGCGCCGCCGACGCCGCCGGGCGGGCGGCCGCAGCTCGAGCACCCGACGTTCGTGGAGCTCTCGCAGCCCGGGTTGCCTTGGCCGCCGCTGCCGCCGTTCGCCCCGACCGCGCCGTCGGTGCCGTCCATGCCGGGGCCGCCGTTGCCCGGCTCGACGAGCACGCCGCGCAGCTGGACCATCTGCGAGCCCGTCACGAGGACGGCGATCGAGCTGCCGCCCGTGGTCCCCGCGTTGGCGCTGCGCACGATCACGTTGTCGAGCCACGTCGGCTGCGTGATCGCGTCGAAGCGCACGGTGGGGATCCCGCCGGTGATCGTGACGGTGTGACCGGCCATCGAGTACGCGTTGCGCCGCCAGTTGAAGTTGTAGCCGCCGAACACCGAGATCCCGTTCACCATGGTGAGCCCGCCGCTGTACATGCCGTTCTGCACGTAGACGTGCGGCCGGCCGGCCGCGACGGCGCGCTGGATGGCGAACGCGATCGTCTGGCACGGGTCGTTGTAGTCCATCCCGCACGCCGCCGAGTTGACGCCGCCCTGCGCGACGAAGATCGCGCGCGAGCGGTCGCCATCGATGCCGTCGCAGTTGGAGTCGGTGAACGTGCCGTCCGGGTCGTCATTGGGCGACGGCGGCTGGCACGCGCCCCAGCCGGCCGCGCCGCCGCACGACTGCGAGCCGACGCAGACGTTCCACGGCGTCGTGATGTTGCACGCCTGCACCGCGTTGGGCGTCGCCGCGGTGCAGTCGCACGCGTTGCTCTCCGCCATGCACTGCTTGTAGCTGACGCCGCCGATCGCGATGTCCTTGCAGGCGTAGCCGGTGGGACAGGTGATGGTGTCGCAGTCGCGCGCGCAGGCCCGATCGCCGTCGGGGTACGTCACGCACTTGTCCATGCCGATCAGCGTGCACTCGGAGTCCTGCGTGCACGTCGTGCAGAGCTGGTTCGACGTCGGCACGCACACGAACGAGACCTGGCCTTCGATCACGATGCCGTCGACGCCGAGGCAGCCGTACGTGTTCGGGCACTCGGGCGGACACACCCGCGTGCACTGCCCCGACGTGCCGACGAGGATGCAGATGTTGCTCTTGCACTCGTCGTTATCGAGGCATGGCTCGGCGAAGTCCTTGAGCGGCTTGCCGGGGCGGGCGTCGACCTCGTGCGGACCGGCATCCGGAGGGTTCGCGGGGGAGCGGCCCGACGCGCAGGCTGCCAGGAATGCAGCGCAGATCGCGACGGCGTGGAGGACCAGGTGGGAGGACCTCATCGCAGGGGAGCATATCCGCATTTTTGTGCGGGAGCGCGAACAATTCGGGTCGCCGTGCCACCTCGTGTGAGGGCGGCGACCAAAGTAACGCACTCTGCTCGGACTAGCGTGGATGGCGCACCGCGTCGGCCGCGGCATCGAGCGCTGGCGCCACGGTCTCACGGTGCTCCGGCAGCTCGCGGTGGACCGCGTCGCGCAATCGATCGATCAGCGCGCCGGCTGCGGCGCGGGTCCCGCCGCGCTGCTCGACGAACCCGGCGTACCAGCCGGCGTGGTCGGCGAAGAGCGCCGGGCGGGCGAGCGCGACGGCATCGGCCAGGTACGAGATCAGCGTGAGGAGCTCGGCGTCGCCGCCGGCGATCGCGTCGGCGCGATCCTGCAGCGCGCGGGCCGGCCCGCCGTCGTAGCGCAGCGCGGCGGTGGCGGCGGCGAGGAGCTCGACTGCGCGCGCTGCGTCGGGCACGCCGCGCGCGGCGACCGCCTGGCCGAGGCGATCGAAGTTCTCGGCGAGGTGCCGCGTGCACATGCCGCGCGTGGTCAGCACTTGCTGGAGCCAGCGCGCGTAGCGCTCCATCACGCCCGCGTCCCCTGCGCGCAGCGCCTCGGCGACGTACGAGAGGTGGAAGTGGCCGTCCTGCCGGCCGTGCCGCGCGGCGCGCGGCGCGCCGAACCGCGCGTACCAGAACGGATCGCGGTACATCTCCGCGAGCACGCTCGTGGTGAGCTCCTCGGCGATGGCGAGCAGGCGGTCGGCGAGCAGGCGATCGTCCAGGCGCGCGTTCAGGCTCGCGTTCGGGTGCGCGCTCGGGTGATCTTCGACCGGCTCGCTCACGCGACCCCCGCGAGGCGGCGCACCGCGGCGCAGAGCTCGTCCGGCCGCTTGCCCGCGAGCTCGACGCCGAGCGCCGCTGCGGCCTGGCGCGACAGCTCGACCGCGTGGCCGCCGACGAGGATCGGCGCGGTCGTGATCGTGCGCAGCCGCGAGATCGCCTCGCGCAGCGCCGGCATGTTGAAGCTCATCGTCACCGACAGCCCGATGACGTCGGGCGACTCGTCGCGGATCATCGCGCCGAGCTCGTCCTGGGGCACGTTCGCGCCGAAGTAGCGGACCTCGAAGCCATCGAGCTCGAGGTAGTCCGCGACCAGGCGCGCGGGCAGATCGTGCTGCTCGCCCTCGACGCACGCGATCGCGATCTTCTTGCCGTGCGCCTTGCGCGCCGGCGCGTGCTGAAACAGCGCCGACAGCGCGAGCTGCGAGATCGCGGTGGCCATGTGCTCCTGCGCGATCGTGACGAGGTTCAGCTGCCACAGGCGCCCGATCTCGTCCTGCGCCGCCTGGATCACGTCGGACTGCAGCTCGACGACCGAGGCGCCGCGGTCGACGCCCTCCTCGAGGACGAGCCGCACCGCCTCGCGCCGATCCCCGGCGAGCTGCGCGCGGAGGTAGCGCTCGCGCAGCTCGCCCGTCGGGAGCCCGACGCGGCGCTCGCCGGTGCCGATGCCGGTGCCGATGCCGATGCCGGTGCCGGTCACGGCGCCCCCCGGCGCGCGGCCAGCTCGGCGCGCGCGGTCACGACGTCGGGGCGCGGCAGCGGCCGCTCGTGGAGCGCGAGCCAGTCGATCAGCCGCGCGAACGCCTCGCACGCGCCTTCGGCTGCTTCGTCCTCATCAGCGGGCGAGCCGATCGCGCGCGCGACCACGTCGCCGAACGCGCGCCAGCGGGCGCCGGTCGCGTCGCCGTAGCCCTCGAGGAACGCGGTCGCGCGCCCGCGCAGCGCGGCGAGCGCGGGCGGCAGCTTGGCCAGGACGTAGCGGCCGCCGAGCGTCGAGCCCTCGAGCACGTAGGCCACGCCGGTCGCGCGCGCGAGCGAGCCGAGCGCGGGCAGCCGCGGGCAGTCATGGGCACACTGGCCACGCCCCGCGCTGAGCTGCGCGAGGTCCTGCTCGAGGAGCGCGCGCTTTTGGCGCAGCGGCGCCTCGAACCCTGCCGCCGCCAGGCCCTCGTGCGCGGCGAGCCCGCGCTCGAGCGGCGCGTGGTAGCCGTGCATCGCGACCAGGTAGCGGTGGTAGTCGGCCGCGGTCGCGTCCGCGTCGAGGATCCGCACGTACTGCTCGGCCCGCGCGTGGAGCGCCGCGGTCTCGGACTTGAGCCGGCGGAGTGACGATCGACCCAGCATCCAGGAGCAACGTGTCCCGGTCCGCCGGCCGGGTCAAGCACCGCGGTCTGCGGGGTGTTCGGAGGGAGCCTCCCTGGACACGCGCCCCGGGGCGCGGCAAAAAGGGCAGGTGACGGCACCGTTCGAAGTGACAGCGGTGCTGGACGCGCTGAGCCGCGAGCTGGCGGTCGTGGTGGACGCCTCCGGCGCGGTCACGTGGGCGGACGCGCGCGCGACGCGCTTCGGCTTCTCGCCGGGCGCGCCGTTCTCGGCCGGCTGCGTGCCTGGCTGCGAGGCCAAGGCCGCCGAGCTCTGCCGCCGCGCCGTGGCCGAGGTCGTCCGCGGCTGGGAGCTGCCCTACATCTTCGACGGCAAGCCGGTGACGATCGTGTTCGCCGGGCAGCCAGTCTCGGGCGGCACCGCGCTCGTCGGCAGCATCGTGCCGCAGGAGTACGCCGACGCGGTCGCCGCCGGGAACCGGGCGATCCACGAGATCGTCGAGGTCAACCGCGAGCTCGCGCGCCGCAAGGCCCGGCTCGAGGAGTCGAACAAGGGCATCCGCCAGCTCCACGAGGAGCTCGCGCAGCAGGCCGACCGGCTGCGCTCCTCGAGCGAGGTCAAGAGCCGCCTCGTGGCGAGCGTCAGCCACGAGTTCCGCACGCCGCTCCACTCGATCCTCGGCCTGTCGCGCCTGCTCCTCGACGAGTCCGACGGCGCCCTCAACGCGGAGCAGGCGACGCAGGTCCGCTTCATCCGCGACTCCGCCGAGGAGCTGTCGAACCTCGTGAGCGACATGCTCGATCTGGCGAAGCTCGACGCCGGCAGCGCGCCGATCCGCGCGGCGGTGTTCGAGCTCCGCGACTTCCTGGCCGCGGTCCAGGGCACGATGCGGCCGCTCCTCCGCGAGGACCGCGCCGTCGAGCTCGTGTTCGCGCCGGTGCCCGACGTCGCGCTCGAGACCGATCAGGGCAAGCTCGGCCAGATCGTCCGCAACCTGGTCGGGAACGCGATCAAGTTCACCGAGCACGGCTCGGTGCGCGTGACCGCGACCGTCGACGGCGAGCACCTGCAGCTCGCGGTGACCGACACCGGCATCGGCATCGCGCCGGCCGATCAGCAGCGGATCTTCGAGGAGTTCGTCCAGATCGAGAGCGCGCTGCAGCGCCGCGCGCGCGGGACCGGGCTCGGGCTGCCGCTCTCGAAGAAGCTGGCCGCCACGCTCGGCGGGCGCATCGACGTCGCGAGCGCGCCGGGCCAGGGCTCGACGTTCACGCTGATCGTCCCGCTCGAGCACCCCGAGATCGGCGAGTTCCGGCGGATCGAGCACGCGGCGCGCACGCTCGATGTGACGCGCGCGCCGGTGCTCGTCGTCGAGGACGACCGCAGCTCGGTCTTCGTCTACGAGCGCTACCTCGCGATGGCTGGCTTCCAGGTGGTGCCCGCGCGGACCACGCAGCAGGCGCGCCGCGTGCTGCGCGACCTGACGCCGTCCGCGATCCTGCTCGACGTCATGCTCGAGGGCGAGGACACGTGGGACTTCCTCGCCGAGCTCAAGCGCGATCCCGAGACCCGCGACATCCCGGTCCTCGTGTGCACGGTGATGAACCGCGAGTCGCGCGCCCGCGCGCTCGGCGCCGACGAGTTCTGGCTCAAGCCCGTGGATCAGGAAAAGCTGGTCAAGAAGCTCCAGTCGCTCGCCGCGCCGTCGGGCGCGCGCGTGCTCGTCGTCGACGACGACGCGGCCGCGCGCTACCTGATCCGCAAGTGCCTCGGCGGCACGCAGTACTCGGTGCTCGAGGCCGCCGACGGGCCGTCGGGCCTCCGGCTCGCGCGCCAGGAGCGGCCGCACGTCATCCTGCTCGACTTCTTGCTCGAGGACATGACGGCGTTCGACGTGATCGACGTGCTGAAGTCCGATCCGCGGACGCGCCTCATCCCGGTCATCATCGTCACCTCGCACGCGCTCTTGCCGGCGGACCGCGAGCGGCTCGCGCAGCACGCCGAGGCGATCCTGTCCAAGGAGCACCTGTCGCGCGAGCTCGCGATCAACCGCATCCGGGACGCCCTGCGCAACGCAGGCATCCGCGAGCGCGATCCGCGCGATGCCGCGCGCGTCGGCGGCCCCGGGTCTGGCTCCTCGCCCCTGATCCAGCCACCCGACGATCCGGAGGTGTCATGAGGCGCCCACCGCTCGTGCTCAACGTCAACGACCACGTCGCGAACCTGTACATGGTCTCGAAGATGCTGCGCAACGCAGGCTTCGCCGTGCTCGAGGCGCGGACGGGCCAGGAGGCGCTCGCGGCGGCGCTGGCGGCCGAGCCGAAGCCCGAGCTCGTCGTGCTCGATGTCCGACTCCCGGACATGTCGGGGTTCGAGGTCTGCCGCTACCTCAAGGCCGATTCGCGGACCAAGGACATCAAGGTCCTCCACACGTCGGCGACGTTCGTGTCGACGACGAGCAAGGTCGAGGGCCTCGAGTCTGGCGCCGACGGCTACCTGACGCAGCCGTTCGAGCCGCAGGACCTGGTCGCCACGGTGCGCGCGCTGATCCGGCTGCGCGACGTCGAGATCGATCTGCAGGAGCGCAACACGGCGCTCGTGGCCGCCGACCGCCGCAAGGACGAGTTCCTCGCGATGCTCGCGCACGAGCTGCGCAACCCGCTCGCCGCCGTGCAGATGGGCCTGCCGATCCTGTCCCGGTTCCCGCCGCGCGACGAGCTCGAGACCCAGACGCTCGAGATCGTGCGCCGGCAGACCGGCCTGCTCGTCCGGCTCGTCGACGACCTGCTCGACGTCTCCCGCGTGACCCGCGGCCGGATCGAGCTCTCCCTGGCGCCGCTCGATCTGGCCGAGCTCGTCACCCGCGCCTGCGATGGCATGCGCGCGCGCGCGATGGCGCCGCGCGATCAGGAGCTCGTCGTGACCGTGCCGGCGGGGCCGGTGCCCGTGCGCGGCGACGGCAACCGCCTCGATCAGGTGCTGACGAACCTGCTCGACAACGCGAGCAAGTACTCCGATCCCGGCACGCGGATCGAGGTCGCGCTCGAGGTGGCGGGCGCGCGCGCCGTGCTCGTCGTGCGCGACGCCGGCATCGGCATCGATCCGGCCGCGCTGGAGGCGGTGTTCGAGCTGTTCGCGCAGGCGCCGACGTCGCTCGCGCGGTCGCGCGGCGGCCTCGGCATCGGGCTCACGCTCGTGAAGGCGCTCGTCGAGCTCCACGGCGGCGCGATCACCGCCGCGTCCGAGGGGGCCGGTCGCGGCACGACGTTCCGCATCGAGCTGCCGCTCGGGGTCGAGGTCGAGGCCGAGGCGAACGCGCCCGCGCCGACGCAGGCGGCGGCCGGCGAGCCGCCGCCGTGCAAGGTGCTCGTCATCGACGACAACGACGACGGCCGCGAGATGCTGCGCGCGCTGTGCGAGCTCGGCGGGCACGAGGTGATCGAGGCCGCCGACGGGCCCGAGGGCGTCGAGCGCGCGCTCGAGGGCGCGCCCGACATCGCGTTCGTCGACATCGGCCTGCCGACGATCGATGGCTACGAGGTGGCGCGGCGGCTGCGCGCGCGCGCCGCGCGGCCGATCCGCCTGGTCGCGCTCTCGGGCTACGGCTCGCCCGAGCACCGCGAGCGCGCGTTCGAGGCTGGCTTCGACGATCACATCGCCAAGCCGATCAGCCACGAGCAGCTCCGGCGCTGCATCGCGCAGGCGGCGCGGCCGGCGCAGGATCAGGTGTCGTAGTACCCGGCGCGGGCGCGCGGCTACAGGTCGTCGTAGATCCGCACGAGCGGCGCGCCGAACAGCTCGGCCCACAGCGCGGCGGCGGCGGTGCGCAGCTCGAGCGTGCCGATCTGGGCGAGCGGCGCCACGAGCGCGGCGAGCCGGTCGCGATCGATCTCGCCGTCCACGCGGAGGAGCGGGCCGGCGGGCACCTCGCCGAAGCGGCGCGCGAGCCCCTCGAGGATCACGACCGCCACGTACGACTCCTCGTTGCCGACGGTGGTTGCGCGGAACGCGTGGCGCGCGAGGTTCCACAGGACGAGCTGCGGCACCCAGGTGTCGCTCGCGATCTGGCTCGTGTACGCCGACAGCTCGAGCCGCGCCCGCAGCGCGAACGTCCGCGACGCGCGGCCGAGCACCGCGACGAGCGGCTGCGGGCTCGGGAGCTCGCCGCGGGCGCGATCGAGGCCGTGCTGCGCCTCGTGGCGGCCGACCGACGACGCGACGATCCGGCGGCTGCGCGCGGTGGCCCGCTCCGCAGACTCGACGTCGGGGCCGAGCGCGGCCGTGAGCTCGCGGCGGATCGCGGCGCCGGCGGTGCGCGCGAGGTCGCGGCCGCGGCGCGAGCCGGCCCAGCCGTCGTCGCCGATCGGGAAGTCTGCGCCGCCGAGCACCGGCAGGATCTGATCGCGGACCTTGTCCTCGACGGGGCCGAGCAGGACCACCGGATCGTCGAGCTCGTCGCTGGCCCGGCCGAGCGCGGCCAGATCGTCGGGGCGATCGAGCCGGCGCAGGCCGAGCACGCGGATCCGCTCGGTGCGCGCGCGCACGAACGTGACGTCGTCGATCCGGTACGTCGCGATGCCCGGCGCGCGGCGGCCGTGCTCGGGGAGGAGCGTGGCGTCGAGGTAGTAGCCGAGCTCGGCGGCGGCGAAGCGCTCGGACAGGGCGAGCGCCCGCGCGCGGAGCTCGTCGGCGGTGCGCCGGTAGCCGGCGCGCTCCGGATCGAGCGCGAGCCAGCGATCGAGGCAGTCGACGAACCCGCGCCACGCGTCCTGCAGCGCGGCGCCGTGGCCGGCGAGCGCGGCGTGCTGGCGCAGCGCGGCGATCGCCTCGGGGCGCCGCGCGGCACCCGCGCTCACGACCGCGGGGAGATCGACCGCCAGCACCTGCTCGAGCGCCGCGTCGCGCGCCGGCGCGCCGCCGTCGCGGAAGACGCCGGCCGGCGGCGACGGGGCCGGCCGCTCGAACGGGCCGGGGCCCGCGGCGACGATGCCCCGCGACGCGCCGAGGATGCCGGCGATCAGCGCGGCGGCGGCGACCGCGGCGGCGAGCGTGGCGAGCGGGAGGCGCGCGGGCCGCGGCGGCGCGAGCTCGGCGTAGGCGCGCGCGACGGCGCCCGCGTCGGCGGGATCGGCCGCGGCGCCGCCGCTGGCTCCGCCGGCGATCAGCGCGGCGGCGCGCAGGCGGTGCCGCGCCTCGTCGGGGGTGGCCGGATCGAGCACGCCGGTGGCGAGCGACGCGTCGATCAGCGCGAGCTCGAGGCGGCGGCGGGCGGGACCGCGCAGGATCCAGTCCGTGCCGGCCAGGGCCGCGCGGGCGGCGTCATCGTCACCGGCCGCGACCCCGGCGTGGAGGGCGGCGAGCACGTGGCGGCGAATCACGGCGCTACGACAACCGGCCGATTGGTTCGGTTCCGGGAGACTCGCACGTGGCGCGGGAGCGCCGCGGAGCAGCGTCGGCGCCGCGCTCGGCGCGTCGACCCCGAGCTTCGCCCCTCGCTTTCGCTCGGGGCTCAGGCCGGGCCGCGCCGTTGCCCTTGCGACTTCGCCATCTTGCGCGCGGCCGGGTGCCCCTCGAGCACGCTGCGGGCGAGCTTCTGCAGCTCGGGGTGGACGCGGAACTGGGGCGCGAGGAACCGGGAGAGCAGGTTCACGTCCTCGCCTGCGAGCGCCGACAGCTCGTTGCGCGCCGCCTGCCGCGCGCCGCCGGCGAACCTCGCGAACACCCGCGCGACGCGCATCTGGACCCGGATCTGCTCGGCGTTCTGCTTCGGCACCTCGATCGTGTCGAGCAGCGCGAGCGCGTCCTTCGACTTGCCCGTGCGGGCCCACGCCTCGGCGACGATCGAGGCGGCGAGCGCGCGCACCTCCTTGCGCGTCGGGTTGTCGAGGTTCATCGAGTCGGCCACCTTGCGCGCGTCGGCGGTGCGGCCGAACCCGAGGTAGAGCTGCGTCTTGAGGAGCGCCACGTCGTCCTGCATCGCGGCCGGGAACGTGCGGAGCTCCATCGACTCGATCATCGCGAGCGCCGCCTTCGGATCGTCGGACGCGAGCAGCTGCGCGCGCGCGAACACGTTCTGCGGCGTGCCGGCGTCCTTGCCCTCGGACAGGGCCGCGAGCGCCTGGCGGCGCGCGTCGGCGTTGGTCGCGCCTTGCAGGAGCTTGATCATGCGCTGCTGCTTGCCGATCGCGCGGAACGCCCACACGAGCACGCCCAGGACGAGCGCCGTCAGGACGCCGACGATGATCATCAGCACCGTCGAGCCCGTGTTGATCGTGAACGCCCACGCGAGCGCCAGGATCACCGCGATGATGATCAGGTTCTTGCGCTTGATCCCGCCGAGCTGCGGCGGCGCGGCCTGCGGCTCGTCCGAGGCCGTCGTCGCGGTCGCGGTCTCGGCCTCGGCCTCGGTCTCGCGCTCGCTCTCGCGCGCGCTCTCGCTCTCGCTCGCAGTCTCGCGCGCGGCCGCGGCCGCCTTCGCGCCCGCGCCTGCCTTCGCGCTCGCGCCCGCGGGCGCGTGCTTCTTCTTCTTCTTCGAGTCGGAGGCCACGCCGCAGTCTAGCGCAAGCCATGTCGGCGCTGGCCCGACCGGCCCGGCTCACGGCACCGAGGCGGGCGGCCGCAGCGGCGCGGCGTTCGCGGCGGACGCCGTCACCGGGGACACGCTGTTGGCGAGCGGCGCGACCGGCGCAGCCGCTGGCCCCGCGCCCTTGTTGTCCCTGCCAGGGAGCGAGTCGAACTTCGTCTTCTGCCAGATCACCATCACGCAGTCGGGGCCTTTCTCGCAGGCCGTGATGTGATCGATTCCCCCGGGCATGAACCAGTACGAGCCGGGGATCATCCGCTTGGCCTTCGCGCCGTCCTCGCCCTTCATCCAGTGCTTCGTGGTGCCCTGGATCTCGACTGCTTCATAGTCGCCAGTGTGGCTGTGCCACGGTGCTTCGATGCCGTTGGTGAGCGTAAATAGGCCGGTGTAGGGCCCTTTGTCTTTGTCGCCGTTCAAAACGGCGACCTTGAGGATCGGCATGAGCTCGACCCATTTCATCTCATCGCGGGTGATGTACCTGGCCTGCTTGGTTTCTTTGCCGACTGCCGCGCCCGCGGCAAATGCAAAGCTGAGGGACAATGCAATGGTCACGGTCTTCGAATTGAGCATCAAGAATTAATAAAACTACAGCCTGGCTGTTCTTCGCAAGCAAAGATTTTCATTTTCGGGGGTGAAAGGCGATCGGCGAGCGTGGAGGCGCATGTCGCTTTGCGGCACATACAGTATCCTACGCTCGCCTATCTGCCCGAAGAGTCGAGTAAATGCGCCTAGCTGCTGCTTAAGCACACACTTCCAGACAGTCAGATCTTCAGTTGATCGTGACGGTGCCGCGGACCGTGATGCTGCCCGCGAACGCCTGGCTGGTCGGGCGCGGCAGCAGCGGATTGCCGGAGATCGTCAGGTCCTCGCCGACCTCGGTCAGCGCGCCCAGGCCGGAGAAGCTCGAGAGCTGCGCGTTGCCGGTGATGGTCAGATCGCCGGAGACGACCTCGAGCGCGCCCAGGCCGGAGAAGCTGGTGAGCGCGCCGGCGGCGGTCACCGTGAGCGCGTTGCCGATCGAGCGGAGCGCCGAGAAGCCGCGCAGGTCGGGCAGCATCGGCGCGCCGCTGATGAGGAGCGAGCCGCCGATCGAGCCGAGCTCGCGGAGGTCGACGTCGGCGAGGCGCGGGACGGCCTGGAGCTCCACGTTCGTCGTGGCGAACACGAGGCTTCCGGCGCTCAGGGTGGTGAGCGACGTCGCGTTGGTGACGAGCAGGCCGGCGATCGTGAGCAGCGACGGCGCGCGGATCGACGCGAGGGCCGCGTTGCCGTTCAGCTGCATGAAGTCGCCGACGGTGGTGAGCTCCGGCAGCTCGACGGTCGTCGCCGCGGCGTTCGTGTTGATCAGGATCCGGCCGTCGACCTTCTGGAGCGCGGCGAGCGCGATCCGCGGCAGCGACGTGTTGCCGCTGATCTCGATCAGGACGCCGGCGCGCAGGCGATCGAGCGCGGCGAGCGACGTGAGGCTGCGGTTGCCGCGGATCGTGATCGTGCGGTTCGTCGTGGTGAGGTTGTCGAGGCCGCGCAGGCTCGTGAGGCTCGCGTTGTTCGCGATCGTCAGCACGGTGTGCAGGTTGACGAAGCTCTCGAGGCCGGCGAGATCGGGCAGGGTGTCGTTGCCGATGATCGAGATCTGCCCGGCGCGGCGGAGGCTGCCGATCGCGCCGATGTCGGTGAGCTTGTCGTTGCCCTGGACGAGGTAGGTGTCGCCAAGCTCCTGCAGGTTGCGGAGCCCGTCGAGCGAGACCAGCGCGGGGTTGCCGGCGATGACGAGGTCGCCGGTGATCGCGTGCAGATCGACGAGGTCCTCGAGGTCTGGCGCGTCGGTGCCGGCGATCAGGAGGTCGCCGTCGATGCAGCTCACACCGGCGAGCTGCGAAAGCTCGGCCTCGCTGCGGACCGCGATCGTGCCGTTCAGGATCGTGCCGCCGGAGCACTGCACGGAGGTCGAGCCGTTGCACACGTACTGCGTCGACACGATCTCGGCGTCGTCGAGGAAGCGATCGCCGTCGTGATCGAGGCCGGTGTGGATCGCCGCGCCGCCGCCCGGGCAGTTCGCGCCGTCGGGCTCGCTGTCGATGCGGACGAGCGTGTTCGGTCCGCCGAGGGCCACGTTGCTGGCGCACGCGGCGACGGCGGCGGCGACAGCGAGGGCGACGGCGACGGCGACGGCGCAGGGCAGGAGGCGCGAGCTCATGGGGACTCCTTCGGGGGAGCGGGAGCGGGGGCGGGGGCGGGGGCAGGGGCGGGGGCGGAGGCGCGATCGACGAGCGAACGGAGCCGCCGGGCGAGCGGCGATTGCGGGAACCGGACGAGGAAGTCGCGCGCGCGGGCCTGGGCGGCGCGGGCGGCCTCGGCGTCGCCGGCGCGGATGAGCGTCTCGATCCGCACGAGCTCGGCCTCGGCCAGGAGCGCGCCGTCGGCGAAGTCGCGCGCGTGCTCGTCGAGCGCGGCCGTCGCGGCGGCGGGATCGCCGCGGCCGAGCGCGGCGCGGGCGCGGTCAAGGACGGCGACCTCCGCGGCGAGCCGGCGCGCGTCGATAGCCGGCGCGGGCGGCGCGGGCGGCGTGGGCGCCGCGGGCGCCGCGGGCGCCGCGGCCGGCGTGGGCGGCGTGGGCGGCGCGGGCGGCGCGGGCGGCGTGGGCGGCGCGG
>DATMCI010000175.1:0-13726 GCA_035558535.1 Kofleriaceae bacterium
CTGCTCTGGGAGGGCGTGCACACGTACGAGTACGTGGCGCGCGCGACGACGCCGGGGACGTTCGTGGTGCCGCCGCCGAAGGCGGAGGAGATGTACATGCCGGAGACGTTCGGGCGCGGCGGGTCGGATCGGGTGATCGTCCAATGACGGCGCTGATCTTCATCGACGGAAGCCCGCTCCGCGCCGCCGAGCTGGCGCAGATCCTCCCGGGGGTCGCCGTCTCGATCGAGGCGCTGCAGACCGGGTTCTCGACGAGCGCGCCCGAGCCGGCGCACCGCGCGCGCGACAAGGTGCTCGCGCACCCGGTCGCCGCCGCGTGCTTCGCCGAGGCGGTCGATCTGACGACGATGGACGGCAGGAGCCTGCGCCTCGAGCTCGACTCGGAGAACGAGAACCGGTTCTGCAAGTGGTGGCGCGAGACGCCGGCGCAGATGCACCTCGCGATCGCGCTGCGCCGGGCCGCCGGCGCGGAGATCGAGCTGTTCACCGCGACGTGCGACGGCAACATCGCCGATCGGCCGGCGGGGCCGCACGTGCTCGGCTGGGATCGGCTGTTCGTGCCGGCGGGCGAGGCGTCGACGCTCGCCCAGCTCGCGGAGGCCGGCGAGGTCGTGCCGTTCCGGCGCGCCGCCTACGAGCGCGTCGCGCGCTCGCTCGGGCTCTAGCGGCGCGATCCTGGCGGCGCGATCCTAGCGGCGGCGGATCGCCTTCAGCGCGGCGGCGCTCTCGGGCGTGCCGTCGGCGGCGAGGCAGCGCGCGGCGCTGCGCACGGCGGCCTTCGCGTCACCGGACTTCGCGTCACCGGTCTTCGCGTCACCGGCCTTCGCGCTCGCGGCGACGAGCTCGCGGAGCCGCGCGAGGCCGCGCGGCCCGAGCGCGTCCAGGATCGGCCGCGGCGGATCGACCGCCAGATCGGCGCACAGCACGGCCGCGGCGTCGAGCGCGGCGCCCGGATCGGCGTCGCCGGCCGCGGCGCCAGCGAGCGCCCCCCGCAGCGCGGGCGGCACCGGCATCGGCACGAGCGCGATCGCCGCGCGGCGGTAGGCGGGATCCGGATCGGCGAGCGCCGCGGCGAGGTCGACGCCGGTGCCGCCCGGCTCGAGCGCGGCGGCGGTGTCGAGCGCGAGCACGCGCACCTCGATCCGCAGCTCGGTCCGCGCCGCGAGCGCGGCCCACGCCTGGCGGAGGGCCAGGACGTCGGCGGGCGCGAGATCGTCTGGCAGCTCGGCCGCGGCGCCGGGCGGGCGGGCGTGGCCGTAGAGCGAGCGCGCGATCTCTCGCGCGGCGCGCGCGGCCGGGATCGCGGTGCGGCGATCGGGCCCGGCCGCGACGCGCGCGAGGGCGGGGAGCAGCTCGGCGCGCGCGGCCGGCTGATCGCTCGCGGCGGGCGCCGCGGCGATCGCCGCGAGCTGCGCGGGGCGGTCCGGCGCCGCGAGCGCCTGCTCGAGGACGGTGGTGCCGGCCAGCGCGCCCTGGCGGGCCGCCTCTTCGATATCGCCCCGATCCATCGCCGCCCGCATCGCGGCGAGCCCCGCAGCCCCGGCGACGATCAGCGGCAGCCAGCCCACGCGCGCGAGCTTGCCACGCCAGGAGATCTCTCCTCGAGGACCGGGGCTCCGGGAGAGATCACTACCTACCGAAAAGTTGGTAGAAAATTTGACAGGGTGATGATGCGTTCAGTACGGTGATTCCGTTCAGTACAACCTTTTCGAATCCGAACTTTTCGACCACAGCACAAGAGAGATGCCATGGCCGACGCGCTGACCCAGCGACAACGGGAGATCCTCGATTTCATCTCCGCCTCCATCCTGGAGCGGGGCTTCCCGCCCACGCTGCGGGAGATCGGCGAGCACTTCAGCATCAAGTCGACCAACGGGGTCAACGATCACCTGAAGGCGCTCGAGAAGAAGGGGCACCTGCGGCGCGAGGATCTGAAGTCCCGCGCGATGCGGCCCGTGATGCCCGACGGGTCGGATATCGCCCCGCTGCGCCGCCCGCCGGGCGGCACGGGCAACGTGCAGGTCGTCTCGCAGGACGACGACATGGCGGAGATCCCGCTCCTGGGCAAGGTCGCTGCCGGCCTGCCGATCCTGGCCGTCGAGCAGGCGACCGATACGGTGCGCGTCGACCGCGTCCTGATCGGCGGGCACCACGAGGTGTTCGGCCTGCGGATCGTCGGTGAATCGATGATCGAGGACGGGATCCTCGACGGCGACTACGTCTTCGTGAAGAAGACGCCGAGCGCGGCGGCCGGCGACATCGTCGTCGCGATGATCGATGGCGAGGCCACGGTGAAGCGGTATTACCCCGAGGGCGACCGGATCCGCTTCCAGCCGGCGAACTCGAACATGACGCCCATCATCGTGCGCCGCGCCGACGTCAAGACCGTGGATATCCTCGGGATCGTGGTGGGCGTGTACCGCAAGCTGATCTGACTCAGGAGGCGCGGGTTCTCTCCGCGCCGACGGCTGCGGCCGCGACTTCATCCAATCGGGCGCCGGGCCGCTGATTGTCGGCGGTTTGTCTGCGGTCCGGCTGCGGTCCGGCTGCGGTCCGGCTTGCCGTTTTTGGCGAACGCTCGGGGCAGGTTCGTGTGTCACACTGGGTCAGCGGTGGGCCACCGAACGCGCGCATATCGCAAGCGATGGGTGATCCTGCCTGCCCTCGGCGTCTCTCTGATGACGCAGGCGGGCGTCCTGGGCGGCTACTACGCCACCCGGCCGGCCCCGGTCCCCACGCTGACCATCCGGCTCGTGGGCGAGCGCGATGACGTCAAGCGGGGCATCGTGCACGTCACCCGGGCCGCCGACTCGGTGAAGCTCAAGACGTGCGGTGAGAGCGGCGAGGCGTCCTGCCGGCTCAAGATCCCCGCCGGGACCGAGGTCCGGCTCTCCACCGTGCTCTCCGACGGGACCACGTTCCCGGGCTACCGCCAGCTGCCGATGCGCACGCCGCACGAGCTGGTGCCGATCCTGGGTGATCCGCTCGCGCGCTGCGCGGGCGGCGACGTGGTGGAGGCGGCGCTGGCGGGCGATCCGCTCGAGTGCGCGTTCGCCGTCCGGGCCGACACCGAGATCGCCGCCGTGTTCGGCGCCCAGCCCGAGGAGATCGAGGTCGCGATCCAGACGGATCCGACCAGCCTCGACAAGCTGATCCAGCCGGCCGCGCCGCCGCCGGTCGCGCCGCCGCCGCCGCCGATCGACGCCGAGAAGCTCGACGAGAAGCCGCTCGAGGTCGCGATCGCGCCGCCGCCCAAGCCGGTGCAGCTGCAGCCGCCCAAGCCGCCGCCGCCGCCGCCGGAGGAGCCCAAGCCGCCGCCGCCCAAGCCGGTGCAGCCGCCGCCGAACATGGTGATGGTCGAGGTGCCCGACAAGAACGAGGTCGAGAAGGCACCCGACGACGCCGCGGCGCTCTCCGACAAGAACCGCGACGTCGCCGAGGAGACGCGCGCGACGCAGACGAACCTCGATCGCGAGTCCGAGGGCAAGGCGGTCGCGTCCCGCGAGCACGACGACACGACGAGCCCCGAGATCGGCGGCCCCGACGACAAGATCCGCCAGCTCGAGGAGACCAAGCCCACCACGGACGAGCGCGTCCGCGAGACCGATCACTCCGGCAAGGAGAACGACGCCAAGGGCCAGATCGCCGGCGAGGCGGGCAAGGACGGCCAGGAGGGCACGGGGCAGAACACCGGCGTGCTCGCGATCCGCGGCATCGAGGGCCGCGGCGCGCTCGCCGAGCAGGGCAAGGAGGGTAACAAGGACGGTAAGAAGATCGGCAAGCGCGGCCTGCCGGGCGTCAACGCGCCGCTCGCGTTCAACGACTACGAGCGGATCATGGGCAAGGAGAAGGTCGACGAGGAGCGCCAGGTCGCGGCGCGCAAGATGTCGAGCAAGAAGGGGCGCTGGGAGCGCAAGCTCGAGGCGGTCAAGAGCTCGCTCGAGAACTTCGTCCCCGACGTCCGCCCGGGCAACCAGACGGCGCTCAAGACGCGGGCGCACCCGTTCGCGCTGTACGTCGCGCGCATGCACCGCCGCATCCACGAGCTGTGGGGCTTCGGGTTTCTCGATGACCTCGATGGCAAGCCGGCCGATCACCCGCTGAACAACCCCGAGCTGTGGACGAACCTCGAGGTCTCGGTGAACCCCGACGGCTCGGTGCACAAGGTCACGATCGCCAAGACCTCGGGCAAGACCGAGTTCGACGTGGCGGCGGTCGACACCGTGCTGTCCTCCGCGCCGTACGAGCCGACGCCGGAGGCGATCCGCTCGGTCAACGGCAAGGTCTACCTGCGCTGGGGCTTCTACCGGAACTGGCGCCAGTGCGGCACGTTCAACGTCGAGCCGTACATCCTGACCGACGTGCCAGACGACAGCGGCGCGGGCATGGACGACGGCGAGCTCGTGCGCAACACGGCGAAGCTGCCGGGCAAGAAGCGCGTCGCTGCCGCCGAGAAGCCGGTCACGCCGGACGACGGGCGCGCGAGCCAGCCGGTGAACCCGGCGACGTCGGTCACCGACAAGCAGGCGCTGTTCTCGGCGAACCTGTGGGTCTCGGCGTTCGCGACGGCGCAGGTCGACAAGCTGGTGAATCACTCGGCGGTGCCGTTCTACGCCGGCGGCAAGGTCGCGGCGCAGACGACGACCGAGCTCGCGGAGATGTTCAGCGGGCTTGTCGTCGAGTCCGGTCCGATGAAGGACTGGAAGCTCATGACGCCGAGCGAGTACGGCGGCAACGGGGCCCAGCTCCCGGAAGGCACACTCGTCCTGCAGGTCCGCACCGCGAAGGAGTCCTTCGCCGTTGTGCTCACCCGGACCAAGTCCGGTGACTACCGGGCCACGCAGCTCGCGCGCTGACTACTCGGCTACCTTCATCACGTTCGCCGCGAACAGGCCCTTGGGGCCTTGCTGTTCTTCGTACTCGACGTTCTGTCCCTGGTTCAGGGTGCGAAACCCATCACCAGAGATGGACGAGTAGTGGACGAACACGTCCTTCCCATCGGTACGGCTGATGAAGCCGTAGCCCTTGGCATCGTTGAACCACTTCACGGTACCGAGTGCCATCTTTACTACCTCCCACGATTAGGGGGCCACGTTCCCGCGTGACCGCAAAACCGTTGAATCACCCCGTGGTCCTCTCCTTCAATACAAATCTCGGAAAAACCGCCCCTGGTGTGGAATTCTTCATTCGGGTCGAAATGTCTAGAACCACTCAGGTAACGCGCATCACCAGATCAACACTCGAGCGCGGCCGAGACGCACGGTCCGCACGGATGAGGCCGAGGTGATTTGCCCCAGCGGTGGCGCGCGCCCCCGGGATCGCGCGCGCGCGTACCTGCGGCCGGCCGCGGCGCGCGCGGTGATCGCGGCGCGCGCGGCGCGCGTGGTGCTCACGGTGCTCACGGTGCTCGCGGTGCTCGCGCTCATCGCGGCGTGCGAGGCGTGCCGCGGCGAGCCGGCGCGGACACCCCCGGCCGATCCGGTGCGGGCGCCGACAGCTGAGCCGGCGGACGCGGCGCGGATCGCCGACGCCCAGCCCGACGTCCAAGACTCGCAGGCGGAGGAGGTGCACGCGGCGCCGCATGGCTCCTTCATCGTGCAAGTCGCGCTCACCGATGCGGGCGATGCCGCGCTGACGGCCGACGCGCTCGGGGCGCTCCGGCTGTGGCTGGCGCTCGACGGCACCCGCGAGCCGCTCGTGGTGCGCGGCGGACCGGTCCGCCAGCTCGCGCTCGGCCGCGACGGCGGCGAGCTGGTCGCCGCGCTCCTCGATCCGGCGGGCGGCCTCGAGCTCCTGCGCTTCGATGCTGCCGGCGCGGTGCGGGGGCGCGCGCGCGTGCCGGCCGATCCGGCGGCGTACGAGGAGCTGGCGTTCGCTGGCGGCGTGTTCCTGGCACGGAGGAGCGATCATGTGATCGCCGCGCTGGACGCGCGCGGCCAGCTCCGCGGCCGGCTGGTCGCCGAGCCGGGCGAGCGGATCACCGCGGTGATGGCGCGCGGCCCGGCGGCGGCCGCGGCGATCGCGAGCGGCAGCCGCGATGGCGCGCAGGCGGTGCGGCGGATCGAGCTCGCCGGGCCGGGCGCGCCGCGCTGGGGCGAGTCGGTGCCATTCTCGGGCGCGCTCTCCGGCGCGTTCTCCGGCGCGCTGGCCGCGCCGCTCGCGATCTCGCCGGGGGGCCGGCGCCTCGCGGGCCTCGATGGAAAGACCGGAGATGTGGTGGTGGTCGAGCTCGCGCCGAAGCCGCGGGTGGTGCGGCGCCTGCGGGTCGCGCGGCCGCGGGTCGGCGCGGGGGCGGGCGGCTTCCTCGACGAGCTGATGCTCGTCACGCCCGAGGGCGAGCTGATCTCGCTGGACGTGCCCGACGCGCCGGAGGGTGCGCCGGGTGCGCCGCCGGATGCGTCGGGTGCGCCGCCGGATGCGCCGGGTGCGCCGCCGGATGCGCGGGGTGCGCCGCCAGATGCGCGGCCGGGCGGCGGGTCCGCGCCGGATCGGCCGGCGGATCGGGATCGGCCGCGGGGCCGGATGCTGATCGCGAGCGGCCTCGCGGTCGGCGACCGGATCTCCGCGAGCGGCCTCGGCGGCGCGCTCGCCCTCACCAGCGTGCGCGAGACGTGGTTCCTCGCCTATCGCTACACGCCGACCGGCGTCGTGCATCGCGCCGGCTCGCTCTTCACGCTGGATTACCTGCGCGAGACGCTGTGGCTCGACGCGCGGCTGCGCGTCGTGCGCGAGGCGGTGCTGCCGGTGGGGACGCTCCTCATCGATTCTGCGCACGCCATCGAGCAGGAGGTCGCGCCGAACGGCGGCCCGGGCGGCCCGGCCGCGACGCTCGTGAGCTATGGGAGCGGCCGCCGCGAGCCGATCGGGCCGATCGCGCCGGCGCCCGGTGAGGTCATCGCGTACGAGCCGCGCACGCGCACGCTCGCCGCCCTCGCTGGTGGAGGCAGAGAGGTCCGGCGGTGGCGGCTCGATCTCGCGACCGCGGCGATCGAGCCGGCGGGCCCCGCGCTGCGGGTGCGGCGCGAGGCGCGCATCGAGCTGTTCGATCCGGCCCTGGCGGACGGCGTGGTCGCGATCGCGATCGTGTACAGCATGCTGGGCGTGGACGGCGCCGCGGAGATCTTCGTCGAGCGGGCGCCGGGCAGCGGCGCGCTGGCGCCGGGCAGCGGCGCGCTGGCGCCGGTCGGCGGCGCGCTGGCGCCGGCCTCCCGCGTGATGCTCGGCAATGTCTCCGTGCTGGGCTTCGATCGCCGGGGCGGGATCTGGTCGGCGACGGGCTTCGGGGTCCGGCAGATCACGGTGCACCGGGCGGGCCGCGTCGCCGCGCGGTTCAAGGTCCCCGCTGACCTGCGGAGCGAGGCCGTGGATCCGACGGGCGAGCGGCTCGTGCTGATGGGCGAGCGCGCGGTCGTCGCGCTCGGCATGGACGGCGCCGAGCTGTGGCGGCGCTGGGCGCCGGGCGCGCGCAACGGCGCGTTCTCCGAGGACGGAAAGCACGTGGCCCTGATCGCGCAAGGCGGGCTCCTCGTCCTGGACGCGGCCACCGGCGCGGTGGTCACGGCGGGCTGCGGCTGGCTGTTCGGCCGCCTGGCGGAGACGTGGCCGGGCCGCACGGTGCTCGGCGCGCCGCCGCTGTGCGCCGAGGGCGCGGTGCCGTGACGGTCGCGGGCGCTGTCACCAGCGCAGGGCCAGGAGCGTCGTGCCCGCGATCTGCAGGCGCGTGCCGTCGATGCCGTCGATGACGAGGTGCGCGCCGCCGTCGAAGACGACGCCGAGCGGGCCAGCGAGCTGCAGCGTGGTGCGGATCCCGCCGCCGACGAGCGGCGCGCGCGCGTCCAGATCGGCGCCGAGATCCGCGTGCAGATCGATGACGAGGCGCGGCCGGGCCGCGGCGCCCTCGAAGACCAGGCCGGCGATCAAGAGGCCCCGGTGATCGGCGTCGGCCGCGCGCCACGCCGCGAGCACGCCGTACCGGCCGGCGAGCTTGACGTCGGCGGCGACGTCGCGGCGGAGGCGATCGCCGCCGTCGCCGGTGAGGAGCAGCGCGCCGCCGGCCCCGAGGCTGCCGTGGTAGCGGCGGGGCGGGCAGTCGTCGTCGCAGGTACTCTCGCAGTCGCCGCGCGCTGGCGCGGCCACCAGCGCCGCGGCCGCGCCGAGGCTCGCGAGCAGGGCGCGCCTCACGGGACTTCGATGCGGCCCGCGGCCAAAACTGCGATCCCGGGCGGCAGCTCGTGCGCGGCGAGGATCGCGACGGCCGGCAGCTCGGGCTCGAGCAGGCCGCGCAGGTGGCGGCGCACGTCGCCGCTCGTCAGGATGACGGCGGGCCCGGCGCCGAGCGCGCCGCGCACGGCGGCGACGATGTCCTGGGCGATCGCCGGCTCGAGCGCGAGCACGGGCTCGCCGCTGGAGCGATCGAGGGCGCCGCGCACGGCGTCCTCGATCATCGCGTCGACGGTGTAGACGGCGAGCCGGCCGCGCGGCGCCCACCGCGCGCCGATCTGGCGGCGGAGCCGGCCGCGCAGGTGCTCGACGAGCGCGGGCGCCGTCTGCGCGGTGTGGCCGCCGGGCCCAACCGGCGCGAGCGCGATCGCCTCGAGGACGGCGGCCAGATCGCCGAGCGGCAGCTCCTCGCGGCAGAGCCCGCGCAGGACCTCCGCGAGGACCGGCAAGGAGATCGCCCGCGGCACGACCTCGCGGACGAGCACGGGCGCCGCCGCGGCCGTCTGCTCGACGAGCGCGGCGACCTGGTCGACGGAGAGGAGCGCGGGGAGGAGCTGCCGGAGCGCCGGCTCGAGCGCGGCCGCGAGCGCGCCCGGGTCGGCGGGCGCGGCGGGGGCGGCCACCTCGAGCCACGCGGCGGGCGTGCCATCGATCGCGAGCGCGGCCTGCCGCTCGCCGAGCGCCGGGCCCAGTGCTGGATCACCTTCCACCGCGAGCGGCGGGACGGGCACCCCGCTCGCCCCGGCGACGCGCGCGCGGAGCGCCGCGAGCTCGGCGTGGAGCGCGGCCCGCGCGCCGCGCTGCTCCGCGAGGCGCGCGCAAGCTGCCGGCGGCAGCCGGAGCGCGAGGCGCGGGCCGCGGCCGGCCCTGGCGCCGGGCTCGTCCAGGGGCGGCGCCGCCTGCGGCCGCTGGCGCGCCGCGGCGCGCGCGGCGCCAGCCGCGAGGAGGCCGAGCAGGAGGCCCAGGACGAGGAACGGCGCGAGCGGCAGCCCGGGGACGAGCCCGAGCAGGACGAGCAGCGCCGCGGCGGCGGCGAGCGCCCGCGGCTGCCCGCCGAGCTGCTCGCCGAGGTCCTCGCCGAGCGCGCGATCGCCGGTCGCGGCGACGCGCGTGACGAGCAGGCCCGCGGCGACCGCGACGAGCAGGGACGGGATCTGCGCGACGAGCCCGCCGCCGATCGAGAGCAGCGAGTACGCGGCCACGGCGTCGCCCGCCGTCATGCCGCGCGAGCCGACGCCGATCACCATGCCGCCGCCGAGGTTCACGGCGACGATCACGATCGCCGCGACGGCGTCGCCCTTGACGAACCGCATCGCGCCGTCCATCGCGCCGTAGAGCTGCGACTCGCGCTCGAGCGCGGCGCGGCGCCCGCGCGCGGCGTCGGCGTCGATCGCGCCGGCGCGCAGCTCGGCGTCGATCGCGAGCTGCTTGCCGGGCATCGCGTCGAGCGCGAACCGCGCCGCCACCTCGGCGACGCGCTCGGCGCCGCGCGCGACGACGACGAGCTGCACGACCGTGATCACCGCGAACACGACGAGGCCGACCACGAGGCTCTGCGCGACCACCTGCGCGCCGAACGCGCGCACGACGGCGCCCGCGTCGGCTTCGGCGAGGATGAGCCGCGTGGTCGAGACCTCGAGCCCGACGCGGAGCAGCGTGGTCACCACGAGCAGGGTCGGGAACGACGCGAACCCGAGCGGCCGCGGCGTCAGGACCGCCGCCGCGAGCAGGACGACGGCGATCGCGATGTTGCCCACGAGCAGGAGATCGAGCAGCGGCCGCGGCAGCGGCACGATCAGCATGACGACGACGGCGATCACGAGCCCGGCGATGGCGAGCTCGGCCCACGCCGCGCGCGGCTTCACGTCGGCGTCTCCTCGACCTCCTCGAGCTCCGACGGGTCGAGCTCGATCGCGTCGCCGGCCACGCTGTCGTGCGGCCCGCCCAGGTGGCGGACGAGCGAGAGGTGGATCTGGCTGCGGATCATGCGCAGCACGCTGTCGAGCTCGGCGGTGGGGAGCTTGAGCCGGTTGCGCAGGGTCTCGAGCGTGCCGCGGACGAGGATCTCCTTGGCCTTCTCGAGCCAGCGGAACGCGGTGACGCGGTGGACGCGGTAGATCGCGCCGATCTCGTCGATGTTGAGGCCGTCGACGTGGTGGTAGCGGAGCAGCGTCTGCTCGCGCGCGCCGAGCTTGCCGAGCGCCTCGGCGAACGCGGCCTTGAACTCGGACGCGTACGTCCGCTTCATGTACTCGACCTCGGGGTCGTCGGCCGCGATCGCGTGCTGCGCGATCAGCTGATCGTCGTCGACCAGCACCTCGCGCTTGCCCTTGCGCAGCTCGTTCAGGCAGGTCCGCACCGCGACCGAGCGCACCCAGCGCCGGAGGTCGCCGCGCCCGCCGTACTCGGAGATCTTGCCGCGGCTCGTCGGCGCGCCCGCGGTGCCGCCGCCGACGAACAGCCGCTGCCGCACGAGCTGCTTGACGTCGGCCACGCGGGGCGCCGGGATCCGCATGCGCGCGAGCGCGATGTCGACCTCGCGCATGTACTCGCGGTCGAACGCCGCGAGCGCCTGCGGGATCCCCTGGGCGCAGCCGCACGCCAGGAAGAGGTCGGCCGGGCGCAGCCCGTCGAGCGCGGCGTCGGCGAGATCCGGCGTGACCTGGCGCGCGATGAACTCGACCACGGCCACCGCCTCGATGTGGAGATCGGGCCACGCCGACCGGCCCTCGGCGACGAGGGTCCACAGCCGGCGATCGAGATCGATGACCGCCTGCAGGACGGCTTTGACCGGCGCTGGCGCGGCATCGAGGAACGGACGCACCAGGCTCGGCGTGCTCACCGGGATCGATTGTATACGAGCTTGGTCGGTTTATTTATACGACCTCCTCGCCGAGGCGGGTTGGTCAAACGATGGCTGTTCGGCTACGCTTCTGGGCGTCGTCGGATGGAGCCGAACCGCAAGGTCCGCAAGCAGGGGCTCGAGCACTTCATCAAGTTCGTGCGCGAGCTGCCGGCCCCTTCGCCGCAGGCGATGTTCCTGGCGCTGCAGGAGCACGGGTACCGCGGCCAGGACGCGGCCCGGCGGGCGCTGTGCCTCATGGCGTATCGCCACGTCCGGCGGATCAAGCGGATCTACGTGGAGGGCATCGACCGCGCCGAGCTGCCGCGCAAGTCGAACTTCTTGTGCGTCGGGCCCACCGGCTCGGGCAAGACGTTCCTGGTCGAGACCCTGTTCGGCAAGATCTTGAAGCTGCCGACCGCGCTCGTCGACATCACCACCTACTCGGAGACCGGCTACGTCGGCCAGGATCCGTCGACGATCCTGACCCGGCTGCTCCACGCGGCCGACGAGAACCCGATGCTCGCGTCGATCGGCATCGTCTGCCTCGACGAGTTCGACAAGATCGCCTCGGGCCAGAACAACGCGATCTTCGCCGGCGCGGGCACCACGAAGGACGTCACCGGGATGGGCGTCCAGCGCGAGCTCCTCAAGATGCTCGAGGCGAGCGAGGTCGTGGTCCCGTTCGATCTCACGCACAACTCGTACGCCGATCACGTCGTGATGTCGACGGCGGACATCGCGTTCATCGCCGCCGGCGCGTTCTCCGGCTTCCAGCAGATCGCCCACCGCCGCGCGATGCGGGACCAGATCGGCTTTGGCCGCGATCAGTCCGGCTCCGGCGTGGACCCCGACGCGATCGCCGTCGACTTCTCCGCCGAGCAGGTCGAGAGCGTCGCCAACTTCCAGGCCTATGGCTTTCTCCCCGAATTGGTCGCGCGGTTCACCCGCGTCGTGCCGTTCCGCGCGCTCGACGCCGCGACGCTCAAGGACATCCTCCGCAGCGATGTGGTCCAGCGGATGACGCGCGAGTTCAAGCTCGAGGGCTTCGAGCTCGCGATCGACGACGCCGTGCTCGATCACATCGTCGAGGACGCGCTGCGCCGCGAGACCGGCGCGCGCGGCCTCGCGTCGACGCTCACCCGCCAGCTCGAGGACGTCGCGTTCGGCGTGTTCGGCGTCGAGCGCGGCGGTGTCGTGCGCGTCGTCCTGCGCGGCGGCGATCTGGCCGTCGAGATCTAGTATCGTCCGCGCATGTCCGCCGGAACCCGGATGGGGGCCGCCTGCGCGTGCGTGGTCCTCGCGCACGCCGCGCGCCCCGCGCGCGCCGAGTCGATGGTGTTCGAGCTGGGGCGCAAGGCGTACGCGGCGGTCAACGCCGCCGAGGCGCACGAGGATCAGATCCGCGAGAAGTACCGCGAGGTCCAGGAGCGCGCCGAGGACTTCTTCGCGGCGACTGATCTGCTGCTCGCGAGCGAGCCGATCGACTCCGCCGGGGTCGAGGTCACGGCGAGCGCTGGCGGTGGGTACGACGTCTCGCGCCCCACCTCGGAGGCGTCGGCGGAGCTCATTGCGTACCTCGGCAGCGCCAGCTGCCGGACGGTGTGGGCGTCCTTGCTCGTGCGCGGCCGGACGGCGACCGACATCGATGACCGCGCGCGGGCGGGCGGGGCGGCCGCAGCGGGCGTGTGCTTCCCCAAGGGGATCTACCTCTCGAACATGTTCGAGCTGCCGATCACGATGTCGGCGTTCCCGCTCCGCATCGAGGGCCGCGCCGCGCTGCTCAAGACGCCCGCGCTGACGGCCGCGCGCAGCGCGCTCCGCGAGCCGTACAGCGAGACCGGCTGGAGCGTGGCGATGGAGGGCATGCGGTTTCTCCGCGGCAAGGAGCCAGGCATCCAGCGGCGGCGCTGGATCGCGGCGCCCGGCGTGTCGGTGACGCAGAACTGGCAGTGGCGGGGCTACCCGACCGGCGATCCGGCCCGGCTCGAGGTCTCGGCCGACATCTGGTTCGTCCGCGTCCACCGCGAGCGCCCGCCGCTCGCGCTCGCCGATCGCTCGATCGACGTCTTCGCGATCGGCCTCCACGGCGTGCGCGACGAGAACGGCGCCGCGGTGGTCGACTTCTGGCCGCTGCGGATCAGCGGCCTGGGCCTCGGGACCGATCGCGTGCTCGTCGACGCGAGCGTCGGCTTCTCCGGCCTCGGCACGATCAACGCCGACGGCGAGGAGATCCCGACGACCGGGCTGCCGCAGGTCGACATCGTGGCCGCGCACGCGGCGCTGCACATCGGCACCCAGCGCGGCTCGCTCTCGCTCGGCTTCGACAGCACGCTCGACACGAACCTCCTCGCCGAGCTGGTCTACGAGTCGCGCGGCTACGTCTCCGGGCGCGGCGGCGCGGGGCGGCTCTGGATCGATGCCGGCGCGTTCGGCGGCCGCGCGATCCATTACCTCGACCTGACCACGCAGGGCGAGGAGCGCTTCGTGGGCCTCTCGCTCGACGGGACGTACACGATCGCAAAGCACGTCGCGGCGGGCGTCTCGATCGCCGCGACGCACACGCTCCACCGCGACGCCACGCTCACGGAGGATCGCGTCCCGCGCGACGGCGTGCGCGCGCTCTTGACGCTCACGGCCACGCACGCGCTCTACAAGAGCGAG
>DATMCI010000176.1:0-2168 GCA_035558535.1 Kofleriaceae bacterium
CACGTCGCGGCGGGCGTCTCGATCGCCGCGACGCACACGCTCCACCGCGACGCCACGCTCACGGAGGATCGCGTCCCGCGCGACGGCGTGCGCGCGCTCTTGACGCTCACGGCCACGCACGCGCTCTACAAGAGCGAGCTCGTCCCGATGCGCTCGTTCCGCTCGCTCCAGCCCGACTTCCTCAAGCCCAAGGGCGAACCCGCGCCCGCGCCCCCGCCCGGCGATCCCGCGCCCGCAGAGCCGTCGCCCGCGCCCCCCGAGTAGCCCGTACGTGCCTGCGTAAGGCCATGGATCTACATCTCATCCGGATCTCGGCCCCGACGCGACGTGACGTGACACGACCTGGGGGCCGATGGGTCGCGCGAGCACGACCTTCAGATCATCATGAGCCTCACTGCAGAGGAATCAGGCCCCCCGAGCAAGCGCGCGAGGGAGCATCCCCGCGCGCCTGGCAGCGGCGCGTCACGTCACGAGCACGGCGCGCGCGTTCGCTGCTCGGATGCTCGCTGGGCCGTCGCTCTCACGTTCGCGCGGCAGCTCTTACTCGCGCCGCTCGCCGTTGGGTGCACGTGACGCCAGCGGCGCCAGCCAGTCGAGCCCCGCCGCGGTCCCATCACATCGACTACCCATCGACGCGAACGCGGTAAGATGCCCTCGATGGTTGGCCTTTCGTCTGTGGTCCTGCGTCGTTTGCTCACGTGGCGGCAGTTCGCCGCTATCGATGAGGGCGACCAGATGCGTGGCGTGGAGCTCGTAGACGGCGAGCTCGAGGAGGGAGAATTGCCGACGCGCAAGCACGGTCGAATTGTCACGCGACTCATCATGCTGCTCGGTCCTTGGCTCGAGCGGAGTGGTGGCGGCGAATTGCTCTCGCAAGACAACCGTGTACGGATCGGTCCGCGTCGCGTGCGCAAGCCGGATCTCGTGTTGGTCCGCAGGGCGGACAATCCGGTGTTCGAAGACGAGACGCTCGTGAGCCCGCCGTTCATCATCGTCGAAATCATCACGAAGACGGCGCGCGATGAGCACCGCGACCGGGTGACCAAGCTTGCCGACTACGAGTCGTTGGGCGCGAACCAGTACTGGATCATCGATCCGGACATCGATCGACTCGAGGTCTACACGCTGGCCGACGGGCTGTTCGGCGCGCCTCGCGTCTTCGAAGCGAATGACGTCGTGGTCGGCGACCAGCTTGGCATCGATGGCCTTGCGTTCCGCCCCGCAGCGCTAGGAACCGAGCTGTAGGTGAGCAGTCGACCGCGGCGAGCGCGCACACGACGCTTCGCATCGGCACGCAGCGCGGCTCGCTCTCGCTCGGCTTCGACAACACGCCGCGCCTGCCTCGGGATCGACGTGCGCGGTCCAGCATACGAACAGCATGTGTGCCTTGGCGTCATCATCCCGGATGTCCTGAGGAGAGGGCCAGACGAGCTCGGGCGCCGCGCCGGCCGAGGCCATCGCCATCGCGATCTCGAGCGCCGCCCCGCAGTACCACCAGAGGTCGCAGCGGGAGATCGACGTGAGGAGCGCGGGTGCGAGCCGGCGCATGACGGTCCCGCCCGGCTGGAGCCTGGCGCAGTCCACCACCGCCTCGAGCTCGCGAGACGACCAGGAGGACTTCGCGAGGAGGAGGTCATCGATCTCGCTCACGAGATCGCAGATCGCCGGCTCGTCGGCTCCCGCGTGGACCTCGCGCCGGATCGCGATCGAGCCGGGCCTCGAGGAGCCGGGCGATCGTCTCGTCGGGATGAGCGCTGCGGATCAGCGGCCTGGGCCTGGGGACCGATCGCGTGCTCGTCGACGCGAGCGTCGGCTTCTCCGGCGTCGGCACGATCAACGCCGACGGCGAGGAAATCCCGACGACCGGGCTGCCGCAGGTCGACATCGTGGCCGCGCACGCGGCGCTGTACATCGGCACCCAGCGCGGCTCGCTCTCGCTCGGCTTCGACAGCACGCTCGACACGAACCTCCTCGCCGAGCTGGTCTACGAGTCGCGCGGCTGCGTCTCCGGGACGTACACGATCGCGAAGCACGTCGCGGCGGGCGTCTCGATCGCCGCGACGCACACGCTCCACCGCGACGCCACGCTCACGGAGGATCGCGTCCCGCGCGACGGCGTGCGCGCGCTCTTGACGCTCACGGCCACGCACGCGCTCTACAAGAGCGAG
>DATMCI010000177.1:0-26350 GCA_035558535.1 Kofleriaceae bacterium
TCAATGAACAACAGAATGTGCTGGCCGCGGCTGCGCGCCCGGCCGCGCAAGTGCGTGCCGAGGAAGCCCGGCTCGGCGTACAGCCGCTCGAGGATCTGCGACTCCGTCAGATCGCCCGCGGGCGCATTGGCCGTGTGCGACGCGGAGCTCACCATCGGCGCGAGCGCGTGCGCCAGCGCGTTCATCGGGCTGCGGCCCGGACGCAGCGCGAGCCGAGACCACTGCTCGCCGGAGGCCTTGAGCGCCGGCACGATGCCGGCTCGCACGAACGACGACTTGCCGACACCCGACGGCCCCACGATGCCGAGCAGCGGCACGTCGCGCAGCCGGGCCACCGCCGCCGCCACGTCGCGCGCGCGCCCGAAGAACCGGTGCGAATCGGCCTCCTGGAACGAGCGCAGGCCGGTGTATGGGCTCTCGTCCGAGCGCAGCCGCCGCACGTGCCGGCCGGGCAGCTGCGGCTCCAGCGCCTCGAGCAGCTCGCGCGCCGAGCCCATGCGCTGCCCCCGGGGCTTCTGCAAGCAGCGGTCGATCACGTCCGCCAGCTCGTCGGGCAACGTCGGGCACGCGCCGCGCACGCTCGGCATCGGCTCCTGCAGCACCCCGGTGATCATCAGATCCCAGCCCACGCGCGGCGCCAGCGGGTGATGGCCCGCCACCATCTCGAACAAGATGATCCCGACTGCCCACAGGTCCGTCTGGTGATCGATCGCCCCGCCGTCGGCGCCCCACTGCTCCGGCGACATGTACGGGAGCGTCCCGATCATGGCGCCCTGGCGCGTCAGCTCGCGCGACGCGCGGGCCCCCGGCGCGGCCGGCCGCGCCGCCATCGCCCCGCCCCGCTGCGCCGTGGCGCCCTCTTCGCCGTCGCCGTGCGCGAGCTTCGCGATCCCGAAGTCCAGCACCTTCACAGTGCCGGAGTCCGTCACGAAGATATTGTCTGGCTTCAGATCGCGGTGGACGATGTCATGCGCGTGCGCGACGGTGAGCGCGCGCACGACCGGCACGATGAGCTCGACCGCCTGCGCCGGCGGCAGCTTCCTGCCATCCTGCAAGAGCTGCGTGAGCGGCGCGCCCTGCAGGTGCTCGAGCACCATGAACGGATTGCCGCCGTGCTCGCCGACCTCGTGAATCACCACGATGTTCTCGTGGCTGCACCGCGCCGTCGCCTGCGCCTCGACGATGAACCGCGCCGTCAGCTCCGGCTGGTTGTTGCTCGTCACAAACTTGATCGCGACCTTGCGGCCGAGCTTCGTGTCGCGCGCCGCGTACACGGCGCCCATCCCGCCCCGGCCCAGCTCGCGGATGATCTCGTACTGGCCGATTCGCGCCCCAGGTACTGGCAACGACGACTCGGGCGCAGATTGCGACTCTGGCATCGGCTGTGATCCCAGCGCGCGCTGTGGCCTTTGCGCACGCTGGGTAGCGGGCGAGCCCCCGGGTCGGGGCCCCGGATTGGCCTGGTCCGGGGGCAGCTCTGGCTTCATAAGCTCCTCGATCGCATCGTGAATCTCCGCTTCGAGGGAGCTCCGAGCAGACCCTCCCTGGGTAGATCCCGCTGCGGGGGTAGCTACTCGACCGTGCATGGCCTCACATCCCCTCTGAATCCATCGCTGGATTCGCGGTGACCCTAGCACTCGACTTCGAATTTTCGCTACTGGTTTATGTCTGAATCGAATAACTATTCAGAATCACGCCAGGTGACGACCTTGACGATCTCTAATTTTCATTACCAGGGAGCGTGCAACGTTTTGCGACATGCGGTGTATGCAGCGTTTTGCTGCACGAAGAGCTACGCGAGCTATGCAGCACTTCGCTGCACCTCCCGAGCCTCGTCTGGAGCTCGGAGCGGCTCCCGCAGACGAGCCGGCGGCGTGCGACGCGGCGCTCGCTAGCGGCGCGAGCGCGTACGCAAGCGCGGCCAGCGGGCCGCGAGCCGGGCGCAGGGCGCGCCGAGCTGTGCGCCCGCCTGCACGCCCGGAGCTGTGCTCGCCCGCGGCCGCGAGCGCAGGCGCGGCACCGGCGCGCACGAAGGACAGCGCGCAGCCGCCCGAGGGCTCGACGACGCCGGTCCGCGGCACGTCGCACAGTCGGCGACCGCGGCCGTCTCGATCTCGTCCGCGCGCAGCCGCCGCGCGCGACGGCTCGCCAGGAGCGGCTCCAGCGCCGCGAGCAGCTCGCGCGCGGAGCTCACGCGCCGGTCCTTGGGCTTCTGCAAGCAGCGATCGATGATGTCCACCAGCGCGTCGGGGAGGCCCGGGCAGGCGGCGCGCACACTCGGCATCGGATCCTCGAGCACCTCGGTGATCGCCAGATCCCAGCCCCGCCGGGGCGCGAGCGGGTGATGGCCGGCGACCATCTCGAACAAGAGGATGCCGACGGCCCAGAGATCCGCCTGGTGGTCGACCACGCCCCCGGTGCCGATCCATTGCTCCGGGGACATATATGGCAGGGTCCCGATCATATCGCCCTGGCAGGTCAACTCTCGCCCCCCTCGCGGGCCCGACGCGGCCAGCCTCGCCGCCAGCCCCGGGGCCGACGAGACACCCGCCTCGCCGTGGACGAGCTTCGCGACCCCGAAGTCCAGCACCTTCACGGTGCCGGAGTCGGTCACGAAGATGTTGTCCGGCTTGAGATCGCGGTGGACGATGTTGTGTGCGTGCGCGACAGTGAGCGCGCGTACGACCGGCACGATGAGCTCGATCGCCTGGGTCGGCGAGAGCTTCCTGCCACCTCGTAACAGCTGCGTGAGCGGTGCTCCCTGGAGGTACTCGAGCACCATGAACGGGTTCCCGTCGTGCTCGCCGACCTCGTGAATCACCACGATGTTCTCGTGGCTGCACTGCGCCGTCGCCTGCGCCTCGACGAGGAAGCGCGCCGTGCGCTCCGGCTGCTGGTTGCTCGTCACGAACTTGATCGCGACCCGGCGGCCGAGCTTGGTGTCACGCGCGGCGTAGACCGCGCCCATCCCGCCTCGGGCGAGCTCGCGGATGATCTCGTACTGTCCGATCCGGGCGCCGGGCACCGGCATCGACTGCGATCCCGCCGCGCACTGCGCCGCCGCGGCGCCACCGAGCTCCGGGTCGGTCCCGGGCGAAAGTCCAGCTCCGGCCTCGTCTCGGAGGATATCCAGCGTCACGAGCGCATCGAAGACACCGAGCGCCTCCACTTCCATGGAGGCGCCTGTATGACCTTCTTGGCCAGATTCCGCTGCGACGACAGCGACTTGCCCTTTCATGGCCTCACACCCCCGTGCGCATCAAGTTTTAATAAAACTAGCCTACATCACGTATCGGTTGCGTACCACTAATTCTCATCTCCAAGTCGGAAAAAATTTCTATTCCTCATTGCCAGGGAGAATGCATCTCTTTGCGGCACCCTCTTCGTGCAGCACAATGCTGCATGTAGCGCGTGAGACGCCTCTATCCCACGAGGAATATGCAGCGTCTCGCTGCACCACCGCATCCTCCTGGACCGCGAGCAGCACGGTGCTGGGCGCGATATATGACCCGATATATGGCTCCCTATATAACCAACACAATAACGAACACACGAGCGCCCTTCAGCTCGCAGTGCCACTCTTTCGTCCTGGGCAGCCGGCACTTGAGCCGCAGAATCGCCAGCAGACTGGCAATCGCGCAGCGGCCCAGCCCGCGCAGCCCGCGCAGCCCGCGCAGCCCGCGCAGCCAGGGCGCGCAGATCGAGGTGCTCGCTGCGACCGGCGGGTGCGCGCGTACGGCGACGGGGCGGCGAGCGCCTCGTTTCGCGGCCACCTCATGGGGCATATCGCCCCGCGGCGCCCCTGGCGCGCCGGGCACCCGCGGGACGGTGCTGGGCGCTGGCTGGGCGCTGGCTGGGCGCTGGCTGGGCACTTTTGCCGGCGCGGAGCACGTTTAGCCGCGCTGGCTGCGTCCGGTGCGCTTTTACATTCCACATACAGAAGCGCTGGCAACAGCACGTAGACCCGAAGTGTCCGACGGGCGTTCCACCTTCCGGAGGTGCTCATGCGTCCCGCCATCGGTCTATTCGCGATCTCGCTCCTCGCCGCCGTCACCGCCCACGCCAATCCCAACGCGCCGGCGCCCCAGCCAGCCCCCCAGCCGGCCCCGCCCGCGCCAGCCGACGCAGGCTCGATCTCCGAGCGCGCCGCGCTGCTCGCGCCGATCCAGGTCGAGAGCCTGACCTTGACCCCGATCGTCGCGACCGCGCAGATCGCCACCGGCGGCACGGCCGCCCCGATGCTCGTCCTCGATGAGGCGATGACGTCTGGCAAGGTCAAGATCGCCGAGAACGACCGCGAGAGCGTCAACAACCTCACGATGATCAACAGCTCCGAGCAGCCCGTGTTCGTGCTCGCCGGCGAGGTGATCATCGGCGGCAAGCAGGATCGCATCATCGGCGCCAACACCGTCATCCCGGCCAAGACCACGCTCTCGGTGCCCGTGTACTGCGTCGAGCACGGCCGGTGGGACAACTCGAGCCGCGTGTTCTCGACCGCGAACGCGCTCGCCCACGGCAAGCTGCGCGGCAAGGCCTCGTTCGAGGCGCAGGGCGACGTCTGGAAGGAGGTCGCCGAGACCAACGCCAAGCGCAAGACCGCCAACGCGACCGACACCTACCGCACCGTCGCCAAGCAGCAGTCCGACGGCACGCTCAAGGACTGGCAGCAGAAGGTCGACGCGGCGCTCGCGAAGGTGCCGGCCGCCGACCGCGCCCGCATGATCGGCTACGTCATCGCGCTGAACGGCCAGGTCGCCACCGTCGACATATTCCAGTCGCCGGCGCTGTTCAAGAAGCTCGAGCCCAAGCTCCTCCGCTCGTACGTGACCGAGGCCGTGAGCGTCCCGGCCCAGAAGGACGCCAAGGCGCCGACGCCCGCCGCCGTGAAGTCGTTCATGGCCGATGCCGACAAGGCCGCCGAGCAGCGGTCGTACGAGACCAAGGCGGCCAAGACGAGGGTCAAGAAGGGCGCGCGCGCCGGCAAGGCCTCGGTCGACTTCTCGGACGACGCCGCCGCCCCCGCGGCCTCGCCCCCGCCCGCCGTCTACGAGAGCTACCAGGTCCGCTAAGGCTTTCCGCCCCAAGCTGCGCCTGGGAGCCATCCATAGGCGCACCCGATGATCGCGCGCGATATCCCGAAGGTCGCGCCCTCCGGCTGTCGAGCAGTATCGGCGTGCTACCGTCCGGGCCGATGACCACGTCGACCAACCGGATCATCCACGTCCTGCAGAGCTCGCAGGTCCAGCTCCTCGCAGACTGGGTGAAGATCCTCCGCTCCTCGGCGCTGCCGCGCACCGCCACCGTCATCAGCGATCCCGAGCTCCAGGCGCAGTGCCAGGAGTTCATCTCGCTGTTCGCCGCCGCGATCGCGAGCGGCAACCTCGACACCATCGAGGCCGACGCGTGGAAGCCCGTGCTCGAGTTCCTCGCCGGCGTGTCGCGCTCGCGCGGGCGCCAGGGCTTCTCCCCGTCCGAGACCGCGACGTTCGTGTTCTCGTTCAAGGAGCCGCTGTTCACGCACCTGCGGCGGGCGTTCGAGGGCAAGGACGAGGCCGAGCTGTTCATGAACATCTGGGAGCTGTCGAAGCTGCTCGACAAGCTCGGCCTGTACACGACCGAGATCCACCAGCAGGCGCGCGAGGAGATCATCCGGCGCCAGGGCGAGGAGATGCTCGAGCTGTCGACGCCCGTCATCCAGCTCTGGGATGGGATCCTCGCGATGCCCATCATCGGCACGCTCGACTCGGCGCGCACGCAGATCGTGATGGAGGCGCTGCTCCAGCAGGTGGTGGCCACGCGCTCGCCGATCGCGATCCTCGACATCACCGGCGTGCCCACCGTCGACACGCTGACGGCGCAGCACCTCCTGAAGACCGTCGCCGCGACGCGCCTCATGGGCGCGGAGTGCATCATCAGCGGCATCCGCCCCCAGATCGCGCAGACCATCGTGCACCTCGGCGTCGAGCTCACCGGCGTCGTCACCAAGGCCTCGCTGGCGGACGCGTTCCGGCTCGCCCTCGAGAAGCTCGGCCACCGCCTCGGCGCCACCGCGCGGAGCTAGAGCCGTGGATCGCATTCCCATCCTCCGGCTCGGCGACACGCTGCTCGTCACCGTCCAGGTCGACATGCACGATCAGCTCGCGGTGCGGCTGCTCGACGATCTGACGACCATGATCACGAAGGTCCGCGCGCGCGGCGTTCTGATCGACATCTCGGCCCTCGACATGGTCGACTCGTTCATCGGCCGCATGATCGCGGACATCGCGGCGACCGCGCGGATCCTCGACGCGCGCGCCGTGGTGGTCGGCATGCAGCCCGCGGTCGCGATCACGCTCGTCGAGCTCGGCATGTCGCTCCCCGGTGTGCAGACCGCGCTCGACGTCGACCATGGCATGGAGCTCCTGCGTGAGCCCCGCGATTCCTGATCCGAACCGGCCCGCGTTCCGCGTCGAGATCGCGGCGAACGAGGATGTCGTGGTCGTGCGGCAGCGCGCCCGCGAGCAGTCGCAGCGCGCCGGGTTCTCGCTCCTCGAGACCACGAAGCTCGTCACCGCGGCGAGCGAGCTCGCGCGCAACACGCTCGAGCACGGCGGCGGCGGCATCGCCGAGATCGAGGTGGTGACCGACGGGATCCGGCGGGGCGTCCGCATGACGTTCGTCGACGAGGGGCCCGGGATCCCCGACATCGACATGGCGCTGCGCGACGGCTTCACGACCGGCGGCGGCCTGGGCCTGGGGCTCGGCGGCTCGCGGCGCCTCGTCAGCGAGTTCCAGATCCAGTCGACCGCCGGCAAGGGCACGCGCGTCCAGGTCATCCGATGGAAGTGAGCGAGCTCATCGGCCTGGAGCACGAGGCCGACATCGGCGCCGTGCGGCGCCGGTTCGCGGCGCTCGCGGCCATCGCCGGCCTCGACGAGAGCCGGACCAGCGACGCCGCGCTGATCGCGACCGAGCTCGCGACGAACGTGCTCCGCCACGCCGGCCACGGCGGCGCGCTGCTCGGCGCCGCCCCCGCGCCCGGCGCGCCGCGGCCCGGCGTCGCGATCGCGGTGTGGGATCGCGGGCCCGGCATGGACGTGGCAGCGTGCCTGCGCGACGGCATGTCGACGGCCGGCACCGCCGGGGTCGGCCTCGGCGCCGTGAGCCGGCTCGCGAGCCGGTGGGACGCCTACGCGCCGCGCGGCAAGGGGACCGTGATCGCGGCGTACATCGCCCCGGCGCGCGAGCCGCCGGAGCAGCCGCGCCCGCGGTTCCAGACCGGCGCGGTGTGCCTGCCGTACCCCGGCCTCCCCGTCCGCGGCGACGCGTGGGACGTCCACGCCACCGGCGACGTGGCCACGCTGGTCGTGTGCGACGGCCTCGGCCACGGCGAGGGCGCCGCCGAGGCCTCGCGCGCCGTGCTCGGCGCGTTCCGCGAGCGGCCCGGCGATCCGCCCGCCGCGATCCTCGATCGCGCGAGCCGCGCCGCGCGCCCCACCCGCGGCGCCGCCGCCACCGTCGTGCGCGTCGACCTCGCCGCCCGCGAGGCCACGATCAGCGCCGTCGGCAACGTGACCGCGTGGATCGCCGGCGACGATCCGCGCCAGCTCGTCACGCAGCACGGCACGCTCGGCCACACGATGCCCCGGCTGCGCGAGGAGCGCTACGCGTTCCCGGCCGGCGCGACGCTCGTCGTCGCCTCCGACGGCCTGAAGAGCCGGCTCGAGCTCGATACCCAGGCCGGGCTGCTCACGCACGATCCCATGGTCATCGCGGCGGCCCTGTGGCGCGATCACCACCGCGGCCGCGACGACGCCACGGCCGTGATCCTGCGAGAGGCTCGGTGATCGAGCTCGGGCTCGTCGACGTGCGCGGCGAGAACGATGTCGTCCGCGCGCACCAGACGACGCGCACGATCGTCGCGCAGCTCGGGTTCTCGACGTTCGAGCAGACGCGGATCGCGACCGCGATGTCGGAGATCGCGCGCAACGCGCTGATCTACGCCAGCGGCGGCTCGGTGACGCTCGCGCTCGACGACGCGCGCACCTCGCTCATGATCGTCGTCCTCGACCGCGGGCCCGGGATCCCGGATCTGCCCGCCGTGCTCGCCGACGAGCGGCCCTCGCCCACCGGCCTCGGGCTCGGCATCCCGGGCGCGCGCCGGCTGATGGACACGTTCGTGATCGAGACGACGGCCGCGGGGACGCGCGTCGAGATGACCAAGCGCCTCCCGCGGCGCGTCGGCGCGGTGGACGGCGCGCGCGTCAGCGACGTGCGCGCGCAGCTCGCCGGCCAGCTCGCCGACGATCCGACGCAAGAGATCCGGCGGCTCCAGCGCGACGTCCTCGAGCGCGACGCGCGGATCTTGGATCTCTCCGAGGAGCTGGCCGAGACCAACCGCGGCGTGATGGCGCTCCACGCCGAGCTCGAGGCGCGCGCCGAGTACCAGCGCTCCGCGCTCGAGCTCCGGACCCGCTTCATGTCCGAGATGGGGCACGAGCTGCGGACCCCGCTGCACTCGCTGACGGCGATCTCGCAGTTCTTGATCGATCGGCTCGACGGCGATCTCACGCCCGAGCAAGACAAGCAGGTCCGGCTCATCCACGAGGTCGCCCTCGGGCTCACCGACTACGTCAACGACCTGCTCGACCTCGCGCGCGCCGACGCCGGCAAGATGACCGTGCGCACCGCCGCGGTCCCCGTCGATGACGTGCTGCGGATGCTGCGCCGCATCATGAGCCCGCTCGCGCCGCGCGGCGTGGAGCTCCGGTTCGTCATCGGCCAGGGCCTGCCGGTGCTCGTGACCGACGGGAGCAAGGTCTCCCAGGTGCTCCGCAACCTCGTCGGCAACGCGCTCAAGTTCACCGAGCGCGGGCACGTCGAGGTCCGCGCGCAGTGCGGCGCCTCCGGGTGCGTCGTGTTCGAGGTCGAGGACACCGGGGTCGGCATCGCTCCCGAGCACCGCGAGATCGTGTTCCACGAGTTCGCGCAGGTCGACGGCCACGTCCAGCCCCGGATGCGCGGCAGCGGGCTCGGGCTGTCGCTCTCGCGCCGGCTCGCCGCCATGCTCGGCGGCAGCCTCGAGATCGTGGAGACCGGCAAGCCCGGGTCGACGTTCCGCTTCGAGCTCCCCGCCCGTTTCGAGGGCGATCTGCCCGCCCCGGCAGGTGAGCGGGCCGACGCGCCCGTGGTCGAAGTCATCCCGGCCGCGGGCCGGCCGCGCATCCTCGTGATCGACGATGACATCGCCTCGCGCTACGTGCTGCGGCGGTGGCTGGACGAGCGCTACCGCGTCGAGGAGGCCGAGAGCGGCCAGGAGGGGCTGCGCCTCGCCGCGGGGCGCCCGGCAGCGATCTTCTTAGATATCGTGATGTCCGACATGACCGGGTTCGAGGTCCTCGAGCGCCTCAAGGCCGAGCCCGCGACGCGCGACATCCCCGTGGTGGTGTATACCGCGCTGGTGCTGGGCACGAACGATCGCGAGAGGCTCGCCGCCGCGGCGGCGATCTTGCGGAAGTCCACCTCCTCGCGGGTCGCCGATCGCGCCGCGATCGAGGACGCCCTGGTGCGGGCGGGGATCGCGATTCCGGTGGAGACTCCGCATGCCTGACGGAAAGATTCGCATCCTGTTCATCGAGGACGACGCAGCCAAGCGCTATGTCATCGCGCGCCAGCTCCGCGCCGCCGGGTTCGAGGTCGACGAGGCCACCACCGGCGAGGAGGGGCTCGGCAAGATCCGGCCGGAGCACCACATCGCCATCCTCGACATGAGGCTGCCGGACATGCACGGCTGGGACATCTGCAGGCGGATCAAGGAGAACCCGCGCACCGCGGCCGTCAAGGTGCTCGAGCTGTCGGCCACGCTGGCGACCGCCGAGGATCGCGCGCGCGGCCTCGAGCTCGGCGCCGACTGCTACCTCGTCCACCCCGTCGAGATGGTCGAGCTCACGGCGTCGCTGCGCGCGCTGGCCCGGCTGCGCCAGGCGGAGGACGACAAGGCGCGCGCCCAGGAGCTGTTCCTCGGCGCGCTCGGCCACGACCTGCGCAACCCGCTCAACACGATCTCGACCGGGATGGAGCTGCTCCAGACCTCGGAGGCCGTCGCGGCGGAGCACGGCGGAACGCTCCAGCGCATGTCCCGCGCGATGGATCGCATGTGCCGGATGATCGATCAGCTCCTCGTCTTCACGCAGAGCCTGCACGAGACGGTGCCGATGAAGCGCCAGCCGGTCGATCTCGCGGAGCTGGCGCGCTCGGTGGCGCGCGACGCGGCGCACGCGAGCCCGCACCCGATCCAGGTCCACGCCGAGGCCCCGGCGCCGATCCTCGGCGACGCGGGCAAGCTGATGCAGCTCGTCGACAACCTCGTCGGAAACGCGATCCGCTACGGGGAAGGCACCGTCACCGTGCGCGTCGGGCGCGACGGCGGTGACGCGATGCTCCGCGTCCACAACCACGGCCAGCCGATCCCGCCCGCGGCGCTGCCCACGCTGTTCGAGCCGTTCACGCGCGCGAGCGGCCGCGGCGGCGGCTTCGGCCTCGGCCTCTACATCGTCGACCAGATCGCGCGCAAGCACGATGGCTCCGTCGCGGTCGCGTCCAACCCCGAGGCCGGCACCACGTTCACCGTGCGCCTGCCGGCCGCCTCGCAGCCGACGGCGTCGGCGCCGGCGCCCTGACCTCGCTCAGGGCCCGACGCTCACGGCCCGACGCTCACGGCCCGACGCTCACGGCCCGACCGTGAGGCCGTTGACCTTGACGTTGTCGAGCCGCCACGTGCCGGTGGACGCCCCGGAGGCGTACCCGTAAAACCGGAACTCGACCGGCGCGGTGAGGTTCCGGAACGCCGTGCCGAGCGGGATCTGCTGGGTCCGGGGGTTCGTGTCGTTGGGCACCGTGAAGACGCTGATATCCGCGGCGAAGCTATCGAGGCTCGAGCGCACGCTCCAGTTGCGGATCCCTGTGCCCGACCGCCGCTCGTCGAGCGTGATCCCGAACATCGACACCATGGCGCCGACGGCCGGCGTGACGGTGAACGCGTAGAAATCGGTCGGATCGAGCGTCGTGTTGAGCGTGAACCCGCTCGAGGAGAACGCGCCGGCAGCGGGGGACGGGGTGAGGCCAGCACCGCGGCTCATCACCGGGATCGTCGCGAGCCCCGGCGCGAGGCTGTCGGCCGGGAACGTGACCTCGTTGCCGGCCGCCGTGGCGAAGGAGAACACCACGATGTTCTCCTTCTTGCAGGTCGCCGAGCAGCCGTCGCCAGCGGTGCTGTTGCCATCGTCGCACTCCTCGCCCTCGCTGGGCTGCACGACGCTGTCGCCGCACGGCGCCGGCTCGGCCTCGCAGATGTGCCCGACGACGAACGTGGTGATGTTGCAGTTGGTGTCGTTCCACGCGCCCGCGGCGTCGACCATGTGGAGGCAGTCGCCGCCGCCGCCGAGCCCGCTGTCGTCGTCGGGCTGCCCCGCCGCGAAGCTCGTGAAGGTGAACGGCTCGTCGGTCACCCAGTCGAAGACCGCGTCGGTCGTGTTGCCGTCCTCGGACGCGCCGATCCACGGGTTCTGGGCCGTGTTCTGCACCGAGTGCGCGAGGGCCTGCTCGGCGGCGCTGCCGATCGTCACGAGGTAGCCGCCCACGCCGACGCACGCCGCCTGCGCGGCGGCGAACGTCGTCTGGTCGTCGTCGAACGACGCGTAGCAGTGGCCGGTCGCCGGATCCACGGCGAACCGGTCGGCGCCCGGCAGCGCCGTGGTGTCGCAGAGCGCGCCGAGCACGCACTGGCTCGTGCAGCCGTCGGTCTCGACGGTGTTGCCGTCGTCGCACGCCTCGGGCGCGTTGACCACGCCGTCGCCGCAGCCCGCCGTCACCGTGATCGTGACGGTGCCGACGTCGGTCGCCGTGCCGTCGCTGACGACGTAGTCGAACGAGGCCGTGCCGACGAAGGCCGAGCTCGGCGTGAACGTGACCGTCGTCGCGCCGAGCACCACGGCGCCGTTGACCGCGTTCTGCACGGCGGTGATGGCGAGCGCCGGGCCATCGACGTCGGTGTCGTTCCCGAGCAGCACGGCGTGCGTGAGGATCAGCGGGGCGTTGACCCCGGTCGTGCCCGTATCGTCGGCGGCGACCGGCGCGTCGTTGACCGCGGTCACGGTGATCGTGACGACCCCGGTGTCGATCGCGGTGCCATCGCTGACCGTGTAGCTGAAGCTCGCGGTCCCGCTGAAGTTCGCGTTCGGCGTGAACGTCACGTTGCCGCCCGCCAGCACCGCCGCGCCGTTCGTCGCGTTGCTGACCGCCGTCACCGTCAGCGTGTCGCCCTCGACGTCGGTGTCGTTCGCGAGCAGCGTCGCGGCCGCGATGACGAGCGGCGTGTCCTCGTCCGTCGTGGCGGTGTCGTCGGTCGCCACCGGCGCGTCGTTGACCGGGGTCACAGTGATCGTGACCGCGCCCGTGTCGGTGGCGAAGCCGTCGCTGACCGTATAGGTGAAGCCCGCCGTGCCGCTGAAGTTCGCGGCCGGCGTGAACGTGGCGATCCCGCCCGCGAGCACGACCGTGCCGTTCGTCGCGCCGCTGACCGCCGTCACCGTCAGCGGATCGCCGTCCGCGTCGATGTCGTTCGCGACCAGGGCCGCCGACGTGAGCTGGATCGGCTGATCCTCGGGCGTCGTGGCGGAGTCGTCGACCGCGACCGGCGCGTCGTTGGACGACGTCACGTTGACGTTGACCAGGCCGATGTCGCTGGCCGTGCCGTCCGAGACCGTGTACTCGAACGTCGCCGGGCCGATGTAGTTCAAGGCCGGCGTGAACGTCACGTTGCCGCCCGCCAGCGCCACCGTGCCGTTCGTCGCGTTGCCGACCGCCGTCACCGTCAGCGTGTCGCCGTCGGCGTCGGTGTCGTTCACGACCAGCGTCGCGGCCGCGATGACGCGCGGCGTGTCCTCGATCGCCACCACCGTGTCATCCACCGCGACCGGCGCGTCGTTGACCGGCGTCACGGTGACCGTGACCGCGCCCGTGTCCGTCGCCGTGCCGTCCGAGACCGTGTACTCGAACGTCGCCGTGCCGCTGAAGTTCGCCGCAGGCGTGAACGTCACGTTCCCGCCCGCCAGCGCCACCGCGCCGTTCGTCGCGTTTCCGACCGCCGTCACCGCCAGCGTGTCGCCGTCGGCGTCCGTGTCGTTCGCGACCAGCGTCGCCGCCGCGATCGTGCGCGGCGTGTCCTCGGCCGTCGATGCCGTGTCGTCGACCGCGACCGGCGCGTCGTTGACCGGCGTCACCGTGACCGCGACCGCGCCCGTGTCCGTCGCCGTGCCGTCCGAGACCGTGTACTCGAACGTCGCCGCGCCGCTGAAGTTCGCCGCGGGCGTGAACGTCACGTTCCCGCCCACCAGCACCACCGCGCCGTTCGTCGCGTTGCCGACCGCCGTCACCGCCAGCGTGTTGCCCTCGGCGTCCGTGTCGTTCGCGAGCAGCGTCGCGACCGCGACCGTGAGCGGCGTGTCCTCGGCCGTCGACGTCGTGTCGTCCACCGCGACCGGCGCGTCGTTGACCGGCGTGACCGTGACCGCGACCGCGCCCGTGTCGGTCGCCGTGCCGTCCGAGACCGTGTACTCGAACGTCGCCGTGCCGCTGAAGTTCGCCGCAGGCGTGAACGTCACGTTCCCGCCCGCCAGCGCCACCGTGCCGTTCGCCGCGTTACCGACCGCCGTCACCGTCAGCGTGTCGCCGTCGACGTCCGTGTCGTTCGCGACCAGCGTCGCGGCCGCGATCGTGAGCAGCGTGTCCTCGGCCGTCGTGGCCGCGTCATCGACCGCGACCGGCGCGTCGTTGACCGCCGTCACCGTGACCGCCACCGTGCCAGCCGCGGTCGCCGTACCGTCCGAGACCGTGTACTGGAACGACGCGGCGCCATTGAAGTTCGCGGCCGGCGTGAACGTGGCCACGCCGCCGGCGAGCGACACCGTGCCGTTCGTCGCGCCCGAGACCGCCGTCACCATCAGCGGCAGGCCCTCGGGATCCGTGTCGTTCATGAGCAGCGTGGCCGCCGTGACGCCGACCGGCGTGTCCTCCTGCGTGGTCGCCGTGTCATTACCAGCGACCGGCGCATCGTTGTCGGTGGTGACCGCGATCGTGACCGTCGTCGTCGAGGTCGCCTTACCGTCGGTGACCGTGTACTGGAACGACGCCATGCCGTTGAAGTTCGCCGCCGGCGTGAACGTCACGTCGCTGGCCGACTGCGTCACCGTGCCGTTCGTCCCGGTCCCGACCGACATCACCGTCAGCGGGTCATTATCGACGTCGGTGTCGTTCGCGACGAGCGCCGCCTGCGGCCGCGTGATCGCCATGTCCTCGGGAGTGGTGAACGAGTCCGCCATCGCCACCGGCGCGTCGTTCACCGGGTTCACCCGCACCTCGACCTGCGCGGTCGCCGTGCTCTTGCCGTTATCCACCGTCACGGCGAACGAGTCATCGCCGTTGTAGTTCGCGCTCGGCGTGTACGTGATGCGCAGCCCCTCGACGGCGACCGTGCCGTGCTTCGGCGTCTCGGCCTGGAGCGCCAGCGCGGCGCCCCCCGGATCGCGCGCGTCGATGGTGTGCCCGATCGGCACATCCTCGTCGGTGGTCAGGCTCGCCCCGGACACCTCCGGAGCGTCTGATCCTCCGTTGTCCCCGCACGCCGTCAGCGCGACCAGCGGAGCGACCAACCACACAACCAGTGACCCGACAATGATTCCCCTCATCGACCGCGCACCCTATCACAACTGTTCGGCGTCCCCGCCACTACATAATGCGCGCCCCGGGCGCGCCCTGTTAGCTTTCGCGCCCTCACAGGAGAGAGGGATCTTCTCAATGCAGGCAGACACCCAGGCGGCCACCATGATGGATGTCCCGTTGACGATCGAGCTGATCGTGTCGCGCGCCGAGCGCTGGACGAGCGGGGCCGAGGTCGTCTCCCGCCGCCCCGACCGCAGCCTGACCCGCACCACGTACGGCGCGGTCGCCGCCCGGGCGCGCCGGCTCGCGCGCGCGCTCGTGGCGGCCGGCATCCGCCGCGGCGATCGCGTCGCCACGCTCATGTGGAACCACTCCGAGCACCTCGAGGCGTACTTCGGCATCCCGCTCGCGGGCGGCGTCACGCACACGCTGAATCTGCGGCTGCCGCCCCAGGACATCGCGTACACCGCGACCGACGCGCGCGATCGCTTCGTGATCGTGGACGACGTGCTCCTGCCGCTGCTCGACAAGGCGATCGCGGCCGGCGCGCAGTTCGAGCGCGTGATCGTCGTGGGCGCCCGCGGCGAGCGCGGCGACCTGGGCTACGAGGAGCTGCTCGCCGGGGCGCCCGATGACGCCGCGCTCCCCGCGCTCTCCGAAGCGGACGCGCTCGGCACCTGCTACACGAGCGGGACCACTGGCCGGCCCAAGGGCGTCGTGTACACGCACCGCTCGACGATCCTGCACACGCTCGTCGCGGCGCTCCCCGATTCCCTGGCGATCTCGCGCACCGACACCGTGATGCCCGTCGTGCCGATGTTCCACGTCAACGCGTGGGGGCTGCCGTTCATCACCATGATGGTCGGCGCGCGGCTCGTATTCCCGGGCCCGCACCTCGATCCGCCGAGCCTGGTCGAGCTGCTCGCGGGCGAGCGCGTCACGTTCGCCGCCGGCGTCCCCACGATCTGGCTCGGGATCCGCGAGGCGCTCGACGCACAGCCCGGCGCGTGGCAGCTCCAGCCCGGGCTGCGCATGGTCGTCGGCGGCTCCGCGGCGCCCGAGCAGCTGATCCGCGACTTCGACCGCCTCGGCATGACGCTCATCCACGCCTGGGGCATGACCGAGACATCGCCGATCGGGCTCGTCTCGCGCGTCCCGCCGCACCTCGCAGGCGCGCCCGAAGACGTCCGCTACAAGGTGCGCGCGAGGCAGGGCCTGCCCACGCCGCTCGTCGACATCCGGATCCGGAACGACGCCGGTGATGTCCCCGCCGATGATCGGACGAGCGGCGAGCTCCAGATCCGCGGGCCGTGGGTCGCCGCGCGCTACGCGGGCGGCGCCGCGCCCGAGAAGTGGACTGACGACGGCTGGTTCCGCACCGGCGACGTGGCGCGCCTCGACGAGCACGGCTGCGTGCTGCTCACCGATCGGATGGCGGACCTCATCAAGAGCGGCGGCGAGTGGATCGGCACGCAGGAGCTCGAGAACACGCTCATGGGGCACCCGTCGGTGAAGGAGGCCGCGGTGTTCGGCGTCCCGCACCCCAAGTGGAGCGAGCGGCCGCTCGCCGCCGTGGTGCTGCGCCCCGGCCACGAGGGCACGGAGGCCGCGCGCGCCGCGCTGCTCGAGCACCTCGCCGTCCCGTTCCCCAAGTACTGGCTGCCGGACGCGATCTTCTTCGTCGATTCGATCCCCAAGACGTCAACCGGCAAGTTCAAGAAGTCGGAGCTGCGCCAGGCCTACGCCGACTTCTTCAGCGGTAAGTAGGAAGGTCTGGTGCCTCACGCTGGGCCAGGCTTGTCGTGGCCCGGGAAACCACGTATTCACAGACGGTGGCAACCGTAGCGGCACAGGTCCGCGCGCTCGTTCGCGACACCGTGTTCGATCTGCTCCCGGGCGTCCTGCGGCGCGGGCCGGAGAACCCGCGCCGCGTCGCGCTGACGTTCGACGACGGACCCGATCACATGACCGGGCGCTTCCTCGACGAGCTCGATCGGCTCGGCGTGCCCGCCACGTTCTTCCTCCTCGGCGGATCAGCAGCCGCGCTCCCCGACATGGTGCGCGAGTACATCCGGCGCGGCCACCAGCTCGCGGGCCACGGCTACGATCACCAGCGGTTCACGAAGCTCGCGCGCCGCGAGCTGCTCGATCAGTGCGCGCGCACCGAGCAGCTGCTCGGCGGTCAGCCCACCGGCAAGTCGTGGGTGCGCCCGCCGCACGGCTCGCTCGACGCGGCCTCGCTGCTCACGCTGCTCACGAACAATTACACCGTGGCGATGTGGACGCTCGACGCGTGCGACTACAGCGATCACGATCCCGCGTCGCTCGCGGCGCGCTGCAGCCCCACGAACGTGCAGCCCGGCGAGGTGATCCTGCTCCACGAGGGGCAGACGTGGACGCTCGAGGCGCTGCCGGGGATCGTCGGCCCGCTGCAGGACGCCGGCTACGAATTCGTCACGATGCAAGACCTGTTCGCGGTCTGAGCCACTCGACGAGCCGCGGGTACATCTCCTTCGCCGCGCGGCTGCCGACCACGGCGCCCACGTGGCCGCCCGGCACGTCGAGCACCGACGTGTCCGACGAGCCGACCAGACGCACGAGCGCGGCGGCCGCCGGGGACGGGCAGATCGCGTCGCGCGTGGCGGTGATCGCGAGCACCGGGCACCGGATCGCGGCGAGCGAGACCGGCGCGCCGTTCGCGCGGTGCGTGCCGGCCACCAGCTCGTTGCCCTGGTACATCTCGCTGATGTAGCGGCGGTACGCCTCGCCCGGGAACGGGATGTTGTCGCTCGCCCACGCCTCGAGCGCGAGGAACGCGTCGCGCGCCTTGGCGTCGGTCACGAGGTCCGGCATCGACGCGAGCTTCGCCGCGTCGAGCGTCGGCCGCAGCGCGGTGAAGCCCGCCTGCATCTGCGACGGCGCGACGTTGCCCGCGTCGGCGATCGCCTCGGCGTCGAACCACGACGGATCCACCATGCGCCGCAGCATGCCGCCCTGGGAGAAGTCGATCGGCGCGGCGAGCGTGACCAGCGCGGTCAGGTCGTCGGGGTGCTGCGCGGCGTGGATCGTCGTCAGCGTGCCGCCCATGCAGTAGCCGAGCAGCGCGAGGCCGGGCCGGCCTGTCTCGCGCCGGACGCGGCGCACCGCCCGGCCGAGCCGGCGCAGCACGGCGTCCCAGTCGAGGTAGCGGTCCTCGTCCTCGGGGACGCCCCAGTCGAGCAGCCACACGTCGAACCCGGCGCTCACCAGCGCCTCGGCGAGGGACGCCCCGGGACGGAGATCGAGGATGTACCAGCGGTTGATCAGCGACGGCACGAGCAGGATCGACGGGGCCGGCTGCGGAGTCGGCTGCGGCTGCGGCTGCGGCCGGAAGTGCAGGAGCCGCGCGCCGCCCTCGAGCGGCAGCTCGTCTCGCGGGGACTGCGCGATCGGCGGCGCCTTGGGGCGCAGGCCCCACAGATCCAGCCAGGCCGTGGTGATCTCGCGCGCCGCTCCGTACCAGGCATCCACGCCGGAGCCCACGCTCAGGCTCCGGTGACTGGCGCGCTCACCTTGCGGAACGCGTCGAGGCTGATCTTGCGCGCCTCGGCCGACAGCTGCGCGCCGTAGGTGAGCGCGTCCTGCGTGAGCTGCACCCACGTCGCGACCGCGCCCTGCGCGCGCTGGACCAGCTGCGCCTCGAGGGCGGCGTACTGGTCGGCGAACGCCTGCGCGCGGCCGGAGGCGTCGGCCGTGGCGCGCTGGAAGGTCTGCTGCACCGTGGCCCAGTACGCGAGCGGGTCGAACGACGGGAACTGGGGTTCACTCTTCGGGGCCTCGGGCTTGGCGGTCTTCGGCTCGGTGGACATCGGGGGAAGCTCCTTTCGAGCCCGTACCCTAAGGAGCCCTCCGCGCCGTGTCAAACGATTTTTGCTGCATCGCAACAAAGGCCGGGCGCACGGATTGCGCATCCATCGACGACGATGCCGCCCTTGTTGCAGGCGCAGTACCTTCTCTATTGCAACGCAGAATCATTCTGCGCTACGAGGCGATCATGCAGGACCGAGAGCCCCTCTGGAGGAAGGCACCGACGCGGGCGCAGTGGGCTGGACGTCCTGTCGATCCTTCCAGGAGCTCGGAGCTCCCCTGGTGGAAGGAGCCCACGCGGGCGCAGTGGGCGGCGTTCCTGGCGGCGTGGTCGGGCTGGGTGCTGGACGCGTTCGACTTCGTGATCTTCGGGCTCGTCGCGCAGGAGTTGATCAAGGAGTTCGACGTCGGGCTGACCGCGATCGGCGGCTCGATCGCGCTGACCTTGCTCGTCCGGCTGATGGGCGGGTTCGTCGCCGGCTGGATGGCCGATCGGTGGGGCCGGAAGCTCCCGCTGATGCTGTCTCTCATCTGGTTCGCGGCGTTCAACGCCGCGATCGCGTTTGCGCCCACCTTCACCTGGGTGCTCGTGCTCCGCACGCTGTTCGGGTTCGGCATGGGCGCCCAGTGGACGGCCGGCACCGCGCTCGCCATGGAGAACTGGCCCGTGCGCAGCCGCAAGATCGCGTCGGGCCTCCTGCAGGCCGGCTGGCCCATCGGGTTCTTCCTCGCAGCGACGGTGTACGGGGCCGTCGTGCCGGCGTGGGGCTGGCGCGCGCTGTTCGTGATCGCGGCCGCCCCGGCGCTGCTCGTGATCCCGATCCGCTTCATGGTCCCCAGCGAGGTCTCGAAGGGAACCGCGCCGGACCGCGCCCAGCAGGTGTCGTTCGCCGACCTGATGGTGCCCGAGGTGCGGCGCATGCTGATCCTCGGCACGCTCGTGATGGCGCTCGGCTTCATCGTCTACTACGCGTTGACCGCGCACTACATGGCGATGCTGCGCATCGAGCACCTGCTCAGCGCTGCCGAGGCCGCGCTCGACGTGAAGATCTTCCTGGTCAGCATGCTGACCAGCGTGATCGGGGCTGGCTGGTTCGCGAACCGGTTCGGCGTCGTGAAGGCGCTCACGATCCCGGCGCTCCTCATGGTGCCCGCGCTGCCGCTCTACGTCGGCGTGGTACCCGTGGCGCTGCCGCTCGGCGCGTTCCTCGGCGGCATGCTCGGCGTCGGCTACTCGGGCGTGACACCGATCCTCACGACGAGCCTGTTCCCCGGTCACGGCCGGGCGCGCGCGATCGGCCTCATCTAGCACGCCGGGGGGACGCGCGAGCACCCGCGCGAGCACCCGCGCGCGAGCTCTACGGCTTGCGCTTCTTGCGCCCCGGCGAGCGCTCGCGCGGCGGCGCCGCCGGCCGGGCGCTCTCGCGGATCAGCTGCTTGAGCTCGTCGAGCTCGCGGCGCATCGCGGCGACCTCGCTGTCGCCGCGGTCCCGCTCGCGCTCGCCGTTGGTCGGGGCCGGCTCGGGCTCGCCCTCCGGCGGGCCGGCCTGCGGGTACTGCTGCGCCGGTGGTGGTGGCGGCGGCATGTACGGCGGCCCTGGCATCGGATAGCCGGCGTATGGCTGCGGAAACGGGCTGCCCATCCACATGCGCGCGAGCGCGTCGCTCGCGGCGACTGGCAGCTGCGCCAATGGGTTGTACGACGCCATCGATTGCATCCCGCGCTTGGCCTGCAGGTACATGTCGAGCGCGCCCGTGACGTAGCGGCTGAAGAACTCGGCGAGCGCGTCGTCCGAGAGCCGGATCATCTGCATCAGGAGCTGGACCGGCAGGAACTTCGCGGCGTGGCCCGTCTCGAGCATGATCTGCGTCAGCGTCGCCTGCGTCAGATCCTCGCCCGTCTGGGCATCGACCACGCGCAGCTCCACACCCGTGCGGATCTTCGCCGCCAGCTCGTCGAGCGTGACGTACCGGCTCTCGTCGGTGTCGTACAGCCGTCGGTTGCCGTACTTCTTGATCACGATCGGCGCTGCCACGGCGGGGACCGTACCGGCCCCCATGCTGCGGCGCAAGCGCCCCCGTTGCTGCGCCGCAAAATGCGGTTGACACAGGCACATCACGCACGTAGCGTCCCTTCATGCCGCCGCGGCCGGACCGGGCCTCCTTGCTGCAATGCAGCACCCGCGCCGCCGCCGCGCCGCGTGAGGAGTCAACGCCATGATCTGGGACCTCTGGAAGCAAGGATTCACCGCCTGGGAACAGGCGACCGCGCAGTACATGGAGAAGGTGCTGACGAACCCCGGCGTGCTCGGGCCCGCCGGCGCCATGCTGACGTTCGCGATGAAGACGAAGGCCGCCACCGATCGCGCCGTCTCCGCGTGGTGGTCCGCCGTCGGCCTGCCGACGCGCCGCGACCAGGAGCGCGAGCTCCACAAGCTGAACCAGCTCGAGAGCCGGCTGTACGATCTCGAGGAGCGCCTGGCGGCGGTACAGGCGCAGAAGCAGGCCCAGCCGAGGAAGTAGCCGTGGACGTGACGCCGAGACGATCAAGCGGTTCTTCGTCGAGGACGCCCCGCTGACCGTCGAGGCCGGCCTCCTCACCTCGTCTCTGAAGTTGCGCCGCAAGGCCGTCTACGAGCACCTCCGCGACCGATTCGAGGCACTCTACGGCTGATGCCACCGAAGGACGACCCGAAGGCCGGGCCCGGCGCGAACGCCCCCAAGCCCGGTCCGCTCGACTCGCTCCTCGCCCTCATCCGCCGCGCGCCGCGCGGGCTGCCGCCCGTCGGGCAGACGCCGCACGAGGTCGCGTGGTCCGAGAACAAGTGGCGCCTGCTCCGCTTCGCGCCGCAACAGCGCCGCTACCGGACGCCGATCCTGCTCGTGCCGTCGCTCATCAACCGCTGGTACGTCCTCGATCTCGGACCCGGGCGCTCGTTCATCGAGTGGCTCGTGGCGCAGGGCCACGAGGTCCTGTGCATCGACTGGGGCACGCCCGGCCGCGAGGATCGCTACCTGACGTGGGACGACATCGGCGGGCGCTACCTCGGCCGCGCCGTGCGGCTCGCCGCGCGCGACACCGGGCGGACGCACCTCCTCGGCTACTGCCTCGGCGGCACGCTCACGACCGCGTACGGCGCCGCGTTCCCCGACGGCATCGCCTCGCTCACCGCGCTCGCCGCGCCGATCGACTTCGACCAGGCCGGCCTCATGGCCACCTGGACGCGCACGCCCACGTTCGACGTCGGCGCGATCATCGACGCGTTCGGCAACGTGCCGTGGCCGCTCATGCAGGCGTCCTTCCACATGCTGAAGCCCACCATGAACGCCGCGAAGCTGACGGCGCTCCTCGATCGCGCGTGGGACGACGAGTTCCTCGACGGCTTCCTCGCCACCGAGCGCTGGGGCAACGACAACGTCTCGTTCCCCGGCGCCTGCTACCAGCGCTACATCGAGGAGCTGTACCGCCAGAACCGCCTCGTCGCCGGCACGTTCACCGTACTCGGCCGCCCCGCGCGGCTGCCGACGATCCAGTGCGCCCTGCTCGCCATCGCGTTCACGAGCGATCACATCGTCCCGCTGCCGTGCGCCAGGCCGCTGATCGATCTCGCCGGCTCCGCCGACAAGCACCTGATCGTCGAGCGCGGCGGCCACGTCGGCGCCGTCGTGTCGCGCAAGGCCGCCGACCGGCTGTGGCCGGCCATGCAGAAGTTCTGGGCCGACCGGGACTGACCTAGCTCTGCACGGGATTGACAAGTTTCACGAGCACCACGGGCACAGGAGTCGCACCTATCGCAGTATGGTTCCCAGTATCGAGCATTAACTCTGGCCAGGACTACTATGCGGCACTGCCTCGAGACGTCCCGGAGCAGTCGGAGATGAGAGGCCTTGAATGAGGCGATCGGCTATATCAAAGCATCGGACAGATTTCTGAAGATAGACATTATACTCACACAGAGTTAACCCCTGAACCGGCCCAACAATCGCGCCGATTAGAAATGCCAGCGCCAGCGGGCAATTAATATAGAGATCTATCTGGGTTCCTCGATCACAATATTCAAGCATAACTGAGGCAATCTCATGGGCTAGACGCTCCCAGCCAGCACTCGGCAGATGTCCAATTCCATCCCTATGACCAATGCGAATGATTTCGGCTACGTCCATATCACCCAGAAAGGGACCCGCGAATCTGTGATTAGTGAAGTCCAGAACAATAATGACCTTACTGCCAGCCAAGGCCCTCTGTTCTAGAGCAATTTTTATATACTGACGATCTTTCTCTTCTACGCGACGATTCAAACCAATGAATCCTTTAGATGTGTCACGATGACTTGTGTCTGCTACCACAACATACGGCTGCTTTGTACTGGGGACGAAGTGATAAACAACATAGGCCACTTTACGACCAACATGCGCGCCCAGCGCGAAGACCAGCGTTGGAGGGGCAATGAGGAAGAAGTGATAAATAGGCACTCCCTCGACTCTCTTAGGAAGATTCCAGAAGTGCACCAACATGCGTCTGGCAAGCTCAATCCAATCGCGATAATCTTCAGATAATGTGGACTCATAAACAAATGTCCAGTCTGTGCGATGGATACGAAACTCTCGCTGAATTGCATCCCAACGAATACCACTCTGTTTGAGTCGAGCTTCTTGCTGGCGGCACGCATTAAACTCGAACCAGTCTCTGGTCTTTCCCGTACAGATGGAATACGCTACTGCAGGGTGTGGAAATAATGAGCGATAGACCGAAAATGTGCTGAGCAAGAAATAGATCAAGCAAGCTGCCACAAGCGCCATGGGCACAAACCGCCAGCTTGACCACCTTTGTGCAAGCGTAGCCTCGATTATTAGACCGGCCAGTGACGCTGACACTAATGGCAGCTGATAACTGTACTGCCGCCACAAGAGGCGGGCGTACGAGGGAACGGACTCTCTGCTCACCAGCCCAGTCTCCGGTCGCGGATTTTAGCGCCTCCGAGAATCTGCCCCTCGGAGCCTAGCGTCCCCCGCAAGTTGGTCCGTAGACTGGGTCGCGGATCACCCACACCTGAAATTACTCGAACCTCGCAGGGAATTGCAAGGGTTGCGGTTCCCAACGTGTTCGTGATCGAAGACTGACTCCGGCCTGAATCTAGCGACTAACGATGCGGAAGTGATAGGACTTCCTTCATCGACACGCAGTGTCGTCCGGCCCTAGGAAGATCTGGTCGACGCTCGCGCCGTCGCGGGTCTGGCAGATCGGAAGCTGCTCGCGCGGAAGCTGCCTGGCGGCGAGCGCCGCGGACGCCTGCGCGACGGCCTCCCCGACCGACTGGCCGCCGCCGAGCGCACGGTAGAAGCTCACTGAGAACGAGTACACCGCGGCATCACCAAGCGCGGCGCCCGTGCCGATCACGCAGCCGACGACATCGCGCAGCGCTCCGGCCTGCACCTCGTCGAAGCACGCGCTCAGCACCACCGCGCGCGCCGACGGCGCCGCGTCCGCGAGCAGCTGCGCCAGCGCGCGCGCACTCACATACTGCGATCGGTGCTCGCCCTGGAGGTGAACGCCGCCTCGGCCGTCCACGCCGCCTCGGCCGCTGAAGTGGATGAGCGCTGGTCGCCACCGCTCGAGGTGGCGCATCACCTCGTCGGCGCGCTCCACCCAGACCGGGCGAAAGTCGAAGCCCTGGCCGCCCGGGGTCTGCTCCAGCGCGTGCTCGATGGCGGTGCATTCCTCCTCGAGATCGCGCCGGCTCGTGCCGCCCGGATCGGCCGCGAGGAAAAGGACGACGCACCGACCCGAGGACGGCTGCGGCTCGCGGCGTCGCGCCGTCGCAATCACAGAAGGCCAGTCCAAGACGGAGACGGCACCGGTAACGTCCCCCGCGACGATGACGGTCTCAGTCACGGCGACCGCGGTGTGCGCGGCGTCCCCGCGATGCGTGAAGAGGCAGGCATATGTCGCGAGGTCCCAGACCTTCAGCGTCCGATCCGCCGATGCCGAGACCACACGCCTTCCGTCCGGCGTCACGGCGCACGCGTTCACCGGGCCGTGGTGGCCCTCCAGCGTGACGAGTTCACGCTCGCGATCGAGGTCCCAGACTTTCAATGTTCCATCCTGCGATCCTGAGACCATGCGCCGACTGTCCGTCGGCACCGCGCACAACGAGCGGCAGCTCCTGTCTTCCTCGACGGAGTTGGCCCAGGTGGGCCCCAGACGTTCCCCGCTCACAAGGTCCCAGGCACGCGCCCCCGCCAGCTCACCGGGGATCGATGCCACGCACGTCCTACCCACCACCGCGTACCAGCGCACGCCGCCGCTGCAGCGAGGACTCCTACCGATCTGGAGTCCGCTCTCCGGGTCCCAGATGCAAAGCGTCTCGTCATCCGACACTGAGATCAAACGTTTCCCGTCCGGCGTGATCGTGCAGGCCGTCACCCAATCGTCGTGGCCTTTCAAGGTGGCAAGGAGACTACCGTTCTCGAGGTCCCATACCTTCAGTGTCGTATCGGCAGACGCCGAGACCATACGCCGGCCCTCCGCGCTGATCGTACATGCGAGCACCCAATCCTCGTGGCCTTCCAGGGTGGAAAGGAGACTGCCGCGCTCGAGGTCCCATACCTTCAACGTCGAGTCCGCGGAGGCCGAGACTGCGCGCCGCCCATCCGTGGTGACCGTGCAGGCGAGCACCCTGTCGGCGTGCCCCTCCAGAGTGGAGAGCACGTGGCCGCTGTCGAGATCCCAGATCGTCGGTGTCCCACTGGCCGAAGGCGCGATCACGCGACGCCCGTCCGCCGTCACGGCGTACCACCGCACCCAGTCGGCGTGGCCTTCCAAGGTCGTGAGCGCGCGCCCGCTCTCGAGGTCCCAGACCTTCAGCGTCCGATCAACTGACGCCGAAATCACACGCCGGTCATCCGCCGTCAACGCGCACGCCCTCACCCAGCCCGAGTGGCCTTCCAGCGTAGCGAGCACGCGACCGCTGCTGAGGTCCCACACCTTGAGCGTCCTGTCATCCGACGCCGAAACCACATGCCGCCCATCCGCCGTCATCGCGCACGCGTTCACTCGACCCGAGTGACCGCTTAGGATGGATGAGTGGAGCGTCGTAGTGTGGGGAGAGTCCGTGCGGTAGAGCGTCCAGACCTCCAGCGCACCATCCGCCGAGACCACACGCAACCCATCCGGTGTTGCCGCGCATAATGAGCGACCGGACGTCGGGGCCGAGAGCAGCTTGCGGAGGTCGCGCCGTTTCCCCTCCGTCACCGCGGGCGCGCTGCCGTTACGGTCATGCAAGGTAGCGGTCCTGTGGCCGCTTTCGAGATCCCAGACCTTGAAGTCATTCGATATTTTGGCATCCATGACCGTCACCGCGCGCCGCCCATCGGCGGTCACCGCGCACGCCGTTACTCTTTGGTAGGGATTCCGCTCCAAGACGGCGAACTCTCTTTCCCGAAAGAGAGACCAGACTATCGTCACGTGCTCCGTTCCCAAGACCGCACGGTGGCCATCCTCCGTGACCGCGCATGCGGTCACATCAGAGGGACCTTCCAGTGTGACGATCCTGCGCTCGCGGTCGAGGTCCCAGACTTTCAGCGCCCCGTTCGCCGACACCGAGATCATGCGCCGACCGTCCGCCGTAACCGCACTCGCGTGCACCGGATCTGCATTGCTTGCCGACGTGGCAAGCGCGTCCCCAGTCTCGAGGTCCCAGACCTTCCACGGCCCATCCTCCGAGACCGAGACCACGCGTCGGCGGTCCGCAGTTACCGCGCACGCGCGCACTCTCCAGGCGTGTCCCCTCTGGATCGCGAGTTCGCG
>DATMCI010000178.1:0-6655 GCA_035558535.1 Kofleriaceae bacterium
CCACGGGCCTCTGACCGGCCAGCTACGCCGTCGCGATGGGGCGATCTAATTGTCGTCGCTGGGGAGATCTAATTGTCGCTCGCCACCCGATGATCGTTCCGATCGTGCTGTATCACGGCGCTGCCGCGTGGTCGGCGCCCCGCTCCTTCGAGGCTTTGATCGACGTCCCGCCCAACGTGCGGCCGGCGATCGAGCCGTACCTGGTCCGCTTCGCGTACCTGCTCGACGACCTCTCGGCGATCTCCGATGACGACCTGCGCCAGCGCGCGACGATGACCGCGCTGGCGCAGCTGGTCACCGTCTGCTTCAAGTACGGCCGCACGCGGCCAGACCTCGTCCAGATCTTGGGCGGCGACTGGGTCGCCGTGCTGCGCAAGGTCGCCACGGCCCCCCATGGACTGGAGGCGCTGGCCCTGGTGATGCGGTACATTCTGGCCGTCAGCGACTACGTCGAACCCGAGGCGCTGCAGGCGCTCCTGGATTGCGAGATCGGACCCCAAGCCAAGGACACCATCGTGACAGCTGCTCAGCGTTACATCCAGCAGGGTATCCAGCAGGGCCGGCAGGAGGGCATCCAGGAAGGCCGACAGGAGGGCATCCAGCAGGGCCGACAGGAGGGCATCCAGCAGGGCAAACGCGAGCTGCTGCTGTCTCTGCTGCGGCAGCGTTTTGGCAATAAAGTCGACGCGGAGGCTGAGCGGCGCATCGCAACAGCGTCCGTGCACCAGATCGAGGCATGGACCGCGCGTGTGCTGTCCGCTGTCACGCTGACCGAGCTGTTGGCCGATTGACTCACGGCCGGGCCGTCGACGCGAAGCCACAGGACGCACCATGCGGCGGACGCGTCAGCTGTTACGCGTCAGCCGGCCGCGGCCTGGGCCGCCGGAGCCTCTTCCTGACCGGCCTCGCCGCAGCGGCGCTCGGCTGCGCCGGCAAGCCGGGGCCTCCCGCACTGGCCGCAGCGCCAGGGCCAGCTCCGGCGGCGGCAGCGCCTCCAGCACCGGCCGCGACGCCGCTGACACCGATCGCGCCCGCCGCGTTCGATCCGTCGCCGTGGCGCGCCGACTACCTCGAGCTCCGCGACGCGCTGAGCACGGGCTACGCGAACCTCGAGTGGGCGCTCGTCCACCGCGGCCTCGATCCGTACGCGCTGGATCAGCGGACGCTCGCCGCGATCGACGCGGCGCGGAGCGACGTCGACGGGCTGTGGGCCCTCACCGAGCTCGTCGCCGCGTTCGCCGATCCGCACCTGCGGATCGACCCGAAGGACCACCCGGTCTACGGCGCAGCGCCGCGCTACCCGCTGCGCTTGGCCCGCCGCGGCGCCGCGATCGCGATCACCGAGATCGACACGCCGGGCTGCGCGCTCCGCGCCGGCGACGAGGTGACGGCGCTCGACGGCAAGCCGATCGCCGAGGAGCAGCGTCGGTACCGCCGGCTCGTGAATTCCACCGACGAGGCCTGGGCGCTCGATCGGGCGCTGCGCCTGGCGGTGAGCTCGCCGTTCGCGCCTGGCGGCGAGCGCCTCGTCGAGGGCCGGCGCGACGGCGCGGCCCTCTCGTGCCGGATCCATCCGGTCACCGCCGCCGGGGCCGGGGCCGGACCGGCCGGACCGGCCGCACCGCCGAGGCAGCAGCCGCCAGCGAGCGCGGAAGAGCGAGCGGCGCCTGCCTGGCGGATCTCCGGCGCGGAGGCGTGCCGCGCGCTCGGCTTCGAGCGCGGGACGTTCGCGTTTCCCTATCCGCTGCCGGCGGGCGCCCTGCGCGTGGAGCTCGGCGCGGGCGAGTTTCCGGCCGCGGTGGTGACCACGCCGGCGGGCGCGCGGATCGGCCTCCTGCGGATCGCGAGCTTCCAGGATCATCTGTTCCTCGACGCGTGCGCGGCCACATGGGAGCGGCTGCGGCCGCGCCAGCGCGCCGAGCGCTGCGAGCGCGCCTGCCAGGAAGACTTCACCGGCCGCGCCGTGCGCCAGGAGATCGGAGCGCGCTTCGCCGCGGTGCTCGACGCCCTCACGGCGCGGGGCGTGACGGCGCTCGCGCTCGACATCACTGGCAACGGCGGCGGCAACAGCTGGGTCGACGACGTGGCGCGCATGCTCTCGGACCGCGAGCCCGGCTGCGGCAAGCACGCGGTGATCCGGCACCCGCACTGGTCGCGCCGGTACGCCGAGGAGCTCGGCGCTCTCGAGCAAGTGCTCGCACGCGGCGGCCTCTCGGCAGCGGATCGCGCGCTCGTCGTGCGCGGCGCCGAGCACACCCGCCGCATGCTGGCGGCGACGAAGGAGTCCTGCGATCTGCGCCCGCTGTGGACCCAGCCGGGCTACCGAGCGGGGTGCTCGCTCCTCGCGCCCGCCGATGGCGCGTTGTGCGGGCGCGAGGCCGAGCGGCTCGACGCGCTCACCGATCCGGCCGGCCCACCTGCCCTCGTATGGGATCGCGTCGCGCCGCGCGCCGGCCTGTACCGCGGACCGCTCTTTGTCCTCGTGAACAGCGGCACCGCGTCGGCCTCCGAGCAGCTCCTGAGCCGCTTGCAGATGGCCAGCCGCGGCGTGCTGCTCGGCCAGCGCACGCTCGGCGCCGGCTGCGGCTACACCAACGGCGGGCTCGACGTGGTGCTCACGCGCTCGCGGCTGCGTGTCCGGCTCCCGGACTGCGTGCGCTACCTGGCGAGCGGCGACAACGAGGTCGCCGGGATCGCCCCGAGCATCACGCTGGCCGCGACCGACGCGGCGTCGCCGGCATTCCTCGCCGAAGCGCTCACGGCGATCGAGCGCGCCTTAGGCAGCCGATCAAAATAACCTGATCATTTTTCAGCCAGATCGGGGACTGCCACTCGGTCTGAGTGTCGTCCATTCGGCTTGAGCTTCACACCAAGGCAGATCTTAATTACACTAAGGCATACTAAAAAGACCAGGTTATTTTGACCAGCCGTCTTACCGGCTGGCGCCCGCCGCTCCCCGCCGCCCACCGCTCCTCGATCGCGAGATCGAACCTGAAGTTGGCGGCCACGGCGAACGCGGCCGAGCGCGAACGTGGTGCTCGCGCGGGGACAATCGCCGCGGCGTTCCCGGCGTGACCGACTACGCGCGGCCCGGAGGTCGAGTTGTGAGGTCGCTCGGCGATGGGGGCACCGGCAAGCGCACGTCGCTGGCTTGTCTCCTCCAACGGTCGTAGATGATCGCACCCACCTGATTGGACACGGAGTCGATATGGCTATCGATCACGACCACGATATCTGCATGGAAGGCAAGCTGGCGGCGAGGTACGCCTCCGTCCGGCAGAGTCTCATAGCCAACAATCGGAACACCCCAGCTAGACGCGTTGACCAGGCTGGCAAACGTGCGCACCGCCTCAACCCACTCCTCCGCGGAGCCGGAGGCGAGGACCTGCGCCAGATCTCCCACGACGATCCGGCTGACCACCGGCGGATCTTGTTCGCCAAACATATCGGCGAATCGTTCGACCATCCAGCGAAGCGCGCGCACCGCGCCGTGCGCCACGGGAATGTACGTGCCGTACTGAACGTCGCGACGCCAATGATCGACCACATGGGTCAGCGCATCAAATCGGATCAGCAACATCGACCTGTCAGCTTCTGCGAACGCCGGAGCCACCGGAGACAGTGCTTCGGCGAAGCTCTGGGCAAGCGTGCCGCGCTGAGATGCGACGAGGAACAATGCTCCGCCGAGCTCGGGCGACCCGTTCCACCGAAACTGCGTGGTTCCCGGACTGTCGGTGCGAAAATGCCATCCGTGAGCGAGGAGGATCGAAGGAATCCACGGTGGCAACCACGCCGTGACGGCAGGAAACACCTCTGGATGAGGCCGCGCGCCGAGCTCCAGATCATGCCGCCCCGTGGCCGACGGTCCGAAGCGGTGCTTGCGCACCTCGATCCAGCGGCCCCGCGCGCGCGCTTCGACACCGAGCTGGAGCACGGTGTCCGCCGCAAACATCCACGGCGACGGGCCATCGGCGCCGACCTCCTCGGACAGGATCAGACCATAACCGTAGTTGGCCGCGAACTTCATGACGTCATCCACGTCGATGCGCTGCGCCGATGAGCCGATGCCATAGCCCTCTATGATGGAGTCCACGACGAACACCACGGGCTTGCCACCCGCCACCGCGACCTGTCTTGCGAGCTGCTCGAGGCCTTCCACCAGATCAGGCTTATCAGAGTCAATGTCGGGCAGGAGTCCCACATAGACTCGGGGCCCAGCCTCGGCTGTGGCACGCGCCGGCAGCATCGCCATGTGGCTGAGGGCGAGCGACGGCCGTGCCGACTGGAGCTGCGCGATGTACTCCGTCGGTAGGATCTCGACGCAGCCAACCGCGACATCTCCGCCGAGAGCACTTGCCAGCTCGAGCGCGGCCTGGATGCTCACGAGCGTCTTGCCGACGCCGCTACCGCCGCGCACCACCACCGTCGCCGACTCGCGTTCCTCGAAGCGCTTGACGAGACGCCAGCCTCCGCCGAGCAGCACGTCGAGGCCGAGATCGCCGGTTGGCACGACGCGGATCACGCGGCGTCCTTCGGGGCAGCGAGTCTGCCTCGTACGACGTCCCGCATGCGATGCGGGGATCGGGCCGCCCGCTTGGGGGGAAGCCGGGCCGGCTCGACCAGCAGCGCATAGGTTCGCACCATTCGCAGTAGCTCTGTCCGCCCGCGCTCGGACAGGGCCCCCGGCTGGGCAAGCATTCGCTCGGCCAGGTCAACGGCGCGGCCGAAGTCGTGGGCGCGCGCAAAACATGCGACCGCGGCGATCGCGAGCGCGGACCGGGTATTGGGGTGATCGGGAGACACGGACAGCGCCACGCCGGCGTACTCGGTCGCTGCCGCACGATAGCGGTCGCGGGCACGAGCGAAATCGCCGTCACGTTCGGCGCACTCGGCCTCATAACCCAGCTCCTCGCCGCGCACGGCGCGGGGATCGGTCAACCACTCATTCATCGCTCAGTGCTCCGATGTGGATCTCGACCGGTGTCGTGCCGAAGTTGGTCACGATTGCATGCCCGGGTGGCTCGTCGGGATAGCGCGCGAGCTGCGCGAGCTTGGTGCTCAAGCGGTGCGCGGTAGTCTCCTTGCCATCGCCAATGCCGCTGCATTCAAGCCGCTCGAGCGAATCATCTCCGACCGCACCGACCAGGCGAACGAGATAGTCCGCTCCGGTATCGGTCTGGAGGCGGCGTACGACGACCCGATTGAGGAGGCGATATGCAGTAAGCACGGCCATCGCTTCGCCGCCTTGTTCGGTCGCCTTCAGGTGATCCGCCTTCCAGGCGCGGTCGCGTTCCTCGACCGCCACGCGCCGGATCAACGCGTGATGCTGGACGCGCCCGTGCTGAACCATCGCCGGATCGTCCTGACGATCGCGGTGGAGACGGTCGAGAACCACCGATGCCGCCAGGGCGAGGTCGGCGGTCACCCGAGGCGACGCCCCGGGGATTTTGGACAACGTCCTGAGGTCAAGGTCGAGGGGAGAGCTCCGGTCGCTCACACGAGGAATGTAACAGAGTCGAGTCCGACGACGTACCGGTCAGGATCAGCTACATGCGCGGCCTCGCCGCGACAACCGCTCGAGGCGCGCCGGATGAACCGCGCCGGGCGCCGTGGCGCGGCTGGTGCCGCGCGAGGCCGCGTGCCGCGATCGGCGAGATGGCCGCCCGGCTCCCGCCTGAGCTCCGTTGCAGCCGAGGCGGCCGCGCGTCTCCGGCGCGGAGGCGTGCCACGCGCTCGGCTTCGAGCGCGGGACGTTCGCGTTTCCCTATCCGCTGCCGGCGGGCACCCTGCGCGTGGAGCTTGGCGCCGGCGCGTTTCCGGCCGCGGTGGTGACCACGCCGGTGGGCGCGCGGATCGGCCTCCTGCGGATCGCGAGCTTCCAGGATCATCTGTTCTCGACGCGTGCGCGGCCACATGGGAGCGGCTGCGGCCGCGCCAGCGCGCCGCGCGCTGCGAGCGCGCCTGCCAGGACGACTTCGCCAACCGCGCCGTGCGCCAGGAGATCGGCGCGCGCTTCGCCGCGGTGCTCGACGCCCTCACGGCGCGGGGCAAATGCGAGCTACTGCTGTCTCTGCTGCGGCAGCGCTTTGGCAGCAAAGTGGCAGCAAAGTAGACGCGGAGGCCGAGCGGCGCATCGCAACAGCGTCCGTGCACCAGATCGAGGCATGAACCACGCGTGTGCTGTCCGCCGGCCGCGAGCTGGGCAGCCGGGCCTCCGAAGAAACACCGCGGACCGAGCAACGCGGCCTACTCTGTCCCAGCGCCCACCGATCCCACGCGCTCGAGGCGGATCCGCTGCTCCGAGATTTGCACTTCAAAATCGAACTGCCCAAGGAAGTCCATGCCGAGCAGGCCCTCGACACCGTAACTCGGGAGATCGTGCGCATGGATCAGGAAATCGCGAGCTCCGACACCGAGCGCCTGAAACCGGCGCACACGAAGCTTGTAGCCCAGCTCGGGCGCTTCGTTGGCCGTGCTGATCCTCGAAATGTCCTCTCCATCGCGCGCGCTGTAACCGAGCTCGTCGAGAACCTCGGGGAGGATTAACGTCATGGCCGCGCCGGTATCGAGAATGAGCTTTACGTCGCGCTCTCCCATGGGGCCCTCCAGGGCTCCCCAGATGATGATCAGGCCTTGTTTGTCTCGCGTGAACTCG
>DATMCI010000179.1:0-6888 GCA_035558535.1 Kofleriaceae bacterium
CCGGGAACTGCCACTCGAAGTCGATGTCGCAGCCGCCCTCCTGGTGCATCGGGTGCACGGTGCGGCCGATCCAGCGGAACGGGATCTCGCCGCGCGAGTAGTCGAAGCAGCGCGGCCGCAGCACGAACACCGAGCAGTCGACGAAGTACGTGTCGCCCTGGCTGTCGCGGTCGCACGTCGCGTCGGAAAACAGCTTCGGATCGACGAACGGCTTCACCAGCCCGTCCTCGATCCGGCGGGCGCGCAGCGCGCTGAACATGTTGTACTTGCTGACCGTCACGGCAGAGTCGTGATCGGGGTGCGCGCGGAGGAAGCGCACGCCCTCATCGATGATGCCGGGCGTGATCGTGGCGCCGTTCGCGAACAGGAGCACGACGAACTCGATCTGCGATTTCGCCTGCGCCACGATCGCCTCGTAGCCGTGCTTGAACGCGTCCTCGGCGAGCGCCTCGTTCGTCGCGAGGAACGCCGGCCGCTCGATGTGCGTGCACCCCTGGGCCGCGGCGATCGCCTGGATCTTCTCGCAGTCGGTCGACACGAAGACGTCGGTGACCTCGCGCGCGTGCTTGGCCGCGAGGATCGGGTAGAGCGCGAGCGGCCGTCCGAGGATCGGACGGACGTTCTTGTCCTTCACGCGGCTGCCCTTGCGGCCGATGATCAGTGCGGGGATCATGTCCGGATCTCCTTGCCGGGGTCGTCGAACGCGCGGAGCGCCGCGCCGAGGTCCGATAGCTGAAGGCACGGCATGCCGGCTGTCAAGGCGGCCTCGAGATCGCCCTCGCCGAGGTAGCCCCAGCGCGCGAGGTGCGCGCTGATGCCGCGGCGGTGCGCCGGCAGCGCGTGGTGCAGGTAGTCGTCGACGAAGAACACGTCGCCGGGGCGGAGGCCCCGCGCCGCGGCGGCATCGAGCAAGATCTCCCACTTCTCGCGCGGGCCCGACCGCGGCAGGAGCACGCCGGGGGGGAGCTCGATCCCGAGGTAGTGCGCGCACAGGGCGCGGATCGAGGCGTCGTCGCGCGTCGACAGGATCGCCGCGGCGCCCCGCGCGTGGAGGCGCTGGAGCTCGCGGCAGGCCTCGGGGAACGGCGTGACGAGCGAGAGCCACCGCGCGCGATCGGCCGCCACCTGCGCGCGCGCCGCGAAGTAGCGCTCGGTGAACGGCTCGAGCGCGCCGCGCAGCTCCGCGGCCCGGGCGAGGAACTGCTCGGTCGTGGCGGGGAGCGTCTGCTCGGAGATCGCGCGGAGCAGCACCGCGTACTGCCACGGCGGCCCGACCCGGTGGCGGTGGGCGAGGAACGCGCGCTCGAAGTCGGGGGTCGGGTCCGGCTGCTCCCGGAACGGCGCGGCCCACGCGTCCGGCAGCTCACGGGCGGCGCGGTAGGCGATCGCGAGGCACTCGCGGTCGGTCTCGAACAGGACGCCATCGAAGTCGAAGACGAACAAGGTCACGCTGCACCTCCCGCGATCAGGTCGAGCGCGTCGGCGACCCGGCTCGCGTAGCCCCACTCGTTGTCGTACCAGAGCACCACCTTGAGCTGGCGGCCGCGGTTCAGCATCAGCCACCGCGTGTCGATGATGCACGAGTGCTCGTCGCCCAGGTAGTCGACCGAGATCAGCGGCTCGTCCGTGATCCGGACGACCTGGCGGCCGCCCTGCGACGCGGCGAGCGCGCGAAACGCGGCGAGCACCGCCTCCTCGGTCGCCGGGCGCACGAGCTGCAGCGAGAGATCCGCGCTCGACACGCACGGCGTCGGCACGCGGTACGACATGCACTTGAGCACGCCGACGAGCTCGGGGACGATCCGCTCGCACGCGGCCACGACCGTCGTCGGCTTGGGGATGAGCGCGCCGACCGACGCGCGCCCGAGCGGGTAGTGCGAGTAGGTCGCGCCCGGGTACGCCTGCGAGCGCGCCGGGCCATCCATCAGGTTCTGGTACGACAGCCACGGGTGCAGCGTGGTGATGAAGCCAGACTCGAGGCCGAACGCCTCGGCGAGCGCCTTGAGCACCGGCGCCGCGGCGATCGCGTCGCAGATGCTCGTCGAGACCACCTTGTGGCGGGCCGGATCGAACGCGCGCTCGGTCGCGCCGAACACGAGCGTGAAGTCGGCGCTCGGGCACGCGTGCGTGACCACCACGCCGCCGCGCACGCGCGGCGCGACGGCGGCCGCCTGGTGCTCGTTCTTGCTGACGCCCGTCGCCTCGATCACGACGTCGGCGCCGCGGCCGGCCCAGTCGACCTCGCCGAGGTCTGCCATGTGCGTCACGGTGAAGCGCTGATCGCCGACGGCGATCGCGTCGCCTTCGGCGATGACCGCATCGGCGAGCCGGCCGTACGTCGTGTCGTACTTGAGGAGGTACGCGAGGTTCTGGATGTCGGGGTTCAGATCGTTCACGTGCACGATCCGGTGGCGGCGGCGCTGCAAGAGGATGCGGGCCACGGCGCGGCCGATCCGGCCGAAGCCGTTGATGCCCACTCGCAGGTCGGTGCTGCTCGTCATGGAGATGGAGTCCTCGCGGTCTGCGCGGTCGGCGCCGTCGTGAGCGCGGCGAGCTGATCGGCGATCCGCGCGGCGGCCTGCCCGCGGTGCGCCAGGTGGCGCTCGAGGAACGGCGCGGCGGCCGGCGGCGGCGCAGCCTCGAGGAGCCGCGCCACGCCGGCCCCGATCCCGCCGGGCGCAAGGCCGATCGCGGCGCCGCGCGCGACGTACTCGAACACGTGGCCGTGGCCGGGGATCGCGAGCACGCCGAGCGGCAGCCCGAACGCGATCGCCTCGAGCCCGACGGTGGACGCGAGCACGACCGCGGCGCGCCCCATCGCGAGCACGGCGTAGAGCGGCGCCTCGAGCGGCAGGACGTGGATCGGCGCGTCCGGGAGCGCGGCGGCCGCGCGGCGGAACGCCGCCGTGTCCTCGCGCGGGTGGAGCTTGACGACGAGCGCGCGGCCCTCGCGCGCGAGCACCGGCGCCGCCTCGCGCGCGAAGCTGGTGAACAGCGCGAGCTTCGCCGCGGTCGTGCAGAAGCCCTGGTCGTCGATCGTGTTCGAGAGGTAGAGCAGCGGCTCGCGCGAAAGACCGAGCGCTCCTGCGAGCGCGCGGCCGCGCTCCTGCCACGCCTCGGGGGACACGCCGTCGAAGCGCGGGCTGCCAGTGACGTGGATCGCCGCAGCCGGGACGCCGATCGCGCGGAAGTGCTCGGCCGACGCCTCGCCCCACGCGCACACCGCGGCGGCGCCGCCCTTGCCGTACGCGAGCCCCGCCGCGTCCTCCGCCGGCAGCGGGAACCGGATCCCCTCCTGCAGCAGCGCGAACGGCACGCGCTGCGCGCCGAGCTCGGCCGCGAGCTCGGCGTACGGGTACGCGGCGTCGTTCGGGACCACGGCCACGGACGTGCCGCCGAGGAGCCGGCGCATCCGCGGCCCGAGCGCCGCGCGCCACACCGCCGCGCGCGCGGCGCGCCGCAGGAGCGCGAGCGCGCGTGCCGCACGGCCGGCGCCCGCGCCGCCGCTCGTGCCGAGGCCCGCGCCCACCGACGGATCGCGGCGCACGTTGCGCGGGATCGCGCGGCGGACGTCCGCGCCCGGCAGCCGCTCGGCGAGGCTCGGCGTGGGAAAGCCGCGCAGCTCGGCGAGCGAGACGAAGCGATATGGCACTCCGCGCGCGCCGAGGATGCGCGCGACCGGCACCATCATGTCGAGGTGGTGGCGCGGGTTCGAGAACACGAACGTCACCACGCGCGCCCCGCCTCCGCGCGCGCGGCGCCGCCGCCTGGGTCCGCCGACGCGCCTGGCGCGGCCGCGCCCGTGATCGCCGCCTCGTACGCGGCGAGCGCGGCGGCGGCCCCGAAGCGCTGCGCGCTCTGCCGGGCGGCGGCCCCGACTCGCGCCGCGAGCGGCTCGTCGGCGAGCAGCGCGAGCGCGCGCTCGGCGAGCGCCGCCGCGTCGCCGACCGGGACCAGGAAGCCGTCGTGCCCGGGGCGCGCGATCACCTCGCGCGGGCCGTGATCGCAGTCCGTCGCGACGACCGGCGTGCCGCACGCCATCGCCTGGATCAGCGCGCCTGGCAGGCCCTCGGCGCGGCTCGCGTGGAGCAGGAGGCGCGCGCGTGCGACGTACTTGAGCGGGTTCTTGTCGAAGCCGAACAGCTCGACGTCGCCTGCGAGCCCGGCGGCGCGCACCCGCGCCTCGAGCGCGGCACGCAGCGGACCGTCGCCGAGCACGAACAACCGAGCCGGCCGCGCGGCGCGGATCCGCGCGAACGCGGCGAGGAGCGTCGGGTAGTCCTTGATCGCGACGAGCCGGCCCACCGCGGCGATCACCGGCACCGCCGCGCCCGGCGCAAACCACGGGTGCGCCACCGGCTCGGCCGCCCGCGCCGCGAGGTCGTCGTCGACGGCCGGGTTGTAGACGACGCGGATCTTCGCGGCGGGGAGCCCGAGCCGGGCGGCGAGCTCGCGCGCGACGCCGGCCGACACGGCGGTGACGAGGTCCGCGCGGCGGTACGTGACGCGCTTGGCCGGCAGCTCGAGCGCGCGTCGGATGCGGCCGCGGTCCTCGCGCACGAGCGCGCTGCGCTCGGACAGGACGAGCCGCGCCGGCGAGCGCGCGAGCGCGTGCGCGAGCGCGGCGATGACGTTCGAGCCGCCGTGCGTCGAGAACACGACGTCGGGCCGCTCGCGCCGGACGAGCCGCGCCAGATCGGGCGCCGCGACGAGCAGGCGCCGCGAGCCGAGCTCGAACGTCGGCACGTCGGCCGGGACGTCGTCGATCAGCGCGCCCGCGCGCCGGATCACGGCGAGCGCTGGCGCGATGCGCGCGCGATCGAGCCGCTGGAGGAGCGTGAGCACGACGCGGTCCGCCCCGCCGTCGCCGAGGGTCGGGCAGAAGAACAGCACCCGCGTCGGGCGGTGCTGGGCCGTCTGGGCCAGGAGGACCATGAAGCGCAGCCGCGTTTATAGCGTACGTACCGCGTCCGTGGACCTGAGCTCGCCCGTGGTGAGACGGCCACGATCCGCTGGCCTGCGACCGCGCGGTCTGCGTACGCCAGCGAGTGGACGGTCACCGACGATGGCGCCGAGGACACCACTGTGACGTCCTCGAACCACAGGCCGAACAAGAACGCCGGAGCGGCCGGCGCATCCGCGGCGAGCGTCGACATCGTCCGCCGATGCCGCGCGTCAGAGAGCAGCACCGATCCGGGGTAGCTGTGGTGCGGCTTCGCGAGCCCGGCACGGCGCGTCTCCTTGTTGCTCCAGCTCGGAAGCACGTCGGTCTCCGTGACGTGGGCCGGGGCGGGATTTCGAGTGCGCGGTGATGGCGAAGGTGGTCCAGCAGTAGCTGCGCCGCTACGGCTCGTCAGTCTCGTCCAGGTCTTCCAGCTCGCCGGTCCGCAATTTGTCCGCCAGAAGCGGCCCGAAGACGTCCTCAAGCCCGGTCTCCTCGCCATCGCTGTTTAGAATGTGACCTCCGCTGACCAAGAACGCGTGCAGCCTCATGCCTGCGAAGCGTAGCGCCAGGCAGAGCGCCTGCATCGTGTGGGCTCCCAGCATCGGCCCGGCGACGTACTCGAGGCCATCGAGCGCGTAGGCACAGGACGCCTCGTTGTCAGAGACGACAATCGGCATGCCGATCGCGATACGCCCAGGACGCCGCTCGCCGGACGCGAGGACCCATGTCACCCGCTGTTCAGCGATCCAGGTCATCGGATGCCTGCAGCGTGGTGATGGGGCCGTATCGGTCGCAGTCTTCTCGTTGGCACTTGCCAAGCGTCTCGGAGGCGCGCCTCCAGCACTGTTCTCTCTTCTTCTCGTTCTTGATCCGGCGGCACTTCCATCCGTCGACGTGGTTGTAGTTGTACCAGCAGCACTCCAGGCAGACATCATCCGGGTTGCTCGGCAGGCACCGCTTTCGCTCCGGTTGTTGTGCGTGGGCGCTGCCGTGTTCTCGACCTCATCGCCGATGTCAGCCACGCAGCCGACCTGGGTCATAACCAGGACCAGAAATGTTGCGTGGCCTCATGCGGAGAGCCTGCCTCCGTCGGAGTGCCCAGCAAACGCGCGCGGACGCTACGGACGCTACGAATGAGTGCTGTTGTGCCACGCGTCGACGCCGTGCCGCGCTTTCCGTCGATGCTACTCGGTCTATTGAGCTCCGCGAGGAGCGAAAGTAGATCGCGACGCAGCCGACAGGCCGTCGCGACCCGAGAGCCAGGCAGCGCGTGCCCGATCGAGCGCCTCGGCGACGGGATCCACGGGCGCAAATCGCTGTAACGGGCCGTTACAGCGATTTGCTACGCCATGACACGCGATGACACCGTCGGCCGCGCAGCTCGGCGAATGATCTCGCACCGGCTGCGATACCGTACGATTTCCTCGCCTGGGCGCCGCGCGTTGAAGAGAGCGCGGCGGATCGAAGGGCATGGATGCGTCTCCGCTTCGACAACCACGCCCGGCGATCACCCGCCGTGGACCGGGCAACAGGCCTACGCTGTCCCGGTACCTGCCGATCCCACGCGCGCGAGGCGGATCCGCTGCTCCGAGATTTGCACTTCGAAATCGAACTGCCCCAGGAAGTCCATACCGAGCAGGCCCTCGACGCCGTAGCTCGGGAGATCGTGCACATGGATCAGGAAATCGCGAGCTCCGACACCGAGCGCCTGAAACCGGCGCACACGAAGCTTGTAGCCCAGCTCGGGAGCTTCGTTGGCCGTGCTGATCCTCGAAATGGCCTCTCCATCGCGCGCGCTGTAGCCGAGCTCGTCGAGAACCTCGGGGAGGATTAACGTCATGGCCGCGCCGGTATCGAGAATGAGCTTTACGTCGCGCTCTCCCATGGGGCCCTCCAGGGCTCCCCAGATGATGATCAGGCCTTGTTTGTCTCGCGTGAACTCG
>DATMCI010000180.1:0-4835 GCA_035558535.1 Kofleriaceae bacterium
GCACGTAGTCGCGCGGCTCGCCGCTATAGACGATCCGGAACGTCCACCGGCCCGGCGCCTCGAGCGGCGTGATGTGGAGCTCCATCGCCATCGTCTGCGGCGGCTTGCCGGCGATCTCGATCAGCAGCGGCCCGCGCCACGTCCCGAGCCAGCCGCCCGGAAAGCTTTGGTCCTCGGCCGGCTTGGTGACGGCCGGCGGCGCGGCCGGCGGCGCGGCCGGTGGCTCGACGACCGCGGCCTTTGGCGGCGAGCTGCACGCGAAGGCCGCTCCGAGCAGCAGCGCGAGATGCTTCGGGATCATATCGATATCCTAATATCCTGACGAGCTCTCCATCTCCATGGGCGCCATCGTCGGGATGTGACCGAGCCGCGAGCCGCGAGCCGCGAGTCGCGCGGTGCGGCGAAATGCGGCCGAGTGCGGGATGGATCGCCGCTCCCGTGGGATCGCTCAGCGCGCTGAGCCGCAGGCTGGACCGAACGTGATGGTCGCCTCGATGTCGAAGCTCGGAGCGTTGTCGTTGCCCTGCCCCCCGGTTGGGTCGTCGTAGACGCTGATCGCGTGGAGCGAGCCGCCCACCGGGCAGCCCGCCGGGTCGAGTTGGACTGCGTCGTACTCGACCACGACGTCCCGGGTCACCGGGCCGATGTCATAGATGAAGGGCGCCGCGGCTCCGTCGCCGTGGCCGTGGAAACTGCCGTCGAGGAGCGTCGAGGTCAGCGTCACCGACCCGTCGATCGCCCATGTCATCCTGCTCACGTGGTCCGCGTAAGCGTGGGTGAGGTCGAGCTGGAGGCTATCGCCGCTGCGGGTGATCGTGCCGTCGAGTCGGTACGAGATATAGGGGATCCCGATGCCGTACTTGGCGAACGTGCACGAGGCGGCGTCGCAAGTCGCCGTGCCGGCCGGCCACGGTGGCGTCGGGACGGTTCCTACCCCGCCGCGCAGGCCCGTGCCTTCCCGCGTCGGGGCGACGATGTGCACGCTCGCGCCGGTCATCTTCTGGACGTGAACGAGCACGCCGTAGCCGTCCATCGCCGACATCGCCGCCGGGATTCCGCGGAGCTCGTCAATAGCGTCCCGGGCCTCGTCCATCTGGACGAACCCCTTGGCGTGATCCGCGTTGTCGCCGCACGCGGTGGCGGCCAGGACGCCGAGCGAAGCAAAGACTCGCTTGTTCATGATGACCCGCCTCTCCCGGATCGACAGCAAGAGTAATGCCATCGCTCCGCGCGCCGAGGTCCTCACTTCGTCGGCCGAGTGGCGAGATGCCGAGCTCAGGCTCTCGTCCCCAAGAACAAGACGCATGTCTTTGCGCATTACAGAGCTCGCGGACACGCGGTGATTAGATCCGGCGGTGCACCGAGTCCTCGATTCGCCCGGTCGTAGACACGGTCGCCGCCGTGCCGTTGACGTTGTACGGGCCCATCCTGGGCGTCACTTCCCTCACGTCGTCGTGCAAAGGCGAGGAGTGCTTCGGCGCCGTGGTCGGCGCGCTGCTCTCGATCCCGTTCACCGTCGTCGACATTGTCTACGTGTCCTCCGCCGTGTACGGGTACCGCGCGGCTAACAGGTGCAGCAAAGCTCACATGGCATATCAGCGCACCTTGCACCCCGAAACCGTGGAGAGCCCGGCCGGAGTAAAGCCAGCAGGGAGTGAGGATACGGGGAGCGGTGGGCCACGTCGGTACTAGGTGGTGGCCACCGAAGCCCCTCGACCTTCGCGGGGCTGTAGCTGCGGCCATCAGCACGCGCATCATCTGCGTTCATCGCAGGCGGTCGCGCAGTGGGTGCGGGAAACGCGCGGCGAGCCGGAACCTTGCGAGTTGGTCGGCTTCATGAACCCCGAACAAGCCCGCCTCCAGCTCCTCGCTCAGCACGATCGACGTCTCCAGTCGAGGTGTTGATGTGGAACATATGTATTTTGGTCTCCGCGGCCGCGGCTGCCCCGTCGAAGGCCGAGCCTTCCGCGGCTTTCCGCGTAAGGCCAGCCGGTCACGCAAGCCCGACGTGCTTGTCGTCGAGCGAGCCTCGCGCGCGAGGTCGCCCTCGAGCCTCGCACCTGGCTGATCGTACCGATCGGCGAACCGCGTTCGCAGGCGGTGCCGGTCGGCAGGCCGCCGAGACGGAGGAGCCGTCGCGCGATCAGAGCGAGCCAGATCCACATCGGGATCAACGACACCAGCGCGAACACGAGCCCGAGCGTGCCGGCCGATGCGGGCACGAGGCTCGTGAGCCCGAAGACGATGCCGATCCACGCCGTTGCGCGACCGAAGCGCTCGCTTCGCAGCATCACGACGCCAACGATCGTGAACGCGACGCCGCCGAGGATGTAACCGACCGAGAATGCCGTGCCGATCCATTGCTCGACAAGCACAAGCCCGGCCGCGAGAAGCTGCCCTCGCTCCGTCTCGCTCGCTGCGGCCGCGTAGCGCTTCGCGAGCGCGAACATCTCGAGGACCGGATTCGAGGCCAGGTAGCTCGCGAAGGCCACAGCCCCGAACATGCCCGCGAGCACGAGCCACGCGCGATGGGACGCTCGGAGCGCGACGATGACCGCTGCGAGCATCACCGCGATCAACATCTGGTCGACGATCAGGAGCAGATCCATGTCGATCAGTCCCAGAAACGGGCTGCGGTCGAACAGCTCGAACCAGCCGAGGGGTGTCGTGGGTGGCGGTGATGTCACGAAGATGAAGATCTGGAACGGAACAAGCGCGAGGATCGTGAGCGCGCTGATCCCCCCGGCGGTATAGAGCGGTCGCCATTCTCGATCGGGGTTTCGGAGCGAGCACGCGAAGCAGGTCGAACGTGCTGACGATCTGCGAAGCGGTCCGCCGTCGATCACGAGCACACGATGCCCACGGCACGGGGCTTGTCGTGGTCGCTCGGCATGCTGGCCATTGCGAACACGGGAACAAATGTCGTCATGGGCCCCAGTTGTTGCAGACTGCGTTCCACAGCGAGCGAACCGCCGATCGCCGAGAACGCGCACCCGTTGCGGGCGTTTCGCCGACGAGATCTCCCCGATCTCGTCGAAGCACAGCGTGCCCCCGTCCGCGAGTTGGAGCCGCTCTTGCGCGCCAGCGCCGGTGCGCAAGGGTTGCATCGCTGCCTCGTGCTCGTGCACCGGTTGCGGGTTGTCCCGCCGCGCCGATGGCACGTGCGCTGCTCTGTTTGCCGGCGTGCACGCCCACGTCATCCGTTCTCAGCCCGGCCGGAACGGCACGCGCGCTGCACGCCATCCCAGACATGAACGAGAGGAGCGTCATGTCATTGCGCGACGAGGGCTGCTGATGTCGAACATCGAGCTCGAGCCCGAGCGCGAGCTGTCGGCGTTCCGGAGGCTCGCCCTCGGCACGTGGCGGACCGCGTACGACCCCAGCGTGTACGGCAGCCTGACGCTGCGCATGGACGCCGCGCTCGCGTACATCGACGCGTTCCGCGCGGCGACCGGCCGGCACCTCACGATCACGCACCTCATGGCGCGCGCGGCCGCCGCGGTGTTCGAGCAGGTCCCCGAGGCAAATGCGCTCCTGCGCGCGGGCCGGCTCTACCGGCGCCGCCGGATTGGTGTGTTCTTCCAGGTCGCGATGAAGGACGCGACCGGTAAGGTCGATCTGTCGGGCGCGACGCTCCACGATCCCCAGCGCAAGTCGCTGATCGAGATCTGCGACGAGCTCGAGGCGCGGTTCGCCGAGGTCCGTGCCGACACGGGGGGCGCGCTGGCCCGCACGCGCCGCCTGTTCTCACACCTGCCGCTCCGCGCGATGCCGGCGCTGCTCGAGTTGACGTCCTTCGCCAGCTACACGCTCAACCTCGACCTCACCTGGGCGGGCATTCCGCGCGATGCGTTCGGCTCGGTGATGATCACGAACGTAGGCGCGCTCGGCCTCGAGGAGGCCTACGTCCCGCTCGTGCCCTACAGCAGGGTCCCGCTGCTCCTCGCGCTCGGCGCGATCCGCGAGACACCGGTGGTGCGCGACGGTGCCGTCGCGATCGAGCACACGATGAAGCTGTGCGCGACGATCGATCACCGCGTCCTCGACGGCGCGCACGCCGCAGCGATGGCCGACATCGTGCGGGCGTGGATCGAGGATCCGTTCGCGCACTTCGATCGCATCCCGGAATACCGCATCTAGTCCGCGGATCCTGCGCCGGGGCCCAGTCTTGCCCGCGGCACCGCGGCGCTTGGTGACGGCCGGCGGCGCGGCCGGCGGCGCGGCCGGCGGCGCGAGCGCGCGCGGGACGCTCGCCGGTTCCGGATCTGCGAACGAGGACGGCGGACACTCGTCGACCAGCGACTCCTACGACGAGCACCAGATGGAGATCCGCGACCGCGAGCGCGGAGGCTACTCGGGGCGCTCCTCGCGCGCGCGGTCGCGCAAGACATCGTCGCGAAGCGTGGCAGGAGCGAGGAAGATTCGCTCCTCGGCGGCCATGTGCGCGTCGAGCTCGTCGGCGAGATCATCGATCCGTGCGGCGATCTCGGCCCTTGGTCCCGAGAGCAGCTCCCAGAATGCCGCGTGCTCCGCGACGTGCTCCTCGAACATCCGATCGATCAGCATGGAGACCCATGCTGCGGGGCCGTGAAGCAGCTCGCGGACGACTGTGGTCTCGGTCTCGTTGTGAGCGGCGAGCTCCTCGCGTAGCACCTCGATCGCGCGGTCGAACTCGCTGCCGATGCTCTGGCTCACGCGGTGCAGCTTGGCCAGCCTCGTACAGGTCTGGAGGTGCTCGCGGAGGCGCTCGTGTTGAGCGAGCAGGTGGAGGCGCGTGTTCTCGGCGTTCATACAGGTAGCTGTACGCAAGCGTCGCGCCATCGATCGAGCGGCGC
>DATMCI010000181.1:0-14603 GCA_035558535.1 Kofleriaceae bacterium
GCGCCGCTCGATCGATGGCGCGACGCTTGCGTACAGCTACCTGTATGAACGCCGAGAACACGCGCCTCCACCTGCTCGCTCAACACGAGCGCCTCCGCGAGCACCTCCAGACCTGTACGAGGCTGGCCAAGCTGCACCGCGCGAGCCAGAGCATCGGCAGCGAGTTCGACCGCGCGATCGAGGTGCTACGCGAGGAGCTCGCCGCTCACAACGAGACCGAGACCACGGTCGTCCGCGAGCTGCTTCGCGGCCCCGCAGCATGGGTCTCCCTGCTAATCGATCGCATGTTCGAGGAGCACGTCGCGGAGCACGCGGCATTCTGGGAGTTGCTCTCGGGACCAAGGGCCGAGATCGCCGCACGGATCGATGATCTCGCCGACGAGTTCGACGCGCACATGGCCGCCGAGGAGCGAACCTTCCTCGCTCCAGCCACGCTTCGCGACGATGTCTTGCGCGCCCCCGCGCGCGAGGAGCGCCCCGAGTAGCCTCCGCGCTCGCTGTCGCGGATCTCCATCTGGTGCTCGTCGTAGGCGTCGCTGGTCGACGAGTATCCGCCGTCCTCGTTCGCAGATCCGGAACCGGCAAGCGTCCCGCGCGCACGCGTAGCTCCAACGGAGAGCGCACAGGGCGCCGTCCGCCCGGGGTCCGTGCTCATCGCGAGCGCGCCAGCTTCACCCCGTCTCGGACGCGATCGCTCGGGTGGAGCACGAGCTCGGCGCCTTCGGTGAGGCCGCTCATGACCTCGACCTCGAGCCGCCCCCGATGCCCGGCCTCGATCGGCCGGAGCCGCGCCCGTCCGTCCTCGATGGCGTAGACCGCCCATCGGCCGCGATCCCGAAACACGGCGCTGGCCGGGACCGCGAGCACATCCTTCCGGCGCCACGTGGCGATCCGCGCCTCGACTCGGAAGCCGTCGCCGAGCACGGGCGGGACCTCGGCGAGCTCGACGATCACGTTCACCCGCTGCTCCTCGATGCCGAGCGCAGAGATCCGCGTGAACGCCGAGGGCTCGACGCGCCGGACCTCGCCCGCGAGGCTCGCCTCGCCCCCCACGTCCCTGCTCAACGACTTCCCCGGCGCTGCGGTACGGAATCCCGTGGACCTCGATCGTCGACACGCTCGAGGACCCGGCATTCAATCTCGTGGTGATCGGTACGCACGGCCGGACCGGCCTCGCGCGGATCCTGCTCGGCTCAGTCGCGGAGAAGGTCGTCCGCCATGCGCCATGCCCAGTGCTCGCGATCCGGCCGGACGACGAGCCGAAGCCGTTCACGCACGCGCTGTGTCCGACCGATTTCTCGGAGGATTCGCGCCAGGCGATCGACTTCGCGGCCGAGCTCGTGCAGCCGAGCGGCACCGGGATCACGCTCCTGCACGTCATCGAAGCCCCGGTCTCCTACTCCGGGGAGCTGCCGGACCCCGACCTGATCCGCGAGCTCGACCGGCGCTCCGCCGCCCAGCTCGAGGCGTGGGCGGCGCGGCTCCGGAGCATGTCATCGATCCCGGTGACGACCCGGTGCCGGGTCGGCTGGCCGGGCGCGGAGATCCTCGCCGCGGTCGATCACGATCCGAGCATCGACCTGGTCGTGATGGGCAGTCACGGCCGGACCGGCATCAAACGCGCGCTCCTGGGCTCCGTGGCCGAGAAGGTAGTCCGTCACGCGAGGTGCCCGGTCTGCGTCGCTCGCGCGCGCGCGTAGCGATCGCGCGCTGTCTCGCCGCGGGCTGCGGCGGCGAGTACCGCGGCACGGCCCTCGTGGCGACAGCACGCGATAGCCGCGCTGGATCAGCTCGTGGCCAATCGCGCACACGTGGTGTGTGCGTTCGCGCATCTCGGCGCGATTCCGCACCGGCTGATCTACGACAATCTCAAGGCTGCGGTGCGCAAGATGTTCGTCGGCAGCGAGCACGAGCTGACGGTGCGCTTCCTCGCGCTCGCCAATCACTACTTGTTCGAGGCGTGCTTCGCGCGACCGCGTGAGGGCCACGACAAGGGCGGTGTGGAGACGCGCGGCACGTCGATCCACACACGAGGCCCTCGTCGGCATGCGCGATCGTCATGGCGATCGTGCCGCCGCAGCCGGGCACGTGGCGCGCTCGCCCCTCATGACGCGCTCGCATCGTGGCGACGGCATCCTCTTCGATGCCGCCATCGCTACCCCGCCAGGGTCACCGTCCAGAATCGCTCGCTCCGGCATGGGGCGCCGATGACGCCGATGGGTCGCCCCGCGTCGGCCGCTCGAGTGGGTGCTGCCCCTGATAGAGTACCTACCGATGTCGACGCTGGCCCGCGAGGATCTGCTCTGGAGGTTCGGCAAGGCCGAGGATCCCGAAGTTGAGGACCGGCGGCAGCACATCCTCAAGGTCCTGCTGGAAGCAAGCCCCCAGACGCAGCAGGAGCTCATCGACAAGGGAGAACTGAAGCAGGCGCGTGCCGCCCTGCACCGGGTGCTTGTGCACCGGCAGCTCACGCCGAGCAACGACGAGGATGCGCGCATCGAAGCGTGCACCGACCTCGCGACCTTGGAGCGCTGGAACGAGCAAGCCTTCACCGCGGTCAGCGTCTCGGACGCGCTCAAGTAGCGTCCCACAGTGTCGGCGGCGAGGTGGTCGGTGCGACCGCAACGGTTCGCGCTCACCGGCCGCTTCTAGCCACCGCAAGAATGAACCGGTAAGGAGGGTCACGATGCGAGAGGACAAGAGCCGCAAGGACGAGACGTACGAGGCCGAACGCGAGCCGGACGCCCCGGCGCCGTTCGAGCTGGCGCCGAAGAAGATCGCGCTGGCCGCGGTGGACTGGACAGTGCCGCAAGAAACGGGGCCGCGAGCACGCACCTGCGAGGACGGCTTCGATCCGTTCTTCGCCGACGTAGCGCAGGCGGCCGAATCCGCGGACTGTGACACGGTCGTGTACGCGCTGTGGTCGCACGACCTGCGCAAGACGAACCCGCTCGACGAGGCGCGCGTCTTCGGATCGACGACGAAGGTCCAGACCGCGATCCTGGAGGTGTTCGACGACGAGGACTCTCGGATCGAGGTGTGGCGACGGGGCGCCCCGCCGCATCGCTTTCGGCAGCGGTTCACCCGCTCCACGTCGCCGACGAGCAGCAAGCAGGCCTTCATGGACGGGCTGCCGGCCCGGAGGTTCGGCAGCACGCTGATGATGGCCTGCGGCGAAGCCAACATCGTCTCGACTCGCCGCGACTCCGACGAGATCGTCGATCCGTTCGGCTTCACGGACTGGCTTCAGCAGACCCGGCCGAGGCTCATCCTCAACCCGAGCCACAGTTACATGCGCCGCTACGAGATGACGACCAAGCGCGCGCTGTACTCGGAGGGTCGCACGCTCCTGACCGTGTGGAACCGCGGCGAGAAGCCCCCGGAGCCCGGGCTACCATGGCGGGCGTTCGTCGACAGCGAGGATCGCACGAGTGAGATCCACGAGATCGAGCTCGCGAAGACGGGCGAGATCCGCGTCGGCGTGTTCGAGCTCCGCTGACCCGCGCGGCTGCCGTTGATCACGAATGGCCAGCCCGATGCTCGCCGTCGCTGCTACTCTGGCGCGCCGCTCGCCGGGTAACGGCCCGGCGCGCCCGCTCGCGGGCCACATACCGCCGCACGCGCGCACTGAACTTGCCGAAGTTCTTGTTCGGATCACATCGCGCCAGTCTCGGCGCCGGCTTGGTCGAGCGCCTTGAGTATGCGACGTCGCTCATCGTGCCGCGGTGACGGCTCGTGCCCCGGTGCGATAGGCTGGCTCGGTGGGCGAAAGAGGCGAGCCCTCGACTCCATCGTCGGCGCGGACGGAGCTGATCGACTTCACGATCGAGCGGCAGCGACATCGCCGCTTCGTCGGGCGCGAGGACGTGTTGGCGCAACTCGACGAGTGGCTGATCGGCCCCAGCGAGGCGGGATGGGTCGTGGTCACCGGAGGCCCGGGCATGGGCAAGAGCGCCGTCCTGTCGGCGTGGCTGGCGCGGCGCGAAGCTGCGGGCGCCGCGGTGCCGCATCACTTCGTCCGCCGTCAGGTCGCCAACTGGGACCAGCCCGAGGTGATCGCCGCGTCGCTGGCAGCGCAGATCGAGGCGATGTTCCCCACCCTGCGCGTTCCCGAGGCGAGGCCCGAAGGCCGCCTGATCGAACTGCTCGGCCGGGTATCGAAGCACCTCGGCGCGGCGGGACGCCTGGTGGTGCTGGTCGATGGCCTCGACGAGACCCTCGCGGACTCTGGCGACAACCCGCTGCCCCGCTTCCTGCCGCACGTGGTGCCGGCGGGGATCCGGCTCTTGTGCGCGATGCGACCGACGTATCCGCACCTGAATTGGATCGAGGCGCGGAGCCCTACCCGGCGCATCGATCTGGACGATCGTCGGTGGGCAGCATCCAACGAGGCGGTGGTGCGCGGGTTCTGGCAGGCCGCCGCGACCAAGTACGAGCCGCCGCTCCCCAACGAGATGATTGCCACCGCCATCGACCGCGCTGATGGCAACGTGCTGCACGCGGTGATGCTCCACGACGCGCTGCAGAGCCTGCCTGCACAGGAGCGCCGTGCTGATCAGATTCCGCGCGGGCTTGGCGGCCTGATTGGCGAGATCTGGGATCGGGCGGCGGTACGCCCCGGAGTGCGCGCGGGGCTAGGACTGCTGTGCGCGGCGCAGGAAGCGCTCTCGCTCGACATGATCGCCGAGCTCGCCGGATGGGGTCCGGATGTCTACGAGGAGCGGAAGCGCTTCCTGCGCGAGGCGCGGCAACTCCTGCTGGAGGAACCCGCGTCCTGGTCCGGCGCCGTGGCGTATCGCCCGCGCCATGATTGGGTGCGCGAGCTGATGGCCGAGCAGCTGGGCGCGGCCACGCTCCGCGCCCAGCACGGGATGCTGTCGCGAAAGCTGGCGACCTGGCCGGCCCCCGCGGAGGCGTCGGCGCGGCGGTACGCGCTGCGCCATGCGCTGATCCATCGCGCTGAAGCCGGCGCGTGGGCGGACGCCTGGCATCTGGCCGCCGACATGGGGTTCCTGGAAGCGAAGTGCCGCGAGCTCGGCGCGCACGAGGCCGAGGCCGACGTGACGCGGGCGGCGGAGCGCTGCCACGCGAGCGGCGATGCTGCGCTCCGTCGACGGTTCGATGATCTGGCCCGAGCACTCGGGCGCGAATCGCATTGGATACGAGCTGCACCAGAAGCGACGGCCGCGCTGCTATGGAACCGGCTCCGGCAGTCGGGGTGGAGCACCGATGAGATTGAGCAACAGGTGCAGATCCCGGTCGGGTCGAAGTTCCTCCGCGTGCGGCACCTGGCGACTCGCGAGAGCCCCGCGCTGGTGCGCGATCTGGTTGGTCACGCCGACTGGGTGACCGCGTGCGCGGTGACTCCGGACGGCCGGCGGATGGTCTCGGCATCAGACGACCAAACCCTCAAGGTGTGGGACCTCGAGAGCGGGCGCGTGCTGGCCACACTGGAAGGCCACGCCGACAGAGTGACTGCGTGCGCGGTGACCCCGGACGGCCGGCAGGTGGTCTCGGCGTCTTCTGACCAAACCCTCAAGGTGTGGGACCTCGCGAGCGGGTGCGTGGTAGCCACGCTGACGGGCCACGCCGACGGTGTGACCGGGTGTGCGGCGACCCCGGATGGCCGACGGGTGGTCTCGGCGTCTTTGGACCAAACCCTCAAGGTGTGGGACCTCGCGAGTGGGCGCGCGCTGGCTACGCTGGAAGGACACGCCGACAGGGTGAACGCGTGCGCGGTGACCCCGGACGGCCGACGAGTGGTCTCGGCGTCCTTGGACCAAACCCTCAAAGTGTGGGACCTCGCGAGCGAGCGCGCAGTGGCCACGCTGGAAGGCCACACCGACAGGGTGAACGCGTGCGCGGTGACTCCGGACGGCCACCGGGTTGTCTCGGTGTCTTCTGACCAAACGCTCAAGGTGTGGGACCTCGATAGCGGGCACGCGCTGGCCACACTGGAAGGCCACGCCGACAGGGTGAACGCGTGCGCGGTGACCCCGGACAGCCGCCGGGTCGTCTCGGCGTCTTCTGACAAAACGCTCAAGGTGTGGAACCTCGAAAGCGGGCGGGCAGTGGCCACGCTGGAAGGCCACGCCTCCTGGGTGACCGGGTGCGCGATGACCCCGGACGGCCGGCGGGTGGTCTCGGCGTCGGATGACAAAATACTCAAGGTGTGGGACCTCGAGAGCGGGCACGCGCTGGCCACGCGGGACGGACACGCCGCCAGGGTGACCGCATGCGCGGTGACCCCGGATAGCCGGCAAGTAGTCTCGGCGTCGTGGGACCAAACGCTCAGGGTGTGGAACCTCGAAAGCGGGCGCGCGGTGGCCACGCTGGAAGGTCACGCCGCCAGGGTGAACGCGTGCGCGGTGACCCCGGACGGCCAACGGGTCGTCTCGGCGTCTTCTGACAAAACGCTCAAGGTGTGGAACCTCGCGACCGGACGCACGGTGGCCACGCTGGCAGACTACGTCACCAGGATGACCGCGTGCGCGGTGACCCCCGACGGCCAACGGGTCGTCTCGGCATCTTCTGACCAAACGCTCAGGGTATGGGACCTCGCGAGCGGGCGCGCAGTGGCCACACTGGAAGGCCACGCCGCCAGAGTGCCCGGATGTGCGGTGACCCCGGACGGCCGACGGGTGGTCTCGGCGTCTCTGTACCGAACGCTCAAGGTGTGGGACCTCGAAAGTGGACGCGTGGTAGCCACGCTGGAAGGCCACGCCGACAGGGTGAACGCGTGCGCGGTGACCCCGGACGGTCGGCGGGTGGTCTCGGCGTCTTCTGACAAAACGCTCAAGGTGTGGGATCTTGAGAGCGGACGCGCGGTGGCCACACTGGAAGGCCACGCCGACAGGGTGAACGCGTGCGCGGTGACCCCGGACGGCCAACGGGTCGTCTCGGCGTCTTCTGACAAAACGCTCAAGGTGTGGGACCTCGAAGCGGGCGCGTGCGTGCTCACCCATCGTGCCAACGCCGCCTATACCGCGGTCACCACGGCCACGACCGCCATTATCGCCGGTGACGCTGTCGGCTCTGTCTGGTTTTTCGACTGCCCGTCGCCGAATCGCCGCGAGCGCTCGAACCGCGATGATCGCCGCCCTGACAACAAGCACACTCCCTGCTCAGATATCGAGATCCTCTCGCAGAGGCCGCCGATGAAACACACGATCCTGTTCCTGGCCGCTAATCCACTCGGCACCGACCGGCTCGCACTCGACCGCGAAGCGCGCGCGATCCAGGTGGAGCTGGAGCGCAGCGGCTTCCGCGACCGCTTCGAGCTCGTGACCCGATGGGCGGCCGAGCCGCTCGATCTGCTCCGCGAGCTCCGCAAGCTCAAGCCGACGATCGTCCACTTCAGCGGTCACGGCGCCTCAGGCACCACTGCCGGGCACCATCTCGAGCCAGCGTCTCGTCGCGATGTCGTCGGCGAGCCCGGCCACGGCGACGAACCGCGACACGGACTGTTCTTCCAGAGCTCCGATGGCCGCCCACAGCTCGTCTCGACCGCCGCTCTCGAGGAGACCTTCGGCGCGGCGGGAGCCTCGGTCAAGCTGGTCGTCCTGAGCGCCTGCTACAGCGAGCCGCAGGCGGAGGCGTTGCTCGCGCACGTCGACTGCGTCGTCGGGATGAGCGGCTCGCTCAGTGACGACGCGGCTCGCAGCTTCGCGATCGGCTTCTACGGCGGCCTCGGAGAACGTGAGTCGGTCGCCGCTGCCTTCAAGCAGGGCTGCGCCGCGATCAGCTTGGAGGGGTTGCGCGAGGCCGATCGCCCGCAGATCAAGGTCCGCGCCGGCATCGACGCCGCCCGGCTCGTTCTGGCTGCGGCACTCCGGAGAGCCAGCGAGATCGTCGCCGGCACCGGCCCGGCGGCCTCCCAGCCGAGCCCCGGGGCAATCGCCTCTTCCCCGCCGAGGGTGGACATCGGGATCCTGACGATCCGTGACGATGAGTTCGGCGCCGTGCTCGACGTGTTCCCCAGCGAGGCCGGCATCGCCGAGGGCAAGAACCGCAAGTACGCGCTGCGCCGTGCCGACACCGGCAACGGCCAGCAGTACACGATCGCCGTGTTGCGCCAAGTCGAGCAAGGTCACGGTGAGGCACAAGCAGCGGCCAGAGACCTCATCGATGATGTCGCTCCCAAGCTGGTGCTCGTCGTTGGAATTGCCGGTGGGTTGCCCTCGGACGACGTGAAGCTCGGTGATGTCGTCCTCTCCACGCGGATCCAGGACTTCACCGTCGAGGCGAGGAAGCACGGCAAGAAGACCGAGTATGCAGTCAAAGGGGGACCGGTCGTTCCATCGCTCGCGGCCGACGTCGCCATCCTCGCAGCTCGAAAAAGCGAGCTGGGAAACTGGACGGCCGGTCTTCCCTCGCAACCAGTGGTCGAATGGACGCCGAAGGGACAGCTCTACGGACCGCCGAAGTGGAGAAAAGAGCTACGGGCCAAGCTGGAGCATCACTATGGAGCAGGCTCCACGCCTCGTGGGCCTGTATTCGTTGCAGGGCCGATCGCCTCGAGCGATCGACTGGTGAAGGATCCGGACCTGGTGATCCCCTGGCTCGCGACGTCACGCGACCTCCTCGCCGTCGAGATGGAGTCCGGCGGCGTCTACCGCGCCGCGCAAGAGCGCTGCCCGATGCTCGCGATTCGCGGCATCAGTGACATCGTCGGGCTGAAGCGAGCAGACGCCTGGACGAAGTACGCGTGTGCGTCGGCTGCCGCGTTCACCCGCGCGTTCCTGCGTACGCGGCCCGTGTCTGTCGGCGCCTCGGCCTCAGACCCTCAGTAGCCCCGCCATCGACGCCGAGACCGGCGGGGCTGATCGACTTCACGGCGGAACGAGCGCGACACGCCCAGTTCGTCGGGCGCGAGACGCTGCTCGCTCGACTCGATCAGCTGCTGGTCGAAGAGCGCGCCGACCGCTGGGTCGTGGTGACCGGCGGGCCCGGAATGGGCAAGAGCGCGCTGCTCTCGGCGTGGCTCTTGCGGCGCGAGGCGGCCGACGCCGTGGTACCGCATCACTTCATTCGCCGCGGCGAGTACGACTGGGACGATCCCGCAAAGCTGGTCGGCTCGCTGGTGGCGCAGATCGAGCTGCGTTTCCCCGATCAGCGCGAGCCGGAGGCCGACGCGCGCATGCACCCGGCGGCGCGGCTGGAGGCAACGCTCCGGCGCGTCTCGGAGAACGAGCTGATCCCACGCGGTGAGCGGCTGATCGTGCTGATCGATGGCCTCGACGAGTACGATCCACCCGCGGACGTGCCGGGCCGCGATCCACTCGCGGCTTTCTTGCCCCGTGCGCTGCCGCGCGGCGTGAGCCTTCTGTGCGCGAGCCGGCCGCGCCATCCATACGTGGACATGCTCGCAGCCCGCGGCGCGGTGCAGCTCGATCTCGACGACGAGCAAGCCTTCGCGGCCGACAACGCGGCGACAGTGCGCGCCTTCTGGGAGCAGGCCGCACCGGAGCTCGGCCTCGATGCGCAGTTCATCGCCGAGGCCGTTGCGTGTGCGGGCGGCAACCTGCAGCACGCCGCGATGCTGCGCCAACACCTGGCGGGATTGCCCCCAGCGCAGCGCCGCATCGAGGTCATCCCGCGCGGTCTCGCGGCGTCGCTCGCGAGCGCGTGGGAGCGGGTCGCGACCGATCCGGTCATCGTCGACGGCCTCGGCATCCTGTGCGCCGCGCGCGAGGCGATCACGCTCGACGAGCTGAGCACCGTGGCCGGCTGGACCGACGAGGCGCAGCGGAGGAGGTTCATGCGCGGTGCGCGTGAGCTCCTCATCGAGAGTCGGCGCGAGAGCACCGTGCTCGAGTACCGGCTGCACCACGACTCGATCCGCGGGCAGATCGCCGCGTCGATCGGCCCCGCCGCGCTCCGCGGGCAGCACCGCGCTCTGACGCATGGGCTGGCAACCTGGCCAGCGCCGAGGGAGCCAGCGGCGCGTCGGTACGCGCTGCGCCATGCGCTGATCCATCGCACCGAAGCTGGCGAGTGGGCGGACACCTGGCGCCTAGCCGCCGATCTGGGCTTCCTGGAGGCGACGTGCCGCGAGCTCGGCGCGCACGAGGCCGAGGCTGATCTGGCGCGGGTGGCGGAGCGTTGCCGCGCAAGCGGCGTTGCCGCGCTCCGTCGGCAGTTCGATGATCTGGCCCGGGCGATCGAGCGCGAATCGCACTGGCTACGAGCCGCACCGGAGGCGACGGCCGCGCTGTTATGGAACCGGCTCCGGCAGTCGGGGTGGAGCACTGACGAGATCGAGCAACAGGTGCAGCTCCCGGCGGGGTCGAAGTTCCTCCGTGTGCGGCACCTGGCCACACGCGAGAGCCCTGCGCTGGTGCGCGATCTCGTCGGCCACACCTACGGTGTGACCGCGTGCGCGGTGACCCCGGACGGCCGGCGGGTCGTCTCGGCGTCGGATGACAAAACGCTCAAAGTGTGGGACCTCGAGAGTGGGCGCGCGGTCGCCACGCTGGACGGCCACGCCTTCGGTGTGATTGCGTGCGCGGTGACCCCAGACGGCCGGCGGGTCGTCTCAGCATCGAGGGACCAAACGCTCAAAGTGTGGGACCTCGCGAGCGGGCGCGCGGTCGCCACGCTGGACGGCCACGCCGCCTGGGTGAACGCGTGCGCGGTGACCCCGGACGGTCGGCGGGTCGTCTCGGCGTCTTCTGACAAAACGCTCAGGGTGTGGGACCTCGAGACCGGGCGCGCGGTCGCCACGCTGGAAGGCCACGCCTCCAGTGTGACCGCGTGCGCGGTGACCCCGGACGGACGGCGGGTGGTCTCGGCGTCTTCTGACAAAACGCTCAGGGTGTGGGAGCTCGCAACCGGGCGCGCGGTCGCCACGCTGGAAGGCCACGCCGCCTGGGTGACGGCGTGCGCGGTGACCCCGGACGGCCGGCAGGTGGTCTCGGCGTCGTCTGATCAAACGCTCAAGGTGTGGGACCTCGAGAGCGGGCGCGCGGTCGCCACGCTGGACGGCCACGCCGCCAGGGTGAACGCGTGCGCGGTGACCCCGAGCGGCCGGCGGGTGGTCTCGGCGTCGTGGGACCGAACGCTCAAGGTGTGGGACCTCGCGAGCGGGCGCACGGTCGCCACGCTGGAAAGCCACGCCTCCAGTGTGACCGCGTGCGCGGTGACCCCGGACAGCCGGCGGGTGGTCTCGGCGTCTTATGACCATACGCTCAAGGTGTGGGACCTCGAGAGCGGGCGCGCGGTCGCCACGCTGGACGGCCACGCCGCCAGGGTGAACGCGTGCGCGGCGACCCCGGACGGCCGGCGGGTGGTCTCGACGTCTTCTGACCAAACGCTCAAGCTGTGGGACCTCGCGACCGGACGCGTGGTGGCCACGCTGGATGGCCACGCCGCCAGGGTGAACGCGTGCGCGGTAACCCCGGACGGCCGGCGAGTCGTCTCGGCGTCTTCCGACCAAACGCTCAAGGTGTGGGACCTCGTGAGCGGGCGCGCGGTCGCCACGCTGGAAGGCCACGCCGCCAGGGTGAACGCGTGCGCGGTGACCCCGGACGGCTGGCAAGTGGTCTCGGCGTCTTCTGACCAAACGCTCAAGGTTTGGGATCTCGCGAGCGGGCGCGCGGTCGCCACGCTGAAAGGTCACGCCGACAGGGTGAACGGGTGCGCGATGACGGCCGGCCGGCGGGTAGTCTCAGCGTCTTCTGACCAAACGGTCAAGGTATGGGACCTCGAGAACGGGCGCGCGGTCGCCACGCTGGCGGGCCACGCCGACAGCGTGACCGCGTGCGCGGTGACTCCTGACGGCCGGCAGGTGGTCACGGCGTCTTATGACCATACGCTCAAGGTGTGGGATCTCGCGAGCGGGCGCTCGGTGGCCACGCTGGAAGGCCACACCGCCAGAGTGACCGCGTGCGCGATGACCGCGGACGGCCGGCGGGTCGTCTCGGCGTCGGATGACAAAACGCTCAAGGTATGGGATCTTGAAGCCGGCGCGTGCGAGTTCACCCATCGTGCCAACGCCGCCTACTCCGCGGTCGCCACCACCACGACCGCGATCATCGCCGGTGACGCCATTGGCTCCGTCTGGTTCCTCGACTGGCCTCCCTGATTGAGGATCAGGTAGCCCTGCGGGCGCCGCCCGTCCTGGCCTACGCGTAGGGCTGCTTCTACTCGTCCTCTTGCAGCTCGAGGGGGACGCGGACGAGGCGCTTGAGCTTGCCGTCGTTGCGGACGCGGAATACGGCCACGCGGACCTTGCCGCTCGTGAGAGTCACGTACAGCTTGCCGCCGATCTCGTGGACGGCGGCTTCTGTTTCGTCGAACGAGGCGTGCGGCTGGCCCGCGCGCGCGTACTTCCAGTAGCCGGCGAACGCTCGACGCTTGAGGTCGTCCTCCTCTTGTTTCGTTCGTGCAGCCTTCCTCGTGCTGGCCATCCCGAGCAGGCTAACACCCACAAGTATGCCCCCAAGGGCAGCGCTGTACAGGGTATCACGTACGGACAGAGAAACTGCTTGCAGGGATGAGAGGGCCGTGCAACCGTAGCGGCACTCTCCGCCAAAGAGCGCTTTCACGAGGAGGGAGCTCCACCACCCAAAGCTGATACAGCCCAGCATCGCTCCTTCGTCGGCGACCCTCGGGGTTGCGCTCTTGGCGGAGACTTCACCGGCGGCAATCGTCGGCGGGGGAGCCTGCGATCTCGCGCAAGGAAAGTCTCCGCCATGTCCCCTTTACAGAAGGCCCACGCCCCGAAGCGGGCCAAGCCTACGCCGTCTCCGCGGCGGCTCAGCTCTGATGCTGCGCCGCCCACGCATCCGCCGCCGCTCGACGCGGCAGCGCGCTCCGCAAGGGAACGCGATCAGCTCGACCTGATCGCCCACGGCCGCGAGTCCAACGCGAAGCTCGCCAATGCGATCGTCACGGCGTTCGCGTGCAGCGATGGGCGGGTGCTCGTCGCGTTCGGCGAGTTGCTGAGCTTCGTCGCGTCGCACGCAAGGGGGCGCCGATGAACGCCCGCGCTCGCGGCCTCGTGGCCGCATGACGGAACTAGGAGTGTTGCGTGCCCTCGTCAAGCTCGCCGAGGAGCACGCGGAGGGAGGCCAGTGATGCCCGTCCGCGCACGAGACGAGGGCGGCCAGATGAGTGAGACCGAGATCCGCGGCGTAAGCGCGCCGGAAGCGAGGCAGTGATCGCGCTCCTTCGGGCTCGAAACGCCGTGGCCAGGGAGCGGCGTGGCGAGAGCTCGATCTCGGAGTTTGACACCAGCCTCCTAGAGAGGGTCCGCGGCCAGCACGAGCCGGCCGGCGTCGACGCCACGGCGCACCCGGAGCTGTGGCAGCGCGCCGTCGGGCAGGCCCTCCAGGCTGATCGCGGCGCGGCCCTGCGCGTGGGCGGCCGCGATCGACTCGCGCTCGCCCAGGCCGCCGTAGAAGCCGATCGCGAAGCTACGGGCGGCGGCATCACGGATTGCGCCGTGCATGCCAATGACGCAGTCGACATGCGCGAGCAGCGCGTCGGCCTGCGCGTCGCTGTAGCAGGCGGAGAGGACCACGAGCCTGACGGAGCTCCCGGCCGCACTGAAGGTTTGCTCGATCGCCGTCGCCGTCACGAGCTGCGCGCGGCCATCGGCGCCCTGAAAGTACAGTCCGTGCTGGCGCTCGTCGGTGTGCTCGCCGATCGCAGCGGCATCGGCGGCGACGCCCTCGATGTGCCGGTGCGGCTCCTGCGCCGACGCCGACGGAGCCGCGCCGGCAGCGACGTGCCCACCGGCGGCGTGATCGACGGCGCCGTGACGACCGACGATGTGGCCGCCGTGGCCGCTGAAGTGGACCACCGTCGGCTTGAGCTTGCGCAGCTCGCGCAGCAGATCGAGCGGCTCGACAGCCCACCGGGTTACCAGCTCGAAGCGGTCGCGGAAGCCGCTCCGCTCCAGCTCGTGCTGGATCGCGCGCGCCTCGCGGTCGAGCGCGAGTTGCGCCGTCGCGATCGGATTGGCGGCCAGAAACAGGATCGTGTGCTTCGGTACCGGCAACCTCGAGAGCGCTGATTCGGTATCGGAGCGCACGTGGGGCGGAGCTGCGGGTGCGGCGCTGTCGAGAGCGGAGCGCCCGTGTAGCTCCGGCAGCGGCAGGTCGAAGAACCAGACGGCGCCCGCCGCGTCACCGGCAACGACGGAGGTCGCGGTCGCGGTGACCGCCGTATAGGCGGCATTGGCGCGGTGAGTGTGGAGGCACGCACCGGTCGCGAGGTCCCAGACCTTGAGCGTGTGGTCCTCCGAGGCCGAGATCGCGCGCCGGCCGTCGGGAGTCACCGCGCACGCGTTCACTCTGTCGGTGTGCCCTCGCAAGGTGCGCAGCTCACGGCCGTACACCAAGTCCCAGACCTTGAGCGTCCGGTCGAATGAGGCCGAGATTACGCGCCGGCTGTCGGGCGTCGCCGCGCACGCGATCACGGCAGCCGAGTGACCTCGCAGGACGGACAGCCTGCGCCCCGACGCCAGGTCGCAGACCTGGAGCGTGTAGTCCGTCGACGCCGAGATCACATACTGGCTGTCGGCGGTGACCGTGCACGCAGTCGCCCAGTAGGCCTGCCTTGGTAGGGCGAACAGCTCGCGACCGGATTCCAGATCC
>DATMCI010000182.1:0-19815 GCA_035558535.1 Kofleriaceae bacterium
CTGAACGGCCTGTCGCTGAACGGCCTGTCGCTGAACGGCCTGTCGCTGAACGGCCTGTCGCTGAACGGCCTGTCGCTGAACGGCCTGTCGCTGAACGGCCTGTCGCTGAACGGCCTGTCGCTCAACTCGATCAGCCTCGGCGCGCGCCGCCTCAACGGGCTCACCGTCAACGGCGTGGAGCTCAGCAAGGTCAGCCTCGGCGCGGTCGGCCTCAACGGGATCCGCCTGAACGCGCTCTCCCTGAACGGGATCAAGCTCCAGACCGCCAAGATCGACGGGGCTCCCCTGAGCAGCACGCAGCTGAGCAACCTCAAGCTCGCGCTCTCCTACGTGGCCAAGTGCGCGCTGCCCTCCGGTCAGTGCGTGACGGTGACCGAGGCGGACGGCGTGACCACGTACTCGATGTGTGGCGAGTCCGGTCTGGACCCGAACTGGAACACGGACCTGCGCGCGTCGGCCGACAACGAGCCGACGGTCACCCAGTGCGTCATCGACATCGGGACCCACGACCCCGCCTACCCCAGCAACACGATCACCCATACCAACCGCGAGGCGGCGATCGTCAAGGACTTCTTCACCCACGCCACGTACTGCGCGCTGCCGTCGGGGACCTGCGTCACGTCGACCGACATCGATGGCTCCACGTACCAGTCCTGCGGCTCGCAGGGGCTCGACCCGGCCTGGCAGACTGGGCCCGCAACGCAGGGCTCGGTGTCCACGCAGGTCGCCACGTGCGTGCAGACGCAGGCCACCGCGCACGGTGACTCCTGGTTCGACTTCCGCAACCGGTTCAAGAACGTCCTCAAGTACGCGACCGAGTGCGCGCTGCGCCCGGATCAGACGATGTCGGTCACCGACTGGGACGGCTCGACGCTGAACTGGCAGGGCGCGCTCAGCCTCGCCGACTGGTGGCACGGCGCGCCGCTCAATCCGGCGCCCGCGCCGAAGGCCGCCGCTGCCGGCGAGGAGCTGGTCTCGGCGTGCCTGATGGCCCGCAGCAACGCGCTCGGCAAGAGCGTGAGCGTCTCGCTGCGTGCGCGGCCGGAGCTGTCGCCCAGCGCTGGCGAGGCGGCGTCGTACGGCCGGCACGAGGGCGCGTTCATGGGGAACATCTTCAGCTCCACGCCGACGGCGAAGTCCTGCTCGAACGCCGGTGGCACCTGGATCTGGGACGCCAACACGGGCGCGGGGATGACGGCCGGCCGCCAGTGCGCCGAGGGCACCAGCTGCGGCTTCGAGTACGTGGGCGCGTGCACCTCGGTCTGCAACGTCAAGCCGGGCGTCAACGGCGAGACGCTGTTCGACGACTGCAGCGGTAACGGGAACGTCGTCAACACGTTCCTCTACTCGGTGACGACGTTCTCGGTCGACGACGTGAACCGCACCACCTCCACGGTGACCGGCTCGGACGACGCGCCGGTGGTCGCGACGGCGGACTTCAACAACGACGGCAACCTCGACCTCGCCATCGAGAACAACTACAGCTCGGTCATCGTTCGCCTCGGCAACGGCAACGGCGGCCTCAGCGCCGACGTCACCTACAACCTCGGCACCGGCATCCGCGCCCGCACGGTGGTCGCGAAGGATCTCAACAAGGACGGCCGGGTCGACCTCATCACGGCGAACCAGACCTCGCTCAGCGTGCTGCTCGGCGTGGGCGACGGGACCTTCGGCGCGGCGACGACCATCCCGGTCACGAACGCGGCGGGCCTCTCGGCGTCGGTGGCGGTCGCGGACTTCAACAACGACGGCAAGCTGGACCTCGCGGCGAACCTGACGACCGGCGTGGGCGTGTTCCTCGGCACCGGCACGGGCACGTTCGGCGCGCAGACCTCGTTCGGCAGCACCACCTCGCACCACTCGCTGACCGCGGCCGACTACAACGGCGACGGCAAGCTCGACCTCGCCAGCGCCAGCTCGACCGCCGCCTCGGTGTACGTGACCTGGGGTCTCGGCAACGGCACGTTCGGCACGACGACCACGGTGACGGTCGGCACGACGGCCAACGGGCGTCCCCGCTCGATCACGACGGGTGACTTCAACAGCGACGGCAAGGCCGACATGGCGGTCGCGGTCGGGGTCGACAACATCGTCAAGGTGCTGCTCGGCCAGACGAACGGCACGTTCCTGGGGACCACCTACTCGGTCTCTGGCTCGGGCGAGGTGAAGTTCGCGACCATGGCCTACCTCGACGGCGCCGGCCCGCGCGACCTGCTGGTGGTGCGTGGCTCGTCGGTGGTCGTCATGACCGGCAGCGCGAACGGCACGTTCACGGCGGGCAGCTCCTTCAACATCGGCACGACCGCCAGCTACGTCCTCCCCGGCCACTTCAATGGCGACGCGACCTGGCGCATCGACCTCATCGCGTCCGCGGACACCGGCGGCCTCGTGCAGATGAACGGGATTGCGCTGTGACCGCGAGCGCCGCGCTGGTGCCGTCCACATGCACCGCTGGCCGCTCCGCGAGCGAGACGGAGATCTCCTCGGCCCTTACGAAGAACGCTGACGACGAAGAGTGAGGCTCCTCCCACGCTTGGAGGTGCACGAAATCTTAAGCTTGATTCAGGGGAGGTAACCAACTAACCTCCTGATTTCATAGTGACATGGCGCGCGAGGACGAGGAGCTGAGCGACTCGACAGACCCCACGAGAGTCCTGGGGCGAGTCATTGCGGTCACCGTGGCGGATGTACTCCCGGTGAGCCACCCCGTCGGCGATTACACGGTCGACGCGGTCCTCGGCGACGGCGGCTTCAGCACGGTCTACGCGGCCCACCACAACACGACGGGGCACCAGGTCGCCCTCAAGGTCCTGCACCGGCGCTGGTGCCTGGTCCCGCAGATCGTCGCCCGGTTCCTGCGCGAGGCCGAGGTGGTGCGGCAGATCGAGAACCCGAACATCGTCGCGCTGTACGAGGTGGGCTGGATCGACGGAGATCGCCCGTACCTCGTGATGGAGCGCCTCGACGGCACCTCCCTCGGGAAGATCCTCTCGCAGCGCGGCTCGCTCACGATCCGCGAGACCCTCGACTACTTCGAGCCGATCTGCAACGGGCTCGCCGCCGCGCACCGCTCCGGCATCGTCCACCGCGATCTGAAGCCGAGCAACGTGATGGTCTCTCACCCGGGGCAGCCGTTCTGGCTCAAGCTCATCGACTTCGGCATCGCGAAGCTCGTCGCCTCCGACGGCCCGCGGCTCACGCGCACCGGCTCGCAGGTCGGCACGATGACCGCGATGTCCCCCGAGCAGCTCCAGGGGCTGCCGGTGGACTGGCGCGCCGACATCTACTCGCTCGGCGTCCTGCTCTACCAGTGCGTGACGGGCCAGCGGCCGTTCATCGGCTCGTCGGTGACGCTCGAGCAGATGCACCTGCACGCGCCGGCGCCCCGCGCGAGCCGCATCGCGCCGGTCGGCTCGGCGATCGATCGCGTGATCGTGCGCTGCATGCAGAAGGATCCGGATCGCCGCTACCTGTCCGTGGACACGTTCCTGATCGATCTCCGCTCCGCGGTCCAGGAGGCGGGGGCGGACGCGCCGTTCTCGATCGTCCCGGGCGGCCCTGGCAGCGACTCGGCGGGGCTCGCGGTCCCGATCACCGTCCCGGTCATCGGCCTCTACGCCGAGGTGCTGGTCGACGGGCAGCCCGCCAATCTCGACGCGCTCGACGACGACATGCTCGACGAGATCGAGGACGTCATCGAGCTCGTGGTGGCCCGCACGCAGGCGGAGGGCCACGTGGTGGCGATGCGCACCGGCACCTCGGCCATGGCGTGCCGCGTGCTCGGCGAGGACACCGGCGATCAGGTGACGATGGACCGGATGATGTCCGCCGCGCGGGCGCTCGCCGGGGAGATCCGCGACCGCGCGGGCGGCAGCGGCCGGATCGAGCTCGCCATGTACCTCGAGCTCGGCGAGGCCCTGCGCAGTCGCGCGGGCGACGCGCAGACGCTCTCCGGCCCGTTCATCGAGACCCGGCCCTGGCTCGCCTCACCGCCGGTCCCAGGCACCTGGATGAGCCGCACCCTCGTCGAGACCGTACTGAATCTTTCGTGCGAGACCGCGTGGTGCCGCCTCCACGATGACTGAGTGATGCCTGGGCGATGCCTGGGCGATGCCTGAGCAATGACTGACCGTTGGGGCGGGCGAGGCGCGCCGACATCGCGGTAAGGTGCGGGTGAACCGTGGTGCAAGAGTGTTACCCTACAGCATGCGGGAGCTGACGCCCGGCCCGGCCCTGGAGGCCTCGGACGTGCCAGCGGTTTTTCCGAACCCGGACCCGGAGCGCTGCCTCACCTGCGGCCGGCGGTTCCGCGGCGAGCACCCGGGGTGCGCTGTGCGCCCGCTGGCGTCGGATGACGAGCGCGCGGCCGAGAGCGCGCTCTCGGCCCTGCCGCGGATCCCAGGCTACGAGGTCGAGCGCGTGCTCGGCGTCGGCGGGCACGGCGCCGTGCTGCGCGCGCGGCGGCAGGCGGACGGCCTCCTGTGCGCGATCAAGATGGCGCGCGCGGACGCGGCCTCGGGCGCGCGCCGGCTGCGCGCCGAGCGGCGGGTGCTCGAGGCGGTGCCTCCGCCGCACGTGCCGCGGCTCATCGAGGCGCTCGAGGCGGGCGGCGCGCTCTACCTCGTCTTCGAGCTGATCGGGGAGCCGACGCTCGCCGCGCGCCTGGCGGGGCTCGCCGCGCCGATGCCCGAGGCCGAGCGACAGGCGATCGCGCGCGCGCTCTTCTCTGCGGTGGAGGCGATGCACGAGCGCGGCTTCGTGCACGCAGACCTGAAGCCGGAGAACGTCTTCGTGCGGGCGAGCGGCGAGGTCACGCTGATCGATTTCGGCACCGCGCGCGGGCCGGGGATCGCGGTCGCCGACGAGGGGCCGGTCGGCACGGTCGAGTACATGGCGCCCCAGCAGCTGTCCATGGCGCCCGAGCAGGTGTCTGCGGCCGGGCCCCTGGACGTGCGCGCCGACGTCTACGCGCTGGGCGTGCTCCTGTTCGAGCTGTGGACGTTGCGCGTGCCGTTCTGGGGGACGTCGGCCGAGGTGCGCGTGGCGGTGGAGTCGCGGCGGCCGCCCCGCCCGTCGAGCTTCGGGCCGATCGCGCCGGCCGTCGAGGAGGTCATCCTGCGCGCGCTGGCCAAGAGCCCTGGCGATCGCTGGCCCAGCGTGGCCGCGCTGCGGCAGGCGCTCGAGCGCGCGTTCGAGGAGCAGCGGGCACCGGCCGCAGCAGCATCCGTCGCCGCGGCGGCACCGGCCGCGCCATCGCCCCCGGCGGCTGCGGCGGTCGCCGCGGTGCCCGGCAAGGACACGCGCGTGCAGCGCAACCTGCCGCTGATCGCGTTCGTCAGCCAGCAGTCCGACGCCAAGGCCGTGGAGCGCGAGCTGGCCCGGCTGGACGCGTTCGTCACGTCGGTCTCGGGTGCGAGCTACGTCGCCGTCGTCGACTCCGAGTCGAACGAGACGCCGCTCGACCACGCGCTCGCTGCGGCGCGCCGGATCGTGATGCTCGGGATCGCGCGCGGTGTGCTCGTCGACGTGGCGCCGGTGCGGGTCCGGCTCGGCGGGCCCGTGCGCCGCTACCACAGCGCGGCGCTCGCCCTGCTCGTCGCGCGGCTTGGCGGCGCGCACCGGGAGGGCGTCGTGCTGACGGCCGGCGTCGCGGCGATGATGCACGCGGGCCGCACGCGGCCGCTGGGGAGCGAGGAGTTCCAGCTCGTCGATCCCGAGAGTGACCTCTCGCTGGCCGAGCCGCCGTCGCTGGTCGCCGAGGCGCTGCCGTTCGTGGGCCGGGACGAGGAGATGACCCGGCTGGTCCGCGGTGGCGAGGCCGCGTTCGCCGAGCGCGTCCCGACGCTCGTGACGATCCGCGGCGACGCCGGGATCGGCAAGACCCGACTCACGACGGCGCTCCGCCAGAAGGTGGGGCAGGTGGTCCCGAGCGTGCGGGTGCTCGCGTTCCGCGGCCAGGATCCATCGGTCGGCGAGGTGGACGAGACGCTCCGGGCGATCCTGCGGCGGCTCGTGCTGATCTCGGGCGCGCCGACGCCGGGCCCGGAGGCGTGCGCGCACGTGCAGGCGCAGGTCGGCGACGCGTGGCCGGCGGTGGCGCTGACCTTGGGCTGGATCGGGCACGACGCGCCTGAGCTCGAGCCGCTGGCGCAGGCGCCGGGCGCCCTGCGGATCGCGACGGTCGAGGCGACGGCGCGGCTGATCCGGCGCGCCGCGGAGCAGGCCCCGCTCGGCATCATCGTCGACGACGCGCACCAGGCCGACGCGACGGCCCTCGACGCGATCGAGCTCGCCACGCTCGATCGCGCAGGCGCGGTGCCGCTGTGGATCTGCGTGCTGGTCCGGCCGAGCTTCGAGGCGCTGCGGCCAGGCTGGGGCGAGCGCGCCGAGCGGGCGGAGTCGCTCGAGCTCTCGCCGTTGTCGCAGGAGGCCGCCGAGGAGCTCTGCCGGATCCTCCTGCAACCCGCCGAGAACTTGCCGGCGAAGCTGCTCGAGGTGATCACCGAGCGCGCCCACGGCAACGCGATGTTGCTCGGCGAGCTGTGCCGCGCGCTCAAGAACGAGGGGATCGTCCGCCGAGAGCGCACCGGCGCGTGGATCCTCGAGACCGATCGTGTCGAGGCGTGGCCGCACACGCTGCGCCTCGCGTGGCTGGCCGAGCGCGAGCTGGGCCGCCTCCCGCTCGATCTGGCCAGCCACGCGCAGCTCGCGGCTCTGCTCGGTCCGAAGTTCCCCGTGCGCGACATGATCGGTGTCATGCGGGTCCTCGAGACCTCGCTGGTGGCGCGCCAGTTCCCGCTCGACGCGAAGGTGGCGCTGACGCAGCTGGAGCGCGCGCAGCTCCTGCGCATCCGCGGCCGCGGCGACTGCGAGTTCCGCAACGCGATGCTGTGCGAGGCGATGCGCGCGACGATCCCGGAGCCCTTGCGGATCGAGCTGCACCGCGCGGCGTTCGCGCACTACCGCGATCGCGGCACCGCGGCCGACGAGCGACAGCGGTCGCGGCTCGCGTACCACGCGGCGGAGGCCGGGCTGCGCGAGCCGGCGGCGATGGTGTACGAGGCGCTCGCGGCGGAGGATCTCTACCGGCACCGCTACGTCGAGGCGGAGCGCTCGTTCTCGCGGGTGCTCGGGCTCGTCGACAGCGCGCCGCAGCGGCTGACCGCGCAGCACGGCCGCGGGCTCGCGCGCTACCGGCTCGGACGCTACGAGGACGCGCTGAGCGATCTGCACCAGGCGTACGAGCTGGCGGCCGAGCTCGGGGATCGGCGCGCGCGGCTCACGATCCTCCTCGATGAGGCGACGGTCCTCGACTGGCTGTGGAACCTGCACCGCTCAGCCGAGCTGGTGGATCAGGCGACCGCGCTGGCCGGCGACGACACCGAGCCGGTGATCGCGGCGCGCCTCGCGATGGGTCGCGCGCGCTCGCTGTGGCGGCTCGGCAAGAGCGTGGAGGCGCGCGCGAGCCTGCGCGAGGCGATCGCGCGGGCCGAGGCCGCCGGTCCGGCCGCGTACGAGAGCCTGATCGTCTCGCTGGTCATGCTGGGCGACGTCCTCAGCAACCTGGGTGAGATCCGGGAGGCGCGTCAGGTCTTCGATCGGATCCTCGCGATGGCGCACGCGCAGGGCGATCGCATCCACGAGCTCGCCGCGCTGAACAACCGGCGCCTCGTGTGGATCGCGGAGAAGGACGTCGCGCGGGCGACGGCGGACCTCCAAGCGCTGCTCGAGATCGGCCGGACGCTGGGCCTCGTGCTCGTCGAGCTCGTCGGTACGTACAACCTCGGCGAGCTCCTGTACCAGGCCGATGACGCCGCGGCCGCGCGGCCGTACGTCGAGCGGGCGGTGGCGCTGTCCACGCGCAGACCGGACCTCTTGCCACGCCCGGTCGCGCGGCTCCTCGAGCTCCGTCTGCTCGCGTTCGAGGGGCGCTGGCAGGAGACCGAGGCGCTCGGCGCGTCGCTCGTCGAGCTGCAGCGCGCCGCGCAGGCGGAGGGGCGCTCCGACGCGCAGCTCCTGCCCAGCGAGCTGGTGCTCCTCGACGCGATCCGGCTCGCGAGCGCGGGCGGCACCGCCGAGGCGTGGGCCGAGGCGTGGGCCGACGTGCGCGAGCGCTCGAAGCGCTACTCGGAGGAGCAGCAGGCGATCGAGGTGATCGAGATGCAGGCGCTCGGCGCGCTCCGGGTGGGCGACGTGGCCGCCGCCCGGCGCTCGCTCGGCGAGGCGCTCGAGGTCGCGCGCGCGATCCCGAACGTGATGGAGCCGCGGCTCCGCCACCGGCTGGCGGCGATCGAGGCGCGCTCGGCCTAGCCCGCGGGCGGTCGCACGTGCGTACAATCGGCGCGATGCTGCGCGCCCTCCTCGTCGGACTCCTGGCGGCCTCGGCCGCCGCGTCGTGCAGCGGAGGCGAGAGCGCGCCGAAGGTCGCGCCCGGCGCGGTCGCGGGGCGGGTGCTCGAGGCATCGGGCAAGGTCGCGGCGACGCGCCAAGGCTCGTCGCGCGCGCTCGGCAGTGGCGCCGAGGTGTTCGCGGACGACGTCGTCGACACGGCGAACGGCTCGGTGGTGATCCTCCTGCACCACAACAACGCGCGGTGGTCGGTCGAGGGCAACGCGGCCGCGCGCGTCGATCAGTCGCTCGCGTGGACGCTCGCGAAGCAGGACGGCGCGGCGGGCGCTGTGGATCACGCGTCGTCGGCGGCCGGTCGCGAGGGCGAGCGGACGGCGGCGGACACGCGCGCGACGACGGAGCGCGGTGAGCGCGGTGAGCGCGGTGAGCGCGGTGAGAACGTGCGCATGCGCGGCACCAGCGGCGCGGCGGAGAGCGTGCCGATGCCGGCGGCGGACACGTCGCCCGCGCCAGCGGCGGCCGCGTCGCCCGCGCCAGCGGCGGCCGCGTCGGACCCGGCGCCGACCGCGCCGTCACCGGGGCAGGCGATCACGCCGTCGACGGGGACGTCGGGCAAGCCGGACCCGGGCGGCGGGGGCGGCGGGGGCGGGGCGGGCGATCGCGATCCGGCCAGCAGCGCGCCGCGCGCGCCGGCGGCCGCGAACGAGAAGAGCACCGGCCCGGTGGCGGGCGGGAAGGCGCCCCAGCCGGGGCCGTCGCCCGCGCTGGTTCGGCCGCCGCTGCCGCCCGAAGCTCAGCTCCGCGGCGCTCTCGAGGCGCGGCGCGACGAGCTCCTGCGCTGCGTCACGGGCAAGCTCGCGCTGACGCTCGTCGTGCGCGTCGCGAGCGGCGCGCCTGCGATCGAGCTGACCGGCGGCACCGCGCCCGCGTCCGTGCGCCCGTGCCTCGAGCGCATCGTGAAGCAGATCCCGCTGGCGGGGCTCACCGCCACAGCGTCGATCCAGCTGACGCGCTGACGCGCCGCCCCCGGCGGCTACGCGCGCGCCGCGAGCCGCACCGCGCCCGCCTCGAGGCCGAGCTCGACGCAGATCGCGTCGGTCGCGGCGCGATCGATCCCGCGCCACTCGAGCGCCTCGGCGCCGCACTCGATCGGGCAGTCCGTGCGCAGCGTTGCGAGCGTGCGGTACAGCGCCGCCTCCGCGCGGTGCTCGCGCAGCGTGGCGGCGAGCTTGTCGGCGCCGCGCAGCGCGATCGTCCACCGCGCCGCGTCGTCGGGGATCGCGTCGATGCGGCCGTACGCCGTCAGGAGCTTTGCCGCCGTGCTCTTGCCGAAGCCCGAGAGGCCCGGGATGCCGTCGGCCGTGTCGCCGACGAGCGCGAGCAGGTCCGGGATCGACGCGGGCAGGACGCCGTGCTTGGCGAGCACGGCCGGCTCGTCGAGCGTCACGTCCTTGAACCGGTCCCAGCACACGACGCGCGCACCGACCACGCACTGGCACATGTCCTTGTCCACCGCCGTGATGCGGATCTGCTCGACCGCTGGATCGGCGCACAGCCGGTGCGCCGCGGTCGCGATCGCGTCGTCGGCCTCGAACTCGATCATCGGCCACACGACGAGGCCGAGCGCGCGGGCGGCGCGCTCGGCGAGCTCGAACTGCGAGACCAGGGCGTCGGGCAGCCCCTCGCCCGTCTTGTAGCCGGCGAACAGCTCGTTGCGGAACGATTCGATCACGTGGTCGAACGCGACGCCCGCGTGCGTGATCGTGCCGCGGCCGATCAGCGCCGCCAGGCTGCGCACGAGGCTCCGGACCGCGCCGACCTCGCGGCCGCCCGCCTGCGCCGGGGGGGCGCCGAACCACGCGCGGAACAGCTCGTAGGTGCCGTCGATCAGGTGGACCTGCACGGCCGCAAGGCTACACGGTACAACCGGTCCATGCGCGCCGCCGTGCTCGCCTGTCTCGCGCTCGCCTGCGCGTCACCGAAAAAGCCGCCCATGACCACGAAGTCCTCGCCCGTGCCGCCATCTACCCTGCCGTCGCCGCTCGCCGCCGATGCCGTCGCTGGCGTCGCCGACCCCGCGCTGCGCGCGGTGCTCGCCGATCACTGGGAGTACCTCATGCGGTGGTCGCCGACCTACGCGACCACGCTCGGCGATCACCGCTACGACGACCGGCTCGCCCCGCGCGACGCCGCCGCGATCGAGCAGAGCCTCGCGGAGCGCCGGGCGCTGCTCGCGCGTCTGGTCGCGCTCCCCGGCGCGCTCCCCGCCGCGGGCCTCGGCGAGGGCGACGCGCTCACGCACGCGCTCCTGCGCGGCCACCTCGAGGCCGAGCTCGGGCTCGACGCGTGCAAGCTCCACGAGTGGACCGTGGACTCCGGCGGCAGCAGCCTGCTCGGCGAGCTGTCGTACCTGGTCGAGCAGCACACCGTGAAGACGCCCGACGACGCCCAAAACCTCGTCGCGCGGATGCGCCAGGGCGCCGCGCTGATCGACGCGACGATCGCCAACCTCGGGCGCGGGCTCGCCGCCGGGCGCGTCGCGTCCGCCGAGAAGGTGCGGCGCGCGATCGATCAGCTCGACGCCGAGCTCGGCAGGCCCGCGGACAGCTGGGCCATGGCGCAGCCGCGGTGGGCGGCGCCGCCCGCCGCGGACACGCCCGATCCGTGGCCCGCCGGCGCGCGCGCGCGCGTCGCCGCGGAGCTTCGGGCCGTCGTCGCCGCGGAGCTTTTGTCGGCGCTCGTGCGCTACCGCGACTTCCTGCGCGATCGCGTCCTGCCGGCCGCGCGCGGCGAGCGCGAGGGCCTCGCCGGCCTGCCCGACGGCGAGGCGTGCTACCGCGCCGCGATCCGCTACCACGTCGGGCTGCCGATGACTCCCGCCGAGCTGCACGCGCTCGGCCTGCGCGAGATCGCGCGCACCGACGCCGAGATCGCGGCGCTCGGCCAGCGCGTGCTCGGCGCGCCCGATCTCGCGGCGACGATCGCGAAGCTGCGCGACGATCCGGCGCTCTACTTCCGCTCGCGCGAGGAGATCCTCGAGGCGGCGCAGCGCGCGCTCGATCGCGCGAAGGCCGCGCAGGCGCGCTTCTTCTCGGCCTTGCCGAAGGCCGACTGCGTGATGCGCGAGATCCCGGCGTACGAGGCGCCGTACACGACGATCGCGTACTACCGCCAGCCGCACTTCGACGGCACGAAGCCCGGCGAGTACTTCGTGAACACGTACCGCCCCGAGACGCGGCCGCGCTTCGAGCTCGAGGCGCTGACGTGGCACGAGTCGATCCCCGGCCACCACCTGCAGATCGCGCTCGCGCAGGAGCTCGGCGCGATCCCCGCGTTCCGCCGGCTCGAGGGCTCGACGGCGTTCGTCGAGGGCTGGGCGCTCTACACCGAGCGGCTCGCCGAGGAGATGGGGCTCTACACCGCCGACCTCGATCGGCTCGGCAAGCTCAGCTACGACGCGTGGCGCGCGTCGCGGCTCGTCGTCGACACCGGCCTGCACGCGCTGGGCTGGAGCCGCGCTCAGGCCGAGGCGTTCATGCGCGAGCACACCGCGCTCACCGAGGTGAACATCTCGAACGAGGTCGATCGCTACATCGGCTGGCCCGGGCAGGCGCTCGCGTACAAGGTCGGCCAGCTCGAGATCGTCAGGCTCCGCGCCGAGGCCGAGGCCGCGCTCGGGCGCGCGTTCGAGCTGCCCGCGTTTCACGCGGTCGTGCTCGGCGCCGGCGCCGTGACGCTGCCGGTGCTCGGCGCGCGCGTTCGCGCGTGGATCGCGAGCGTGCGCGCGTGAACGAAGCGGAGCCCGAAGCGAGGATCGATCCGTCGACGGGCCTCGTCCGCGGGCTCGGGCCGTGGGCCGCGGCGTCGCTCGTCGTCGGCACGATCATCGGCACCGGCGTGTTCCTCAAGACCGCGCAGATGGCCGCGTACGGCCCGTCGGCCGGCTGGATCCTCGCGGCGTGGGGGGCAGCCGGCCTGCTCTCGCTGTTCGGCGCGATGACGTACGCCGAGCTCGGCGCGATGTACCCCGACGCGGGCGGCGAGTACGTCTACCTGCGGCACGGCTACGGGCCGCTCATGGGCTACCTCTACGCGTGGAACCGGTTCTGGATCGCGACGCCCGGCTCGATCGCCGCGTACGCGGTCGGCTCGGCGATCTTCCTCCGCGGCGTGCTCCCCGCCGAGGCGATCGACGCGATCGGCGGCGGCAAGGGGCTCGCGATCCTCCTGATCGCCGTGTTCACCGCGATCACGTGCCTCGACGTCCGCTCGGGCGGCGGCCTGCAGGCCGCGATGACCGTGCTGAAGGTCGCGATGATCGGCGGGCTCGCGCTGGTCGCGCTGCTCGCGCCGCGCGGCGACTGGGGCGCGCTTGCCGAGGGCGCCGGCTTCCCCGGGGGGAGCGCGTTCGGCGCGATGGTGCTCGCCGCGCTGTGGGCGTACGACGGCTGGAACAACCTGCCGATGGCGGCGGGCGAGGTGCGGGACCCCGCGCGCAACCTGCCGCGCGCGATCGTCGGCGGCGCGCTCGTCGTGTTCCTCGCCTACGCGCTCGTGAACGTCGGCTACTTCCACGCGGTGCCGATGTCCGAGATCGTGGCGTCGGCGCCGAACGTCGACGGCGCGCCGTCGGTCGCGCAGAAGGCCGTGACGCAGGTGTTCGGCGCGCTGACGCAGGCCGCGTTCGCGGCCGCGATGGCGTTCTCGGCGCTGTCGGCGATGAACGGCTCGATGCTGACCGGCGCGCGCGTGCCGTACGCCGTCGCCGTCGACGGCCTCGCGCCGCGGCAGCTCGCGCGCCTGTCGAAGACGACGCGGATCCCGATCACCGCCGCGCTCGTGCAGGGCGGCCTGTCGTGCGTGTACGCGGCCGGCGGCGGGTTCGGCGACCTGACGGACGCCGTCGTGTTCGCGTCGTGGATGTTCTACGCGCTGAACGCCGGCTCGGTCCTGCGGCTGCGCCGCCGCGCGCCGGATCATCCGCGCCCGTTCCGCGTGCCCGGGTTCCCGATCGTGCCGGTGATCTACGTCGCGTTGTCGGTGCTCCTGCTCGTCAGCACCGTGTACGAGAAGCCGGTCGTGAGCGCGATCGGGATCGGGACGACCGCGCTCGGCGCGCTCGTGTACCTCGTGTTCTATCGGCGGCGCTGATCGCTCAGGCGCGCGCGCGCGCGCGTCACAGGCTCAGCCCCACGCGGCGCCGCGCCGTCAGGCAGTGCGCCGAGCCGAGCGTGAAGTCCCGGCACGTCCGCGGCCGGTCCTCGTAGATCGCGCAGCGGTAGCGCGGCTCCTCCGCCGTGCCGCCCAGGAGCGCGGCGCAGCGATCGCCCGCGCGCCGGAGCTCGAGGTACGCGCCGCGATCCTCGATGTACGCCGGCTGCGCGCGGACGACCGGATCGCGCCGCGCCACCTCGACGGAGTGGTACGCGGCGCGGCAGCACGCGCCGCACGCCTGGCAGTCGAGCGCCGGCTCGTAGCGCTCGCACGCGCGCCACGCCGGGTCGACGTTCGCGTCCGCCTGGCGGCAGCGCGCGCCGCCGCGGTGATCGCGGCGCCACGCGCACGTCGCGCACGTCGCGTCCGCGTCACCGGCCGGCAGCCCCGTCGGGTGCGGCGCTGGCGTCGGCGCCACGCCGCGCCAGAGCGTCGGCGCCCCGGGATCGGCCGGGGCGGCCGCGCCCGCGAACCGCGCGGCCTCCGCCGCGATCCGCGCCGTTGCGGCGAGCGCCTCGCCGAGCGCTGGCGCCCACGGCGGGTGCTCCGCGCGCCGGATCGCCGCGATCGCGGCGACGACCGATCGATCGCTCCGATCCGCGAGCACGTCGCCGGAGAGCCCGTCCCAGAACGCGCGGTAGTCCGTCGTCGGCGCGAACACCGCGCGCAGGCCGTGGCGCCCCGCGAGCACCCACTGCGCGCGCAGGCACGCGTGCTCGCGCCAGTCCTGTGCGTCCTCGGTGCTGTCCATGCCCCAGTCCATGCCCCAGTCCGGGCGCGCGAACGAATCCTCGCCCTCGACGAGCGAGTGGCACAGCTCGTGGAAGATCATCTGGCCGAGGCTGTCGTCCGCGTCGAGCGTCGCGTCGTCGCCGAGCGCGAGCGTGCCGCGGCCGTCTGTCGTGGCGTACGCGTCGGCGGTCCGCACGACGGACAGCCCGATCCGGCGCGCCGCGCCGATCCAGACCTGCGCGAGCGGGTCCACGTAGCGGTGGGTGACCTGCCGTGCCACGCCACAGCGTCTAGCACGATCCCGTCTCGCTGCGCTGTCCGGAAACGGCCAGTCGTGCCGCCCCGGCCGTGGTACCTCGTCATTCGTACGATGCTCACCGACGACGCGCGCTACGACGCCCTCTCGGCCCGCGATCCGCGGTTCGACGGCGTGTTCTTCGTCGGCGTCTCGACGACCGGCATCTACTGCCGGCCGATCTGCCCGGCGCGCACGCCCGGCCGGGCGCGCTGCACGTTCTACGACACGCCCGCCGCCGCCGAGGCCGCCGGGTACCGCGCGTGCCTGCGCTGCCGCCCCGAGCTCGCGCCCGGCAATGCGGATATCGACGCCGTCGACCAGCTCGCCGCCGCCGCGGCGCAGCGGATCGCGGAGGGCGCGCTGAACGACGCTGGCGTCGACGAGCTCGCGGCGGAGCTCGGCGTATCGGCGCGCCACCTGCGCCGCGCGCTCGAGGCGCGGCTCGGCGTATCGCCGGCCGCGCTCGCGCAGAGCCGGCGGCTCGGGCTCGGCAAGCAGCTCTTGCAGGACACGGCGCTGCCGGTGACGCAGATCGCGTTCGCGGCCGGGTTCGCGAGCGTGCGCCGCTTCAACGCCGCGTTCGCCGCTGCATTCGGCGCGCCGCCGTCGCGGCTGCGGGGTGCGCGTGCCGAGCCCGCTGCAGATCCCGCCGCGCTCGTGCTGCGGCTCGACTACCGGCCGCCGTACGAGTGGGCGGCGACGCTCCGGTTCCTCGCGGCGCGCGCGATCCCCGGCGTCGAGGCCGTCGCTGATGGCGCCTACCACCGCGTCGTGCACGAGGGCGCCGCGCGCGGGACGATCAGCGTCCGGCCGGCGGACGACCGGCCTGCGCTCCTCCTCGCCGTGGCGCCGTCGCTCGTGCCGGCGCTGATGCCGCTCGTCGCGCGCGTGCGCCGGATGTTCGATCTGGACGCGCGGCCCGATCAGATCGCGCGCGTGCTCGGCCGCGATCCGCGCCTCGCGCCGCTCGTCGCCGCGCGGCCCGGCCTGCGCGTGCCCGGCGCCGTCGACACGTTCGAGGCCGCGGTGCGCGCGCTGCTCGGGCAGCAGATCTCCGTCGCCGCCGCGACGACGCTCGCCGGCCGGTTCGCGGCCGCGCTCGGCGAGCCGTACGCCGCCGGCGCCGGCGCCGGCCCGGCGCACGGGCTCACGCACCGGTTCCCGACCGCGCGCGAGGTCGCCGCCGCCGGCCCCGCCGCGATCGCGCGGCTCGGCATCCCCGCGGCGCGCGCCGCGGCGCTGCACGGGCTCGCGTCCGCGATCGCCGCCGGCACCGTCCGCCTCGACGGCGCGCGCGAGCTCGAGCCGTTCGTCGCCGAGGTCACCGCGCTGCCCGGCATCGGACCGTGGACCGCGCACTACCTCGCGATGCGCGCGCTGCACCTGCCCGACGCGTTCCCTGCCGGCGATCTCGGCGTGCGCAAGGCGCTCGCCGGCCCGCCCGGCGCGCCGCTGCCGTCCATCCGCGACGTCGAGCGGCGTGCCGAGGCCTGGCGCCCGTTCCGCGCGTACGCCGTGCTCCACTTCTGGACGTCCCTCGGAGCCCCTACATGATGACGATGCCGACGATGCCCGCGATGCTGACGATGCTGACGATCGACTCGCCGCTCGGCCCGCTGCGCCTCTACGCCGCGGGCGACGCGCTGACCGGCCTGTACCTGCCGCGCCAGGCGGCGCCCCCGGCGCCCCCGGCGCCCCCGGCGCCCGCGGGCGCGCCTCCCGCGCCTCCCGCGCCTCCTGCGCCGGTGCTCGCGCGCGCCGCCGCGCAGCTCGCCGAGTACTTCGCCGGCGCGCGGCGTGACTTCGACGTGCCGCTTCTGCCGCGCGGCACCGACTTCCAGGCGCTCGTGTGGCGCGAGCTCACGAGGATCCCCTACGGCGAGACGCGCACCTACGGCGAGCTCGCCCGCGGGCTCGGCCGGCCGTCGGCGAGCCGCGCCGTCGGCGCCGCGAACGGCAAGAACCCGATCTCGATCCTCGTGCCGTGCCACCGCGTGATCGCCGGCTCTGGCGCGCTGACCGGCTACGCCGGCGGCCTTGACGCGAAGCGCTGGCTGCTCGCGCACGAGGCGCGGGCGCACGCTGGCCTCTTCGCCCGGGCCGGCTGATCGCGCGCTTCGCCGCTTCGCCGCGCGCCCGGGTGCTACGGTGCGCTCGTGGTCGAATGGTACTTCCTCGGCGGGCTCGCGGTCGCGTTCGCGTTCCTCGCGACGCGCGGCGCGGTGCGGCGGCGCGGCCAGGACGCCGCGGCCGACGCCTCGGGCCTGTCTCCCGTCGGCGATCTGACGCACCTGCCCGCCGCGCTGCAGGAGACCGCGCTGTGGCAGCTCGCCGACGGCGGCTTCGAGCGCCGCGCCGTCCACGGCGTGCTCTCGCGCGGCGCCGAGGACGTCGACGTCACCGCGTTCGATCTCGAGACCTTGCGCGAGCGGCGCGGCGAGTGGGCGTACCTCCCCGTCGAGCCGCCGTTCCGCATCGGCGGCGTCGTCAGCGTCGTCGCGTGCGAGGTCGATCGCGCGCTCCCGCACGTGCTCCTCAAGCGGGTCGGGCGTGGCGACGACAACGCCGACGACGATCTGCTCGAGCGCGCCGGCTCGATCGCGAAGGTCGCGCGCGACGGCCTCGGCATCCCGCGCTCGTACGCCGCGGAGCTGCCGAAGACGCTCGCGCCCGCGCCGCTGCCGCTCTCGCTGCCGGCGCAGTGGCGCGCCTACGGCGATCGCGCCGCGCTCGAGGCGCTGCTCGCCGCCGGCCTCGGCCCCGCGCTCGAGCGCGCCGGCCGCCGCGATCTCGTCGTCGAGCTGCTCGGCCCGCTCGTCGTCGTGTACCCCGCGGCGCGCGACGTCATCGGCGCCGACGCGTTCGCGGACCTGACGACGACCGCGCTCCTCGTCGTCGACGGCGTGCTCGCGAGCTCGCCGCGCCTGTCGCCGCGCGGCGTCGAGGCCCAGCAGCCATAAGCAGCCATAGGCCGGCCTCGGGCCGCTCGCTATCGCTATATAAAGGAGCGACGCGGCGCGGCGCCGCACCTTCGCCCGCTTCTCCTGCCTTCTCCCACCTACAGCCGCGCGCCGCTCACTGCACGCGGATCGCGTCGGCGACGACGACGCTGCCCGTCGCCTGCCAGCGCGACAGCACGACCTTGTTCCAGCCCGCCGTGAACGCGTACGTGCCGAGCGTGTTCCACGCGCTCCCCGCCGTCTGCTGGTTCTTCGCGACGCGGCCGATCTCGGCGCCGCTCGCGTCGTGGATCGTGAACGTCGCCGCCGTCGAGCGGTTCGTGCCCGCGACCCACCAGGCGTCGATCGTCCGCGTCCCGGCGGCCGCCAGGTAGAACCAGAACGTCGCCGGCGCCGACGTCGGCTCCGTCGCGGCCCACCGGTAGTCGGTGGCGTGGTAGCCCGGCGTCGCCGTCGCCGACGTCCAGGTCCCGACGTACTCCACGCGGGCCTTCGCCGCGTCGTTGTTCGCGTTGTCGCTGTCGACGACGAACACCGTGCTCGTCCCGCCGCCGACCTTCACGACCGACGCGCCCGGGTAGTAGTGCGTCATGATCCAGGTCGCGTCCTTCGCGCTCTGGCTCGCCCAGCGCTGGGTGCCCCACTGGCAGGTGCCGCGGCCGTGGCCCTGCCGCGCCAGGCCCGAGCACAAGGGCTCGGAGACCCCGTCCGCCGTCGGGTTGCTGTTCTCCGCCGAGTACTCCGCGAACAGCGGCACGCCGTTCTTCATCACGTACGTGCTCGCCGTGGCATCGACCGCCGCGTCGGTCACCGCGTAGAACTCGTCCTTGTAGACCTGCGAGGCCGTCGTGTCGTCGAGATCGGCGCACGTGTACTTGCCGCCGTTCATGACCCAGTTCGCGGCGTAGGTCCGGATCGCGATCGCGCCGGCGCGCAGCGACTCCGTGTGCCAGCTGCGGATCCACTCGTGCGGGAGGACGCCCTTCACGTACTTCTCGAACGGGATGACATCGACGCGGCCCGAGCACGAGGCCGTCGAGCCATCCAGGCCGCGCCGCCAGACGCGGATCGTCGCCGGCGGCGTCCACGCGAACGCGATCGACTCGGTCGGATCCTCGCCCTCCTCGTGCATGCGCATCAGCTCCAGCGCCTCGGGGCGGAGGTCGCCGGTGCGATCGTCGTCGACGTCGATGCCCGTCCGCCACCGCTCCGGCACCTCGCCCGGGGCGACGCCCTCCTCCACGCCGCCTGGCGCGGGTGGCGCGTTGCAGGCCGCCAGGCTCACGAGGCCCGCGGCCGTGAGTGTGCACACGATCGATTGCAGGCCGGTGCGGGCCGTCCCAGGGAGGTTGCGTGTCGTAGCGGGGTTCGAGCGAGGTCCGAGGTGCATCCGCGGCCCTCGTGCATCCAGTGGACCAGCGATCCGGAGGCAAGTCGGCGGCAACAAGCAAGACATTTCCTTGTCACACCGGACCGATCCATGTTCGGACCCGATCCATGTTCAGACCGATCCATGTTCGAACGACCGCATGATCCGGAGGGCCGAGGCCGCATCATCGGCGGATGCAGTCTGTCGAGATCACGGAGCCTGGGTGCGATCGACCGTGCTGGCGCCGGAACACGCCGTTCTGGGGCGTCCACGTCGCCGCCGTCATTGGCCCGCTCTGGATCGGCTGGAGCTGGGCCGCGTTCGCCTGGCTCGCCGGCGGGTACGCGGTGCGGATGTTCGCGATCACGGCCGGGTTCCACCGCTACTTCGCGCACCGCACGTACAAGACGAGCCGCGCGTTCCAGTTCGTGCTCGCCCTCGTCGCGATGAGCGCGGCGCAGCAGGGCCCGCTGTGGTGGGCCGCGCACCACCGGCGGCACCACAAGCACTCGGATGCGCCCGGCGACGTCCACTCCCCGCGCCAGCGCGGGTTCGTCTGGTCGCACCTCGGCTGGATCCTCGGGATGCGGCACACGCGGACCGACTTCGCGCGGGTCCAGGATCTGGCGCGCTACCCCGAGCTGCGCTTCCTGAACCGCTTCGACGCCGAGCTCGTCGTCGCCTCCTGCGTCCTGCTCTACCTGATCGGCGGCCCGCTCGCGCTCGTCTGGGGCGGGTTCGTCCCGCTCGTCCTGACCTGGCACGCGACGTTCTGCATCAACTCGCTCGCCCACGTCTGGGGGCGGCGCCGGTACGCGACCACCGACGACTCGCGCAACAACCCCTTCCTCGCGGTCCTGACCTTCGGAGAGGGCTGGCACAACAACCACCAC
>DATMCI010000183.1:0-31386 GCA_035558535.1 Kofleriaceae bacterium
CCGTATCTCGACACGCGACTGCCGGCCGTGCAAGCGCGCAGACGTTTCCACTCCGGTCGGGACACCGGCGGGGGCGGGGCTCGTCCTGGAATCCAGATGCTTCTTGTGGGCATCGGATAGCATTCAGAGGACGCAGTGACGAGCTCGATCCATGACGCGATGCATGTGCGGCTCGCGGTGCTGGCGCCGGATCTCGCCAAGGGCGTGCGCGCGGCGGTCGCGACGATCGTCCCGTTCTACCTGATGACCGCCCTGCATCACCCCGAGCTCGCCTGGGTCGCGGTCGGAGGCTGGCTCGGCTCGCTCGCCGATCCGGGCGGCGTGCGGCGGGTCCGCGTGCTCGCGGCGCTCGCGTGCATGGGATTCGGCAGCGCCGCGATCGCGCTCGGCGCGATCACCGCCGCGACGACCGCGGCGGCGGTGCTCGTCCTCGGCGCGATCGTGTTCGCCGCGTCGTTCGCCGCCGTGCTCGGCTCCACCGCCCGGAGCGTCGGCACGCTCATCGCGGTCGCCGGGGGCATCGCCGCCGCGCGCCCGACGGATCCGAGCGCCGCCGCGCTGTTCGCCGCCGGTGTGGCGTGGGCGGCCCTCACGTCGACGATCGCGTGGCCGCTGTGGCCGCACCTCTCGGTCCGGCTCGCGGTCGGCCGCGTGTTCGAGCGGCTCGCCGAGTACGTCGACGCGATCGCCGCCGCGGGGCCGGCGGACTGGCCCGAGCTGGGGCGCCGGCATCAGCGTGCCGTGCGCGCCGCGATCGAGGCGGCGCGCGGGACCGCGCTCGCGCTCCGCGCCCGCCGCGCCGGCGAGAGCCCCACCGGCGCGAACCTGCGCGTCCTGCTCGGCGCGGCCGAGGGCGTGTTCTTCCGCGTGATCGCGCTCGCCGAGGACGTGGAGCGCGGCGGCTCTGTACCGCCGCACCAGGCGGCCGCGCTCCGCGCGATCGCGCGGGATCTGTTCACGCGCCGCGCGGGGCCGCCCGCCGCGCTCGCGGGTGGCACGCCGCTCGCCGACATGACGCTCGAGATCGCCGCGCTCGCGGGCGACCTCGATCGCGTCCCCGGCGCCGCGGCGGCGGCGACGGATCGGGCGCGCTGGTCGCTGCGCGAGCTCCGCGACGCGCTCTCGCTGAGCGGGCCGATCCTGCAGCACGCGATCCGCGCGTCGCTCCTCGCGGCCGTCGCGATCGCGATCGGGCGCACGCTCACGCCGGCGCAGCCGACGTGGATCCCGGTGAGCGCGATCGCCGTGCTGCAGCCGGAGCTCGGCACCACGCTCGTCCGCGCGCTCGAGCGCGTCGTCGGCACGATCTTCGGAGCGGCGATCGCGTTCGGGATGATGACCGCGATCCACGATCCCTTGACGCGCGTGCTGCTGATGCTCCCGCTCGCGGTCGCGGCGATCGTCACGCGCCCGCGCAGCTATCGCCTGTTCGTGCTGTTCCTGACGCCCGTGTTCGTGATGGCCACCGATCTCGGCCACATCGACTGGCACACCGCCGTGGCGCGGGTGGTCGATGTCGCGCTGGGCGGCGGGCTCGCGCTCGTCGCCGCGTTCATCGTGCCGTCGCGCGAGCGGTCGCGCCTCGCGGACGCGATCGACGCCGTGCTCGACGCGCTCGCGCGCTACGTGGAGCTGGCGACCGGCGGCGGAGTGCGCGAAAAGAACACCCAGGAGATCACCCAGGTGATCATCGAGCTGCGCCGCGAGCTCGGCCTCTTGCTCGAGGGCGCGGAGGCATCGCTCGAGCGGATGCTCGCCGAGCCGCCGCCGCTGCGCCACGGCGTGGAGCGCGCCATGTACGTCATCACCTATGCGCGGCGCCTCGCCGCGAGCATCACCGCGCTGCTCGAGGGCGGCGGTACGGTGCCCCCGGACGTGGCCGCCTACCTCGCGCAGGCCATCGCCGTGGCGCGGGACCGCGCCGGCACCGGCGCCCCGCTGCCACCGCCGCCGCCGCCACCGTTGGCGCCGGCCAGTCCCGGCACAATCGAGCTGCTCGTTCACCGCGGCGAGCTGCTCGCGCGGACCGCCGCCGTCGAAGCGCCCTCCCTCGCCTGACCCGCCCGCGGGCGACGCGGCATGGTGCTTGCTCCACCGCGGGCACATGCGCTTCGCGATCCTCGTGAACTCCTCCGCAGGTGTGCTCGACCGCGCGGCGTGCGAAGAGCGCGTCGGGCAAATTCGCGCGGCCTTCGCGGCGCAGGGGGCGAAGACCGAGATCTCCCTGTGCGAGCCCGCACGCCTGAGCAGGACCGCACGTCAGCTCGCCTCGCGGAGCTTCGACGCCGTGATCGCGGCGGGCGGGGACGGCACCGTCAGCGCCGTGGCGGCCGGGCTCGCCGGCACCGCGATGCCGCTCGCCGTGATCCCGCTCGGCACGCTCAATCACTTCGCGAAGGACCTCGCGATGCCGCTCGAGCTCGACGACGCCGTCCGCGCGATCTGCGACGGCACGACCGAGCCCGTCGATGTCGGCGAGGTCAACGGTCACGTGTTCATCAACAACTCGTCGATCGGCCTCTATCCCGAGGCCGTGATCGTGCGCGACGACCAGCGCAAGCGCGGCTGGCGGAAGCTCCCGGCGATGCTGCTCGCCAGCGCCCGCGTGCTCTGGCGGTTCCCGCTGCTCGCGATCAGCGTCACGACTCCCGAGCGCACCGTCACGACGAAGACGCCGCTCGTGTTCTTCGGCAACAACGAGTACACCACCACGCTGCCCTCCGTCGGCAGGCGCGAGTCGCTCGACCGGGGCGTGCTCGCGATCCACACGGTGCGGGCGAAGAGCCGCGCGAAGATGCTCTGGCTCGTCGTCCGCGCGCTGTTCCGCAGGCCCGAGGTGATCGACGACTTCGAGACGCAGCAGGTCACCCGGGCCACGGTGCGCTGCAAGAAGCGGCACCTCGTCGTCGCGCTCGACGGCGAGGTGGTGCGCATGACATCGCCGCTCTCGTACCGCATCCGTCCCGGCGCGCTGCTCGTCCGCCGGCCGCCGCGCGAGGTCGTGGCCGCCGCGCCGGAGCCCGCGCGCGTGGCCGCCGGGGGGGCGCGATGAAGTCGATCGCCCACCTCTCGGACCTCCACTTCGGCACCGAGGACAAGGCCGTCCTGGCCGCGCTGCTCGGCGACCTCGACGGGGTGACCGCGCCCAAGCCGACGCTCGTCGCGATCTCCGGTGATCTCACGCAGCGCGCGAGAGAGAAGCAGTTCCGCGCCGCGCGGCACTTCCTCGACCAGCTGCTGATCCCGTACATCGTCGTGCCCGGCAATCACGACGTGCCGCTCTTCGATGTCTTCCGCCGGCTCAGCAACCCGCTCGAGCTGTACCGGCAGTACATCACCGAGGATCTCGCGCCTGTCTTCATGGACGACGAGCTCGCCGTCATGGGCGTCACGACCGCGCACGGCCTCACGCGCAAGCACGGCCGCATCACCCGGGCGATGGCCGATCATGTCTGCCAGACGCTGTCGGCGTCAGCGGCGCCGTGGAAGATCCTCGTCGCGCACCACCCGTTCATCATCCCGCACGGCGTCCACGAGCCGCCGGTGCGAGGCGCGGACTTCGCGCTGCCGCAGCTCGAGCAGTGCGGCGTCGACGTGATCCTATGCGGCCACATGCACGTCTCGCACGCGAGCGACACCGCCGGCTTCCGCAGCGCGGACCGGAAGGTCATCTGCGTCGCGGCGGGCACCGCGATCTCGACGCGGCTGCGCGGCGAGCCGAACAGCTACAACCGGCTCAGCATCGACGGCGAGGTGCTGACCGTCTGCCACCGCGTGTGGGACGGCGCGCGCTTCGTCGACGGTCCAGCGAAGACGTATCGCCGGCTCGAGCAGGGCGGCGACGTCAGGATGGCCAAGCTTGCGCAGCACGGCGTACCTTCGGAGTCGCGGCTGCCGCTGGCGGAGCCCCGGCCGAGCTCAGGCGAGGGACGATCGCGATACTAGCCGTCACGAGGCCCAGCTCTTCAGCCGCCGGTGCGGGGAGCGGGCGGCGGGTGGGCGAGCGGAAGTAGGCGATCAGCAGGCGCGCGTCGACGAGCGCGGTCGCGATCATGATCAGGCCAGCGAGCCCCGGCGGGACGCCGAGCCCCGCCAGCGTGAACGTGAGGCCGAACGAGATCAGGTAGGCATCGAAGCTCATGCAGACGCGGCGGAACGTCTCGATGCTGACCCGTTGGACCAACGCGTGGCCGAGCGGAAATCCGATCAGCACGCCCGGCGCGATCCACGGCAAGAGCTCTGCGCTTTCGCGAGTCAGCAGGCCGAGGTACGCGTACCCGAGCAGCGCGAACGCCGATTCGATCGAGCGCACGACGGCGAGCGCGACCTTGAACTCGTCCTTCGGAAGTCCCTGGTTGTTCCAGAACAGCGCGAGCGGCGGACCGGAGATCGTGGTGACGCCGTAGAGCACGCCGACGCCAGCGCCGAGGGGCACCGCGGCGCGGCGCTCGTTGCGGAGCGGCCAGCGCAGCCCCGACGCTTGGATCAGGACCAGCGGCAGCAGCACGACATAGGCCGACAGCTTGATGGTGGACGGCGCGATATGACCGAGCAGCAGCGCGCCGCCGATCACCCCGGGCACGAGGCCGATGGCGAGCGGCCACACGCGAGGCATGACCTTGCCGACCGAGCGGCGGTTCCAGTACAGCGCGTAGAAGTTGATCGCGACCTCGATCACGACCAGCGCGGGGCTCAGCACGCGTCCCGCGACGACGAGCAACGCGATCGGCACCGAGATCGACGAGTAGCCGTAGCCGAGCGCGCCGTTCACCGTGGCAGCGCCGAGGCTGGTGAACGCCAGCACGAGGAGCGCTGCGAGGGTCATGACGTCACGTCCGTCATAACGGACAAGGTACAACGGCAGCGGATAAAGCGTCTACTATAACGGATGATACATTCTAACAACCTGTAATTGTTGAATGTATCGCCGCTCGGAGAGCTACGGCGGTCCTCGCCGGGATCGTCGCCAGCTCACGCCAGGCCGGGACGAGGATGGGCTCCCGGTTCGCCGAGCCGGAGGCCGAGCCTGGCGAAGTAGCTCTCGAGCACGTCGGGCGAGCCCGTGGAGTCGGCGATGGCCACGTAGGTGTCGGGTCGCAGCAAGTAGGTCGCGTCACGGGCGAGCCCCGCCTCGGCGCAGGCTTTGGACCAGGGAACGACGTGGAGCGGGAGCCCGCGGGCCCCGCACCAGGCTCGAAGCTCGTCGGTGGGGCTGCCGTAGACGTGGACTTGCCACGTGATCGCCGAGAGCGGCGCGTGGTTGTCCGCGCCATCGCCGGGCACCCACGGCAGGCGGTCTCCGCCGTGCACCTTCCCGGCGTCCCCCTGGCTCAGCGGGCTGTCGGGGTAGCTCAGCGTCGTCTGCGACAGGACGCGGAACATGATCTCCTGTACGGACCCCAGCTTGAATGCCAGTCTCGCGAAGATCGGCATGATCTGCGTGCGGGCGAAGTCTGCGAAGTCCCCATCGGCAGTCATGAACGAGAATACTCGGTCGGTGGTGCTGACCAGCTTGCGTGCGAAGGCCATGCGCTCGGTCTGGTACGTGTCCAGGAGCGCGTCGGGGGCCAGGTTCTTCAGGACGGCGGCCAGCTTCCACGCGAGGTTGATCGCGTCCCCGATGCCCGTGTTCATGCCCTGACCGCCCGCGGGGCTGTGCACGTGTGCTGCGTCGCCCACCAGGAAGGCGCGCCCGCTGCGATAGCTCTCGGTGACGCGGTGGTGCACGCGGTAGGTGGAGAACCAGGTCACCTTCTGGACCTCGAGCCCGAGGCTCTCGATCGCGCGGCTGCTCACGTCCTGGAACGTCAGTGTGCTCTCGCGCTCGGCACTCTCGTCCTTCACAGTGCCGATGAGCCGGCCCTGACCGGGCTGGCCATACGGGAAGAGCGCCACGAAGTCCGAGGTCTCCAGCGAGATGTGCATTTCACCGTTGGCCGCCTCGCCCGTGATCTGCACGTCGGCGACATAGAAGATCTGCTCGTATGTCCCGCCCGGGAAGCCCGCACCGAGCTTGTGCCGGACAAACGATCTGGCTCCATCGCACCCCGCCAGGTAGGTCGCGTCGCAGACCTGCTCCTCGCCGGTGGGGAGCCGCAGGCGCGCGGACACTCCCTGCGCCGTCTCCTGGAAGTCGACGAGCTCGGTCTGCCGCTCCACCCGGCAGCCGGCGCTCTCGAGGTGACGGATCAACAAGCGCTCGTGCAGGTCCTGTGGAAACATCAGGATGTACGGGAATGGGCTCACCTCTGCGCCCGCGTCGCGGAACTCGATATGTGTCTTCCGCTTGCCCTTCACCCAGAGATTGGCCGCGGGGTTCTTCAGTCCCGCTGCGATCACCTCCTCGGTGAGCCCGAGCTGCCGGTACAGCTCGAGCGTGCGCGCCTGGACCGCCATCGCGCGCGAGGTTGGTCCAGGGGCCGCGGTCTTGTCGATGATCCGCACCGTGATCCCCTGCTTTTGCAGCCACAGCGCCAGCACAAGCCCCGTGGGCCCGGCACCGACGATCAGGACGTCTGTCTTGCTCATGTCACGCTCCTTCCAGAACAGCCCACGCAAGCTTCTTCCTCCACACGGCGGAACTGCAAGGGCCGAGTCGATCGATTCCCCGCGCGGCGAGCTGCTCGGCATATCTGCGGCCACCGCGCGAGCTACGACGAGTGGCGCGACCTCGGCAACCCGAGGCTGGGCTACGCCGGCACCGACGGCAGCACGAAAATGTCTGTTCGAGGGGCGAGCCCTCGTGCTAACCAGAGTGGCCCCATCCGGCCGTCGGCCGGGTCGAACGCTGCGCCCAAGGGCGCGGTCTTGTCGTCGTTTGCCAAGGTTCGGCCCATGGACCATCTCAACGCGCTCCAGCAAGTCAGCCTCCAGCTCGGCAGCCTGACGCTCTCGGGATTCTCGATCTCCGGTCTCGCGACCTATATCCAGGTTCCGGAGCTCGGAGTCTGCTTCGACATGGGCGAGTGCCCGCTGTCTGCACTGTCGATCGACCACGTGTTCCTCACGCACGCGCACGGCGATCACGCGCGCTGTCTGCCGCGGCACTGGCAGCTCCGCCGCATGGTCGGCAACGCGAAGCCGGCCGCGTACTACTTACCCGAAGCCATCCGCCCGGGCTGCGAGGGCTGGATCCGCGCCGAGGCGCAGTTCGAGGGGGTGCCCGACGAGTTCGTCGAGACACCGGCGTTTCACGGCCTGGTCGGAGACGACACGCAGGTCGCGCTGCCGTATCGCAAGGATCTGCGCGTGCGCGCGTTCCCCGTCCACCACAGCGTCCCGAGCCTCGGTTACACGATCCTCGCGTTCAAGAAGAAGCTCAAGGACGAGTATCGGGACCTGCCGGGGGCCGAGATCGCGCGCCTGCGCAAGAGCGGGGTCGAGGTCCAGCGTGACGTCGCGGAGCCGCTGCTCACGTTCATCGGCGACTGCAACGGCGCCTCGCTGCTCGAGCAGGAGCACATCTGGGCGTCGCCAATCCTGATCCTCGAGGCGACGTTCCTCGAGGCGGGCGAGGAGGCGCTCGCGGCCAAGAAGGCGCACACGCACCTGTCGGAGATCGCGCGGGCGCTCGAGCAGCTCGGGGATCGCGTCGCGTGCCAGCACATCGTGCTCAAGCACTTCTCGATGAAGTACCCGCGGGATCAGGTCCATGCGCTCGTCGAGGCCGGCATCCCCGCGCAGTTTCGCGACCGGATCCGGATCTTCCTCTGATCCGCGCGACGGCCGCGGTGCTGGCGCGCCGGGGCCGCAGGCAGGCCGGCCGCTCTGCGGATCTGATCTGAGGATCAGTAGGTCGCCTTGGGCCCTGTCGTGTAGTCCAGGGCGCAGTCGAGGCCCGTACAGGTCGTCAGCAGCATGCGCTGGATGATGGCACCTGTGTTGGTCTTGGAGCGGAAGTGGCCGACGCCGTTCGAGGTGTCGCCGCCGCCCTGGTTGAACGGGATGCCGTTCTGCCAGCTGTAGTCGACCTGCGCTGCGTTGGCGCCCGCGCCCACGTTGATCTGCGCCTTCACGTTGGCGGCGGAGGTGAACCTGGCGGCCTGGTCACAGCCGGCCCAGAACGAGGCCGTGGAGCAGCCGACCTGATCCTTGAATGCCGCTGACAGTGTGTAGAACGAGACTCCGGTGTGCTTGCCCGGCATGTCGCGCAGCGAGCTCGAAGATCCGGTGCCGGTCCAGCTGTTGGTGACCCAGGTGCCGTAGTACCAGCCCTCCGGGAAGAACCCGAAGACATAGCTGTCGAACACGTTCTGCGAGCCGCAGGTGGTCGCGTACGCGTTGGCGTAACCGGTGTAATAACAGCTGTACAGCCCGCGGATCCCGCCGCCGACATTGATGAACTTTCGGACGCTGGTCCACAGGTTGTAATACTGCAGCGTGGCGAGCGACATCGAGACGCCCATGGAGTGCGCGACGATGTCCACCTGCGATTTCCCGGTGTAGAGCTTCACCTTGTCGATGAAGCTCTTGAGGATGCTGTACTTGGAGGTGGAGTGATAGTTGTCCTTGGCCGCGCCCTGCTCGGTGGGGGAGAGGTAGGTCACGCCGAAGAGCTCGCAGTCGTTGTAGCCGCGCGCCTTCAGCTCGGCGTAGACCGAGCGGGCCGGCGTGCCGTATCCCGACACCGCGCCGGGGGGCATATCGAAGCTGATCGCGTTGTCGCCATTGCCGTGGACGAAGATCACCGGCGTCTTGGTCGCGGTGCAGCTACCCCCGCCGAACCCGCCGTACCCCACGCCGGGGCTAAAGCCGCCTGCGTACTGGGTCTGCGTACCCTGGCAGAAGTACCCGTTGTTCGCGCCGCAGGCCAGGGCATATGCGCTCGTCGGAGCGACCAGCGCCTCCACGATCACCCAGATCAGGGACAAGAGCAGAGTGCCGCATAGTGAATACAGGGAAGCCTGCTTGATCGATCCGTCCATGTCGCGATCTCCTTCGTCGGGTTGCAGTAATGAACCCCCAGCTCCGTCGCCGGGGCGGAGTGTACGCCCGCGGCGCCGCCCGCAGCGTGCGCTCTGCGTGCGGCCTTCGCGGCGCGCCGGCTCATCTCGACAGCGGGATCCCGGTGCAGGGTCGGATCTCGGACCAGGACGATCGGGGCGACGATGTCTCGTGACGCGCGGCGGCTCGCCGTCAGCGGGCCGCGGGCTTCGTCGGCGCAAGTCTTGCGGGCGCGGGCTTCGCCGGTGCGGGCTTCGCCAGGGCCGGCTTCTTCGCCGTCGGCGCGGCGGGCTTCGCGGGCTTCTTCTCCGCCGTCCGCTTCGGGGCCACGGCCGTCTTCTTCGGGGCCGCGACCGTCTTCGTCGGCGCGGCGGTCGCCTTCGTCGGCGCGGCCGCGGCCGTCTTCGCCGTCGGAGCTGCGGCCGTCTTCGCCGTCGCGGCTACTGTCGTCTCGGTCGGTTGTGCCGCAGTCGTCTGGGTCGGCTGTGTCGCAGCCGTCTTCACCGGAGCTGCCACCGTCGGCGTCGCGGCCGTCTTCTGCGTCACGGTGCTCGCGTGCTGAGGCTTCGCTGGCGCTGCCGGGGTAGCGGCGGGTACGACGGCTTGCCGCGGCTGGCTCTGCTGCTGCTGTGGCAGCGGCGACGGTGCGGCAGTCAGGCGATCCAGCTCCGTCGACGAGAGCACCGTCACGCCGCACGCGAGCGCGAGCCCCGCGACGACACCTGCCAGGATCGCGATGCGGCGGCGGCGGCGATTGGATCTCCGCTGCAGGCTGCGCGCCGCGTGCTCATCTGGGGTCACGGCCATACGCGGCGCGCTCCGGTCGTTCGCGCCCGGCCGCAGCGGCGCGGGCAGCGGATTGACCAGTGACGTCGCGTCGTGATTGGGCCGGCCGGCCGGCGCGGCGACGCGAGGCGCATTGCGGGTCACGACTACCGGGATGCCGAGGAATCGCTGCGGCTCGGCGTTCTCGGGGCCCTTGGTCGCGTGCGCCGCGGTGCCGGTGGCCAGCATCGGCGCGACGACGGGGGCGCCGTGGGGCTCGCTCCACGAGCGATCGATGACCGACATCCGAGAGCTCGGCCGCCGGGTCGGCTGCGCCGGCGTGTCCCACGAGCTGTCGATCAAGGAGATCTCGAGTCTGGACGTGGATGCCATCCCTAACGATGTTCCGGCGAGCCGTGGATCGTCAACGGTGCTCTCATCGTGCTCCGCTCTCCACTGAATCGCGCTCCGCGCCGAGCTGTCAGTCGATCGATATCGATGGCGCCGCCGCGCGCTCCGCGCGCTTCACTGAACCGCGCTCCGTGTCGCGCTGTCAGCGGTCGATGTCGACGGCGTCGTCGCGCGCGCGACGCTCTGCCGAGCCGTGCTCCGCCGCGCTGTCAGAAGCCGAGTCGGCGGCGCCACGAGGGAAGCCATCGGCCCTCGGCGAGGCCGCCAAGTCAGCGGAGCCCGCTAACTGGGCCTATTTTAGGTGCCTCCGCATACACTCTGCCGGATCCTTGTTCGGGCAAGCTCGGTGCGCTGATGCCTCCGGGCAGCAGGGCAGCAGGGCAGCGACGCGGTCCAGAACGGCTCGCGAGCTCTACGGGACCGGCGCTTACGAGGCAGGAGGCGGTTGTGCCGGCGGCTCTGCGGGCGGCGGGCCCATGCATGCCTCGATCTCGCCGGGACAGCTCGCGCGCATACATGCCTCGTCGGTGCAGCTGTTGCGCTGCCCGCAGTCGAGCAGCGCGGCGTGCTTGTCCCGGCCCTCCTGGTTGCCCTGGCTGGTGCAGCGGTGGAGGCAGAGCGGATCGCCGCAGCTGGCATCGCACTGCTCGACGATCTGGGCGCAGGTCAGCGTGCCGCCGCCCTCGGGCTCGGGCGCGACGACCTGTTGCACCTGCTTCACGCAGCCGGTGACCAGCGAGAGGGCGAGCACGAAGCGGAGCAGCATCGTGCGAGGATAAATCCACGGCGCCGCTCGAGCCACCTCGACAAAGGAGAACCATGAAGCAACAGATCATCCTGCCTGGCACAGGCAAGAACTACGAGTGGGCGAAGGACCACGTGTTCGTGAAGTCGAGCCTCGATCTCAGCGACGGCCGGCTCACCCTCGTCGAGGACACGCTCAAGCCGGGGTTCCACCTCGATCGCCATCACCACAAGAAGATGATCGAGATCTTCTACATCCTCGAGGGATCCGTCGAGTTCGTCTTCGACGACGAACGGGTCATCGCCGAGCCTGGCACGACGCTCAACGTACCGCCCGGCATATGGCACAAGGTCACGAGCCCCACCGGCGCGAAGCTCCTCACGATCTTCAGCCCGGGCGGATTCGACTCTTACATGGAAGAGCTCATTGCGCTGACAGAGAGCCAGTACGCCGATGCCGCCTTCATGAGAGACCTCTCGGAGCGCTACGACATCTTCCAGCGCTGACGACGCGTAGTAGGGTTGCTACCTGGTTATCCGTGGGAGCCAGTATCCAGGCCGCCGCTTATGGTGCGCGACCGCGATAATCACGATCATATCCCCTTCGACGATGTAGAATATCGAATAGGGATATCTACGCAGCACACGTCGCCGAACGTCGGCGTGACGCCAGGTCGGCCAGGCTTGGGATGCTTCCGAATCGATAGCGTTCCATCGGCCACTGCATCGGCGAAGCCGCGTGCGGCTTCACTCGATCGGTCGCGGTACCAGGCGGCCGCGGCCTGGACCTCGCTACGCGCTTCCGGATGGAAGCGGTATTTTTCACGGTCGCTCGACGATCGCTCGAAGCTCGGCGAGCACGTCGTCGCCATCGACGAGCTCCACGCTACCGTCGCGGATCTCTCTGATGCGGTGGCTGATCTCGGCCGACCATGCGGCGTCCCATTCCTGAGCGCCTAGCTCGTCACCATCTTCTGGCTCGAGGCTACGTAGAAGTCGAGACACAAACTCGCCGCGCTCCTCGTCTGGGAGCTTGAGGACCTGATCGAGCAAGGCCTCGAACGCGGGGGACATGTTCAAACTCTGGCTGAACGCGTGCCACGGTGCGACCGCAGCGGCCGCCGTGCACTGGCTGTGGCGTAGCTCGCGGGTGGCGGTGGCAGTGGCCGGTCAGCTCGCGCGGACGTGGTCGGGCTTCGCGCGGCCGGTCTTGGTCAGCACCATCTGGTAGAGCTGGCCGTCGCGCGAGCGCGAGGCGCCGGCGGCCGCCTGCAGGTAGAACTTCCACATCAGGTAGAACTTGCGATCGTAGCGGTGGGCGATCTCGGAGTAGGTGCGGTCGAAGTTGGCCCACCACGCCATCAGCGTCGGATCGTAGTCCTCGCCGATGTTGTGCAGATCCTCCATGACCAGGATGCCGCCGATGGCGCGGCCGATCTGCTCGAGCGAGGGCGCCACGGCGTTCGGGAAGATGTACTTCTCGATGAACGGCGTGCCGTGGCGCAGGCTCTTGTTGTTCGCGATGGTGTGGACGAGCGCCACGCCGTCGTCGATGAGGCAGCGGTCGATCACCTGCATCATCTCGCGGTGGTTCTTGGGCCCGACGTGCTCCATCATGCCGATCGAGACGACGCGGTCGAACTTGCCGTGGACGTCGCGGTAGTCGCAGAGGCGGAGCTCGACGTCGAGCTTCTTCCCCTTGGGGCCCCAGAGCTCGTTGCCGAGCGAGACCTGATCCTTCGAGAGCGTCACGCCGAGCACCGAGCAGCCGTACTTCTCGGCGGCCCAGCTGGCGAAGCCGCCCCAGCCGCAGCCGAGATCGAGCACGCGCATGCCGGGGCGCAGGCCGACCTTGCGGCAGACGAGGTCGAGCTTGGCCTCCTGCGCCTGGGTCAGCGTGCGCGCGTCCTTCCAGTACGCGCACGTGTAGACCATCCGCTCGTCGAGCATGCGCGTGTAGAGGTCATTGCCGATGTCGTAGTGCGCCTCGATCGACGCCCCGGCCCGCGCCTTGGCCTGGAGGTTCAGGAGCATGGCCTTGACGGTCAGCACCTTGAGGCGCCAGCTGCCCTGGATCTTCTGCTTGAGGTTGCCCCGGCACAGCTTGTCGATCAGCACGTCGAGCGCGGGCACCTCCCACCACTCGTCCATGTACGACTCGCCAAAGCCGATCGACGCGTCGCGCAGCACGCGCTCGTAGAAGCGCGGATCGCGCACGGTGATGTCCCACGGCCGCGTGCCGCCGATCTGGATGTCCGCGTGGCCAAACAGCTCGCGGACGATGGCCTCGGCGTCGCTCCGGCGGTTGGGCAGCTGCGTCGCGAAGCGGTCGAAGACGGCGCGCACGGGAGATGGCCGCGGCGCCGGGGTCTCTTGAAGCATGCGGGTTCGTCGCATCAAGCGCGGCCGGGCGCAAGAGGAACCGGCCCGGCGCGCCCGGGCTGCCGCACGCTGCTGGCTAGGTCCGACCGGCGACCTTGCGCCACGCCGCGCGCTCGCTCACGCGGTTCCACCACGCCATGAAGCTCGCGTGCTTGGTGTACACGTCCTTGACGGCCGTGAGCATGCCGTACTCGACGTAGGGCATGTAGTTGATGTCCGCGAGGGAGAACTCGTCGCCGGCGAAGTACGTGTGCTTCGCGAGGTGCGCGTCGAGGACGGGCAGCGTGTGCTCGAGCTCCTTCACCGCCGCATCCAGCGACGCCTGCTCCTGCGGGGACTTGAAGACGACGTGGAACACGTGCTTCATCGTCGGCGTCGTGAAGTACGAGTGCTCGACGCTGGTCCACTGATCCATCACGGCGCGGGCGCGGACGTCGCCGGGGACGAGCTTGCCGTTGTACTTGTCATTGACGTAGCGGCACATCGCGCGCGACTCGTACATCGTGAAGCCATCGTCGTCGAGCGTCGGCACCTTGCCCCAGGGCTGGCGCGCCGTGTGCTCGGGCTGCTTGTGCGCGCCCGTCATGAGGTCGACGAGCACGAGCTCGTACGGCGTGCCGTTCTCCTCGAGGGTCGCCAGCACCTTCCGCGTGCACGTGCTCATCGGGTGACCATAGATCTTCATCAGGTTCTCCTCCTCGCGGCGGACCCTATCGCCTTCGCGCGCCGCTCGAAAGCCCGGCGTCCTGCGATCGCTACTCCCGGTGCGTTCGGCGGGCGGGCTCGGGCGGCGGCGTGTCCGTCGGGGTGCGCAGGAGGGCGAGCAGGTCGCGTGCGCTGAGCCGCGCCGCGGCCCCGGTGCCCTCGAGGACGTTGGCGACGAGCGCGCGCTTGTCGGCGTGCAGCGCGAGGATCTGCTCCTCGACGGTGCCGCGCGCGATCAGCCGGTAGACGGTGACGGGCCGGGTCTGACCGATGCGGTGGGCCCGATCGATGGCCTGATCCTCGACGGCGGGGTTCCACCACGGATCGAGGTGGATGACGTAGTCGGCCGCGGTCAGGTTGATGCCGGTGCCGCCGGCCTTGAGCGAGATCAGGAACACATCGGCGGTGCCGTCCTGGAACGCGCGGATCCGCGCCGCGCGCTCGGCGGCGGGCGTGGCGCCGTCGAGGTAGAGCAGGGTGAAGCCGGCGCGCTCGAGCTCCTCGCGGACGATCGCGAGGTGGGACGTGAACTGGCTGAACACGAGCGCGCGGTGGCCCTCGCTGCGCAGCTCCTCGAGCAGCTCGCGCAGGCGCGCGAGCTTGGAGGACGGCAGCTTCGACGTCGGATCGTAGAGGCGCGGGTGCGACGCGAGCAGGCGCAGCCGCGTCAGCGCGGCGAGGATCGCGAACCGCCGCTCCTCGCCGGCGGCACCGGCGGCGTCGCTGCCGGTCAGCTCGGCGACGGCGGCCAGGCGCGCGTCGTCGTACAGCTTCTGCTCCTCGGCGGACAGCGCGATCGGGACCTGCACCTCGATGCGCGGCGGCAGCTCGCGCGCCACCTCGGCCTTCGTGCGGCGGAGCAGGAACGGGCGCAGCACGCGGGCGAGCGCGGCGCGCGCCTCGGGATCCTTGGCGCGCTCGATCGGCGTCCCGTACCGCTCGCGGAACTGCTCCCAGCTGCCGAGCAGGCCGGGACAGAGGATCGTGAAGAGGCTCCACAGCTCGCCGAGGTGGTTCTCGAGCGGCGTGCCCGACAGCGCGAGGCGGAAGTCGGCGGTGAGGCGGCGCGCGGCGCGGGCGCGGTGCGTGGCTGGGTTCTTGAGCGCCTGCGCCTCGTCGAGGATGAGCGTCGCGAAGTGGGTCTGGGCGAGCGCCTCGACGTCGCGCACGAGCAGGCCGTAGCTCGCGACGACGACGGTGCGCTTGGGCAGCGGCGCGAGCGCGGGCGCGGGCGCGTCCTCCTCCTCCTCCTCCTCCTCCTGTGCGGCCCGGTGATCGGCGTACAGGACGGCCCGCAGGCCGGGCGCGAACCGCCGCAGCTCGTCGAGCCAGTTGTACGTGGCGGAGGTGGGCGCGATCACGAGCGCGGGCCCGAGCCGGGCGCGATCGAGGAGCAGGGCGATGGCCTGGATCGTCTTGCCGAGGCCCATGTCGTCGGCGAGGCACGCGCCGGTGCCCCACGTGGCGATCCGGGCGAGCCACGCGTGGCCGGCGACCTGGTAGTCGCGGAGCTGGCCGACGAGGCCGGCGGGCGGCCGGGGCCGGAGCGCGCTGGCCTTGGTGAGCCGCTCGGTGGCCGCCTCCCACGCGGGCGCGGCCTCGACGCGGGCGCCGGCCTCGGCGAGCGCGCGGATCGCGGGCACCGCGGCGGGGGACAGCTCGAGGTGCGTGCGCGTCGCGAACGTCTGATCGGCGAGCGCGAGCAGGTGGCGGCGCAGGAGGTCCGACAGCTCGAGCCAGCGGTTGTCGTCGACGCGCACGAAGCGCTGCTGGCGGCGCGCGGCGTCGAGCAGGACGGCGAGCTCGAGCCGGCCGGACGGGATCTTCAGGTCACCGGCGATCCCGAACCAGTCGCGCTTCTTTTCGATCCGCACGCGGAGCGCCTCGGGAGCGGGGGCGCGCAGCACGGTGGGGCGCTGGTCGAGCCACTCGGCGACGAGGCCGGGCGGCGGATCGGCGAGCGCCGCGACGAGCGCGAGCCCGGCTTCGGGATCGGTGACCTGGAAGCACCACGGCGGGCCTTCCTCGGCGGTGTCGAGCGGCAGGCCGGCGAGCAGCGCGCGGGCGCGCGCGGGCTCGGCGGCGAGATCGCGCCGCGCGTAGGCGCGCTCGTCGCCGCGGACGGTGAGCAGGTCGCGCGGCCCGGCGCCGGGGTGGAACAGCGGCGCGTTCACGATCGGGCGCACGAACAGCTCGAGCTCGAGCGCGATGCGCGCGCGCGCTGGCACCTTGGCGCTGGGGCTCGCGGCTTCGCCGCTCGTGGACGGCAGCCGGATCCGCGCGACGCAGGTCGCCTCGGCGGCGACCTCGCGGCCTTTGAGCGTGGGCGGCATGACGAGCGGAATCCGGCCCTCGAGGCGCGCCAGCCGCGCGAGGAGCGCCTCGTGGCTCTCGGGCGGGAACGCGTCGCCGTGCCGCTCGAGCACGCCCCACAGGCGGCGCGCGTCGTCGCCGACGTGGACGAGGAGGCAGCGCCCGCGCTCGGGCTCGAGGACGAGCAGCGGCTCGCCGGGCGCGAACGTCTGGAGGAGCGCGCCGAGCAGCTTCGGCGACATCCGATCGCTGCCGATCGCCGGCTCGAGCCGGATCTGCGCGCCGGTGTCGACGGCGGTGAAGCCGAGGTCGACGCGCCGGACCTCGATCGGATCGTCGGGCGCGAGCGCGCTCGCGACGCGCGGGTGGCCGGCGAGCAGGAGGAACGCGCGCGCCGGGTACGTCGATGCGGGGCGGCCGCCGCCGGAGGCGCGGGCGGCCGCTGTCCACGCCGCGAGATCCTGGGCGATCTCCAGATCGCGCTCGGAGAGCGCGTCGCGGTAGTCCTCGAGGAGCCGCGCGACCGGCATCCGGGCGCCCTTGGTGGTCCCCCCGCCGCGGGTCGCCCGCTTGACGCGCGCCGACAGCGTCCACGCGCCGAGCTCGTCCTCGACGAGCCACCAGACCTCGATCGCCGCGCGCGGCCGCGCCGCCCGCGTCTCGAGCCGATCGAGCTCGCGGAGCGCGCGGTCCCACGCGGGGCGCAGGAGCTCCTCGGCGAGCGCCCGCGCCTCGGGCTCGCGCGCGGGATCCTCGAGCCGATCGAGCGTCGCGTCGAGGAGCGCGAGCGCGTGCGTGCAGCGCGCGTCCGGGGCCTCGCACGTGCATTCGATCCGCAGCGCGTGTCCGTCCGGCATCTCGAGCCGCGTCGCGATGCCGATCGTGCTGTAGTCGCGCGCGCGGACGATCCGCGCGGGCTCCTTCCAGCTCACGGCGCACGCCTCGGCGTCGAAGCTCCAGGTGCCGGCCATGCGCGCCGCGCGGGATCGCGGCACGGCATGCGCGCGGACCTCGCGCCGCAGCTCGGCGAGCCGCGCCCACAGCGGCGCGAGCGCCGGATCGGGCGGGGCGAGCGGGCGCTCGCTCTCCTCGGCGATCCCGACCTGCACCGAGGCGGCGGCCAGGTGGAGGGCGCGGTGCGCCGCCTGCGCGAGCGCCGCGGCGAGCTCGCGCCGCGTGTAGCGCTCTGCGCCCGCGACGAAGCCGACGTCGCGGACCGGCAGCCGGGACAGCGGGCCGCGGAGCCACTGCAGCTCGGCAGCACCGGGGGCGCCGGGCCCCAGGCCGTATCGCGCGCCGGCCTGCGCGACGGAGCCGACCAGCGAGTCCGCGGTGACGGCGAGCTCGTGCTGCAGCTGGTGCTCCTCGACGAACCGGGCCAGCTCCTCGCGCGTCGCGAACGCGCCCGCGGACAGCTTGGTCTCGGCGTGCGGGACCTCGGCATGCGGGGCCTCGGCATCCGTGGCCTCGGCATCCGTGGCCTCGGTGTCCGGGGCTCCGGCATGCGGGATCTCGGCATCCGTGGCCTCGGCGTCCGTGGCCTCGGCGCGCGGGATCTCGGCATCCGGGACCTCGGCATCGACGTCGGTCTTGTGGAGGAAGCACAGCACGAGCGCGACCGCGTGCTTGCAGATCTCGTGCGGTGCCGGGCACGTGCAAGAAGCAGTGAGCGCGCCGCCGCGCACGGCGACGCGCACGCGATACAGCTCCGTTCCGGCCACGACGCCCTCGAGCGTGTCGGCCAGGACGGTGTACGCCTGCACGTGACCGTGGCGATGGTACTCCGCGCCGCGTGCGTAGATTTGCGGCTCGACCGAGCGCAGGTGCTGCGCGGTAATCGATAGCTGCGGGGACATGGATGCGGGGGCGGGGAGCATGGTGTTTGAAGCCCGCGCGACACGGGCTTCATGCGCCCGCTATTAGCATGTTCGTCTGATGGCGTCAGAGGATCAGAGTGCGTAAGGCAGGGCGGCCTCGCCGAATGCCAGCTCGGCGACACCGGACTCGAGCCGTGCACGCCCCTCGGGCGAGAGCTGGTGCCAGCCGGCGACCAGGCGGAGGTGGCGGAACATGTCGCGGTGGGCGTACACGCTGGCTGCGCCGGGGTCGCCGAGCGCGCTCCCGCTCAGGTCGAGCTCCTCGAGCTGCGCGAGCAGCGGCACGTCTGCGAGCGCCTCGCACAGCTGATCGCCGCTGCGCGGGGCGGTGATCGCGAGTGAGCGCAGCCGCGGCAGGCGGGCCTTGGCGAGCGCCGCGGCGATCGCATCGCCGTCGATGGCCGTCCAGTAGCCGTCCGTGTCCATGGACCGATCGATCCGCAACGCGAGCCGCTCGAGGGCCGGCACATCGGCGCCGGCGAGGAGCGCCGGGACATCTGTGGCGTAGGCGCGCACGTACAGCCGCTCGAGCGCAGGCAGTTCGAGGGGTGCCAGCGCGAGCTCGGGGTGGCGTACGACCAGCTCGCGCAGCCCCGGCAGCATGGGCCATGCGACAGCGGCGCTCGCAGGCGCCGCGGCGAACGCCTCGGCGGGGTAGTCACCGAGCGAGAGTGAGCGCAGGGTCGGCCGCGGCCGGCGTGCGATCGCGGCGCACACCCGGCCATAGGCGCCGTCGTCGCGTGGGCCAATGCCAACCACGAGCTTCTGCAGGAAGCGCGCCGGACCTGGCCGGTCCAGCAGCCAGCGTGTGACATGCCCTAGATCGATAGGGCGCTCGCGCGCCCAGTGATGTGCTCGATCGTACGCCCGATCATAGGCAATGACCCGGCACGCCCTGATAAAGCCCATATACCAGCTGACGTCGAGCAGCATGCCCTGGTGATCTGCGAGCGGGCCGAGCAGGCGCTCGCTGTGCGCGGCGAGGTGGCTCCGATGCGCGGCGTGGACGGCCGCGCTGCCGGGGCGACGCAGCCGCTCCTGGCCGATCGCGATCAGCGCGCCGAGCGGGTGGCCGCGCTCCTGCAATAGGTCGCCGTAGACGGCGTACGGATCGGGCGTGTCCGGATCCGCGGCGATCGCGGCCTCGAGCTCGGCGGCGGCGGGATCGAGGCCGGCGTCGTCGAGCGGGGGCGGGGCGGCGCCCTCGGGCCGCGGGTTGTCGGGCCGATCGGCGGCGAGCAGCCGCATGAGCGCGCGGACCTCGTCGGCGAGCTTCGGCGAGCGCAGGCGCCGGCGGATCTCGCGCAGCGCGCGCTCGTGATCGTCGTCGTACAGCGCGCGGATCACGGCGGCGCGCTCGCGCAAGAGCGCGAGCCGCTCGCGCTGCGACCGGCTACCGTCCTCGAGCCACGCGATGACGTCCGCGAGGGTCGCGCTCACATCGCCGACAGTACCTCGATCGCGCCCGGCAGGTTCGCGGGCGGCCGGCGCGCCAGCGAGAGCTGCGTGGGGCGCAGCCCGAAGCGATCGCGCGCCAGGTCGGTGAGGAGCTTGGCGGCCTTGGCGTCGTCCCGCACGGCGACGCGGAGCGCCAGCCGATCGAACACACCGGCGACGAACCCGATGCGCGCGACGAACGCCTCGGTGTCGACGGTGCCGTCCTTGGCGAGCGGCGCGCGGGCGACGAGCAGCACGGCGGGGCGGGCGCCCTCCTCGGCGGGGGGCCGCGCGCGGGGCACCTCGGCGGCGGCGGCGGGATCGGCGCGCACGAGCGCCGCGACGGCGCCGGTGTAGAGCGGCGCCGCCTCGGGCGCGGGCGTGGTGAGCACGCCGGCCTCGCGCCAGATCCGCCACGCGGTCCGGAACAGCTCGCCCGTCGTGAGCGCGCCGCGGCCCGACAGCCCGGCGGCGGCGGCGTTCTCGCGCAGGCTCGCGAACTCGACCTGGCCGAGCGCCTCGATGATGCCGAGCACGGGCGGCGCGCCGTTCATGGCGGCGACGAGCCGGCCGCCGGCGGGCACGTCGCCCGCGAGCTTGCCGACGCCAGCGAGCCAGACGCGGGCCCACGACTCGAGCTCGGCGCCGTGCGCCTCGATGAAGCCGTGCGGCGCGACGGCGACGATGGGCAGGAGGCGGGGCGTGTCCGCCGACGTGACGAGCAGCTTGCCGGCGGGCCGCGGTTGGCCGCCGCGGCGCACAGCCGTGAGCGTCGCGCCGCGCTCGACGATGCTCACGCGCGACGCGGGCACGCCGGCGAGATCGAGGAGGAACAGCGCGAAGAACGTCTCCGGCCCGGTGGGCGTCGTGGCGGCGAGCTTCACGTCGCCGGCCGCGGGCGGGCGCGCGAGCATCTGGGCGTCGGCCGCGAACAGCGCCTCGCGGCCCCGCGACCAGCCGACGACGAACGCGACCTCGGGCGACAGCGCCCGCAGCCGCTCGTACGACGCGACGTACGACGCGAGCGGGACGATCGCGAGGTCCGCGCCGCCGGCCTCGCCGCCCTTGGCGAGCGCGCTCTCGACGTCTTCCATCGACGCGGCGTGGGTAAAGCTGGCCTCGAGGCCGGCCGCCTTGTAGGCGCCGTCGCCGGCCACGATGCCGGGCGCGAGCAGCTCCCAGCCGAGCGCGACGGTGCGCAGCGGCCGGCGGAGCGGGGGCCGGGCGGGCGGCTCGTCAGGCTTCTCGGCGAGCTGGCCGGGGGCGGGCTTGTCGGGGGCGGGCTTGCCAGCGGCCGGCGTGCCGGGGGCGGGCTTGCCAGCGGCCGGTGTGCCGGCGGCGGGCGTGCCGGGAGCGGGCTTGTCAGAGGCAGGTTTGCCGGCGGCCGGATCGCCGGGCTTCGTCGCGGTCTTGTCGGCGGGCGGCGGGGACGGCGCGGCGTCGCCCTCGCGCTGGATCCACATGAGCGTGACGAGCGCGAGCATCATCGCGAGGAGGAGCCAGGGCGTTACGCGCCGCATCACCACCGCCCTCCCTTCGTCGACTGCTGGCCGGGCTTGCGCCGCCCGGGGTACTCGGTGCGGATCATCGCGCGCAGATCGTTGATCGGCATCGCGAGGTTCAGGTTCTGCGCGAACATCGAGTGGCCGTGGTAGACGCCGGTCGACACGCCGATCACCTCGGCGCGCAGGTTGAACAGCGGGCCGCCGGAGTTGCCGGGTGACACCGGCGTCGACATCTGGATCATCCGCTTGCCCTGCAGCATGCGGCGCGCCGAGATCAGCCCGTCGGTCAGCGTGTGCTCGAGGCCGAGCGGGTTGCCGATCGAGACGGCGCGCTCGCCGACGGTGACCTTGTCCGAGTCGCCGAGCACCACCGGCTCGGGGAGCTTGGTGACCTTGATCCGCAGGAGCGCCAGATCCTGCGCCTCGTTCTCGGCGAGGATCTCGACCTCCTCGGCCATGGTGCCGTCCATGAGCTTCACCTTGATCTCGGTGGCGTCGTCGATGACGTGGTAGTTCGTGCCGACGGTGCCCGAGCTGTCGATGACAAAGCCGGTGCCGCCGCCCTCGCCGAGCGGGTTCTTGACCGAGATCGTCACGACCGAGGGCGCGAAGTCGGCGAAGATCTGCGCCGCGGTGCGCTCCTTGGCGTCGGCGGGCTTGGCGTCGGCGGGCTTGGCGTCGGCGGGCCTGGCGTCGGCGGGCTTGGTGGCCGCGGCGGTCGCGCGCGCGATCAGCTCCGTCAGCGGAGTCGGCGCGCCGGGGCTGCCGCCGGCGAGCAGGTACGACGCCTTCGCCAGCCGCTGCATGCCGGCCTGCTCGAACCGCAGCCCCTCGTCCTGCAGGAGCGGCCGCGACGAGCCGTGCGCGACGCCGACGAACACGAGCGCGAACGCCATGTAGACGAACGCGAGCACGTCGGTGGTGACGCCCGCCATCCGATCGGGCTCGACGCGCGCGAGCACCCGCTCGACGAGGAAGAGCGGCAGCACGAGCGTCACGACGAGTGCGATCGCTGCCCTGACCCAGCCGGTGTCTATAAAGAGACCGGCGATGGCCATGAGCGAGACCACGGTGATGAAGGCGCCGACGACGAGCGCGAGCACCTTCAGGATCCCACGAGCAAGCGTCATCTCTTCTCCGGACGCGTCCACGCGTCGTTCGACCAAGCTAAGCACGCGGATCGCGCGCACCAGGATTTGGCCCCTGGAATCGTCGACATCCGCGAATCCTGGCGTGTTCTGGGATCAGACTGGCGGATGAACGTCGAGATTTTGCGCAGCGATCGTGGAGATCACGTGCAGGTGCGCCGCGCGCGTGTCATTCGCCTCCGTAGCCGGCCTGCTCCTCGCCTATTCCTCGTCGTAATACCAGTACGCCCCGAAGCGCTCCTCGAGGAGCGTGCGCGCCTCCTCCTCGAGCTCCCACGGCGTGCCGTTCAGGCGGATGCGGCCGACGGTGCGCAGGTGCGGCGAGCGGGCGAGCCGGACGAGGCTGGCCTCGTCGAGGGCGTTGTCGCGCAGGTCGAGCGTGTGCAGCCCGGCGAGGGCGGGCGCGCCGGCGAGCACGGCGGCGGCGTCGGCCGAGAGCTGGCACTCGCGGAGATCGAGGCTGCGCAGGCCGTGGGCGAGCGGCGAGGCGACGAGCCGCGCGAGCGCGGCGGGGCCGAAGCGGCCGTCGCGCAGGGAGAGGGCGTGGAGGCGCGGCAGCTTCGCGCGGCCGGCGAGCAGCGCGATGCTGGCGTCGGTCAGGCCGCAGCCGCGCAGCGCGAGCGAGAAGAGCGCGGACGGGCCCTCGGTGACGAGCGCCGCGAGCCCGGCGTCGCCGATGGCCTCGTCCTCGAGCTCGAGGTGGATCAGGCGCTCCCACAGCGGCGCGAGCGCGGCGGCGCTGGCGGCGTCGAGTCCCATGCGCGCGAGCGAGAGCTTGCGCGTGCCGGAGGTGGGCGCGGCGAGCCGCTTGGCCAGCGGCACGGCGCGGCCGCCGAGCTCGTTGCGCGATAGATCGAAGGCGAGCAGGGACGGCAGCCACGCGATGCTCGCGAGGATGCCGCCTGCGTCCATGTGCAGGTCGGCATCGGCGAGCCGCAGCGTGTGCAGGTGGGGCGGCCGCTCGGCCTCGGCGAACGCGAGCAGGCCCTCGACGCCGAGCGGGTTGCGCGACAGGTCGAGCACGCGCAGCGTGCGCCAGCACGGCGCGCGGGCGATCGCGGTGACGGCGTCGGGCCCGAGCTCGCAGGTCTCGAGCACGAGCGACTCGAGCGCGGCGAGGCGCGGCGCGCGCATGAGCGTGCGCACGCTCTCGGCGCGGAGGTCGTTCTCGCTGAGCGCGAGGTGGACGAGCGGCGCGCCTGCGGACCGCTCGAGGCAGGAGACGTCGGTGATCTCGCAGGCGCGCGCCGAGAGCTCGCGCAGGGCGGGGAGCGTGCGGCAGAGCTCGGCCAGGCCCTCGTTGCCGATCCGCTGGCGATCGAGATCGAGCACGGTGAGGTGCTCGAAGCGCGCGGCGGCGAGCACGCGGGCGCCCTCGGCGCGGAGCGTCGGATCGGCGAAGTAGCCGCTGTCGTAGTCGACGAATGCCGTGCCGAGCTCGAGGCGCTCGAGGCTCGCGGCGCCCTTCCACACGGCGAGCTGCTCGGCGAAGCGGCGGCCCACGGTGTGGTTGCCCTCGACCCGCAGCCGCCGGAGCGGGACTCCTCCGGTGCGGACGTCGAGCCACTCGATCTCGTGGTAGTCGCCGAGGCCGATGAGCTCGAGCTCGCTCGGCATCGAGATCAGCGAGCGGATGCCGTGCACGACCTGCCGCTCGTGGCCGGAGAGCCGCAGCGCGCGCAGCCACGGCAGGCCGCCCTCGGGCCACGCGACGTCGCTCTCGTCGAAGTCGCGCACCTCGACGCGGTACACCGAGCCGGCGGCGGCGATCGCGGCGGCCTGATCGCGCAGCGCCCGCGCGCTCTGCACGCGCACGGTGGCCGGGAAGCCGCGCTCGAAGTCGGTCCACTCGACGCCGGGGAGCGCGGGCAGCTCGTCGCGGAACCGCGCGCCGTGCACGGCGAGCAGCGCCTCGGCCTCCCACGCGGCGAGGGCGGCGTCGCGCTCCCAGCGCGGCAGCCGCGCGAGTTCGCACTGGGCGCGGATCAGATCGGCGCGCGGCAGATCGCCCTGCTGCTCGAGCCAGTCGGCGTAGACGAGGCGAGCGTCGTCGTCGTCGGACGTGAGGGCCGAATGAAGCAGCTGCGCGCGAGCGATCATCTAGGTTGTCGAGGTTCCAGGACGGGCGCGAGGCGCTCGCGCACGTCCGCGAGAGTCTGCGCCAGGTCCGGGACGCCGTCACGCGGTTGCGCCGCCCACTTCAAGCGGGCGGTCTTCGTCGACCAGTGTTCTGCATATAGAATTTCCGCGGCTGCAGAGATCGGAAAGCCGCGGCTCTCGAACGCGGCGGCGATCGCGGGCGGCAGCGCGGCGGCCTCGAGCGGCACGCGCGTCGCGATCGCCCATAGATCTGCGAGGTCCTTCGGCCGCCAGCTCGGGCCCATCTCGGCGAGGCCGTGGAGCTTCCACGCGAGCTGCGTCTCGGGCCGCACGGCGCGCACGGCGATGCCGTCGCGTGCGTCGCTGAGTACGTCGCCGAGTACGTCGCCGAGTACGTCGCCGAGTACAATGACCATCGCAGGCGGGACGAGCGGATCGCCGAAGCCGATGTCGATCGAGAGCTGCTGATCGGCGCGGCCCAGGCCGAGCGCGAGCTCGACGCGGACGCCGGGGAACGCGGTGCCCTGCCAGATGCCGCGGAAGGTGGCGCGCGCGGCGTCGATCCGGACGCCGTCGGGGAGCTCCGTCGCGAGCGCGGGGCGCAGGCGCCGCGCGGTGTCGTCGACGTCGAACGGGAAGTCGCCGACGTAGTCGAGATCGCGCGCGGGCCGGCGCAGCGGCGCGATCCAGGCGCGCGTGAGCACGCCGCCGCGCAGGACGAACGACGCGCCCTCGGGCGCGCGCGCGATCCGCGCGATGGCGCCGAGGATCAGGTGGTGCCGGACGGCCTCGGCGAGCGGCTCTCCACGGGCGGTGGCTGCCGCCCGGATCCGCGTCAGCGCTGGATTCAGAGCGACTCGAGGTACGCGATCAGATCCGCGAGCTGGGCAGGCGACAGGTGCGAGGTGCGGCCGTGGGCGTCACCGCCGCCGCACGTCGTGCTGAAGCGATCGGCGAGCGTGGCGGCGCAGCCGGCGTGCATGAACGGCGCGCGGTCGCTGATGCCGAGCAGGCTCGGGACCTTGAAGTTGCCGCCGGTGCCGACGTTGACGAGCTGGTTGTTGGTGAGCAGCTCGCCGCCGTGGCAGGTCGCGCAGCCGGCCTGCGCCGACTGGAAGATCGTCTGGCCGCGCGCGACGGCCGCCGTCTCGACGACGGCGCCGGGGACGGGGGCCGGGATCCGATCGAGGAACTGCGCGAGCCCGACCTTCTGGTGCGCGGTGAGCTCGCCGCCGCTCATGCGCTTCACGAACACGTTGTCCATGAGCACGTCGAGCGACGTCATGTCGCCGTTCCAGTGGAACGGGGCGCGCTGGAGCAGGTCGCCAGCGAGGCTCTGCGTGCGGCGCGCGCCGGACTCGACGAACTTCCACACGCGGCCGTCATCCCGGCCCTCGGGGTGGCACGACGCGCACGCGAGCGCGAGCTGGGTCTGCGAGTGGAAGACGGCGCGGCCGAGGTCGTTGCTGTGCTCGCCGCTCAGCGGGATCAGGCGCTTCGTGGCGCCCGCGCCGACGCGGACCACGAGGGCCGGCTTCTCGGGGTAATAGATGACGAGGTCGCCGTTCTGCGCGAACGATGCCGACGTGGGCGCGCCGAGGTCCTCGCCCTGATCGTCGTCGTCATCGTCGTCGTCGTCGTCGGGGCCGCACTTGTCCTGATCGGGGCGGCCGAGCGCGAACGCCGCGTCGCGCACGGTCACGGTCTTCTGGCCGGCGAGCACGAGCGCGATCCTGGTGCCGCCGGGCGCCACCGCGATGTCGACGGGGAGCGCGCCGTGCGCGACGGGCTCGAGCGGCATCGGGGACTGCCCGGGCGTCACGACCGTCATGCCGGCCTCGACGGGGCCCTTGTTGCAGCCGCCGCCGTAGCCGCCCGGGTGATCGTCCCGGTCGCCGAGCTTCTTGTCGACGGCGCGCTGGTGCGAGACCACGATGCGGCCGTCGGCGAGCGGGATCGCGCGCCAGGCGGTGGAGGCGAACGCCTGCGGCGGGGTGCCGCTGGGATCGATGGGATCGAAGGGGCCGGCGCTGGTGAATCGCAGGACGGGCGGCGGCGTGGTGCGGGCGACGACCGCGCCGGCCGCGTCGAGCGTGAGCAGCTCGGCGGAGCGGAAGCGGGTGACGGTGAGCTGCCCGGAGGGCGAGACGATCACGTCGCGCAGGTCGCGATCGAGCCGGAGCCGGCGCGTCGCCTCGCCGCCGGCGGCCGGGAACGTGACGAGCTCGCCGCCGGTGCAGGCGACGTGGACCGAGCTCGTGGTGGCGTCCCACGCGAGGCCGCGCGGCTCGGTGCACACGCGGCGGAGCGCGGTGACCTCGCCGGAGGCGGCGCTGTCGAGCGTGAGGAGCGAGCCGCCGCGGCGGAGCGCGACGTGGAGGCGGCCGGCGCCGTCCTCGATCACGCGGCCGGGCTCGTCGCCGGGCGTGAGCTGGAGCTCGCGGGTCGTGGTGCCGGTCGACAGATCGACGATCGCGATCCGATCGCGATCGGGATCCGAGACGACGGCGTGGCCGGACTTCGTGACGAGGAGGGTGCCGCCCGTGATCGGCACACCGAAGGGAGGCGGGGTCGATCCACCGGAGCAGCCGGCGACCACCGCAAACGACAGGATCAGCTTCGCGCGCGACATGAGACCTCCGTCCTCGGACAGTATCGTAGTAAGGGCGGACGCCCTGCAACGGATGTTCCGCGCGGGTTGTGTTACGTGGGCGTTGCGCGACGCGTGCTTGGGCGCGGGCGCACGGGACGGGCCGCGGCCGCGCGTCAGGGAAGCCTCAGAAATCTGTCATTCACCGGGCGGTGCGTTCGGCGCGCTCGACGCGCCCGGTGTAGGACAGCTGGCGCCAGCTCGCTACGGCAGGAGCGTCGTGACGGGCGTGAGCGAGCCGCTCGTCGTGCCCCAGCCGAGCTGGCTGCGGCAGGAGCCGATGATCGGGTCGGAGCCCCAGCACTTGAGCGTGCCGTTCTCGAGCAGCGTGCACGAGTGGCAGAAGCCCGACGACGTCACGACGCTGGCGTCCACGAGCCCGGCGCCGGGGATCGCGACAGGCAGCGACGAGCCGAGCGTCTGCGCGAGCTCGCCCTGCGAGCTCTGGCCCCAGCACCAGGTGCGGCCGAACGTGGTGGTCGCGCAGGTGTGGTCGCCGCTCGCGGTGACGGTGATCGCGTTCGCGAACGGGTTGCTCGTGTTGCCGATCAAGACGGGCACGAGCAGATCGGCGCCGGTGCGGCCGAGCGCGAAGCTCGAGCCCCAGCACGCGACGTTGCCGGTCGCGCGGACCGCGCAGGCGTGGGTGCGGCCGGCGGCGAACGCGATCGCGTCGGAGAAGCTCGCCACGAGCGCCGGCTGGTTGCGGTTGCCGGTGGCGCCGAAGCCGAGCTGGCCGTTGCCGTTGCTGCCCCAGCACAGGACCTGGCCGCTCGCGCGCAGGCCGCACGTGAAGTACTCGGTCGCCGCCACGCCGATCCACGGGATCGGCGCGTGGCTCTGCGGCGTGGCCGTCGGGCCGACCAGATCGACGTTGTCGATCACCTTCACGGGCGCGAGCGAGCTGGCGGACACGCCCTGGCCGAGCTGGCCCTCGATGCCGCGGCCGAAGCACCGCAGCTCGCCGCTCGCGCGCAGCACGCAGGTGTGGTTGCGGGCCGTCGCCACCTCCTTGGCGTCGGTGATGCCGTTCACCGCCACGGGGACCGACGACGCGACCGTGGTCCCGGTGCCGAGCTGGCCGTACAGGTTGTCGCCCCAGCACGCGACGGTGCCGTTCGCGCGCACGGCGCACGCGTGATCGTAGCCGGCGTCGATCGCGACGGCGTCGGTGATGCCGGTGACCTGCACCGGCGTCAGCACGTAGCCGGTGGTCGTCGAGCCGTTGCCGAGCCGCCCGAGGTCGCGCATGCCCCAGCAGTAGATCTTGCCGCCCTCGCGGATCGCGCAGCTGTGGAACGCGCCCGACGCGATGCTGTCCTGCGCGGCCCGGCACGCGGGGTCGCCCGCGTTCGACGTGTTCGTGCAGCCGGCCGGCGTGTTGTCGTCGAGCGTGCAGGGGTTTTGGTCCTCGCACGCGTTCGTCTGGCACAGCGGGCCGACCCAGTCGATCGTGCACTGGCAGGTGAACGAGTTGATGCCGTCGATGCACGTGCCGCCGTTCTGGCACGGGGCGCTGGCGCAGTCGTCGATGTTGATCTCGCAGTTGGTGCCCATGAAGCCGGCGGGGCAGGCGCAGGCGTAGCTGTTGATGCCGTCGGTGCAGGTGCCGCCGTTCTGGCACGGGCCGCTGGCGCAGTCGTCGATGTCGATCTCGCAGTTGGCGCCGCTGTAGCCGGCGAGGCAGCTGCACGTGTAGCCGTTGACGCCGTCGGTGCAGGTGCCGCCGTTCTGGCACGGGTCGCCGCTGCAGTCGTCGACGTTGATCTCGCAGTTCGTGCCGGTGTAGCCGATCGGGCAGCTGCACGTGTAGCTGGCGACGCCGTCCGTGCAGGCGCCGCCGTTCTGGCACGGATTCGGCGCGCAGTCGTCGAGATCGATCTGGCAGTTCGTGCCGCCATAGCCGGGCGCGCACGTGCAGGTGTACGTGCCGGCGCCGTTCGTGCAAGTGCCGCCGTTCTGGCACGGGTGCTGCGCGCACGTGTTGAGATCGATGTCGCACGTGGGGCCGCCCCAGTCGGACGCGCACTGGCACGTGTAGCTGTTGATGCCGTCGGTGCAGGTGCCGCCGTTCAGGCACGGGCTCGCCGCGCAGTCGTCGGTGTTGATCTCGCAGTTCGTGCCTTCGAATCCGGCCGGACAGGAGCACACGTAGTTGTCGCCGAAGCTCGTGCAGGTGCCGCCGTTCTGGCACGGGTTCCCCGTGCAGCCATCGGTCAGGTGCGTGTAGCAGACCTCCAGCGTCGGCTGCTGCGGCGCGGCCGCGCCCTCGCGGCTGACGAACGTCGTCTCGTGCGACGCGCTCGTCGTGAGGAGGACGCCGTGGTTCGGGCTCGCGCCGCTCTGCCAGCCCTGCACGGTGCTCGTCAGGTTGACGGACTCGTGCGCGTGGGGGCCGTCGACCGTGAGCGCGCCGATCACCTGGGGATCGAAGGCCTGGCTGAAGCTCTCGTACGTCACCGCCGCTTCGCTCCACGGCGCCTGCACGCGGTGCACGCTGATCGTCGTCGGTCCGGCGGTGGGGGCCAGGCTCGCGGAGATCTTCAGCGTCGCGCTCTCGATCGCCGCGCCCTGTGGGATCGCGCCGAGGTCGAACCGAAGGAGGGCCGCCTCGTGATCGCTCGCGCGGAGCACCGGCCGCGCCCCGTAGCGCTCCTTCATGGATGAAGGCGATGCCGACGAGAGCATCGCGTCTGCGCTCGCCGGCACCGTGACGCACGTGGCGAGGTGCTGCTCGGTCGCGTTGATCCGAGCGGATTCGCCCGTGCACGCCGCGATCCCCGCGAAGAAGAGGGGCAGATACAATAGCTTTCGAGCGATCATGAGAGATCACACTAACAAAGTCGGCCTCGCTCACGCATCAGTCATTATCGAGTGACATTTGCCGATCTTCATCGAAGAGGAGTGTCACCGCGCTCACTGCGTTCGCGGGGCGACGCGTCCGGACGTAGCGTGGGCTGCCACATCCACGCCGGCTGGTGAGGCTGCGCGCGACCTCCTCGACGAGGAGTCAATCCTCCCGCGCGCGGCGTGATCTACGCGCGCTCCTCCCGGTGTCCGCGTCGCGTGATCACGATTGTGCGCGGTGCCGCGCGTAGCTGGAGCATGGCGACTCCGGTTTGTGTGGCGCAGCGGCTCGGTGATGGCGCGCGCCACCGGGCGCGGAGCTACGGCGTCATCCGGAGGCGTGATCGGCGGATCCGGCGCGCGCGGGACGGAGGCCCGACCGCAGATCCCGGGCGAGCAGGCGGTGGAACAAGTGTTCGCCGGCTTCGCGGCGCACCGACAGCCGGCCGGCGCGGTACGCGCGCGAGGCGAGGCCCCGCTGCACGCTCTCGCAGATCGCGTGGTCCTCGTCCTGGATCCGCTCGGAGATCGCGATGCTCTGGCGGTTCTTCTCGGCGCGCGCCTCGCCGATATCGTCGAAGTAGAAGTCGAACACGACCTTCGTACGATCGACGCCGAGCGGGATCACGAGGTTCGTGTCGAGGTAACCGGCGTACCAGTTCAGCATGAAGTTTGGGTACAGCCAGAAGTAGAGGGCGCGCGTCCCCTCGCGCACGGCGGCGGTGTCGGCCTCGCCGCCGACCGCGTCGATCGGGCTCGACTGCAGGCAGTGACGATCGAAGGTCTCGATCGTGTAGCGCGTGTAGTCGAGGATCGAGCCGAGCCCGTGGTGCAGGTGCGGCACGTGGTAGCCGCCGTCGAGGTAGTTGTCGACGAACACCTTCCAGTTGCAGCCGAGCACGTACTCGCGGCGCTCGAGGAAGCGCAGCGCGCCGAGCCCGAGCGGGGCGACCTGGCCGGCGAGCGCGCCGAGGTGTGCCGCGAGCGGAGCGGGATCGGGATCGAGGTGGACGAGCACGAAGCTCTCCCACGCGGCGACGCTCACGGGGACGAGCCCACTTGTGTCGCGATCGAAGCCCTGGACGCCCTCGATCTCGGGGACGCCGCGCAGCCGGCCGGCGAGATCGTACGTCCAGCCGTGGTAGGGGCAGCGCAGCCGATCGACCTTGCCGCACGGCGCCGTCAGGACGGCGGCGGCGTGGTGGCGGCAGACGTTGAAGAACGCGCGGAGGACGCCGTCGCCGCCTCGCCGCCGCCGGCATCGATCGGAGCGGACTGGAGGCAGGAGCGGTCGAACGTCTCGATCGTGTAGTGCGTGTAGTCGAGGATCGACCCCAGCCCGTGGTGGAGGTGCGGCACGTGGTAGCCGCCGTCGAGGTAGTTGTCGACGAACACCTTCCAGTTGCAGCCGAGCACGTACTCCCGGCGCTCGAAGAACTGCAGCGCGCCGAGCCCGAGCGGGGCGATCTGACCCACGAGCGCGCCCAGGTAGGTCTCGACCGGGGGCGGATCCGGATCGAGGTGGACGAGCACGAAGCTCTCCCAGACGGCGGCGCTGA
>DATMCI010000184.1:0-60171 GCA_035558535.1 Kofleriaceae bacterium
GGCTTCGCCTCGGCCGCCTTCGCCTCGGCCGCCTTCGCCTCGGCCGCCTTCGCCTCGGCCGCCTTCGCCTCGGCCGCCTTCGCCTCGGCCGCCTTCGCCTCGGCCGCCTTCGCCTCGGCCGCCTTCGCCTCGGCCGCCTTCGCCGCAGACGGATCCGGCTGTCCCGCCGCCGGCCCCGACGCGGTGGGGCGCGACGCCGCGGCGTTGTCCTTGCCGCCGAACACGATGACCCCGGCGACCCCGGCCGCGACGAGCCCGGTCACGAGGAGGACGATCAGCGGCGTCCGCGAGCGGCCGCCGATCTTCACCATCGTCGTCTCGACCGGCATCGCCGGCGCGACCGGCACGCGCACGCGCTCGGTGACCTCCCCCGCGCCGATCACCGGGTACACCAGCGCCGGGTTCGCGCCCGAGCCCGACGGGTTGGTCACGAGCGTGCCCGCGCCGACCACCTGCGATCCGCCCATCGGCACACCGGGCATGTACGGCGCCCCCATCGGCGCCGGATACGGCGTCACGATCGGCACCGCGCCGGGCTGGCCCGGCACCGGCGCCTGCATGCGCCCCGGCACCGGCGTCGCCATCCGCGAGACCGGAGCTGGCGTCTGCATCGCCGCGCCCGGCATGCCCGGCGCGACGGGCGGCAACCCCGGCAGGGGCGGCCCCGGCGCGCGCATCGTCGGCTCGCTCGGGCGGTGCATCACCTGCTGCACCGCGATCACCGGCGAGCTCGCCCGCTGCCCCGCGATCACGGGTGAGCTCGCCCGCTGCCCCAGCATCGGCTGCACCGTCCCCGGCACCGGCGTCAGCTGCGAAACTCCCGGCTGCGAGCGGATCCGCCCGCTCGGCCGCACCTGCGTGGGCTCCTCGACGGGCGGCGGCCCGATCGCCGTGTCGTTCGAGGGATCCGAGGCCGCGGGGGAGTCGGTGGGCTCCGAGTCGGGCGCGCCGTCGCTCCTGCGGCTCTCGATCAGCGTCCGGACGACGTGCTGCTCGACGAAGAACGCGCCTTGCGCGCGCGCGTGGTCCCACTCCTCGAGGCGCGTCGGGTACAGCGTGCCCATCAGGCGCCCGAGCACGAGCGGCGAGATGCGCAGCCGGTTCTCGTGCGCGAAGTCCTCGACGTCCTTCTGCATCTCGACCGCCGTCGCGTACCGCTGATCCGGATCCCGGGCGAGCGCGCGCATCACGATCGCCTCGAGCGCGGGCGGGTAGCCCGCGATGAGCCGGCTCGGCGGCTCGGCGTCGCGGTTGACGATCTGGTTCAGGACGCCATACTCGGTCTCGTCGGTGAACGGCAGCTGGCTCGTCGTGAGCTCGTAGAGGATCGTGCCGATCGAGAAGATGTCGCTGCGCCGATCGAGCGTCGCCTTGCCGCGGCACTGCTCCGGCGACATGTACGCGATCTTGCCCTTGAGGCCGCCGCGCGTCGTCGCCGGGTTCGAGCCCGCGCGCGCGATGCCGAAATCGACGAGCTTGACGGCGCCGTCGTAGCTGACGAGCACGTTCGACGGCGACACGTCGCGGTGCACGACGTTGAGCGGCTGGCCGTCCGGTCCAACCTTGTCGTGCGCATAGTGCAGTCCCGCACACAACCCGGCAACCAGCGTCAGCGCCGCGTCGAGCGAGATCGGGACGCCGCTCTCGTGGGCGCTCGCGACCAGGTGCCCGAGATCCTGGCCGTGGATGTACTCCATCGAGAAGAAGTAGTCGGCGCCGTCCTGATCGATGTCGAAGACCTGGGCGATGTTCGGGTGCTGGAGCGTGGCCGCGAGCCGCGCCTCGTTGAGGAACATGTTGACGAAGCTCGCGTTGTTCGCGAGCTGGGGGAGGATCCGCTTCAGCACGACGAGCTTCTCGAAGCCCTCGAGCCCCGTGGTCCGCGAGAGGTACAGCTCGGCCATCCCGCCGACCGCGATCTGGCGGATCAGGTCGTGCTTCCCGAGCTTGTCACCCGGGGCAAGGAATCGAGCGCGCCTGACTGCTGGGTTGGCCACTGGAAACCGTCCTGGGCCCGAAGGTCCAAGGTCCTTAACGATAGACGAAAACGGCTGCGCCTGCAGTACAATGAAGCATGGCGAGAGCCCTGCCGCTAATGGCCGGAGTCCTTGCTGCGGCTGGTCTTGCGGGCTGTAGCCCGTTCGGCAGCAACAGCGCGTTCACCTGCCAAGACAACACCCAGTGCAATGACGGAACGGGCGGCAAGTGCGAGGCGAACAGCCTCTGCAGCTACACCGACCCGAGCTGCATGCCGAGCGGCCAGCGCTACGGCGACAACTCGGGCGGCAACAGCGGCCGCTGCGTCGGTGACGAGCAGCGCGACGACGGCGGCATGGGCGACGGCCCGGTCAACCAGGTGTGCTACGGCGCCACGAACGGCCTCGTGAAGCCGTGCTTCCCGACGGCGCCGACCGGGCCCGTGATGCTCTCAGGCACGATCGATACCGGCACCTCTTCGCTGTGCTCGACGACTGTGACGCAAGCCAACGGCTTCTGCGTGATCGCCGCCGAGACGATCCAGATCGAAGCCACGGTCCGGGCGGTCGGCACCAAGCCGCTCGTGCTCGTCGCGACGAAGACGATCGATGTCGGGAGCACGCTCGAGGCGGCGAGCCGCCGCAGCGGCGCCGCCCCGTACGTGAACACGCAGACGGGTGCGGGCTCCGATCCCACCGGCGGATGCGATGGAGGCACGAACCCGGCCGTCAACGGCGGTGGAGCGGGCGGATCGTTCATCGGCGCCGGCGGGATCGGCGGCGCCGGGACCGGCGGCACCGGCGGCGCCCCCGGCACGAAGCGCACCGCCGTCAACACCCTGCGCGGTGGCTGCCGCGGCCAGGATGCACCCGGAACGGGCGGCAAGGGAGGACGCGGCGGCGGCGCCGTGTACCTGATCGCGGAGACGTCCATCCTGATCGACGCGGCCATCAATGCCTCCGGCGAAGGCGGTCATCCTGGCATCACAGGCAGCGTCGGTGCCGGCGGTGGTGGCTCGGGCGGCATGATCGTGCTGGACTCGCCGATGATCACCAACAACAGCGCCGTGTTCGCGAACGGCGCCGGCGGCGGCGAAGGCAGCGGCAATACGACGCCAGGGAATCCGGGGCCGGAGCCCATCGACCAGAACGCGGCTCCCGGCGGGGGCGGCGGCACCACCAATGGCGGTGACGGAGGTCGCGGCAGCGGCGGCGGCATGGCGGACGGCGGCAACGGCGTCAACGACACCAACAGCGGCGGTGCCGGCGGCGGTGGCATCGGGCTCATCCGGGTCTTCCGCGGCACGCTGACGGGCGCCGTCTCGCCGGCTCCGTCCTGAGCCCGCGTCTCGACGGGAGGCTGCGCCGCACGGACGCGGGCCTCGCTGGCGCGCCGCTCGATGAGCCGCCTCCAGCGAGCGGCGGACCGGGCGCGCGCCGGGCTCAGCGCGTGTGCTCGCGGACGAACGCGAGCGTGCGGTCCCAGGCGAGCGTCGCGGCGTCGGCGTTGTAGACGTCGGGCCGGCGATCGTTGCAGAACGCGTGCTGCGCGTCGTAGACGCGCAGCTCCATCGGGACGGACACGGCGTCCTTGATCTTCTGCGCGCCAGCGACGGTGGCCCAGTCGTCGTGCGTCGCGAAGTGCGCCTGGATGGGCGCGTCGACCTTCGACCAGTCGAGGTCGCCGGGCAGGCCGTAGTAGGGGACCACGGCGGCGAGGCCGCGCACGTTCACGGCCGTCGCGAAGCTGAGCGCGCCGCCCAGGCAGTAGCCGCTGACGGCGACCTTGCCGGTGCTCCGCGGGTGCGCGCGCAGATGAGCGGCCGCCGCGGCGATCTCCTGCACGGCCTTGGGGAAGTCGAGCGCCTTCATCATGCGGCTCGCCTCGTCGGCGTCCTTCGCGACCTGGCCGTGATAGAGGTCCGGCACGATCGCCAGGAAGCCGGCGTCGGCCCACCGCTGCGCGACCGTCTGGATCTGATCGTTGACGCCCCACCACTCCTGGATCACGACGACGCCAGGGGCCTTCGCGTCGCCGCTCGGGACGACGAGCACACCGGACAGGTCACCGGTGCTCGACGGGATCTGTACACGCTCGGACATGCGCACCTACCTTTGCGCGGCCGTTATACTGCGGGCGCGGGGAGCTCCGGAAGGCTGAACCAGCCTCGTCCGATAGCCGGACACGGAGCTCGGCCGGGATCGCCGCAAGCGGCGCTCGTGGCCGCTCTACGCCGCCGCCCTCCACGCGCGCCTGCGCTGCCAGACCTGCCTGGTCGTGATCGCCCCGGATCCGGGCGTCGCGCGGTGGGCCGCCACGCCGATCGGGACCGTGCAGCCGGGATCTCCGTTCACCCCGCTCGTGATCGGGCCCGAGCAGATCCCCCGGGTGTCGCTCGGGCGCGCACGCAAGGAGCCTGGGATGGCCCTTTTGTCCGCGCTCGCGCACGGCAACAGTCCGGGGGGTGTGGAGATCGCGATCGCAGCGATCGACATGATCAGTGAGCTGCCCGATGAGCGTGCTAGGGTCTGCTTCGATCTGATCCGCGGAGCTCTGGACGAGGTCGCGGGACGTATCCTGGAGCATCAGATGCAATACAGCGATTACGAGTACAAGAGCGACTTCGCTCGACGCTACTTCGGCGCGGGCCTCGAGAAGGGGATCAAGAAGGGCCTCAAGGAGGGACGCGAAGCGGGGATCGAGGCGATGCACGAGGTCTTCCTGCAGATCGCCGAGCAGCGGTTCGGCCTCCCGCGCGGGCGGGTGCGGCGCTCGATCAGGGCGTGCAGCGATCTCGAGCAGCTCACGACCCTCGTCACGCAGGTCGGCGCGGCCACCAATCGCGGAGCCGTGGAGCGGCTCCTGGCCAGGCTCGAGGCGAAGCAGCCGGGGCGGTCCCGGGATCACCGGCGGACCGGCCGCGCCAAGACGGCCAAGACGGCCCGGGCGACGCGGGCGACGCGCAAGCGCGGGGCGCGCTAGCCGTGTCGGACGCCAAGGGCGCCCGCGGGCGCCGGTTCGAGAGCGCGCTCGATCCGATCGCGGCGCGGATGAACGCGTCGGTCGAGTTCGACCAGCGGCTCCTGCCGCACGACGTGGCCGGATCGATCGCGCACGCCGAGATGCTCGCCGCGCGCGGCATCATCAACGCCGAGGACGCGCGGGCGATCGTGGACGGCCTCCGGCGCGTCGAGGCCCGGCTCGCGGCGGGCGAGCTGCCCTGGGACCTGGCCCTCGAGGACGTGCACATGAACGTCGAGGCGCGCCTGATCGAGGAGATCGGCGACGCCGGGCGGCGCCTGCACACGGGCCGGAGCCGCAACGATCAGGTCGCCACCGATCTGCGGCTGTACGCGCGCGCCGCCGCGGCGCGGCTCCAAGAGGGCATCCGCGAGCTGCGCCGCGCGCTGGTCGCGCAGGCCCGCGCGCACGTCGACACGCTGATGCCGGGGTACACGCACTTCCAGCGCGCGCAGCCGGTGCGGCTCGCGCACCACCTCATGGCGTACGACGCGATGCTCGACCGCGACCGCGGCCGGATCGCGGACGCGGCGCGGCGCGCGGACGCCTCGCCGCTCGGCTCGGGTGCGCTCGCCGGCACCACGCTGCCGATCGATCGCGACGCCGTCGCGCGCGCGCTCGGCTTTTCGCAGATCACGCGCAACTCGCTCGACGCGGTGGGCGACCGCGACTTCGCGATCGAGCTGGTCTCGGCGTGCGCGCTGGCGCAGGTGCACCTGTCGCGGCTCGGCGAGGAGCTCGTCCTGTGGACGAGCACCGAGCTCGGGTTCGCGCGCATCGGCGAGGCGTACTGCTCGGGCTCGAGCCTCATGCCGCAGAAGATGAACCCGGACCTCGCCGAGCTCGTGCGCGCGAAGTCGGGCCGCATCATCGGCGCGTGGGTCACGCTGATGACGGTCGTGAAGGGCCTGCCGCTCGCCTACAACAAGGACCTCCAGGAGACGCAGGAGCCGCTCTACGACGCCGTCGAGACGCTCGAGGCGAGCCTCGCCGTCGCGCGCGGCATGGTGGCGAGCCTCGTGTTCGACACCGGCGTGCTCCGCGCCGCCGTCGACACCGGCTACCTCGTCGCGACCGAGCTCGCGGACTACCTGGTCACGCGCGGCGTGCCGTTCCGCGAGGCGCACGACGTCGCGGGCCACCTCGTGCGCACGGCGAGCGCGCGCGGCGTGGAGCTGGCGGCGCTCACGCTCGAGGAGCTGCGCGCCGCGCACCCGCGCTTCGACGCGGACGTCGCCAGCTGGCTCGATCCGGTGCGCGCCGTCGATCGCCGCGATCTGCCGGGCGGGCCGGCCCGCGCGCGCGTCGTCGCGGAGATCGAGCGCGCCGAGCGAGAGCTCGCGGCCGACTTTGCGCTATAGAACAGCGCCATGCCCGCACCGTTCGAATACGTCGGCGACGAGCTCCACTGCGAGGGCGTCCCGCTCAGCCGGATCGCCGCCGAGGTCGGCACGCCGGTCTACGTCTACAGCCGCACCGAGCTCGAGCGCGCCTACCGCGCGTTCGACGCCGCGCTCGACGGCATCCCGCACCGCACGCACTACGCGGTGAAGGCCAACTCGAGCCTGGGCATCCTCGCGGTGCTCGCCCGGCTCGGCGCCGGCGCCGACATCGTGTCGATGGGCGAGCTGTTCCGCTGGCAGAAGGCGGGCGGCGATCCGGCCAAGGTCCTGTTCTCCGGCGTCGGCAAGACCGAGGCGGAGATGCGCGCCGCGATCGCGGCGGGCATCGGCACGTTCAACGTCGAGTCGGCCGAGGAGCTCGCCGTCCTCGATCGCGTCGCCCAGAGCGTCGGCACCGGCACCCGCGTCGCGGTCGCCCTCCGCGTCAACCCGGACGTCGATCCCCAGACGCACCCGTACATCTCGACGGGCCTCAAGCAGAACAAGTTCGGCATCGGCATGGCCGAGGCGCGCGAGCTCCTGCGCGGCGCCGCGCAGCGCCCCGGCATCCGCGTCGCCGGGCTCGACTTCCACATCGGCTCGCAGCTCACGAAGACGGCGCCGTTCACCGACGCGATCGCCCGGCTGGTCGCGCTCGTCGAGGCGCTCGCCGCTGACGGCATCCGGCTCGATCACGTCGACATCGGCGGCGGCCTCGGCATCGACTACGGCAAAGGCGACGGCCCGCCGCCCTCGCCGGCCGAGTACGGCGCCGCGGTGCGCGCCGCGCTCGCGCCGCTCACCGAGCGCGGGATCACCGTCTACACCGAGCCGGGCCGCGTGATCGTCGGCGCGATCGGCGCGCTCGTGACGCGCGTCCTGTATCGCAAGCGCAACGAGGCGAAGCACTTCACGATCGTCGACGCGGCCATGAACGACCTCATGCGGCCGGCGCTCTACCAGGCGTTCCACCCGATCCAGCCGGTCGCGCGGCCGGATCGGCCGACGATCACGACCGACGTCGTCGGGCCCGTCTGCGAGACGGGCGACTTCTTCGCGCGCGACCGCGCGCTGCCGGAGCTCGCGCAGGGCGAGCTCATCGCGATCGGCGCCGCGGGCGCCTACACCGCGTCGATGGCCTCGAACTACAACACGCGGCCGCGCGCCCCCGAGGTCCTCGTCAAGGGTGACCGGTACACGGTCATCCGCGCTCGGGAAACGTACGAGCAGCTGATCGCTGGCGAGCGCATCGACGAGTCCTGATATCGTCGTAGCGTGCGCTCGGCCGCGCTCGCTACCGGACTCTGCGGACTCTGCGGGCTCTGCGCCTGCGGCGACAACCTGCCCGGCGAGGACCGCCAGGGCGGCGACGCCACCGTCGACGATCGCAGCGCCGAGGCGTTCGCGCACCCGCTCCCCACGCTCGACGCGGCGCAGGCCGAGCGGCACCGGTTCGGCCGCGGCCCGGTCGCGTTCATGTGGGCGCCGCCGCAGCTCGGCCCGCTGTTCAACCACAGCGCGTGCCTCGCGTGCCACCCGGGCAACGGGCGCGGCGCGTCACAGATCGCCCCGGGCATGGGCGGCTCGCAGGCGCTGATCCGGGTCAGCCTCGGCGCCGGCACGCCCGACGTCCCCGGCGGCGTGGTCCCCGTGCCGGGGTTTGGCACCCAGCTCCAGGATCACGCCGTCGATCAGCTCCCCGAGATCCGCGCGCGCCTGACATGGGTCGAGTCGCCCGAGTACTACGGCGACGGCGAGGTCGCGATGCTGCGCGCGCCGCGCGTCGACGTCACGCTGCCGGGCGGCGAGCCGCTCCCGATCGCGATGCAGATGTCCTATCGGCAGGCGCCGCCGCTCATCGGGCTGGGGCTCCTCGAGGCGGTCCCCGAGGCCGCGCTGCACGCGCTCGCCGACCCGGACGACGCCGACGGCGACGGCATCTCCGGCCGCGTCAACCTGGTCTGGGACACGGCGGCGCAGGCGACGCGCGCCGGCCGCTTCGGCCACAAGGCGAGCGTCGCCACGGTGCGCGAGCAGACGGCCGGCGCGTTCGCCGCCGACATGGGGCTCTCGAACGCGATGTTCCCCGACGCCGACGGCAACCGAGACGTCAGCGACCTCCAGCTCGGCGACAGCGCCTTCTTCATCACCACGATCGCCGTCCCGCGCGCCGCCCCGCGCACCGAGGCGGCGTGGCGCGGCCGCGATCTGTTCGACGACCTCGGCTGCGCGGGCTGCCACACGCCGGCGCTCGTCACCGGCGCGCACGAGCTCCCGCAGCTCGCCGGACAGACGATCCACCCGTACACCGATCTATTGCTCCATGACGTCGGAGACCTCCTCACCGACGCGCGGAGTGACTTCCTCGCCACCGGCATCGAGTGGCGCACGCCGCCCCTGTGGGGTCTGGGGCTCGCGCAGCTCGTGAACCCGGACGCCACGTTCCTCCACGACGGGAGGGCACGCACGATCGCCGAAGCCATCCTCTGGCATGGGGGCGAGGCCCAGCCATCCCGCGAAGCATTCCGGCACGCGCCCCGGCGCGATCGGGACGCGCTGATCGCATTCCTCGAGACGCTGTGATCGTACAATAGCGAGCGCGTGGTGGACGAGGACGAGCGACCCACGACCATCGCGGCGCCCCTCTCCCTGAGGGGCGCCGACGAGGAGGAGACCAAGCGGGACTCGCGCCTGGGGCCCGGCACTGACATCGGCGGCTACATCATCGACGGCGAGATCGGCAAGGGCGGCATGGGCTTCGTCTACAGCGCGACCCACCCGGTGATCGGCAAGCGCGCCGCCGTCAAGGTGCTGAAGCCGGAGGTCTCGAAGTCGCCGATCGTCGTCGAGCGGTTCATCCAGGAGGCGCGCGCGGTCAACGAGATCGGCCACGCGAACATCATCGACATCTTCGCGTTCGGCAAGCTCCCCGACGGGCGCGCGTACCACATCATGGACCTGCTCGTCGGCGAGTCGCTGCGCAAGCGGCTGCGGCGCGGCGCCTTGCACCCGAGCGAGGCGGCGTCGGTGCTCGACGAGATGGCGTCGGCGCTGACGGCGGCGCACGAGAAGGGCTTCGTCCACCGCGATCTCAAGCCCGACAACGTGTTCCTCGTCGAGCGCCCCGGCCGCTGGCCGGAGGTGAAGCTGCTCGACTTCGGCCTCGCGAAGCTGATGCCCGACGCCGGCAAGAAGGCGCCGTTCCAGACGAAGACCGGCGTCATGCTCGGCACGCCCGAGTACATGTCCCCCGAGCAGGCGCGCGGCATCGGCGTCGACTACCGCACCGACATCTACGCGCTCGGCGTCGTGGCGTTCGAGATCCTCGCCGGCGTGCGGCCGTTCCCGTCGCTCGGTGACTCGTTCGCGACGCTGCAGGCCCACGCCGTGGAGACGCCGCCGTCCCTGGCCGACCTGGTCCCGGCGCTGCCCGTCGAGCTGGTGCAGCTCGTCGCGGCGATGCTCGCGAAGGAGCCGGGCGCGCGCCCGTCCCTGGCCGCGATCCGCGCGGTCATCAAGCGCCTGCGCGCCACGCTGCCGTCGCGCACGGCCGCCGGGATGGAGGTGCCGAGCCTGGCGCCGATCACGCCGCCGATCGTCGAGGTCGTCGCGGGGCCGAGCGCGGAGCCGCTGACCGATCCGGCGCAGCCGATCGGCAACGTGCGGCCGTCGCGGCTCGGCGCGGAGCCGGTGCTCCCGAGCGGCGGGCCGCAGCAGCCGATCCTGACCGCGCCGCTGCGCGGGGAGGCGTCGGCGCGATCGGGCGCGCCGCGGGCCTCGAGCGCGCCGCCCGGCTCGGGGCCGGGCGCCTCGAGCCACGGCGCCGCGCCGCCCGGCTCGGGGCCAGGCGCCTCGAGCCACGGCGCCGCGGCCGCCTCGCAGCCGCCGCACGGATCGGCGTACGGGCCCGCCGGCTCGACGCACGGCCGCGGCAGCGGCAGCTCGGCCGCGCTGCCGCCCGGCTCGGCGAATAGCTCGCCCGGGCTCCGGCCGCCCTCCATGCCGCGCGCCGGCCAGCCGCCGCCCGGATCGGCGCTGGCTGGCGACGCGCCCATGCCGATCCCCGGCACCGTGCTCGGCGTCGGCGTGCCGGCGTCCGTGCGGCCGCCCTCGCTCGGCGCGCCGGCCGCCTCGGCGACCAGCACCGTGCCCGCGGCGGACCGGTCCGGCGGCGCGCCGGCCGCCTCACCCGAGCCACGGACGAGCGGCGCCTTGCTCGTGCTCGGCGCGCTGCTCGCGATCGGCGCCGGCGTCGCGCTCGCGCTCGCCGTGACCGGCCTCCTATAGCTTGGCGACTATAGCTTGGCGACCTCGACGCGCGCGTCGTTGTACGTGGCCTGCCCGCCGAGGTCCGCGAACGTCGCCGGGATCAGCGCGTTCGCCGTCAGCCCGTTCTCGGTGTGCTTGCGCCACAGCCCCTTGGCCAGGACGCAGACGCCGGGGCGCACGTCCGGCGCGATCCGGACCTGGCAGCGGACCTCGCCGAGCGCGTTCCAGATCCGCACGCGATCGCCGTCGGCGAGGCCCCGCGCCGCGGCGTCGGCGGGCGCCATCTCGAGCGCGCCGGGCGCCTTGCGGAGCTGGCCGAACGTCGAGCTGATCTGCGTCGACAGCGCGGGCGAGATCAGCGCCAGCGGGAACGCGGCCGTCGCCGGATCGGCGCGGTACGTGTAGAGGCCCTCCGGCGCCTCGCGATCGAGCGCCTCCGACACGAGGTGGATCTTGCCGTCCGCGGTGCCGGGGAACACGTCGACGAACGGGATCGGCCGCGGCCCGTCGGGCGGCGCCGCCACGGCCTGTGCCGCGAGCTGCCCCGCGAGCTCGCCGCCCCGCGGGCTCGCCGCGAACGTCTGCGCGACGAGCGCGTCCTCGGTCATCGCGTCCTCGGGCCGCACGAGACCCAGGCGCTCGAGCAGCGCGCCGAACAGCTGGTTGTTGCTGCGCGCCTCGCCGGGCGGCGCCGCGACCGCCGGGCTGTCGAACATCCGCATCTGGCCGTAGCCGCGCTTCAGGTCGCGGTGCTCGAGGAACGCCGTCGCGGGGAGGACCACGTCGGCGAGCCGCGCGGTGTCGGTCATCACCTGCTCGTGGACCACGACGAACAGATCCTCGCGCGAGAGCTGCTCGATCACGCCGCGCTGGTCCGGCGCGGTCGCGACCGGGTTGCAGTTGTAGACGAACAGGCACTCGATCGGCGGATCGCGCAGCTCGCGCAGCGCGCCCGGCAGATCGCTCATGTTGACCACGCGCGTCCGCGGCGCGGGCTCGCCGATGCCGCCCTCGGCGCTCACCGTCCAGCGCGCGTCGCCGTTCGACATCGTGTAGCCGCCGCCGCGCACGCCGAGCTTGCCGTACACCGCCGGCAGCGCGAGGACCGCCGCCACGGCGCTGCCGCCGTTGCGGTTGCGCTCGAGGCCCCAGCCGACGCGGATCGCGGCCGGCGCGCTCGCCGCGTACAGCTCGACGAAGCGATCGATCAGGCCCGCCTCGATCCCGGCGACCTCGGCGGCCGCGGCGAGCGTCCACGGCGCCGCGCGGCGCTCAAGCTCGCTGGCGCCGGTCGCGTGCCGATCGAGGAACGCGCGGTCGGCGTGCCCGCGGGAAAACGCGGCGTGGATCGCCGCGAGCGCGAGCGGCAGATCGGTGCCCGGCCGCGGCGCGAGGTGCAGATCGGCGCGCCGGGCGAGCGGCGTGCGCCGTGGATCGACGACGACGAGCTTCGCGCCGGCCTCGCGCGCGCGCTCGATCACCGGCACCAGGTGGATCCCGGTCGCCGACGGGTTCACGCCCCACAGGACGATCAGCCGCGCGTGCTCGTAGTCCTCGAGCGCGACGCCGGGCATCGCGCCGTAGAGGCCGCGCACCGCGGCGGTCGTCGCCGCCGCGCACAGCGTGCGATCGCAGATCGAGGCGCCGAGCCGCCGGAACAGCCGCGTCGCGAGCGCGCCCTCGGTGAGCCAGCCGTTCGAGCCGCCGTAGTGGTACGGCAGGATCGCCTCGCCGCCGGACGTGCGGCGGATCGCCGCGAGCCGCTCCGCGACCAGCGCGAGCGCCTCGTCCCAGCTCGCGGTGCGCCACTGCCCGGCGCCCTTGGGGCCGGTGCGCACGAGCGGCGCGAGCACGCGATCCTCGCCGTAGAGGTGATCGGCGATCTTGCGGACCTTGCCGCAGATGAAGCCGTCGGTGATCGGGCCGCGCTGGTCGCCGTCGACGGCGGTGACGCGCCCGTCCTCGACGGTGACGGTCAGGCTGCACGTGTCCGGGCAGTCGAGCGGGCACGCGCTCTGGCGCTGTTCCATGGCGTCGATCTTGGGGGATCGCCGCGCCGGCTACCAGCGCAGATCCACCGACCCCGGGGCGGTGCAGCCGGCCGCTGGCCGAGCGCTCAGCCGCTCGGACGGCCGCGCGGACGGCCGCTCACCACGATCCGGAGATCCCGTACGTCGGGGCCGCCGCGCCGCTCACGGTGGACGCCGCGCCGACGGCCGGCTTCACCGGGAGCTGCGGCACGTCGAGCGACCGCGTCAGGATGCCCGCGCCCATCAGGCCGATCGCGACGCCGCCGAGCATGAAGTTCGCCGCGTGCTCTTCGGAGTCCTCCGAGCTCTGCCCGGCTCTCGACTGCGGGTACGCGATGCTCTGGGCCGCGAGGCCGCCGATCACGCCGACCAGGCCGCCGATGTCGATCAGGACGGTGCGCCGCCGGCTGACCTCGAAGAAGCGGGCCATGAGGACGCCGCTCGCGGTGCCCATGCCGAGGCCGGTCAGGACCAGCCCCGACGAGATCACGCGATCGTCCGTCCCGAACGACAGCGCGAACAGCGCGCCGACGGTGGTGCCCCACAGGACGCTCGAGCCGACGAGCGCCGCGTCGCCGGGCGAGACGTCCGTCCTGCGCCCGGCGTAGTAGCCGATGCCAGCGCCGAGCGCCGTGGTCAGGCCCATCACCGGCAGGACGGCCCGCAGCTCGTTCGTGAACAAGCGCGCGCCCGCGACGCCCGCGACCACGCCGGCCGCGCCCGACGTGATCGTGAGGTTGCTCATCCCGAGCGGCACCTGCTCGGGCAGGTAGAGGTAGCTGCCGAACAACCCCGCGGCCCCGCCGAGGACGCCGCCGAAGAACGAGATCGGGGGGCTGCCGTACGCGTGCACGAGGCCCCCCATCGAGACCGCCGCGCCGGCCGCCGCGAACATCACGAGCTGGCGGCGGGCGAACCGCGGCCTGAGCGGCAGATCGATCTGCATCCGGCTCACCTGATCCGGCAGGACCTCGATCGGGCGCCGCACCGGCAGCCGGTCCTCGGCCTCGGCGATCAGCACGTACTTGCCCGTCGGCAGCTCCTCGTCGACGCGCCCCAGCCCCGCGAACCGCTCGACGTTGCGATCGCGCAGGAAGACCTTGGCGTCGCCTGGCTCGACCTGCACCGAGAGCCGGCCGCGCAGCGGCAGGAGCGGCACGAAGTACGCCGACGGCTTGCCGATCCGCACCTCGATCGGCTGCGTGTGCGGCTGGTAGCCCGCCAGCTCGACGAGCATCGTGTACCGGCCGCTCAGGACATCGATCGGCTTTCCGGACCGGCCGCTGTTGGCGACGCGGCTCTCGTTGGAGATCGTCACGACCGCGCCAGGCGGCTGCGTCTCGACGAGGATCTGCCCGCGCAGCTTCTGCAGCACGAGCACGCGGCTCTCGACGTTGCGCTTGTCCGCCTGGCTGATGCCGGCCGGGAAGTCGCGCACGAAGCGCTCGAAGTAGCCGATCGCCTGCTCGTACTCGAGGCTGCGCTCGTGCGCCTGGCCGATGTCCCGGAGGAGCTTGTAGCGGACGGACCGCCCGGCCTCGAACCCGCCGGCGACGCAGTAGCCGGCGATGAACTCGCGGACCGCGCCGGCGTAGTCGCCCTGGGTGTAGAGCACCTCGGCGCGCTCGTAGAGCGCGTTGAACCGCGCGGTGAGCTGCGCCTCGGTGACCGCCGGATCGAGCTGCGGGCAGTCGTCGACCTCGAGCAGATCGGCGCCGCCGCCGATGAATCCGGTGTCGGCCGCCGGAGCCGCGGGCTGCGCCGCCGGCTGTGCCGCCGGCTGCGCGGCCGGCTGCGCCGCCGCCCGCGAGACGGCCCCGAGCGCGAGGATCGCGGCGAGCGCGGCGACGATCCGCACGGCGGTCACCGCCTCGGAGTCGGAGCGACCGGCGCGCTGCCGCTGCGCAGCGGGTTGCCGCCGAGCTCGCCGCCCGTCGGATCCGGCGGCCGCGCGGCCGAGCCGGTGCTCGCACCGCTGCCGCTGCCGCCGCCGGCCGGCGGGATGCGCGGCGTCTGCCGGATCGGCTCACCCTTCGCCGGCTTCTTCAGCGTGAAGGTGAACTTGTTGTCCTTCGGCAGCTTCTCCTTCGGGTTCACCGAGAACTCGTGCTCGTTGTAGCCGTCGAGCTGGAGGATGAACTTGACGTCCTTCTCCTTGTCGACGATGTCGACCGTCGCCGGCGTGATGTCGCTCTGCGGCACGCCGTCCTTGATGATCGTCGCGCCTGGCGGCACCGTCACGATCCGCAGCGCGACCATCTTGAACTGCTCGACCGTCGCGTCGGCCGGGACGGTCATCGCCGCGTCCACGGTCGCGACCCCGGCGTCCGGGGGCACCACGACCGGCCGCTTCTTGACCGGGGAGCCGCCCATCGTGAAGTTCACGAGGAGGAGCAGCGCGATCACGATCAGCGCGATCGAGCCGGCCCACACCGCGACCTTGAGCGAGCTCTTCTTCGGGATCTTGCGCCGCGGGCCGGTGATCTTCGCGCGCTCCGTCGAGTGCGTCGGATCGTCGAGCACCGTGGCGATGTCGGCGAGCATCTCCTGCGTGCTCTCGTAGCGGTCGTGCTTGTCCTTCGACATCGCGCGCATCACGATCGCCTCGAACTCCTCGGACAGCTCGGGGACGATCGCGCGCGGCGGCTTGCACTCCTCGTTCAGGACCTGCGAGATGACGGAGAGGTAGTTGTTGCCGATGTACGGCACGCGGCCGGTCGCCGCCTCGTACATGATCACGCCGAGCGCGTAGATGTCGACGCGGTGATCGAGCTCGTCGTCGCCGCGCGCCTGCTCGGGAGACATGTAGAGCGGCGTGCCGAGCACCATGCCCGTCTGCGTCAGGCGCGGCGCCTCCTCCTCCTCGCCGCTCGCGCGGAGCGACTTCGAGATGCCGAAGTCCACGACCTTGACGAAGTCCTGCTCCTTCCGGCGGAGCAGGAACAGGTTCTCCGGCTTGATGTCGCGGTGGACGATGCCCGAGGCGTGCGCGGCGGAGAGCGCCGAGGCCGCCTGCTGGGCGATCCTAAGGACGCGCTGCTCGGGCAGCCGGGTCTCGCGCGCGAGGCACTCGGCGAGCGACTCGCCCTCGAGGAACTCCATCACGACGAACGTCCGGCCGTCGTCGGTCTGGCCGAAGTCGGTGACGTCGATGATGTGCTCGTTCTGGACCGAGGAGGCGAGCTGCGCCTCCTTCTTGAGCCGGGCGACGATCGCCTCGCGCCGGGCGTACTTCTCGAGGAGGACCTTGACCGCGACGCGCTTGCCGATCGCCGTGTGCGTCGCCTCGTAGACGGCACCCATGCCGCCCTGGCCGATCTTGCGGATGACGAGGTAGCGGCCCGACAGGGTCGCGCCGACCATCTCGACCAGGGCCGGCATGCCGGCCACCGGCGTCTCCGCCCGCGCCGCCGCCGCCATCGACTGCCGGCTCGCGACCGCGGTGTCCGCGCTCAGATCGGCGCCGGTGCTGCTGTTGCCGTCGCCCGAGCGGACGACCAGCCGCTGCGGGGTCTCGGCGGCAGGCCTCCCCGGCTGGCTACCACTGGGTGGCTTGCCGTCCGAACCCGATGACATTGCGAACCCGGTCGATGTTAGGGGGCGCCCCCCTGGCAGTCAAACGCTGCTCGCTACCGGCAGGCGCGACAAAGGGTTGTCTGGACGCATGGATCTCATTTCAACTTGCCATCATTCGAATGGTGGAATATAAGAACTTTCGTGCAGCCGGCCCGCGTGGAGCTCTTCCGTCTCCTTGGAGACGAGGATCGCCTGCGGCTCCTTGCGCTCTGCGCCGAGGAGGAGCTGACCGTCGGTGAGCTGGCTTCGCTCATCGGCGAGAGCCAGCCGCAAGTCACGAAGAAGACGCAGCCATTGCGCGAGGCGGGGCTCCTGAACGCGCGCCGCGACGGCACCCGCACGCTGCTGCGCGCCCATGTCACGCCCGACGTCATCCTTGGCGCCGCCCTCGAGGAGGGCCGGATGCTGTGCACCCGGGACGGGAGCCTGGCGCGGGTGGCCGGCGTGGTGGCGCAGCGCGAGGAGCTCTCGCGGCAGTACTTCGATCAGCCCGTGGCTGAGCTCGAGCCGGCGACGGCGGACCGGGAACTGCTCGGGTGGCTGGCGATCCTGGCGCCGCTGCTCTCGCCCGCGGCGCACGGCGCGGCGGCCGGCAGCGGCGCGGCGGCCGGCAGCGGCGCGCACGGCGCGGATCGCCGCGCCGCGGGGCCGGCGCTCGCCGTCGACGTCGGCACCGGCGAGGGCTCGCTCCTGCCGCTCCTGTCGCCGCTGTTCGAGCGCGTCGTCGCCGTCGATCGCAGCCCGGCGCGGCTCGCCCGGTGCGCGGCGCGGATCGCGCAGTGGGGCCTGCCGAACGTGCGGCTCCGCGAGGGCGAGGTCGACGATCCGGCGCTCGTGCAGGAGCTGTCGCAGCGCGGTGGCGCCGACGTCGTCGTGATGGCGCGCGTGCTCCGCTACGCGGCGCGCCCGCAGGACGTCGTCCTGGCGGCCGCGCGGCTCCTGCGCCCCGGCGGCCACGTCATCGTCGTCGACTACCTGCCGCACGACGACGAGTCACTGCGCGAGCAGGGCGACGTGTGGCTCGGCTTCCCGGCCGACAAGCTGCGCGCGCACCTCACGGCGGCGTCGCTCGAGATCGTCGCACTGCACCCGCTCCTCCCGCGCTCGCCCGCCGGGCTCGCCGGGCCCAGCGCGCAGCATGTCCCCCTCCAGCTCGCCGTCGGCCGAAAGCCGGCGCCGGCCCACCGCTAACGCAACGAACGTAAACGAACCTCGGAGAAGACCCATGGACACGCGCAACGAGTTCCCCGCTTTCAAGATCAAGGACATCTCCCTGGCCGAGCTCGGCCGCAAGAAGATCCGCATGGCCGAAAAGGAGATGCCCGGCCTGATGGCGCTCCGCGACGAGTGGCGGGGCAAGGCGCCGCTCAAGGGCGCCCGCGTCGCCGGCTGCCTCCACATGACGATCGAGACGGCGGTCCTGATCGAGACCCTGGTCGCGCTCGGCGCCGAGGTGACGTGGACGTCGTGCAACATCTACTCGACGCAGGACGAGGCCGCGGCCGCGATCGCGCAGGCCGGCGTGCCGGTGTTCGCGTGGAAGGGCGAGACGCTCGAGGAGTACTGGCAGAACATCGAGGCGCAGATCGTCGCGTTCAAGGGCGGCAACGGCCCGAACCTGCTCCTCGACGATGGCGGCGACCTGACGCTGCTCGTCCACAAGGGCGCCGAGTCCGAGCGCGCCGGCCAGGCGCCGAGCCCGGCGACGGCGCCGAACGAGGAGGCGCGCGTGATCTTCAGCCTGCTCACGAAGAGCCTCGAGCAGAACAAGCAGCGCTTCACGAAGATCGCCGCCGAGATCAAGGGCGTCTCCGAGGAGACCACGACCGGTGTGCACCGGCTCTACGAGATGGCGAAGTCCGGCACGCTCCTGTTCCCGGCGATCAACGTGAACGACTCGGTCACGAAGTCGAAGTTCGACAACCTGTACGGCTGCCGCGAGTCCTTGTTCGACGGCATCAAGCGCGCGACCGACGTGATGGTCGCCGGCAAGGTCGTCGTGATCGCCGGCTACGGCGACGTCGGCAAGGGCTGCGCCCACGCGGCGCGCGGCCTGGGCGCGCGCGTCCTCATCACGGAGATCGATCCGATCTGCGCGCTGCAGGCGGCGATGGAGGGCTACGAGGTCGTGACGATGGAGGACGCGGCGCCGATGGCCGACATCTTCGTCACGGCCACCGGCTGCATGGACGTGATCCGCAGCGAGCACATGCTCGCGATGAAGGACGAGGCGATCCTCGCCAACATCGGCCACTTCGACAGCGAGATCCAGGTCGCGTGGCTCGAGGGCAACAAGGAGATCAAGGAAGAGAACATCAAGCCGCAGGTCGATCAGTTCATCTTCCCGAACGGCAAGCGCATCACGCTGCTCGCGCGCGGCCGCCTCGTCAACCTCGGCTGCGCGACGGGCCACCCGTCGTTCGTGATGTCGAACTCGTTCACGAACCAGGTCATGGCGCAGATGGCGCTCTGGGCGAACGCCAACCACGGCAAGGACGACGTCACCGGGATGTCGTTCCAGACCGGCACCGTCTCCGTCCTGCCGAAGAAGCTCGACGAGAAGGTGGCCCGCCTCCACCTCGCCAAGGTCGGCGTGAAGCTGACCACGCTGTCGAAGGCGCAGGCCGAGTACCTCGGCATCGACGTCGACGGCCCGTACAAGCCGGACCACTACCGCTACTAGGCGGCGCGGCTCAGGGCGCGGCCCGCTCGATGGCCCAGCGCCACAGGGGGACGACCCGGATCGTCCCCTCATCGACCCGGATCTCCTCGTCGGTCGTGAGGGTCACGATCGTCGCGTCCTCGTAGCCGAGCGTCGACATCGCCTCGCGGAGCGCGCGCACCTCACGCTCGCGCGTCGCCGGATCATCGATCGAGGCGCACGCCTGAACCAGGCCGGACGGCGTCACGAAGTCGACCTCGTAGCCGGACGCCGTGCGCGCGTACGAAAGCTCCGGCGTCATGCGCCGCAGCTCCACGAAGACCGCGATCTCGAGGAGGTGCCCCACGTCGGCGCTGCCGCGCCGCGCGCACGCCGTGACCAGGCCGGGATCGACCGCGTACATCTTGCGCGGGTTGACCTGGCGGGCGCGCTCCGAGCTGGTGTGGATCGGGACCGCGAAGAACACGAACGCGTCCTGGATGTGATCCAGCCACGCGTGCAGCGAATCCTTGCTGACGGTCAGCCCCTGGGACTTGAGGTCGTCGTACAGCTTGTGGACGCTGAACAGGCTGGCCGGCGCGTTCATGAGCTGGCGCACGAACCGCCGGAGCGCGACCGAGTTCGCGATCTGGTGGCGCTCGATCAGATCGCGAAGGATCGCGACATCGAGGTAGCTCTGCAGCACGCGGACACGCGTCGGCTCGTCGAGCAGCTGGACCTCGGGGAAGCCGCCGCGGCGCAGGTACTCGCTCGCCGCGTGCTCGATGGTAGAACGGACGTTCGCTGCAGGACGCGGCTCGACCTCGATCCCCCGGTGCTCAAGCACCTCCACGAGCCCGAACGGGAACAGCTCGGTCGCCAGCGAGCGACCTCGCAAGCTGGTCGCGATCTCGCGGCTCAAGAGCTTCGCGGATGACCCCGTCACGCAGACGTGCGCGGCTCCGGTATCCACGAGGCGGCGGACGAACCGCTCCCAGCCATCGACGAGCTGGATCTCGTCGAAGAACAGCGCGCCCGGCCGCGACCGGCCCTCCGGGTTGCGCCGGTAGTGCGCCTCCACGATCTTCGACAGGTGGGCTGAGGTCACCTCGCCCAGGCGCTCGTCCTCGAAGTTGATGTAGAGGAGGTCCTCGCGGGGGGTACCGGCCTCGACCAGCTCGCGCATGCGCTGGAACATCAGCCACGTCTTGCCAGCGCGCCGCATGCCGACGATCGCATCGACCTTCCGCGGCAACCATGGGAGCTTCACCCGCCGAGGGGTGAGCGCCGGCAAGGACCGTGCGTGGGCATCCGCGACCACTTCGTCGAGTAGGAGCTCGTCCATTGTCCTTCCCGGAAGGACGCTTCCGGTCCATCTTGTCCTTCCGGGAAGGATGTTTTAGCCCAATCTTGTCCTTCTAGGAAGGACGTTTCTGGTCCATCTTGTCCTTCTGGGAAGGACGTTTCCGGTTCATCTTGTCCTTCTGGGAAGTTGGGAAGGACAGATCAGTCGGAGCCGGGGCGGCGGTTCGCCTTCTTCTCGGCCTGGCGGCGCTTGTCGGCGAGGCGGCGGCGCTTGGCGCCCTTGCTGGGCTTCGTCGGCTTGCGGGGCTTGGGCCGATCGAGGGCCGCCGCGACGATGAGGGCGAGCTTGCTCATCGCGTCGGCGCGGTTGACGATCTGATCGCGCGTCGCGGTGGAGGTGACGATCAAGATGCCGTCGCTGGTGAGCCGGCGGCGCAGCTTCTGGAGCAGCCACGCGCGGTCCTCCTCGCCGAGGGCGGCGGAGGTGGCGGGGTTCCAGCGCAGGTCGACCTTGCTCGAGACCTTGTTGACGTTCTGGCCGCCGGGCCCGCCGGCACGCGCGAACGACAGCTCGAGCTCACCGGCGGGGATGGTCAGGCGCGGCGTGACGAAGAGATCGGACACGGCACGCTCGCTCGGGGGCTCGGGGTCGGGGCTCGGCGGGCTTCGGCTCGGGCCGCGCTAGGCCGTGCCGGACTTCTTCGTGCGGCGCTTCGAGGGGCCCTTGCTGGCCTCCTCGTAGACGCGCATCTCGGTCTCGGCGGTGGTCTGCACCGCCTCGAGGTACAGCGACGTCAGGCCCAGGTGATCGCCGCGCAAGGACTCGTAGTAGCGCTGGCGATCGATCGAGTGGACGATCGCGATCGGATAGCCGGCCTCCTGGAGCAGGAGGTTCGACGCGATGCGGATCGTGCGGCCGCTCTCCTTCGCCCACGGGAAGATCGCCATGAAGCGCGAGTGCAGCGTGGCGACCTTCTCGATCACGTGGAGCTGGCGCGTCGCCGGCTCATCGACCCACTCGCCGAGCTTGCGCATCGACGGCAGGATCTTCTCGGGCGGCGCGATGTCGTGATAGTAGAGCCGGTGAAGCGGGTTCTCCTTGCGGAACGGGAGGCCCTTGGCCTTCTCGTCGGGCGTGAGGATCGCGTAGATGTCGCGGATCGTGTCGAGCTTGAACGGCTTCTTCTTGTTGGCCGCTTGCTCCGCCGCGAAGTTGCACGCATCGTCGAAGCGGCGGATCTCCTCGTAGGAGGGGATCAGCGATGGATCGCTGATGATGCTCGGATCGACCGCCGCCTTGATCTCGCTGTAGGACAGGACCTCGCCCTCGAGCGCCGCGTCATGGTGGATCAGCGAGATGCGGAGCCGGTTGTTGAACTCGGTGCGCGCGACCGGATTGGCCGTCGCGACGCGCGCGCGCCACGCAGTGACGATGCGCTCTACTTCGCTGAACCGCGCATCGATATCTTCGGTTTCTTTGTACCTAAGCACCTGTTATCCTGTCGGATCACTGCTGGTCGAAGAACCGTGGGAGTCTACGAAACCGCATCTGGATCGTCAAGGAAACGGCCAAATCATCTGCACTCCAATTGCGTTTGTAGCTGAGTTTTTTCATGTGCTTGCACGCAGTGCGGCGCGTCGTGGTACGAGCACCGCAGCGTGACGGCGTTCGCTCACGAGCCGGTCCTCGCCGAGGAGGTGATCGCTCACCTGCCGCTGCCCGAAGGGGGCGTCTACGTGGACGGTACGCTCGGCGGCGGGGGACACGCGGCGGCCCTGCTCGATCGGCACCCGACCGCCACGCTGATCGGCGTCGACCGCGACCCGGCGGCGCTCGCGGCGGCCCGCGCCCGGCTGGGGGAGCGCGCCGCGCGGGCCCACCTGGTCCACGGGACCTACGGCGAGCTCGCCGCGATCCTGGCCGAGCTCGGCATCCCGCGGGTCCACGGCATCTTGCTCGATCTGGGCGTGTCGTCGCCGCAGCTCGACACGGCCGAGCGCGGCTTCTCGTTCTCGAAGGAGGGGCCGCTCGACATGCGGATGGATCCGACGCGCGGCCCGACGGCGCTCGAGCTCCTGCGCGAGCTGGACGAGCGGGCGCTCGGCGAGGTGATCGGCGAGCTGGGCGAGGAGCGCCACAGCAAGAAGATCGCGCGGCTCGTCAAGGCGGCGGTGCGCGAAGGCCGCGTCCGCACGACGACCGAGCTGGCGGCGATCGTCGCGCAGGCGATCCCGATCGCCGAGCAGCGGCGGTCGAAGATCCACCCGGCGACGCGCACGTTCCAGGCGCTGCGGATCGCCGTCAACGCCGAGCTCGATCAGCTCGCGTCGCTGCTCGCGGTGTTCCCCGACCTGCTCGCCCCGGGCGGCCGGTGCGCCATCATCAGCTTCCACTCGCTCGAGGATCGGCTGGTCAAGAACCGGTTCCGCGACCTGGCGTGGACGACGTCGCTGCCGCGCCGGCTGGCCGAGCAGGCGGGTGAGCGCGTCGACTCGGTCTGCACGCTGGTGACGCGGAAGCCGATCTTCGGGTCCGAGGCGGAGATCGCGCGGAACCCGCGCGCCCGCTCGGCGCGGCTGCGGGTCTGCGAGCGCACGGCGGCGCCGAATGTGCCGGCCGGGCGTACGGATCTGCCGGAGGAGTGAGCCGGCGCCCGGGCCGGTCTACGTGGGGGGACGGGGGGATGTGGACGGGGCCCACGCGCCCGGCCCACGGGGGACGGGGGATGTGGACGGGGCCCACGCGCCCGGCCCACGGGGGGACGGGGGATGTGGACGGGGCCTACGCGCCCGGCCCACGGGGGGACGGGGGATCGCCGCGCGCGGCCCACGGGGACCGACCAGCCCGCGCCGGTCCACGTGGGACGTGGGATCGACCGCGCGCGGCCCACGGGGGACGTGGGATCGACCGCGTCGGCCCACGTGGGACGTGGAATCGCCGCGCCCGGCCCACGTGGGACGTGGGATCGACCGCGCCGGCCCACGTGGGACGTGGGATCGCCGCGCCCGGCCCACGTGGGACCGACCAGCCCGCGCCGGCCCACTTGGGACGAGGGATCGACCGGGCGCGGCCCACGTAGGACGGGGGATCGCCACGCGCGGCCCACGTGGGACGGGGAATCGACCGCGCGCGGCCCACGTGGGACGGGGAATCGACCGCGCGCGGCCCACGTGGGACCGACCAGACCGCGCCGGCCCACGTGGGACGGGGAATCGACCGCGCGCGGCCCACGTGGGACGGGGGATCGACCGCGCGCGGCCCACGTGGGACCGACCAGACCGCGCCGGCCCACGTGGGATGGGGGATCGACCGCGCCGGCCCACGTGGGACGTGAGATCGACGCGCCCGGCCCACGTGGGACCGACCAGACCGCGCCGGCCCACGTGGGACCGACCAGACCGCGCCGGCCCACGTGGGACGTGAGATCGACGCGCCCGGCCCACGTGGGACCGACCAGACCGCGCCGGCCCACGTGGAACGGGGAATCGACCGCGCGCGGCCCACGTGGGACGTGGGATCGACGCACGCGGCCCGCTTGGGACCGACCAGCCCGCGCCGGCCCACGTGGGACGTGGATCGACCGCGCCGGCCCACGTGGGACGGGGGATCGGGGGATCGACCACGCCGGCCCACGTGGGACGTGGGTTCGACGCGCGCGGCCCACGTGGGATCGACCAGCCCGCGTGCCGCCTACGTGGGACGTGGGATCGACGCGCGCGGCCCACGTGGGACGCGGGATCGCAGCGCGCGGCCCACTTGGGACCGACCAGCCCGCGCCGGACGTGGGATCGACCGCGCGCGGCCCACGTGGGACGGGGGATCGACCGCGCGCGGCCCACGTGGGACGTGGGTTCGACCGCGTCGGCCCACGTGGGACGTGGGTTCGACCACGCCGGCCCACGTGGGACGGGGGATCGACGCGCGCGGCCCACGTGGGACGTGGGTTCGACCGCGCGCGGCCACATGGAACGTGGGAGCGACCGCGCTCGGCCCATATGGAAGTCGGACCCGCCTCTCTCGACCCACCCGCTCTCGATCGGCCCCACGTGGGACGTGGGCCCGTCATCACTCGTCCCACGTGGGACCAACCAGCCGGCGCGCCGGCCCACGTGGGACCAACCAACCAGCGCGCCGGCCACGTGGGACGCCGGACCTGCCCGCGTTCGTCCCACGTGGGACGAGGGCTCCGCCTTCGCGCGGCCCACGTGGGACGAGGGCTCCGGGGCTCCGCCTTCGCGCGGGGCCGCTCGGTCTACTTGGGCCCCACCTTCGCTCAGCCCACGTGGGGGCTGCCCCGAGCTCAGCGATCGTCGTGGGGAGCGGGCGAAAGCTCGGACGGCGGCGACGATGAGCCGTCCGGTAACGTCGGATCGGGCGGTCTGGGCGGTATCTGAGCCGGCGGCGCGCCGAGGTCGGGAGCCGGCGGCGCGCCGAGGTCGGGAGCCGGCGGCGTGCCGAGGTCGGGAGCCGCAGGGGCGCCGCCCGGCAGCGCACGGACGCCGAGGCACCTCAGGATCTCGGGATCCTTCATGAAGACGAGGTCGTGGGTGACGCGGTCGTACTGGTGCACGCGCACCTCGAGGCGGCGGACCCGCGCGCAGCGCCCTTCGCGGGCGGCGCCAGCGGCGCGCTCGGTCAGGATCTTCGCCCAGCGGGTGTGCTTGTGCTCGAGCGTCTCCTCGATGTAGCGCACGCGCGGCCACGCCAGCTCGGCGTAGGCGTACGACAGGATGCCCACGGCCGAGATGACCTCGAATCCGATCATCATCTCGTGGGCGCTGTCGGTCACGTTCGTCGCGAACGCCGAGCCGACGATGCCGGCCACGCCGCCGAGCGCCATCACCTTGCCGGCGCTGCGGATCGGCGGCGCGTGCGCGGGAGTGCAGGACGCGCACGCGACCGTCGCCGCGAGCGCGAGCGCCTGCCCCCCGGACCGGACCACGCAGACCATGGCTCCGAGTGTGGACCAAAAAATTGCGCCGGTGCGAGGCGGGGCGTCTAGTGAGCGACGCAGATGAGCTTGCCGATCTCGGTCTACCGGATCTTCCGACGAGGAGACGGCGCGGCGCCCTCCGTCCGCTCGGTCGTGGTCGCGATGATGGCCGCCGCCGCGCTGGTTACCGCGATGGCCATCATCCGCGTGAGCCGCCGGCACGAGGTGCTGCGGCTCGGCTACGAGCTGGCGCGCAAGTCCGAGCACGTTCACCAGCTCCGCGAGGCGCGCCGGCAGCTCGAGCTGGAGCACGCGACGCTGTCGTCGCCAGAGCGGATCCGTAGCCTCGCGACGCGCCTCGGCATGATGCCGGTGGCGCCGGACAAGATCCGCGTCATCGGGCGCGGTGAGGTGGCGATCCAATGACGGAGCAGCTCGGCACGCTCGACACGCCTACGACGCGCACCGCGCGCACCGCGCCGATCGCGCCCGCCGCGCCCGCCACACGCATCGCGCCCGCCGCGCCCGCCACCTCCGCTGCGTCGACCGCGGCCGCGACCGCCACCTCCGCTGCGTCGACCGCGGCCGCGCCCGCCAGGCGGCCCGGCTCGACGACGATCCCGCCGCCGCTGCGCAAGCCGCGCGTCAAGATCGAAGCGGCCACGCCGGGCATCCCGCGGGCGGCCCGGATCCGCGCCTACGTCGTCGGCGCGGTCATGACGCTGGGCATGACCGGCGTCGCCTACCGCGCCTGGGGCCTCCAGGTCGAGGAGGGCGGCCGCTATCGCGCGATGGCGGCTCGCCAGCACGGCGCGTCCGTGGAGATCCCGGCGCGCCGCGGCGAGATCCTCGACGCGCGCGGCCGCGCGCTCGCGGTCAGCGCCGACGCCGACTCGATCTGGGCCAACCCGCGCGAGATCCGCGACGTGACGGAGACGGCGGCGAAGCTCGCGCGCCTGGTCGGCGGCGATCCGGCGGTGCTCGAGGCCAAGCTGGGCAACGCCCGCCGGTTCGTATGGATCGCCCGCCACGTGGCGCCGGAGCTGGCGCGCGCGGTGCGCGAGGCGAAGCTCTCCGGCATCGAGGTCGCGCGCGAGCCGCGGCGCTGGTACCCGGGGCGCACGCTCGCCGGCCCGGTGATCGGCCGCGCCGACATCGATGGCAACGGCCTCGACGGCATCGAGCTGACGCTGAACGAGGAGCTCACGGGCACGAGCGCCGCGTCGAAGGCGCTCCGCGACGCGCGCGGCCGGCGCATGTTCGCCGACGGCCTCGCCCAGCCCGAGCCGGGCGCCACGGTCAAGCTCACGATCGATCGCACGATCCAGGCGATCGCCGACGCCGCGATCGCACAGGCGATCGGCGCGCACCAGGCCAAGAGCGGCACGGCCGTCGTCCTCGAGGTGGGCACGGGCCGCGTGCTCGCGCTGGCGAGCTACCCGACGTACGACTCGAACACGGGCATCGGGATCGCAGGCGGCGCGCGCAACCGGCCAGTAACAGACGCGTTCGAGGCGGGCTCGGTCATGAAGGTGTTCACCGTCGCCGCGGCGCTCGAGAGCGGCGCGGTCGCGCCCGACACCCTGTTCGATCTGCAGTGGGGCTCGCTGCGGATCGGCTCGAAGACGATCCGCGACGTCTACCACGACCCGCAGCTGACCACGACGGGCATCATCAAGCGCTCGTCGAACGTGGGCGCGGTCAAGGTCGCGCAGCGGCTGGGCCGCGAGAAGCTCCACGACGCGCTCGAGCGGTTCGGCTTCGGCGGCAAGACAGGGATCGAGCTGCCGGGCGAGCAGTCGGGCCTCCTGCGGCCGGGGCAAAAGTGGCGCGACATCGAGCTCGCGACGATCGCGTTCGGCTACGGCCTCACCGTGACGCCGCTGCAGATGGCGGCCGCGATGGCGACGCTCGGCAGCGACGGCATGTACCACCCGCCGCGCGTGATCGACAGCATCATCGACGCAGCAGGCGACGCGGCGGGCGCCACGGCGGGCCGCCCGGCGCCGACGCCGCACCGCGCGGTCCGGCCGGAGACGGCGGCCGCGATGCGCGCGATGCTCGCGACGATCTTCGAGAGCGGCAAGCAGTCGGGCACGGCGGGCTCGCTGATCGTCCCGGGCTTCCGCTGCGGCGGCAAGACCGGCACCGCGCACAAGTGGGACCCGATCGCGCGCCAGTACGCGACGAACCGCTACCTGTCGTCGTTCGCCGGCCTCGCGCCGATCGACCAGCCCCGGCTCGCGATCGTCGTCCTCGTGGACGAGCCGAGCGGCGGCGACTACTACGGCGGCAAGGTGGCGGGGCCGGTGTTCGCCACGATCGCGAGCGAGTCCCTGCGCTACCTGGGCGTGCCCGGCGAGCCGCTCGAGTGCCCGCCGAAGCCGCCGGGCCCGCCGCCGAACCCGCTGTTGACCGTGCTGCCGCCGAAGACTTGCTTCCCGGCCAAGCCGGGCGCGCCCGGGGCCGCGGGAGCAGCGGCCGTGGCCGCGGCCGCGCAGCCGGGCGCGTCGCAGGCCCAGATCCAGGCGCAGTCGCAGGCGCACGCGCCCGCCCCGGCGCCGGCCGATGCCGCGGCGCCGGCGATCTCGGACGACGACGCGGCCGCGCCGGAGTCGGCCGTGACGCCGCGCGCGCTGCCCGACTTCCGCGGGATGAGCCTCGGCCGCGCGCTCGATGCGGCGCGCGCCGCGGGGATCGCGATCGACGTGGTCGGCAGCGGGAGCGTGGTCGCACAAGATCCTCCTCCGGGATCGGCCGCGACGCGCGCGACCCTGCGCTTCTCCGACGGAGATTCGCGCACGCTCCCTCCCTGAAGCTTGCCTCGATGCACGAAATCGGTGAGGCTGCGCGTTCTGGACGTATGACTCTGCGCGACTTGCTCGAGGGCCTCGACGCGCGCGTGATCGGCGACGCGAATCTCGCGGTGCGCGGCGTGCAAAACGACTCGCGCGCCGTCTCCCCAGGCGACGTGTTCGTCGCGGTGCGCGGCCGCAGATCCGATGGCCACGCGTTCGTCGCCGCCGCCATCGAGCGCGGCGCCGCGGCGGTCGTCGTGGAGCGCGAGCTCCACCCGGCGCCGGCCGTGCCGCAGGTGATCGTCGCCGATGGCGCCGAGGCGCTCGGCGTCATGGTCGGCCACGCGCTGGGCGATCCGGCGAAGGCGATGACGCTCGTCGGGATCACCGGCACGAACGGCAAGACCACGACGACGTACCTGGTCGAGGCGGCGCTCATCGCCGCCGGCCACCGGCCGGGCGTGATCGGCACGGTGACGTACCGCTGGGGCGGCCCGGACGGGACGTCCGTCGAGGCGCCGTACTCGACGCCGACGCCGCAGATCCTGCACGAGACGTTCGCGAAGATGCGCGCCGCGGGCTGCACGCACGTCGTCATGGAGACGACCTCGGCGGCGCTCGAGATGCACCGGCTCGCCGGCGTCCAGCTCGCCGTCGGCGCGTTCTCGAACCTGACGCAGGATCACCTCGACGTGCACGGCACGATGGAGGCGTACCGCGACGCGAAGCGGCTCCTGTTCACGCGCCACCTCGCGCGCGGCATCGCGGTGGTCAACGTCGACGATCCGGAGGGGCCGGGCATGGCGGCGGCCGCGCCGGGGCACGTCCTGCGCGTGACCTCCGTGAGCGCCGCGAGCGCCGACATCCGCGTGATCGCGCAGGACTCGACGGTGCGCGGCATCACCGCGCGGATCGCCACGCCGCGCGGCGAGGTCGCCGTCGAGGCGCGCCCGCTGATCGGCCGCTACAACGTCGACAACATCGCGCTCGCCGTCGGGATCTGCGAGGCGCTCGGCCTGCCGCACGAGGCGATCACGCGCGGCATCGGCAAGCTCGCCGGCGTGCCGGGCCGCGTCGAGCGCGTGGCCAACGACGCCGGCCTCGACATCTTCGTCGACTACGCGCACACGCCGGACGCGCTGCGCAACGTGCTCGCCACGCTCCGGCCGCTCACCAAGCGCCGGCTCCTCTGCGTGTTCGGGTGCGGCGGCGACCGCGATCCGACGAAGCGGCCGAAGATGGGCGCCGCCGTCGCCGCGCTCGCCGACCTCGCCTTCGTCACGAGCGACAACCCGCGCACCGAGGATCCGCGCGCGATCATCGATCAGATCCTGCCGGGCGTGCCGCGGCCGTTCCTCGTCGAGCCCGACCGGCGCGTGGCGATCCGCGCGGCGATCTCGGAGGCCACGCCGGGCGACATCGTCCTCATCGCCGGCAAGGGCCACGAGGATTACCAGATCGTCGGCACGACGAAGCACCACTTCGACGACCGCGAGGAGGCCGCGGCGGCGGTGGCGGCGCGCTGGCGGCGCTCGATCCGCGAGCTCGCGGTGGACGCCGGGGGCTTCTTGCGCAGCGCCGACGCGACGAGCTACGCCACGCGCGTCGTGATCGATAACCGGAACCTCGCGCCGGGCGACCTGTTCGTCGCGATCCGCGGCGATCGCCACGACGGCCACAGCTTCGTCGCGGCGGCGGTCCGCGCGGGCGCCGCGGGCGTCCTCGTCGGCGGCACGGCCGCGGTGACGCTGCCGGGCTCGCCGAACGCGATCTTCGTCGCGGACACGCGCAAGGCGTTCGGCATGCTCGCGCACGCGCACCGCACGCAGTGGAGCGGCAAGCTCGTCGCGGTCACGGGCTCGGCGGGCAAGACCACGACGAAGGACCTGACCCACGCGGCGCTCTCGGCGGCGGGCCCGACGCACGCGGCGACCGGCTCGCTCAACAACGAGACCGGGGTGCCGCAGGCGCTGCTCGGGCTGCGCGCGCACCACGCGTACGGCGTCGTCGAGATGGGCATGCGAGGCATCGGCCAGATCGAGTACCTGACGAAGATGGCCGAGCCGGACGTGGCGGTGGTCGTCAACGCCGGCACCGCGCACATCGAGCTCCTGGGCTCGACGGACGCGATCGCGATGGCGAAGGCCGAGATCTGGCTGGGGCTCCGCGAGGGCGGCACGATCGTGCGGCCGGCCGGCGATGAGCGCCTCGCGAAGTGGGCGAGCGCGCACCGCCCGCGCGCGCCGCAGGTGACGTTCGGCGACGCTGCCGGCGACGGCGGCGAACGCAGCACCGAACGCGCAGACGTGCGGCTCGCGGCGTACACGCCGGGCGAGGGCGAGGCGCCGAGCCAGATCGTGATCGAGGCGTTCGGCGCGCGCCACGAGCTCGCGCTCGGGCTCGTCGGCCGCCACGCGGCGCTCGACGCGTGCGCCGCGCTCGCGGCGGCCCACGCCGCGGGCGCGACGGTCGAGCAGGCGATCGCGGGCCTCTCTCGCGCACGCCCGCCGTCCATGCGCGGCGAGCTCGAGGCGGTGAGCGGCCGCACGGTGATCGTCGACTGCTACAACGCGAACCCGGCGTCGATGGCGGCCGCGCTGCGCGCGCTCGCCGAGCGGGCCGCCGGCAAGACGGCCGTCGCGGTCCTCGGCGACATGCTGGAGCTCGGCGAGCACGCGGCCGCGGCGCACCGCGAGGCGGGCGCGCTGGCCAAGGAGCTGGGCCTCGGCGTCATCGCGCTCGGCGAGCACGCCCAGACGGTGGCGGAGGCGGCCGGGCCGGGCGCCGAGGTCGTCGCCACGCCGTCGGAGGCGGCGACCCGCGTGCTCGCGCGCACGGCGCCGGGCGACTGGATCCTGCTCAAGGCATCGCGCGGGATGCGCCTCGAGCGCGTGCTCGAGGTGCTGCGCGACCGGTCCACGGCGAAGGGAGCGCCGCGCTAGTGCTGTTTCATCTGCTGTACCGGGTGCTCGGCGACCAGATCGGCTGGCTCCGCATCTTCCGCTACACGTCGACGCGCATCCTCGCGGCGGCGATCACCGCGCTCCTGCTCTCGTTCGTGATCGGCCCGTGGTTCATCGAGAAGCTCAAGGCGCGGCAGATCGGCGAGACGATCCGCACCGACGGCCCGTCCACGCACAAGAAGAAGGCGGGCACGCCGACGATGGGCGGCTCGCTGATCCTTTTGTGCGTCGTCGCGTCGACGCTCCTCTGGTGCGATCTCACGAACCAGTTCGTGTGGCTGACGCTGACGGTGACGGTGGCGTTCGGCGCGATCGGCTTCGCCGACGACTACGCGAAGGTCGCCAAGAAGAACAAGAAGGGCATCTCCGGCAAGCTCCGCCTCTTCCTCGAGTTCGCGATCTCCGGCGCGGCGATGGGCTACCTCTTCTACACGGACCTCATGCCCGAGTCCGTGCGGCTCGCCGTCCAGGTCCCGTTCACGAACTTCTACGAGCAGGGGATCTACCTGCCGGCGTGGCTGTACGTCACGCTCGGCGCGTTCATCGTCGTCGGCACCGCGAACGCGGTCAACCTGACGGACGGCCTCGACGGCCTGGCGATCGGCCCCTCGATCATGAACGCGGGGACGTTCCTGATCCTCGCGTACATCGCGGGCGTCGAGACGACGATCCTCTCGGCGACGGGCAAGTCGGTCACGATCGCCGAGTACCTCCACGTCGCGCACATCGACGGCTCGGCGGAGCTGGCGGTGTTCGCCGCCGCGCTGTTCGGCGGCGGCGTCGGCTTCCTCTGGTACAACACGTACCCGGCGCAGGTGTTCATGGGCGATGTCGGCGCGCTCGCGCTCGGCGGCTCGATCGGCATGCTGGCGGTGCTCACGAAGAACGAGCTGGTGCTGTTCATCGTCGGCGGGCTGTTCGTGCTCGAGACGCTCTCGGTGATCATCCAGGTCAGCTCGTTCAAGATGACGGGCAAGCGCGTGTTCCGCATGGCGCCGATCCACCACCACTACGAGCTGAAGGGCTGGGAGGAGCCGAAGATCATCGTGCGCTTCTGGCTGATCTCGATCGTGCTCGCGCTGATCGCGCTCGGGACGCTGAAGCTGCGATGACGGCGGCGACCCAGGGCGCGGGCATGGAGCTGGACGGCAAAACCGTCGTCGTCGTCGGGCTCGCGCAGACCGGCATCGCGGTCGCCCGGTTCTGCGCGCGGCGCGGCGCGCGCGTCGTCGTGAGCGACGGCAAGCCCGCGGCGCAGCTCGCGGCGCAGATGCAGCAGCTCGAGGGCGTGCCGGTCCGCTTCGAGCTCGGCGGCATGGATCTCGCGACGTACCTGGCGGCGGAGCTGATCGTGATGTCGCCGGGCGTGCCGCCGCTTCCGGAGACGCGCGCCGCGCGCGCCCAGGGCATCCCCGTGATCGCCGAGATCGAGCTCGCGTACCGGTTCCTGCACCCCGCGGCGGCGCTGCTCGCGATCACCGGCACGAACGGCAAGTCGACGACGACGGCGCTGACGGGCGCCCTGTGCGAGCGCTCGGGCCGGCCCACGTTCTGCGGCGGCAACCTCGGCAACATGCCGCTGATCGACGCGGTGGATCACCCGGCGAACGTGGCGGGCGGCCTGGTCGTCGCCGAGATCGCGGCGTTCATGCTCGAGAACTGCACGACGTTCCGCGGCAGGACCGGCGTGCTCACGAACATCACCGAGGACCACCTCGATCGGTTCGGCACGCTCGAGAATTACGCCCACATGAAGGGCCGGATCTGGGACCTCCAGCTCCCGACGGATCTGGCGATCGGCAACGCGGCCGATCCGTGGGTGATGCGCGAGATGGCGGGGATCCCGTCGCGGCCGTCGACGTTCGACTCGCGGCCGGGCGCCGTGCTCGCCCCCGGCGCGCGCGGCGCGGTGATCTCGCCGGATCGCAAGGAGCTCGTGCTGCGGCTCGATCCGGACGCTGGCGTCGAGCGCTACCCGACGGACGACCTCGTCATCGTCGGCAACCACAACCTCGAGAACGCGATGGGCGCATACCTGGCGGCGCGCGACGTCGGCGTGTCGATCGACGCCGTGCGCGCGGGCGCGCGCGCGTACCGCCCGCTGCCGCACCGCATGGAGCTGGTCGGCGAGCTGGCCGCGGCGCAGGGCAACATCTACTACTACGACGACAGCAAGGGCACGAACGTGGCGAGCGTCGCCGCGAGCGTGCGCGGCTTCCCGCGGCCGCTCGTCCTGATCGCGGGCGGCGTCGACAAGGGCGGCTCGTACGCGCCGATGCTCGAGGCGCTCGACGGCGTGTGCAAGGGCATCGTGCTGATCGGCAAGGCGGCGCCGCTCATCCGCGAGGCGGCGGCCGCGCACGGCGCGACGTACCCGGTCGTCGACGCGACCGACATGCACGACGCCGTCCGCCGCGCGACCGACCTGTGCAGCGGCGGCGGCGGCGGCGACGCGGTGGTGCTGTCGCCGGCCTGCGCGAGCTACGACATGTTCCAGAACTTCGGCCACCGTGGCCGGGTGTTCCGCGAGGCGGTGAGCGCGGTCGGCGCGACCCGGCTCGACCTCGGATAGCCGTCCTCGGATAGCCATCTTCGGGTTGCCATCCTCTGGTAGGATGGCGCCCTTCGGGGCCAGTGCCAGGCACGTGTGCAGGCGCTGGGCGTCCAGCAGCAAGGGACAGCAAGGGAGGCAAGATGCAGATCGAAGGGATCGTCGCTTTCGTCACTGGCACCAACCGCGGCCTGGGCCGCGCGTTCGTCGCGGAGCTGCTCGCCCGCGGCGCGCGCCGCGTCTACGCCGCCTCGCGCGGCGGAGAGGCCCACATCGATCCGCGCGTCGTCCCGGTGCCGCTCGACATCACGGACCCCGAGCAGGTGCGCGCCGCCGCCGCCGCCGCGCCCGACGTCCAGCTGCTCATCAACAATGCCGGCCGGAACACGGCGGGCCTGGTCCTGTCCTCGGAGCCCGAGCGCCTGCGGCAGGACATGGACGTCAATGTCCACGGCACGCTCGAGGTCACGCGCGCGTTCGTGCCGGCGCTCGAGAAGAACCAGCCGGCGGCGGTCGTCAACATCCTCTCGGTGGCCTCGCTGGCGAACCTGCCGATGGTCGGCGGCTACTCGGTGACGAAGGCGGCGCTGTGGTCGCTCACGCAGGCGCTCCGCGCCGGGCTCCGCGACCGCGGCATCCGCGTGCACGGCGCGTTCCCGGGGGTGATCGACACCGACATGGCGCGCGAGTTCAAGGTGCCAAAGGCGTCGCCAGAGGAGGTCGTCCGCGCCACCCTGGACGGCGTGACGGCCGGCAAGGACGACATCGAGACCGATCCGATGTCGTCCCAGATGATGGAGCTGTTCGCCCGTGATCCGCGCGCGCTCGAGCGCCAGTTCGGGGCCTGAGGCCGCCAGCTCGGCCCCCGCGCGCCCGGCCGCGCGGCGGTGGTACCGTTGTCCCCGATGGGGACCTCGATCGTAGCCCGCCTCGTGGGCGCCGCCGCCGCCGCTGCTCTCTGCACCGCCCTCGCCGCCTGCGGCGGCGGGACGACGCACGTGCCGATCAAGAAGCCGAACGACGAGCTGATCGTCGGCGACTACGAGCGGCGCGGCGGGGACGGCGAGGCGGCGATCCGCTTCGCGTCTGACGGCACCTACCGCGTCGTCAAGAACAAGGCGTCGTTCGATCAGGAGCCGCCGCTCGGCACCGGCACGTGGAAGGTCGGCGGCGAGCAGCTCTCGCTGTCGGCGCAGAAGGGAATGTGCACGGAGGCCGAGCAGGAGCGCGAGGCGACGTACAAGGTGGTCATCAGCAAGATCGGGATCCGGTTCGAGAAGGCCAGCGACGACTGCGCGCGGCGGGCCAAGATGGACGGCCAGACCTGGTGGCGCCTGCGCTAGCGCGCGGGCCGCCGGCCACAACTGACGTCGCCTGCGCGCGCGCGCTGGCCAAAAACTGGCGCCCTCGGGGGCGCCGCCCGAGGATGCCGCGATGACCGTGCTGCGCCGGATCGCCGAGTGGCGTCGCCGCGGATCCGCGCCCAGCGACCCGCCGCGGATCGATCCGACCCTGCCCGCAACCGCGCAGGTGGTCGCCATCCAGCGGCCGACGGCGGAGGTGCCCGAGCGGGCGTACGACCTCGTTCTGATCGCCGCGGTCCTGGGCCTGCTCTCGATCGGCACGATCGAGATCTACTCGGCCACCGCCGCCGAGGGGCTGACCAAGCTCGGCAACGCGGCGCACTTCCTCGAGCGCCAGCTCGCGTTCGTCGCGCTTGGCGGGATCGCGATGTGGATCGCCGCGCGCATGGACTACCGGCGGCTGCGCGACTGGACGTACCCGCTCCTGCTCGTCTCGCTCGTGCTCCTGCTCGTGACGCTCGGCATGCCGGCGCGCAACGGCGCGCGCCGCTGGATCCCGTTCGGGCCGATGACGTTCCAGCCCGTCGAGATCGCCAAGCTCGCGCTCGTCACGTACCTGGCGAGCTCGCTCGGCCGCAAGGCGGATCAGGTCAAGGCGTTCACCGTCGGGTTCGTGCCGCACCTCGTGGTGTGCGGCGCGATGATGGTGCTCCTCCTCGCGCAGCCGGACCTCGGCTCGTCGATCGTGCTCGGCACGATGACGCTCGGCGTCCTGTTCATGGCGGGCACGCGCATCTCGTACATCATGCTCGCGGTGCTCGGCGCCGCGCCGATCGCGTACCACCTCGTCGTCGGGACGCCGTGGCGCATGCAGCGATTCCTGGCGTACTTCAACCCCGAGGCGTACGCGACCGGCGAGGCGTTCCAGGTCATGCAGGCGCGGATCGCGCTCGGCTCGGGCGGGCTCACCGGCACCGGGCTCGGCGACGGCCACCAGTCGCTCGGCTACATGCCGGAGGCGCAGAACGACTTCGTGCTCGCGCCGATCGGCGAGGAGCTCGGCTTCCTCGGCGTCGCGGCGGTGCTGATGCTGTTCGGCGTCGTCGTGTGGCGCGGCATCCGGGCGGCGCTCGACGCGCGCGACGTGTTCGGCGGCTACCTCGCGTTCGGCATCACGCTGCTCGTCGCGGTGCAGGTCTTGTTCAACACGAGCGTCGTGCTCGGCATCGTGCCGAACAAGGGCATCACGCTGCCGCTCGTCAGCTACGGCGGCTCGTCGCTCATGGTCATGATGTTCCTGGTCGGCCTCGTGCTGAACGTGGGCCGGCGCGCCCCGCCGGTGGTCCGCGAGCCCATCCGGCGCGAGGCGGCGCGGAAGAAACGGACGCGCGTGCGCGTTGTGCCGGCGTAGTCATGAGCTCCGCGCCAGCTCCCGCAGCGTCTCCCGCGCCGCCTCCCGCGCCGCTTCGGCTCATGATCGCGGGCGGCGGCACTGGCGGCCACCTGTTCCCGGGCGTCGCGATCGCCGAGGAGCTGCGCGCACGCGCGCCCGACGCGCCGGTGCGCTTCATCGGCACGGCGCGCGGCATCGAGGCGCGGGTCCTGCCCGAGCTCGGCTGGGACCTCGAGCTGATCCAGGTCTCGGGCCTGAAGACCGTCGGCGCGCTCGGCGCGGTGCGCGGCCTGTTCCGCCTGCCGCGCGCGCTATGGCAGGCGCGGCGCGCGGTGAAGGCGTGGCGGCCCGACGCGGTGATCGGCGTCGGCGGCTACGCGTCGGGGCCGGTGGTCCTGATGGCGCGGCTCGCCGGCGTGCCGACGGCGATCTGCGAGCAGAACTCGATCCCGGGCCTGACGAACAAGATCCTCGGCCGGATCGCGCGCGCGGTGTTCCTGTCGTTCGAGGAGTCGCGGCGGTTCTTCCGGCCGAAGAAGGTCGTGATGAGCGGCAACCCGGTGCGCCGCGCGCTCATCGCCGCGCTCGCGAAGCCCGCAGGCGCGGCCGAGCCTGCCGCCGCGCCCGAGACGCGCGAGGTCAGCGTGCTCATCAGCGGCGGCTCGCAGGGCGCCGTCGCCGTCAACGAGCTCGCCTCGCAGGCACTGATCTCGCTCGCCAAGGCTGATCCGTCTCTCGCGCTCGCGATCACGCACCAGACCGGCGAGAAGGACCTCGAGGCGACGCGCGCGCGCTACGCCGAGGCGGGCGTTCCCGCCGAGTGCCACGCGTTCATCCGCGACATGGCGGCCACCTACCGGCGCGCGGACCTCGTGATCGGCCGCGCTGGCGCGACCACCGTCGCCGAGCTCGCGATCGCCGGCAAGCCGGCGATCTTCATCCCGTACCCGTTCGCGGCCGACAACCACCAGGAGCTGAACGCGCGCGAGATGGCCGAGGCCGGCGCCGCGCTCATGTTCCGGCAGGCCGACCTCTCGGCCGACAAGCTCGCCGAGGCGCTGCGCCCGCTGCTCGCCGATCCGGCGCGCCGGCGCGCGATGGGCGCCGCGATGTCCGCGCTGGCCAAGCCCGCCGCCGCCGCCGCGGTCGTCGACTGGTGCGAAGCGCAGCGCGGCCGCTGACGCCGCGCCCCCGCGATTGTGCATCCCTGAACGCGGTCGAGCAGCCTCACTCCGCGGCACTCATCATTCACCACGAGCCATCGGTTGAGTACGCAACCACGTCCTGATGGCTTCAATTCGGACATGCGTACGTTCATGGTCATCCGGCATCCCGATCGAGACGAACTCAGTCGATGAAGTCTCATTCTCATAGGTAACCCGCAACCACGTCACGAAATCGTCGCGCAGTGCATCTGGAATCTGCTCGACGAGCGCTTGAACCGGAATGGCCGGAATGAACAGGGTCATCTGATACAGGAAATCACCTCGAGACCACGAGCCTTCCTCGTACATCGAGATGAGCTCTGCGAGCTCCTTGTTCATCGACGACCTTTCGCTCGCATGTTCGATGTGTCAAGTCCCGGCGAGCGCTACAGAGCATAGAGGCCGAACCGGGTGACCAACCGTTCACCCAGCGCTTGCGCTGCAAGCACGACCACCGCGGATCGCGCACCTGTCGCCGGTAGGGTATCGAGGCCGACAAAATGAAACCCGTCAGGTGCGGCGAAGCGCCTCTGAACCCGCCCCGCTTCGTCGAGCAGCTGCGCTTCGTATTCACACATGACGATGAGCTGTTGCCGGTGAGCTGCCATGTGAGTCATGCGCTCGGGTCCCGGAACAACGAGCTCGGGCTGGTCGAGCCAGCCGATGATGCCCACCGACGAATCTGACGCCCTGGCGACCAGCATTCGTCCATGCTCTGGTTCGACCCGCACACAGTGGGCTCCTATCCTGCGCAGCCGATCGATCGCTCGGCGCCACCCTCGATTCTCCTGGAGCACGTCGTTGCCGTCTCGCTCCGTCATTCCTTGCTGTGCCCCTGACTGGCTCAGCGAGCCGAATCGAAATCCATCAGGATCCTTCAACCACAACGTGTCACCGCGCCAGTCGTATGGCATGGCACCGGTGAGCGGCCACGGCGTATGAACGACGTCCGAGGCCCTCCCATCCATCATCGACAACCAGCAACCGCGTCGTTCGTCATCGTCGAACACGACGATGGCGTCGCCATCGGCACGCAAGCACCAGCCGGCGATCACGCCGGTCCGGGCGTAGGGCTCCGTGAACGGCACTTTAGCGATCGTGCACCCCTCAGCGGGATCGAGCAGCCTCACTCCGCGATACCCATCATTCACCACGATCTGTTGGTGATTGGGACGGCGACTGATTCTGTAGATGTCTGCTTCGATCTCGAAGGAGAACGTCTCGTCCCTCATGGATACGCCTTGCTCAGAGCCCCGGCTTCTTCGAGGCAAGCGCAGGCGATGAGGTGACAATCGCCCTTCCGACCTCCGTCACTACGAGGCGCGGAGGCTCGCCCTTCCTCGGCACGACACGAAGAGCACCACGGGCCTGGAGATCCTCGATCGCGGTACGAGCGCGATATCCGAGAGGGAAGCGCTCGGCAACCAGGTCTTCGTCGATCTGCGACCAATCGGCAGCTTCTCCGAGCTGTTCGATGCGCTCGATGACCGCGACGTGCGCGCCCTCGCGATCGAGGCGCTCGTAGTCCACGTCGCTCATGCGATAACGCGAAATTGCCGCGAGGAGCGCATCTCGTCCATCGGGATCGATCACGACGAAGTGGCAGTCGATCCCGGTCTCGATGCGCCTGTACACGCCTAGCTCCTTGGCGACGTCTTCGAGCGAGGCGTAGATCCGCGGAAGCCATTCGCGCTTTCGCACCCCGGAGATCGTCAACAGACTCTCTGCTGGCGCCTCCTTCTCGAGGAGCAGGAACTCACCATTCACATCCCATGACGTGCCCTTGAGAAATGGCTGATCGTAATGCTCGTATTGGCGCACGCTCATCGTTTGGGCCCACCGTCTGGGATACGGATATTGTCGTTTTGATCGAAGACATTCCGTGCACCGCGGCTGTTGAGGATCAGGCTGCGGTCTTGCTCGAAGATCTCTAGCACCATACGGTCTCCAGGGTGCCCGCTGGCGTCGAGCACCAGATCGCTAGTCCCGGGATGGGTATGCCCAGACCACTTCCAACCTGCCTTCTTCATCGCGGTGAGCTCAGCGACGCTCATATCAACACCATTAGGTGTACCTCGAACTATCATCCGCTGGTTGCCTTTCGTGAACACCGTGAACTCGTCACCGGTTTTGGCAGTGAGTGCCGCAAGATCGTTCACCTTGACGGAGCGTTTTGGAACAACGCACCGCGAGCCCGCCGCTGGCAATTGTTCTAGCAGTTTGGCCTGGCGTCCCGTCACGTCCGCGTAGCCGCGCTCGATCGCGGCGGCTCGACTCGTGCGGATGGCCAGGTCATCGGCTTGGCCGCTCCCGCGAGCGCCGGCCCTGCTGTGCGGCGACCTGCCCAGCTTGCCGCTGACGACCGCGGCCGCCTCGCGGGGGAGGTGGGTGGTCTTCGCCGCCGCGCCCAGGTAGGTCGTCACGTCGCCGAGCGCGTCCACTGTCTGGAGCAGCTTGGTGAGCTGCGGCCACCGCAGGGCGATCCCGCCGATGGCCGCGGGCGCAGCCTCGCCCAGCGTGACGAGGAGCAAGAGCACCGTCATCATGATCCAGCCGAGGACCTCGCCCTGGAACAGGCCCCGGTCCCACATGCTGTCGGCGGTCCATCGCTTCACGAACTCGTCGACGATCTGGCCGCGGCGGTCCCACGCGAGCCGCAGCTTGGCGACCCAGCTCATCAACATGTCCCTGATGCGGCCCAGGTTGCCGGTGACGAGGTGCCAGATGACCTCGAGCACCGCCTCGACCATGCCGGCGGCGCCCTTGAATAAATCGACGACGGCGTTCGCGGCGCCCTCGAGGATCCCGACGATGAAGCCCGCGGCGTACTTGGCACCGTCGAGGACTCCATCGGCGAAGTCCTTCGTCCTGTGCCAGGCGTCCATCGCGTAGGTGGATCCGCCCGTCACGGCTCCCGCTGCCTTGAGTTGCTCGATGAACGCCTTGCTCGGGATCCAGATCGAGTGGCCCTCGAGCACCGTGGCGCCTTTGTAGACCTTGAGCGTCTCCTCTTCGTCCTCGCCGCGCAGGGTGCGGTCCCAGAAGCTGAGGTCCACGCGGTCGAGCCGCACGCCGGCGCGGCCACGGTTCGCGAGGTAGAGCGCCTGCACGTACAGCCGTGAGTTGTTCGCGTCCTTCGCCAGCCCGTACGCCTCCTCGGCGATCACGGCGAGGCGCTCCAGCTTCTGCGTGCGCCGCAGCTTGGCCGTGGGCTCGGGCGGATCGATCGCGAGGTAGCGCTCCTCGCAGAAGCCCGCGGCGCCAACCTCCGTCGCGATCACGTAGCACCATCGCTCGTTGGCGCGCGCCTGCGTGGTCCTGCTCTCGACGTACACGAGCCCGTTGAACGGGAGCGGCGCAAAGGGGCTCGCCGCGCCGGGCGCCGGCTGGACGCGCAGGAGCACGCCCTTGGGTGCTTGCACCCGGCCGAGCTTGCCGACGGGGCTCGATGGCTCGGCGAACGTGCGCCCCGGGATCGGCGGCTTGCGCATCACGCGCACGGGTCCAGCCGGCGTCGAGGGCGGGCGCGCCGGCTTCGGCGTAACCTCGGGAGCCACGCGCGCCGCGCGAGTCACGCGCACCGCGCCGACCCGGTCGGCGACCGCATCAGCCTCGCGCTCGAGCGCCTCGCCGGGGCTACTGACCTTGATCCCGCTCCCGGCGGTCTCGGCGCGCCCCTGGTAGGCCTGGAGCACGTGGGTCAGCTCGTGCGCGAGCAGCCTGCGACCTGCGGGCGTCTCGGGCGCATAGGCGCCGTCGGCGAAGAATATGTCTTCGCCCACGGTGAACGCCTCGGCACGCACGGCGCGCGCCGCGTCGGCCGCGATGGCGTCGGTATGAATGCGGACGCGCTCGAGCGAGACGGCGAATTCGAGCTCCATCTCGCGTCGCACGTCGGCCGGCAGCGACCGCCCGCCACCCGCCCGCGCGAGCGCCGCCTCGACCGCGGGATCCGCGGCCGAGATCTCGCCGCTCTCCACCGCGCGCCGGTACAGCGTCGCCGCGCGGCGCTCGGCCGCTCGCCACATCGCCTGCCCGGCGGGATCCGGCGGCGCGGGGCGCACAGTCAGCGATGACCGCGCCGGCTGGGTGGCCCGCGCGGCCGCCGAGCGAGCCGCATCCATCAGGCCATATTGGCCACGCATCGAGGCCAGCGCGGCGAGCACCTCGTGGAGCCCGCGCGACCGGAAGCCATCGAGCACCGACGGCGCCACCGGCGGCAGGGACACCCCTGGCTCCGCGCTCGACACACGGGGCGCCGGTACGGCTGGTTGATAGTACCGCTCGACCAAGGTCTGGCGACCGACCGCGGGCCACGAGCCGGCCCCCGTGGCGCGGCGGTCCCCGGCGAGCCACTGCTCGACCAGGGTTCGCTTGCCAGGCCACACGGCCTGGCGCACGTGGAGCGAATCTTCGTCGAGCGCATCGTCCTGCCGGCGATCCGCCAGGTCACCTCGTAGACGCTTTTCGCGATCAGCCCCCATGCATGCCCGCCCTCAAGTGGACTCATGAGTAGCGCATTCCGAGTCAGAGAAACACGGGTGCGTTTTTTATCAAGACCGCATCCGTCCGGGCGCACTCACCCGCATCGTTGGCTGCGGCGGCAAGAGCCCGCCTGGCCCGGAGCGCGGTATGCTCGCTCGCGGCCACCCGCGCGGCGAGAGCTTCATGCAGCGTCCCACGTTCGCGGATCCCAGGACCGACTTCGTCTTCAAGCGGATCTTTGGCTCGGAGAAGCGCAAGGACGTCCTGATCGCGTTCCTGAACGCCATGCTCGACCTCGACGCGGACCACCGGATCACCGAGGTCGAGCTCTTGCCCCCGGAGCAGCGGCCGGCGGTGGCCGAGCTGAAGCTGTCGATCATCGACGTCCGGTGCAAGGACGCACGCGGCGTCTCCTATGTCGTCGAGATGCAGGTACTGCAGGTCGAGGGCTTCGAGAGGCGCGTCGTCGACAACGTCGACAAGGTGTACGTGAACCAGACCGCGCGCGACGCGCTGTACCCGCAGCTGAACGACGTCGTCGGTATCACCATCTGTGACTTCGAGCTGTGGCCCGATCAGGGCGAGCGGAAGATCCCAATGCTGAGCCGCTGGCGGATGACCGAGCAAGCGACCGGCGCGCGCGAGTTGGGTCAGATCCAGCTCGTGTTCCTCGAGCTGCCCAAGTACGACGCGAGCCAGCCGCCGCGCACGGTGGTCGAGAAGTGGGCCTACTTCTTCCGCGAGGCCGATAACCTGGCGGTGGTGCCCGAAGTCTTGGCCGAGCACCCGTTCATCGAAGCTCTCGAGGCCGCCCGCCTCGCGAGCTTCACTGTGGCCGAGTGGGACCCATACATCCTGGCTGGCATCGCCATCCAGAACCAGCGCGGGGCGCTCGCGGTCGCCGAGCGTCGCGGCCTGCAACGCGGCTTGCGACACAGTATCGAGGCGCTCTGCGCCGAGCTCGGCATCGAGCTGACCGACGCGCGGCAGCGCGAGCTGACGAGCCTGGACACGGCGGGGCTGGAGGCCCTGCTCACGCGGCTCGGAGAGCAAGAGCGCTGGACCTGATCATCGCCGGGTGAAAGGCAGGCTCACTGTCGGCAGGCTCGCTGTCGGCAGGCTCGCTGTCCGAGCTGAAGAGTCGCTTTTGGACCCTGGCGAGCCCGCCCGCACGCATGTCGTCGCGGACCTGCTCGATGACCTTGGGTGCAAAGAGCTTCGCGAAGCTGAAGGCAGTCACGAAGAGGCTCCCGCTCTCGCTGTGCTTCGTCCCCTGCATCATGGGCAGCTCGCGGATCTCCCTCATTAGTCGGAGCCATAGTCGGAGCCATGGATTCGATTCAAGGAGGGCCCCCTTTCGGATAGCTGCGATCTCGGCCTCGATCGCGCGTTGCTTCTCGCTGACGGCCCGCGCCGTGCTCTCGACTAGCTCCGCGACTTGGGGTGGCAGATCGGCCTGGCTGACCTTGCGCCCGCGGGCGAGTACCATCGGCGTGCTCGGCGCCGATGACGAAGCACACCATCCTGTTTCTGGCCGCGAACCCGCCCGGGGACCTCCCGAGCGGGTTCGATCCCGCCGCGAGGCGGAGCGGGCTCGACCAGGAGGTGACCGCGATCCGGAAGGAGCTGAAGCGCAGCGGCTACCGGGATCGATTCGAGCTCGTGCCGCGGCCGGCGGCGGAGCCGCATGATCTGCTCCGTGAGCTACGGGAGCTCAAGCCGACGGTGCTCCACTTCAGCGGCCACGGCGGCCGGGACGGGCTGGTCTTTCAGGCCACCGGCGGTGATGCCCAGATCGTCTCGTTCGCGGCGATCGCGGAGGCGCTCGGCGCGGCGGGCCGCTCGGTCAAGGTGGTGGTCCTGAGCGCATGCGACAGCACGGCAGCGGCCGAGGCGCTGCTCACGCAGGTGGAGCAGGTGGAGTGCGTGGTCGGGATGCCGGGCGCGCTCTCCGATGCCATGGCGAGGGCCTTCGCGATCGGCTTCTACGGCGCCCTGGGGGAAGGGGAGTCGCTCGCGACGGCGTACCGGCAGGGCAACGCCGCGATCAGCCTGGAGGGGCTGGCGGACGCGGATCGGCCACGGCTCGAGGTTCGCGCGGGCGCCAGCGCCGCGGCGATGATCCTCGCGGCCGCTCACGCGACTGCACATCAGGAGCTGCCCTGTCCGTACCCGGGAATGCGGTCGTATGCGGCGGATGACGCGGCCCACTTCCACGGCCGCGACGCCGAGATCGGCAAGCTGATCGGCCGGCTGCGGGCCGGCAAGCGCGAGATCTATGTCATCGGTCCATCCGGCGCCGGGAAGTCGTCGCTCGTCGCGGCGGGGGTGCTGCCGCGGCTCGCCCGCGGGATGACCGGGCTCGGGCCGTTCGTCGTTCGAACGATGCGGCCCGGCGAGGATCCGGCCGCACGGCTGGCCGAGCAGCTCGAGAGCCCCGATCGAACGCTCACCGCGCCGGCGACCGCCATCGCCGCGCTCCTCGCTGGCCGATCCCAGAGCTCGGCGGTGCTGCTCGTGATCGATCAGCTCGAGGAGCTGTTCACGCTTGCGGCGCCAGCCGAGCGGGCGCAGTTCCTGTCCGCGCTCGAGGCGCTCCGGGCGACCCCGCGCTGCACCCTCGTCTACACGCTGCGCGCGGACTTCTTCGGCGCCTTCATGGAGAGCCCCCTGTGGACGCGGAGCCGAGGCCAGCCCACGCGCATCGAGGTGGGCCCGCTGCGCGGCGAGGCGCTGCGCGAGGCGATCGTGCGTCCGGCCGGCGCGCTCGGGGTCACGGTGGCGCCTGACCTGATCCGGCAGTTGCTCGCCGACGCCGGATCCGAGCCCGGGGTGCTCCCGCTCTTGCAAGAGACCATGATCCAGCTCTGGGACCGGCGACAAGGCCAGCCCCTCACGCTGGCCGATTACCAGGCGCTGGGCGACGGCAACCGGAGTGGCCTCGCGGTGGCGCTCTCGCATCGCGCCGACGCGCTCCTCGAGGAGCTCACTGCCGCGCAGGTGGGGATCGCCCGCCGGATCCTGCTGCGGCTCATCAGCTTTGGCGAGGGCCGCTCGGACACCCGGCGACAACAGCCGCGCTCGAAGCTACAGGCTGACGGTGACGATGCCCGCGCCTTCGACAGCGTGCTCCAGCGGCTGATCTCCGCGCGCTTGCTCACGGCGGACGAGGACAGCCACGGAGGAGAGGCGCGCATCGATCTCGCGCACGAGGTCATGATCGCCGCCTGGCCGACGCTGACGGGCTGGATCCAGACCCACCGCGCAGAGGAGCAGCGCCGCCGCGAGCTCGAAGCCGCGGCGGCGCTGTGGGTGGAGCATGGTCGCGGCGTGCGTGGCCGGCTCGATCCGATCGAGCTCGCCGATGCCGAGGCGTGGCAGCGGACGGAGTCGGCGCGCGAGCTGGGGCAGAGCGCCAACGTCGCAGCGCTGGTCGCGGCCAGCCGGGCCGCGCACGACAGGCAGCAGAGGCGGCGCCGTTGGCTCGCGGGGGGCGCGTTCGGCGCGCTGGTGGTCTTTGCCGTCGTCGTCGCGGCTCTCGCGGCCATGGCGCGCCAGCGGGCTGACGAGGCGGAGCAAAGCGACCGCCAGAGTCAGCGGCTCCTCGCGCAGTCGTACAAGGAGGCAGGGAGGCAGCAGTTGCTCGATGGGCACCCACAGGAGGCGATGCCCTACCTCATGGCCGCGCGACAGAAGGGCGAGGAGGGGGAGTCGCTCCGGATGCTGCTCGCGATGGCGATCCGCGCCTTGCCCCTCGTCCCGCCGCTCGCACATCAGGGAGAGGTGTACAGCGCCGCGTTCAGCCCCGACGGCACACGCGTGGTCACCGCGAGCTACGACAACACCGCGCAGGTCTGGGACGCCGCCACCGGCACCCCCCTCGCCCCGAAGCTCACGCATCAGGGAGCGGTGTGGAGCGCCGCGTTCAGCCCCGACGGTACCCGCGTGGTCACCGCGAGCGACGACAACACCGCGCAGGTCTGGGACACCGCCACCGGCAAGCCCCTCGCGCCGAAGCTCACGCATCAGGGAGCGGTGCGGAGCGCCGCGTTCAGCCCCGACGGCACACGCGTGGTCACCACGAGCTCCGACCACACCGCGCAAGTCTGGGACGTCGCCTCCGGCGAGCCCCTCGCACTGGAGCTCGCGCATGGGGGGTGGGTGAACAGCGCCGCGTTCAGCCCCGACGGCACACGCGTGGTCACCGCGAGCTCCGACCACACCGCGCAAGTCTGGGACGCCAAAACCGGCAAGCCCCTCGCCCCGAAGCTCACGCATCAGGGAGCGGTGCGGAGCGCCGCGTTCAGCCCCGACGGCACACGCGTGGTCACCGCGAGCGCCGACAACACCGCGCGGGTCTGGGACGCCGCCTCCGGCACCCCCCTCGCCCCGAAGCTCACGCATCAGGGAGCGGTGTGGAGCGCCGCGTTCAGCCCCGACGGTACACGCGTGGTCACCGCGAGCGCCGACAACACCGTGCAGGTCTGGGACGCCGCCTCCGGCGACCCCCTCGCACCGAAGCTCGCGCTTCAGGGCAAAGTGTGGAGCGCCGCGTTCAGCCCCGACGGCACACGCGTGGTCACCATGAGCATCGACAACACCGCGCAGGTCTGGGACGCCGCTACCGGCAACCCCCTCGCACCGAAGCTCGCGCATCAGGGTTGGGTGAACAGCGCCGCGTTCAGCCCCGACGGCACACGCGTGGTCACCGCGAGCGACGACAACACCGCGCAGGTCTGGGACGCCGCCACCGGCAAGCCCCTCGCACCGCCGCTCAAGCATGAGGAAGCGGTGAGGAGCGCCGCGTTCAGCCCCGACGGCACCCGCGTGGTCACCGTGAGCTTCCAGATCGCGGAGGTCTCCGGGAGCGTGGGCGAAGACCACACCGCGCAGTTCTGGGAGACTGAGCTCGACAACACGCCATGTGCCGCGTGGGCTGCGTTGGCTGCACGAAGTCCGTTCGTGCTCATCGGCAGCGTGCACGTTCTACGTGGATCCCTGGCGGACCGTGATCCGGAACCCCTCACGCCCATATGCCCGTGATGTTGGGCCGGACCGGGCATGGTTCGGGTCGACAAATCGTCGAACCGATATCCATCGAGAGGCGCGGGACCCCCTCGCGAAACAGGTTGAGCCCGGTGCCGCCCTTCAAGACAATGCGCGTCTTCAGGAACGGATGACTGCTCAATGCGTCGAGCAGGCCCATCAGGCGGAACATCTTCTCGAGCTACTCGCCGCTGAAGCCGGTCGCGGCGACCTCACGTGCCAGTACGTGCGGGGACAGCTTCATGTCACCTCGGCCCAGGCCCGGGTCAGCACGCGCTCGGGGACCACGAGGTTCCAGCGGCGGAGGAGCTTGCCCGGCTCGCGCTTGCTGCGCTCGAGATATGCGGGGTGCGAGGGCGCGTGCTCCTCGAGGCGCTGGAGGTGCCGGTCTTCGAGCATCAACGCCTCGCGGTGCTGCTCGAGGAAGAACCCTACCTTCGCCACCGTTACCGCCGAATCTAGCTTGAGCACGTAGTCTGTCACTGCATCGACATCGAAGAACTCGACGGACTCGAGCGAGCGCCAGATCTCCTCCCAGCCACCGCCGTGGCGCGGAGCATCGAGGACATCGACCAGGGTGCGCTCGAGCGTCGTCACGCACACCGGCAGGCCCGCGCGGGAGACCTCGACGCGACCCCCGCCCTGGTCTGGGAGCCGGCGCAGCGCAGGGGGCACTGGTACGGGCCAAAACTCGGTCCCGCGAAACTCGAACGGCTTGGCCCGCGTGCAGGTCAGGTACGTGATCCGCCGCGAGAGCGAGTGCGCGCGCCCGTGGAGCTGCAGCGCCGAGTGGTACGCGATCACAGCATCTGGCGCGAGCCGGCTCGCCAGCAGAAACGGATCGACCTGCAGGCTCTCGGGCGAGGTGCCGCGAGGCACGACCGCGTATAGCCCACGACGGACAGGGAGCAGATGCCCGGCTCGGACGTGCTGCTGCAGGGCAGCCTTGCTCGCTGTTGCCTTGCGTGGCTTCCCGTCTCGGCCGCCCTGGCCGTCTCGGTGCCGGCGCGCGAAGTCGTCGAACCGAAACACGGGGTTTTCAGCGAAGTAATCGAGGGGCCGCAAGTTGTCGTTTGTCTCCCAAGAGCATATATTTTATGTGCCTTGAGGGTAGGAACGACAAGTAGAACGAGCGCGACTGGTCGTTCATCTCCGTAAGGCTTATAAAATGCCCTCCTTGGAGGCTGAAATGTCAAGCGGCGGGCGGCCCGCGGCAAGGGAGATGGCGCCGCTTCGCGCCCCCGCTGCGAAGGCGTGGCCGGCGAGCGGCGATGCGCGGGCGCGGTTCGCAGCCGCTGCATGTGCATGAACGAGCGACCGCGATCGGCGATCGCGCGCGAGCGCACTGAGTCGGGGGCGGCCTCGGAATCTGGTATCAACGCTCGTCCATGCGCGTCCGCGCGCGTCGACGCGGATGAAAACGTCGACGAGGATCGTTGGATCGAACGCAGACCGAACGAAGGCGCCCATGTTCCGTAAGCAAGACACCAAGATTCACTTCGTCGGCATCGGGGGCATGGGGATGTGCGGCATCGCCGAGGTGCTCGCCAACATGGGGTATCGCGTCTCGGGCTCGGACATGAACGACACCGAGATCACGCGGCACCTCGCGAAGATCGGGTGCGCCGTGAAGCAGGGCCACCGCGCCGATCACCTGGGCGAGGCGGACGTCGTCGTCGTGTCGAGCGCGATCAAGGGCTACAACCCGGAGATCGAGGCGGCCCGCGCGCGCCAGATCCCGGTGATCCCGCGCGCCGAGATGCTCGGCGAGCTGATGCGGATGAAGTACGGCATCGCGGTCGCGGGCGCGCACGGCAAGACGACCTCGACGACGATGATCCATACGGTGCTGATGGCGGCGGGGCTCGATCCGACGGCGGTGATCGGCGGCCGCGTCAACTCGCTGGGCCTCGCGAACGCGCGCTGGGGCAAGAGCGATTACCTGGTCGCCGAGGCGGACGAGAGCGACGGCTCGTTCCTCACGCTGACGCCGACGCTCGCCGTCGTCACGAACATCGACGCCGAGCACCTCGATCACTACGGCACGTTCGACAACGTGAAGAAGGCGTTCACCGACTTCTGCAACCGCGTCCCGTTCTACGGCATGAGCGCGCTCTGCGCGGACAACGCGGGCGTGCAGGAGATCCTGCCGAACCTGACGAAGCGGTTCACGACGTTCGGGCTCTCGGGGGGCGCGACGTACCGCGCCCGCAACGTGCGCCACGAAGGCATGACCACGCGCTTCGTGGCGTGGCGGCGCGCCGACGAGCTGGGCGAGGTGACGCTGCCAATGCCGGGCGCGCACAACGTCCTGAACGCGCTCGGCGTGCTCGCGGTGGCCGACTTCCTCGGCGTCGCGTTCGAGGCGTACGGAAAGGCGATCGCGTCGTTCGAGGGCGTGGCGCGGCGCTTCACCGTGCGCGGCGAGGTCGGCGGCATCACCGTCGTCGACGACTTCGGGCACCACCCGGCCGAGGTCAAGGCGACGCTGTCGGGCGCGCGCGCCGCGTTCCAGGGCCGCCGCGTCGTCGCCGCGTTCCAGCCGCACCGCTACACGCGCACGCGCGATCAGCTGCCGGAGTTCGCGCGCGCGTTTCATAGCGCCGACAAGATCGTCATCTGCGACATCTTCCCGGCGGGCGAGCGCCCGATCGACGGCGTGTCGAGCGAGGTGCTCGCGGAGCTCGTGCGCGACGCGGGCCACCCGGACGTCACCTACGTGCCGCGGCGCGAGGACGTCGCGGCCGAGCTGGCGGCGCGCGCGCAGCCGGGCGACCTCGTGATCACGCTCGGCGCGGGCAACATCCAGCTCTCGTGCAACGAGGTGATCGAGCTGCTCGAGCAGCAGCACGGCGCGGCCTCGAAGAAGAATCTGGTCCGGATCTGACGATGGCGGCGCCGAGCATGCGTGAGGCTGCCGCGGAGGGGAGCGCTGCGGAGGGGAGCGCCGAACCGGACCGCGGGGTCCGAACGCTCGACGACGTCGAGCTCATCGGCGATCTGCCGGTCGGCGCGGGCGAGCCGGCGGGCGCGGCGCCAAACCCGCGCTCGATCCTCGGCGACGCCGACCGCGAGGCGCTGCGCGCGCTGCTCCCCGACGGCGTCCGCTTCGATGAGCCGATGCGCCGCCACACGACGCTCAAGATCGGCGGCCCGGCCGACGCGCTCGCCGAGCCCCGGTCCGTCACCGAGGTCGCGGCGCTCGCCCGCTGGTGCGCGGCGCGGCGCGTCCCGCTCACGGTCGTCGGCGGCGGCTCGAACCTGCTCGTCCGCGACGGCGGCGTGCGCGGCGTCGTGCTGGGCACGGGCCGGCTGCGCGGGATCGAGCTTGTGCCGCCGCACACGATCCGCGTCGAGGCGGGCGTCTCGACGGGCAAGGTGCTGTCGTTGGCGCTCAAGCACGACCTGGGCGGCATCGAGTTCCTGGGCGGCGTGCCGGGCTCCGTCGGCGGCGGCATGATCATGAACGCGGGCACCTACCTGGGCGAGTTCAAGGACGTGACAACGTGGGTCGAGTCGGTGCGGCTGGCCGACGGCGAGGTGGTGCGGCGCGACAACGCCGCGTGCGGCTTCCGCTACCGCTACAGCGATCTGCCGCCGACCGAGATCGTGGTCGCCGCGGAGCTGGTCCTGCGGCCGCGCCCGCGCGCCGAGATCGAGGCCGAGGTGAAGGCGCTGCGCAAGCGGCGCGCCGAGCGCGAGCCGAAGAAGGTCTCGAGCAACGGCTCGACGTTCAAGAACCCGCCGAACGACTTCGCGGGCCGGCTGATCGAGGCGGCGGGGTGCAAGGGCTGGCGCGAGGGCGACGCGGTGTGCTCGCCGGTCCACGCCAACTGGCTGGTCAACACGGGCCGCGCGACGGCGACCGAGCTGCTCGCGCTGATCGAGCGCGTGCGCGCCGAGGTGCGCCGCGTCCACGCGCTCGAGCTCGAGCTCGAGGTGAAGCTCCTCGGGGAAGATCCCAGCTAGCTGCAGCTCGCCGCGCGCCGCAGAGGGCTGACGGGTTGACCGGGCACTGCCCCGTCGAGCATGGAGCGGGTCTCCACCCGTCAAAACTGCGGCGGCTGGGTACCAGGAAACTTCTGCGGTGGGCGCGCGTTACGGTAGAACCGCGCCATGGGAACGCCGCATCGCTTCGCGGGCCGCCGCATCGCCGTCCTCATGGGCGGCCTGTCCGCCGAGCGCGAGGTGTCGCTCGGCACCGGCGCGGGAGTCCTGGCCGCGCTGCTCGAGCGAGGCTGGGACGCGGTGCCGATCGACTGGCGGCAGGGCGAGAGCCTCGCCCGGCTGATCGAGGCGTCCGGCGCCGCCGCGGTCTGGAACGCGCTCCACGGCACGTGGGGCGAGGACGGCGCGGTGCAGGGCCTGTGCGCGTGCCTGGGGCTTGCGTGCACGGGCTCGGGGATCCTCGCGAGCGCGCTCGCGATGGACAAGGTGATGTCCAAGCGGATCTTCGAGTCGAACGGGCTGCCGACGCCGCGCTGGCGCCTGCTCCCCCACGACGGCCCGGCCGACTGCTCCGACGCGAGCGCGGTGCTCGCCGACTGGCCGCTGCCGTGCGTGGTCAAGCCGGCGAACGAGGGCAGCTCCGTCGGCGTCAGCATCGTCGACGAGCGCGGCGCGCTGCCGGCGGCGGTCGCGGGCGCGCGCGGCTTCCATGGCCCGGTGATCGTCGAGGAGTACATCGCCGGGACCGAGGTGTTCGTCGGCATCCTGAACGATCGGGTGCTCGGCTCCGTCGAGGTCCGGCCCGCGACGCGGTTCTACGACTACGAGGCGAAGTACAAGCGCACCGACACGAAGTACCTCCTGCCGCCGGAGCTGCCGGCGAGCGTGATCGCGCGCTGCGAGGCGCTCGGGCTGGCCGCGTACCGCGCGCTCGGCTGCACCGGGCACGCGCGCCCCGACCTGCGCATCACGGCCGCGGGCGACCCGTTCGTCCTCGAGGTCAACACGCTCCCCGGGATGACGAAGACGAGCCTGCTCCCCAAGATCGCGAAGCAGGCCGGCATGGACTACGGCACGCTGTGCGAGGAGATCCTCGCGAGCGCTTAGCGCCGCTTAGCGCCCGCGTAGCGGGCGCGTCCGTGCGTAAAACAGCCGGCGCGTCCGTGCGTAAAACAGCGCGTGGCTACTTCTTGCAGGTCATCTCGTAGACCTTGCTCCAGGTCTTGCCCTTGTCCACGGACATCTCGCCCCAGGTCTTCATGCCGACCTTGGGATCGGTCAGATCCGTGTAGTCGCGCATGATGGCCGCGCCCACGGGGCTCATGACGTCCATGTTCCAGACCATCTTGTTGTCCTTCATGCCCTCGGACGTGCCGATCATGTGACCGCCGCCGTTCATGACGGCGAGCCGGCGCCACTTCCTCGCGGACGCGTCGTACGTCGTGTACGCGACCATCTTGAACGGCATCCGGCCCTTCGCCTCCATCGTCTCGACCATCCACCACTTGTCCAGATCGATCCGGATGGTGTTGGTCGCCGTCATCGCGCCCTTGGCGCCGGTGCTGTCGAAGTCGTCCCCCTTGCACCGCCACAGGCCGACGGTGTTCTTGGACATCGCCTCGAGCTCGGCGGGCGGACCGGGCACCACGGGCTTCGGCGGCTGCGGCGGCGGCACGGGCGCCTTCGCGGCGCCGGCCGGGCCGGCCGGGGTCGCGGGCGTCGCCGGGGTCGCGGGCGCGCCGGCCTTCGCCGGGGCCGCGGGCGTCGCGGGCGCGCCGGCCTTCGCCGGAGCCGCGGGCGTCGCCGGCGCGCCGGCCTTCGCCGGAGCCGCGGGCGTCGCGGGCGTCGCGGGCGCGCCGGCCTTCGCCGGAGCCGCGGGCGTCGTCGGCGTCGCGGGCGCGCCGGCCTTCGCCGGAGCCGCGGGCGCCGCGGGCGTCGCGGGCGTCGCGGGCTTCGCCGTGGGGGCGGGCGTCGGAGCTGGGGCTGGGCCGGGCGCGGGCGCGGGAGCCTTCTGCTGCGCGCTCGCCACACCGGCCACACCCACCATCGTCAAGGTTGCGATCGCGACTCGCGAGAATGTCTTCATGCTCGGTTCTCCTCTCTCTGCCTAACGCGCGCGCACTATACTCAGCCGGCCGAGCCGCGCATCTGCTCGGTCTGGCGTTTCTGTTGCCACGGAAGGTCTGCCGCCAAAGCAGCGTGGTCATTTCCCGGAAACCGCCGGGGGATCGACGGGTCTTACAGACGTGCTCACGAGATCTCGATTCATGGGAGCGGCGGCGCTCGCCGCGATTGCCTGGTTGTCAGGCTGTGGCGGAACGCCCCAGGCGCCAGCTCAGCCTCGGTCGCAGCCCGCCGCGTCAGACCGTGGCGCGACCGCACGGCCAGCGGAGCCCGATCCGGATCTGAACCGGCCGCCGCCGCGCAAGCTGCTCGCCATCAACTGGGAGGCCACGCAGCTCGCGAGCGAGGCCGACGCGCTGGCGGTGTGGGCGCAGATCGCGCCGACCGGCCAGGACTGGGAGGAGAAGCTCGACGAGGTCCCGGCTGCGGCGGCGCGGCCGCTCGCGGTGGCGCTGCTCCGCGGCGGCAACTTCGTGTGCGTGGCCCCGCCGCCGCCGATCGACTGCGCGCGGCCGGTCTTCGATCTGCCAGAGCCGGCGCACGCCGCCGGCTTCACGGATCCGTGCCTGCGCCGGCTGCTGGCGCTGTGGTCGGTCGCGCAGCTCGAGCCGGACGATCTCTCCTCGGTGAACGGCGCGGGCAACGGCGGGGTAAACGGTGGAGTAAGAGACGCGCTGCGCGCGATCGTCGCGATCCCGCCGCCGGAGTCGCAGCTCGTCGCCGCGGCGCTGCGCGCGGTCCCCGACCGGAGCCAGGACGAGCTGCTCGCGCTGATCGCGATCGCCACGCGCGCGGGCCAGCGCGACCTCGCGAGCGCCGCGATCGGCCGGCTCGACGAGGCGCACCTCATCGAGGCGACGAGCAAGCACCACCTCGACGTCGCGCTCGAGGTGCTCTCGGCGCAGGGCCACCGCGCCGCGTACCTGGCCGCGGTGACCGACGAGAGCATGGCGACGCGCGCGCGCACGCAGGCGATCGCCGACCTCCTGGCGGCCGACGCCGCGGATGACGCCGCCCCGCGCGGCAAGCTCGCGCCCGATCTCCAGGCGGCGCTCGTCAAGGCAGCCGCGGCGCGGGACTGCACGGTGGCGGCCACGGCGGCCCGCGCGCTCGCGCTGCGCGGCGATCGCCGGTTCGTGCCGAGCCGGCCCCGCACGCGCTCGTCGGAGGTGATGCTGCGCGCGCTGTGCGTGCTCGCGAGCTACGAGCAGCTGGTGGGCCTCCAGGGGGCGAGCGAGCCGTCGCTGCTCGCGGCGTTCGTGCCGCCCAAGGGGCTCGAGCGCACCGTCGTCGTGTACGACGCGCTGTCCGACGTCGACGACGACGGCGACGGCGATCCGCACACGCGGCGCACGATCGATCTGGTCCCCCGGGCCGAGGTCGCCCTGCCGGAGCAGGACGATCTCGTGCGCGCGATGCAGCGCTGCACGGGGACGAGCTGCAAGTCGGCCGATCGCGAGTTCCGCTTCGCGTGGAAGTCGATCGGCGGCGAGCTGTGGCTGTCGCGGATCGAGGTGATCGATCGCCCGCCCTGCCCGTGACGTGACGGTCATCCGAGAGGCGGAGGGACACGGAGATCGATCGGGTGGATCTGACGCCGCCCGGATGGCACCATGAGCACGTGCTCAGACCTCGTGCCTGGCTCGTGCTCCTGGCCTTCGTGCTCGCGCTGGGCGTCGATTTCTCGAACGTCCCGCACGCGGACGCGCAGGCGTTCAAGGCGCGCAGCAAGACGGGCCTCCCGAAGCGCGGGCCGATCACCGCGGTGGCCGCGGCGTCCGGACCTGCCACGCCCGTCGCGGCAGCGAAGGGGCCCGCGCCCGCGCCGCGCAAGGTGACGACGCCCGCCCGCCCCGTCGCCGCGAAGAAGGCGACCGGCAAGAAGGGCAAGGGCGGCGACGAAGATGACGTCGTGGTCGTCGATGACGACGACGACGACGAGTAGCGCCGGCTGAGCGCCGACGAGCGCCGGCTGAGCACCGACGAGCGCCGGCTGAGCACCGACGAGCACCGACGAGCGCCGGCTGAGCGCCGACGAGCGCCGATGGTCGCCGACGAGCACCGACGAGCGCCGACGAGCACCGACGAGCGCCGACGAGCGCCGGCTGAGCGCCGATGAGCACCGACGAGCGCCGACGAGCGCCGGCTGAGCATCGACGAGCGCACGCGCACACGAGCGGCGGCGATCAGAAATTGATCCGTGCGCCGAGGAGATCTCCTCGCCGGATTCCCTCGTCGGGAGGATGGCTCGATCAGCGTTCACGTAACGCCTGTTCAGCGAGCAACCTTCTGATCGCACGTAGAGATCCGGATCTCCGCCGAAAAATTGCTCCGCCTTTCGGTGCGTGCGTATTTGCGAACCATGGACCGATCCCGACGCACGACGGGCGCGAGGGGACGCCCAGCGACTGCCGAGAACGAGCCGGTGATTCCACCGTCGAGCTCGCGGCTGACGCTGCGCGCGCGCAAGAATCGCCGGCGCCCGACGTCGCTGTGGTCGCGCGTGCCCGAGCCGCGCGTGATCGCCGACGCGTGCGGCCGCTCGCTCCGCCGCGCGCTGCCGGCGCTGCTCGCGACGTGCGCCGCCCTCGGCGTCTGCGCGGTGGTGTGGCTCGGCTATCAGTTCCTGACGACGTCGGCGCGCTACGCGATCACGCGGATCGAGATCCGCGGCACGCACCACCTCACCGAGGCCGACGTCCGCGCCGCGCTGCCGGTCGCGCTCGGCGACAACGTCTTCGAGGCGAGCCCCGATGCCGTCGTCCGCGCGCTGCGCCGCCACCCGTGGATCGCCGCGGCGCAGGCGGAGCGCGTCCTGCCCGATATGCTCGTCGTCGAGATCCGCGAGCACGAGGCGCTCGCGATCGCCGTGCTCGGCGAACCCTACCTCGTCGGGGCCGACGGCCACCCGTTCAAGCGCGCGCAGCCGGGCGCAGGCGACGGCGCGGGCCTGCCGATCGTGACGGGCCTTGGGCGCGCGGCGTACGCGCGCGATCCGGACGGCACCGCGCGGACGATCACGCAGGCGCTGGGCGCGCTCGCGCGCTGGCGCCAGAACCCGGCGCGCCCGCCGGTCGGCGAGCTCCACGTGAGCACGGCAGGCGCGCTCACGCTCCGCACCTCTGACCACGGCGCTGACCACGGCGCTGACCACGGCGCCGCGATCGAGCTCGGCGCGCTCGACGCGCCCGCCTCCCAGATCGACGCCCGGCTGCGCACCTTCGACGCGGCCTGGGCGGAGCTCGACCCCGCCGAGAGCGCCCGCGCCCGCGCGCTCCACGTAGACGCCCGCGCCGACCACGTCACCGTCGCCTTCGCCAAGGACTAGAAGCAGCACATGGCCAAGCTCAAGAGCAGCGAGATCATCGTCGGCCTCGACATCGGCACCACCAAGATCGCCTGCATCGCGGGCGAGGTGACCGAGGACGGCGTCGACATCATCGGCATCGGGACCGCGCCGTCGAAGGGGCTGCGCCGCGGCTATGTCGTCAACATCGACGCGACGGTGGCCTCGATCCAGCAGGCGGTCGACGAGGCCGAGAACATGGCCGGCTGCGAGATCTCGACGGTGTATGCCGCGATCTCGGGCGCCCACGTGCGCGGGCTCAACTCGCACGGCATCGTCGCCGTCAAGGACAAGGAGGTCCGCGACGCCGACATCGCGCGCGTGATCGACGCGGCGAAGGCGGTCGCGATCCCGATGGATCGCGAGGTGCTGCACGTCCTGCCGCAGCAGTACGTCGTCGACGATCAGGACGGCATCCGCGATCCGCTCGGCATGGCGGGCGTGCGGCTCGAGGCGAAGGTCCACATCGTCACGACGGCGGTGGCCTCGGCCCAGAACGTCATCAAGTGCGCGAACCGCTGCAACCTCCAGGTCTCCGACATCGTGCTCGAGTCGCTCGCGTCGTCGCAGGCGGTCGTCGAGGACGACGAGAAGGAGCTCGGCGTCGCGGTGATCGACATCGGCGGCGGCACGTGCGACGTCATGGTCTACGCCGACGGCGCGATCGTGCACACCTCGGTCCTGCCGCTCGGCGGCGGCCACATCACGAACGACATCGCGACGGTGCTGCGCACGCCGCTCGACGCGGCCGAGAAGATCAAGCGCAAGTACGGCTGCGCCTGGCGCGCCCTCGTCGAGGACGGCGAGACGATGGAGGTGCCGTCGGTCGGCGGGCGCGGCCCGCGCGCGCTGCCGCGGATGAAGCTCGTCGAGGTGATCGAGCCGCGCGTCGAGGAGATCTTCGAGCACGTCCGCAAGGAGCTCATCCGCTCGGGCTACTTCGATGGCCTCGCGGCGGGCATGGTGCTGACGGGCGGCGCGACGGCGATGGAGGGCATCACCGAGGTCGCCGAGCACGTGCTGGGGCTGCCCACGCGCCGCGGCGTGCCGACGAAGATCGGCGGTCTCGTCGACGTCGTCCGCTCGCCGGGCTACGCGACGGGCGTCGGCCTCGTCATGTTCGGCGCCACGCAGGGCAAGAGCGTGCAGCTGCCGGCGCGCGGCGAGGATCGGCAGGGCATGTTCAAGCGCGCCTGGAGCCGCCTCGCAGAAATGTTTTGAGCTCTCCGACAAGCTCAACTTTCTTTCGTACAGCGCAGCACGAAAAGTTGCCCGACCAAAGCGCTGACTCTCATATGGCCGAAGGGGAGAACACCAGCACCATGGCACTCATCGAATTCGACGACGTCAGTCACGCGAAGATCCTCGTCATCGGCGTCGGCGGCGGCGGCGGGAACGCGGTCAACACCATGATCAGCGGCAACCTCGACGGCGTCGAGTTCGTCGTGGCCAACACGGACATGCAGGCGCTCGAGGCGAACATGGCGCCGCACAAGGTCCAGCTGGGTGACGCCCTCACCAAGGGCCTCGGCGCTGGCGCGAACCCCGACGTCGGGCGGCGCGCGGCCGAGGAGAGCATGCAGCAGATCGCCGACCTCATCTCCGGCGCGGACATGGTGTTCGTCACCGCGGGCATGGGCGGCGGCACGGGCACGGGCGCGGCGCCGGTGATCGCGCAGATCGCGCGCGACTGCGGCGCGCTCACCGTCGGCGTCGTGACCAAGCCGTTCGGCTTCGAGGGCAAGAAGCGCGCGCGCCAGGCGGTCGAGGGCATCGAGCGGCTCGAGAAGTCCGTCGACACGCTGATCGTCATCCCCAACAATCGGCTGCTCGCGCTGGTCGGCCAGAACACCGCGATGGTGGAGGCGTTCCGCAAGGCCGACTCGGTGCTCCTGAACGCGGTGCAGGGCATCAGCGATCTCATGACGGTGCCCGGCCTCATCAACGTCGACTTCGCCGACGTCCGCACGATCATGAGCGGCATGGGCCGCGCCCTCATGGGCACCGGCATCGGCACGGGCAAGCGCCGCGCGACCGAGGCGGCCGAGATGGCGATCAGCTCCCCGCTGCTCGAGGACGTCAACATCGAGGGCGCGACGGGCATCCTCATCAACATCACGGGCGGCCCCGACCTCACGCTGCACGAGGTCAACGAGGCGTCGACCCTGATCCAGAACGCGGCGCACGAGGACGCGAACATCATCTTCGGCTCGGTGATCGATCCGAACCTCGCCGAGGAGGTCCGCATCACCGTGATCGCGACGGGCTTCGGCCACGCCACCAAGATGGCGGGCATGGGCGCGAGCGGGCCGCAGCTCCAGCCGGTGTCCGTGCAGGTCCCGGCCGCGGTGCCGCCCTCCAGCCGCCGCTCGGGCTCGCAGATCGCGCTCCCCTACGACGTCTCGACGCAGATCACGAAGGAGTACCCGTCGGCGCCGCCGCGCCGCCTGCCGTCGTCCCCGCCGGCGCTGGCCCAGATCGTCGACGAGCCGGAGATCGACATCGACTGGGAGCGCCCGGACACCGTCGAGACGGCGACGATCGAGCGCGCGCTCGCGACCCTGTGCGATCCGGTCCCGCAGGGCGAGGCGCGCCTGGCGTCCGGCTCGGGCCCGGCGCCCGTCGAGGGCACGCCGCTCGTCGCGCCGGCGGAGCGCAAGCGCCCGCAGTCGCGCCCGAGCATGAACATGAAGGCGGTGCTCGCCAGCGAGCTCGACGCCGAGAGCGAGCTCGACGTGCCGACGTTCATCCGCCGCCACAACACGGCGCAGCCGACGTAAGTTTTGCCGGCGTCACCCGACGCCGAAGCCCCACCCGGGGCGAGCTCTCCCTGCGCCGGGTCGCGCGCGCCGCGTGCTACCGTCGGGCGTGCTGTCCGAGGCCGCCGCGCGCTGGCTCCTGGTGCTCCACACCATGCTGGGCGCGGCGGCCGTGGGTGCCGCGACGCACCTCGTGATCTGGGTGCGCCGCTACGTGCGCGGCCAGCACGGCCGCCGCCGCGCCGTGCGCCGGTTCGCCTGGCTCGCGCTCGCGCTGCACGCGGCGGCGTTCCTGGCCGGCAACGTCGTGTACCCGACGTACCGGGTGGAGGTCCGCGCCGCGTACCTCGAGAACGTCGGCGTGATCACGGCGGAGCGGGCGGCGCGCCAGCGCGAGCTCGACCGGATCGCGGCGCGCGAGGGCGCCCCGGCGCCGGAGCTCGCGTCCGCGAGCGAGCGGGTCGGCGGCGCCGCGCGCGCGGCGCGCTGGTTCGACGTCAAGGAGCACTGGGTCGCGCTCGGCCTTTTGGCGTCGCTCGGGCTCGTGCTCCTGCTCGCGTTCTGGGACCCGCGCACCGGCTCGCCAGCGATCGCGCCGGCCGTCGTCGGCCTCACCGTCGTGATCGCAGGCACGGTCTGGCTCGGCGCCGTCATCGGCGTGCTCACGTCGTCCTGGCGCGCGGTCTAGGCCGCGGCGCCCGGCGAGCCCTGCGCGCGGCGAGCCCTGCGCGCGGCGCGCGATCGTGTTACCACCGGCGCATGCGGATCCTGATCGCGTCGCTCGCCATGATGCTGTCCGCCGCGGCCTGCGGGCCTGCGCCGAAGCCCGAGGGGCCCGTCGTCAAGGAAGGCCCGCCGGTGGCGGACACCTGCTGCTGCAAGACCACGCCGATCACGTCGCCGGACGGCCTGCCGGTCTTCCAGGCCGCCACGAACCGGATGGAGTGCTCGACGAACCAGGGCACGTGCGTCGACGACGTCCAGTGCGTGAACAAGGACGCGCCGCCCTCGTCCGGGCCAGAGTGATCTCCTCGAAAGATTTCGACAAGGCGACGGGCCGGGCCAAGTCGTAGCCGCCGTCCAGCTGCCGCTCGTGGCGGCCAAGGGTATCCTC
>DATMCI010000185.1:0-6133 GCA_035558535.1 Kofleriaceae bacterium
CGGACCGGGATCCCGAGGGCCGGTTCAAGGTGCCGATGCTGAGCCGGTGGCGGATGCAGGAGCAGCACAGCGGCGAGCGCGGGCTGCCCCAGGTGCAGTACACGTTCCTCGAGCTGCCCAAGTACAAGAGCGGCGACGCGCCGGAGACGCTCGTGGACCGGTGGGCTTACTTCTTCCGCGAAGCGAAGAGCCTCGACGTGGTCCCGCTGGCGCTGTCGACGGGGCCGTTCCGTGAGGCGCTCGAGGTTGCCCGCGTGGCGACCTTCTCTCCCCTCGAGTGGCAGGCCTACGACCGCGCGAAGATGGCGGAGCAGGACGCACGCGGCTCGCTCACAGTGGCGCGGGCCGAGGGCAAGATCGAGGGCAAGATCGAAGGCAAGATCGAGGGCAAGATCGAGGGCAAGATCGAGACGCTCTTCCGCCTCCTCGCGCGCGCAGGAATCGCCCTGAGCCGCGAGGAGCGCGCCCGCGTCGAGGCGTGCGCAGATCCGGCGACCCTCGACCGATGGGCCGAGCAAGTCTTCGGCGCCAAGACTGCCGCGGACGTGCTCACCTGAAAGCAGGCCACTACCGCTGATTTCGTCGACTACGCTGGCGGTCTACGCCGGCCTGCCGGTCTTCCAGGCCGCCATGAACCGGATGGAGTGCTCGACGAACCAGGGCACGTGCGTCGACGACGTCCAGTGCGTGAGCAAGGACGCGCCGCCCTCGTCAGAGCCGGAGTGATCTCCTCGAAAGATTTCGACAAGGCGACGGGCCGGGCCAAGTCGTAGCCGCCGTCCAGCTGCCGCTCGTGGCGGCCAAGGGTATCCTCGCCTCGTCGTGCAGCCCACGTTCGCCGATCCCAAGACCGACTTCGTGTTCAAGCGGATCTTCGGCGCCGAGGCACGCAAGCCGCTGCTCATCGCACTGCTCAACCACCTGCTCGAGCTCGAGGGCGAGCGCCGCATCGTCGATCTCAAGCATCTCCCCGCCGAGCAGCACGTCAATATCCCCGAGCTCAAGCTGTCGATCGTCGATGTCAAGTGCACCGACGCCACCGGGCGCAGGTTCGTCGTCGAGATGCAGGTGCTCAAGGTCGAGGGCTTCGAGAAGCGCGTCGTCTACAACGCCAGCAAGGCGTACGTCATGCAGCTCCGCAACGCGGACGAGTACCCGGCGCTGTGCGACGTCGTCGGCGTGACGATCTGTAACTTCAACCTGTGGGCGGACCGGGATCCCGAGGGCCGGTTCAAGGTGCCGATGCTGAGCCGGTGGCGGATGCAGGAGCAGCACAGCGGCGAGCGCGGGCTGCCCCAGGTGCAGTACACATTCCTCGAGCTGCCCAAGTATGCGGGCGGCGACGCGCCGGAGACGCTCGTGGACCGGTGGGCTTACTTCTTCCGCGAAGCCAAGAGCCTCGACGTGGTCCCGTCGGCGCTGTCGACGGGGCCGTTCCGTGAGGCGCTCGAGGTCGCCCGCGTGGCGACCTTCTCTCCCCTCGAGTGGGAGGCCTACGACCGCGCGAAGATGGCGGAGCAGGACGCGCGCGGCTCGCTCACAGTGGCGCGGGCCGAGGGCAAGATCGAGGGCAAGATCGAGGGCAAGATCGAGACGCTCTTCCGCCTCCTCGCGCGTGCAGGAATTGCCCTGAGCCGCGAGGAGCGCGCCCGCATCGAGGCGTGCGCAGATCCGGCGACCCTCGACCGATGGCTCGAGCACGTCCTCGGTGCCAAGACCGCCGCGGACGTGCTCACCTGAGAGCAGGCCACTACCGCCACCACCCCGGCCGAATCGAAGCGCGCTACCAGGCGGCGGCGAAGCGCGCTACCAGGTGACGGCGAGACTCGACTGAAACAGCATCGAGCGATCGGTGAACCGATCGTGCGGCATCGAGGGCGCGGCGGTGCAGCTCACGCCGCGGCACACCACGGCGGGCTCGGTCTCGTGCGGCGAGAGCGCGACGCGCCAGCCGAGGAACCAGCCGACGCGGTGCGGAAACCCGATCGGCTCCTGCAGCCGGTGATCGATCTGGATCCCGAAGCCGGCCTGCCCCTCGACGCGCTTGGAGTCCCCGGGGACGATCCGGGCGGCCTCGTCGTACGCGGGCATGTACCAGGTGTTCCACGCGACGCCCGCGCCACCCTCGACGTAGATCGAGAGCAGCGAGTTGCCGCCGACGATCTGCGGCCCGAACCGGATCACGTCGAGCCGGCCGAGCACGCCGAGCCGCTGGCCGTCGCCGAGCGCGAGGCTGGACGGCCCCTTCACCTGGAAGCCGAGGTACGCGTACTCGGCCTCGAGCGCGAGCCGTCCCCAGCGATGACCCACCGCCACGGTCCCGCCGAGCGCGGTCACGTCGATCCGCTCGCCGTAGATGAAGCCGACGGCCGTCCCGGCGCGCACCGTGGTCCCCGTGGTGTTGTGGGGCGCCATCGGATCCTCGACGTAGTGCTCGGAGCGCGGGCGTCGAGTCGAATCGGCCCATGCGACACCCTGACCTGTGAATCCCAGGCACATTCCCAGGCACATCAGAGCGAGCAGCCAGGGCGGGAAGCGGCGGAAGACCTTCACGATGCACCTCGCTGGAGACAGCGTGGGCGGCGTGAAATGCAGATCATGTACCGCGGGGCGTCAGCGCCTCGGACAGCGCCTCGGTCATCGCCTCGATCGGCGCGGCGCGGCGCGTCCAGATCGTGAACGCGCGCGCGCCCTGGTGGACGAGCATCGCCCGGCCGTCGACGGTGGAATGACCGCGCGCCCTCGCGCGTTCGAGCCAGATCGTCCGCCGGTGGTAGACGAGCGTCGCCACCCACGCGGCGGGGCGGAGCGCGCCGAGCGGCAGCGCGTCAACGAACGCGGCCTCGGCGTCGGCGTCGTGCGCGAGGCCGGCGGGCGTGCAGTCGACGACGAGGTCGGCGGTGACGAACGCGTCGCGCAGGACCTCGGGCGTCCACGGCGCCGCGCGCGCCCACGCGACGGTCGCGGGCCGGCGCGCGATCACGGCGAGCGTGCCGCCGGGGGACTCGACGCCCGCGGCGCGCAGGCCGTGCGCGACGGCCCGCGCCGCGCCGCCCGCGCCGAGCAGGACGCAGCGCTTGCCGCGCGGATCGAAGCCGGCCGCGGCGAGGCTGTCGACGAAGCCGCCCGCGTCGGTGTTGTGCCCGATGACGCGCCCGTCATCGAAGCGCAGGCAGTTGACGGCGCCGATCGCCTGCGCCGCGGGCGCCAGCTCGTGGCAGAACGCGGCGACCTCGACCTTGTGCGGCACGGTCACGCTCGCGCCGAGCGCGCGCGCCGCCGCGAGGCCGGCGACCGCCGCGGCGAGATCCTCGGGCGCCGCGCCGATCGGCACCATCACGGCGTCGATGCCGGCGGCCTGGAACGCCGCGTTCAAGATCTCGGGGCTGCGCGAGTGCGTGACGGGGTAGCCGATCACGGCGGCGAGGCGCGTCGTCCCACGGATCACGGTCATGATCTCGGCCTCATCTCGATCGTCCGGAGGGCGGCGGCGGCGGCAGCGGCACGGCGAGCTCGGCGCCATCGCGGCGCGCCTGCTCGAGCGCGCGCGTGGCGTCCTTCATGAGGCGCGAGAACGAGACGGGCTCGCCGGGCGCCGCGCCCGCGACGGCGCCGATGAGCCGCGGCGCGAACGTGCGGCCGCCAGCGACCACCGGATCGGCGGCGGCCGCGGCGTCGATCACACGGCGCGCGACGGGCGCCGCGCCGCCGCGATCGGTGTACGGCAGGAGCGCGAGGAAGCGCTCGTCGCTCGCCGGGACGGTGTCGTACGAGCGCGACAGCTCGGGCGGCAGCGCGGCGGCCAGATCGACGTCGCGGAGCGCGTGGACGAGCGCGGTGCCGGCGCGCGCGCGCAGGATGCCGCGCAGCGCGGGCGGCGGCGCGGGCGGCGGGATCTCGACGGCGAACAGCGCCACGGTGAGCGGGTAGCCGTGGCGAGCCGCGCGGGCGAGCTCGAACTCGAGGACGCGCTGGAGCACGTCGAACGGCACGAGCGCGGCGGCCTCGGGCTCGATGACGGCGGCGCGGCGCACACGCAGGACGTCGGCGGGCGCCTCCGCGGCGCTGCGGCGCAGGTCGGCGAGGCGGGCGGCGGCGAGCAGCACGGGCCCCAGGCGCGAGGCGTCGAGCGGCCGCACCGCGGCGAGGTCGGCGCCGGCGGCGGCGGCCTTGCGAACACCGTCGGGGGCGGGCGCGTCGACGGCGGCGATCACGATCGGCCGCTCCGGCGCGAGCGCGAGCGCGGCCTCGATCAGCGGCTCGCCGCCGGGCAGCCCGGCGAGCAGGACGTCGACGCCGTCGGCGAGCGCGAGGCGGATCCGCTCGAGGCCGCCCGGGCCGGCGGCGCTGGCGGCGGTCTCGTGGCCGGAGCCGGCGATCGCGCGCAGCGCGGACGGCAGCGCGGCGGGCTCGTCGTAGACGGCGACGGCCAGGACCGGCAGCTCGGCCGCCGCGTCGGATGGCGGCGCGGCGTCGGCAGGCGGCGCGGCCGGCAACGGCGGCGCCTCGGGCGCGGCGGCCTCGTCAGGCGGCGCCGGCTCGTCCAGCGCGTCGACGTCGATGAGCTGGTCGACGAGCTGATCGACGAGCTGGTCGACGAGCTGATCGTCGCCCTCGCTGAACGGCCGCGCCTTCGCGCCGCCCGCGCTGCTCACGCTGCCCGCGCTGCTCGCGCCGCCCGCGCTGCTCACGCTGCCCGCGCTGCTCGCGCCGCTCGGCCGCGCGCTCACGACGGGCTCGGCCGGCTCGATCCCCTCGACCTCGACGTCGATCTCGATGTCGAGCTCGCTCGCCGCCCGCGTCCGCGCCTCTGCCCGCCGCCTGTCCGCCTCGGCGGGCTGCGTCTTCGCCCGCCGGCGCGGCGGCGGCAGCGGCGCGGCCCCCTGCCGGCGCGGCGGCGGCAGCGGCGCGGACGTCGGCTTGCGCGGGGGCTTCGTCACGGCTCCACCTCGTCGACGGTGACGGCGAGCTGGCCCCGCGCGAGCCGCACGGCCAGCCGTTCGCCGGCCCGCACGGCGTCCGCGCTGCGCACGATCGAGCCATCGCCCTGCCGCTGCACCATCGCGTAGCCGCGATCGAGCACCGCGAGCGGCGACAGCGCGGCCATCTGCGCGCCGAGCCGCCCGAGCTCGGCCCGCCGCTCCTCGAGGAGGCCGCGCACCGCCGCGTCTGCGCGCGCCGCGAGCTGCGCCACCTCGGCGCGCGACTTCGCCAGCCGCGAGCCGAGCTGCACGGCCGCGAGCCGCCGCTCCAGCTCACCGAGCGACGACCGCCGCAAGAGGATGCGCGCCCGCGGGTGGAGCGCCGCCAGCCGGTGCTCGAGCGCGTGCAGCTGGGTGCGCGTCGCCGCGAGCGTGCGCTCGCCGCGAACGTGCAGCGCGGCGGCCACCTTGTCGAGGTCCTGGCGCGCCCGGTCGAGCCGGTGGCGCAGCTCGCGATCGAGCCGGCGGCGCTCCTTCTCGATCCGCTCGGCGAGCGCGGCGCCGTCGGGGACGGCGAGCTCGGCCGCCGCGGTCGGCGTCGACGCGCGCTGATCGGCCGCGAGGTCCGCCAGCGAGAGATCGGTCTCGTGCCCGACGGCGCTGATCACTGGCACGGGGCAGCGCGCGATCGTGCGCACCACGCGCTCGTGGTTGAACGCCGTCAGATCCGTCGACGCGCCGCCGCCGCGCCCGACGATCACGACGTCCACGCCGGCGCGCACCACCATCGCCATGCCCATCACGAGCTGGTGCGGCGCGCCGGGGCCCTGCACGGCGGCGTCGGCGATGAGGATCGGCGTCGGCAGCCGCCGCTGCACCGTGCGGATGATGTCGTGGATCGCCGCGCCGTGGGCCGACGTGACGACGCCGATCCGGCGCGGGAACCGGGGGAGCGGCCGCTTGCGCTCGGGCGAGAACAGGCCCTCCGCGGCGAGCTTGGCCTTGAGCTGCTCGAGCGCGAGCGCGTCGGCGCCCGCGCCCGCGGGCTCGACGAAGTCGGCGTAGAGCTGCATCTTGCCATCGCGGTCGTAGACGCCGAGCCGCCCGCGCACGCGCAGCCGCTGCCCGGCGACGACCTTGAACCGCACGCGAGAGAGATCCCGGGCCCACATGACGGCGGGCAGCACGCACCCCTTGTCGGAGAGCCCGAA
>DATMCI010000186.1:0-11139 GCA_035558535.1 Kofleriaceae bacterium
ACAGCCCGTTCAGCGACAGGCCGTTCAGCGACAGGCTGTTCAGCGACAGGCCGTTCAGCGCGAGGCCGTTGAGCGCCAGGCCATTGAGCGACAGGCCGTTCAGCGACAGGCCGTTCAGCGACAGGCCGTTCAGCGACAGACCGTTCAGCGACAGGCCGTTCAGCGACAGACCGTTCAGCGACAGACCGTTCAGGCTCACGCCGCTGGGGGTCACGCTCAGGGTCAGTCCCTCGGCCGCTGGGACAACCGTAGCTTTGGGGGCCTGGATCTCAGGCTGATCCTGAGGCTCCGGCTGCTCGACGATGCCTTCGCACCCCACGGCCAGGCAGCAGCTGGCCACGAGGAGCTTCGAGAAAACCCTTCCGGTGCTGAGGAAATCCCCCGGGATGATCGCAGAGATCCGAGATGCATCAGGGTTGGTTTTCGTCGTGTTGTGCATTACGAGAAAATCCTGGTGCAATAGCTTAGCCAGACCTTTGCCTACCTCCAGCACCAACCCAGAAAAAATATTAAATTCAATAAGTTAATTAATATTTGTGATTTTACACAACTATCATATGACTTTTGTTTAGTAAGCTAGCACTCAGGTCTTTTGTCTCCATATGGAGCTTCCAGCCTACAGTTAGGTTCGCCTGTGATGATAACTTACTTGCAGCTAACATTTACGATAATTTTAGTGTCCGAAAATACATTATTGCAATGCGTCATAACTTCTGTCAGAACGGCCTGTTTTAGGTGCCGCAGGGTGTCGCACCCAGTTCGTGAGAGCGCGCAAATCACAGCCGCGCGCGGCACATGTGGCGTAGCCGCACGGTCGCGCGGCCAGGCGAATCGCTCTGCCAGCTTTAGGATCTAAGCGGCTATGACGACTTGAGATTTTGCGGAGGAACGTCCCTGCGTCACAGCCGCGGGCCGATCGGGCGCCAGCGCTCAGGCATCGAGCGAAGACAGCCTGTGAAGCAGCCTCGCTTCCATGACGTTAGGGATCCTTCGCGCAAGATCGATCGCTTCTCCGAGGCATCGCCTCGCACCAGCGAGATCTCCCTCGCGCAGCGCTCCCAGCGCCTGCATCTCGATGATCTCGATCGGCTGCTGCTCTTCCGCGCAGCGCTCCGAGCGCGCCCTCACCGCGGCCCACGCCTGGGCCCACGGCCCGCTCCCGTCCCCGCTCGCGAGCTGGAGCGCTTCGAGGAGCAGCGCCTCACTGGCGAGCAGCTGCTCCTCCGCCCGGCCCTGGGCGTGCGCGGCGCGCTGCAGCTCCGCGACCGCCGCGCCCAGCGCGCGCACCTCCTGCCAGCGCCCCTCGTAGGCGAGCAGGCGCAGCTCGAGCAGCCGCACGATCGGGCGCGGCATCAGGTCTGGCCGGCGCGCGGCCAGCGCCACCGCCCGCTCGACGTGCGGCCACGCGGCATCGACGTCGCCGGCCTGGTACAGGAGCTCGCCGAGGTTGTACGTGCCGATGAGCTCGACGAGCACCAGGCCGAGCGTGCGCCCGAGATCGAGCATCGCGTGGAGATCGGCCGCCGCCCGCGCGACGTCCTTCTCGGCGATCCACACGAGGCGCCGGTTGTTCAACGCGGAGATCTCGTGGAGGCGATCGCCCTGCGCGCACGCCATCGAGAGGGCCCGATCGAAGACCTCGCGCGCCTCCCGGATCTCGCCGAGCTCTCCCAGGACCGTGCCCAGCATGAGCAGCGTGACGATCAGGCTCTCGTACGCGACGGGACCGGCGACCTCGGCACGCGCGATCGCCTCGCGCAGGCTCGCGCGCGCCTCCACGCCCTTGCCGAGCCGCCACAGCGACCGCGCGCGCCCCATCGCGATCCGCGCCGCGATCACCGGGTCGGAGTCATCGCCGGCCAGCGCGGTCGCCTCGCCGACCAGCTCGGCCGAGCGACGATGGTTGGACAGCCAGTCGAGCACCGTCGCCTCGTCGAGGAGGATCGCCAGCCGCGCGCGCCGATCGCCGAGCCCTTCGGCCAGCGCGCGCGCCTTCCGCAGATCGCCCAGCGCGTCCTCGTAGCGCCCCGTCCGGTAGCGCGCGAGCCCGCGGCCGTGGAGCGCGGCCAGCCGCTGCGGCTCGGCTTCGACGAGCCCCTGCATGCGCGAGAACGCCCGCTCGGCCTCGACGTAGCGGTGCCGGTACAGATACTCCGCCGCGAGCGCCTCGTACGCCATCGCCGCCGGCTCGCGCAGGCCCGCCTCCGCCGCGTGGAGCGCGAGCCGCGGCTGGCGGCGCTCCGGCGGGAGGTTACTGCGATCGCGGTAGTGCTCGAACGCCGCGCGGTGCAGCTCGAGCCGCAGCGGCTCCGGGATCGTCGCGCGCATCGCCTCGCACAGCATCGCGCTGCGGAGCTCGCACTCGCCGCGCCCGCGGACGCGCAGGAGCTGCGCGCGGTCGAGCTGCGCCAGCGCGTCCGCCGGCTCGAGCGCGAACCGGGGCGCCACCGGCGACGCCTCGAGCGCCTTGAGGACGCCGATCAGATCGGGCACGGCGAACTTCGGGCCCAGCAAGGCCGCGAGCTGCGCGTGACCGACGAGCTCAGGCGGGAGGCGGCCCAGCTCGCGCGAGGCCAGCCACGCGAGGCGCGGCGTGCGCGGCCACGCCTCGAGGCGGTCGGACTCGAGGATCCACGCGCCGGTCCGCTCCTGGCGGATGATCCCTTCTGTCTTGAGCGCGCGGCACAGCTCGCCGAGCAGCATCACGTTGCCGTCGGCCCGCTCCGTGATCATCGCCACGAGCTCGGCAGGTAGATTCTCGGCCGGGTGCAGCAGCGCCCGGCACAGCTCCTGGGCGGCGGCGTCGGGCAGCGGCAAGAGGTCGAGCGACTCCGCTCGCTCCGCGCGCTCGCCCCAGCTCGGCCGCAGCTCGTCGAAGCTCGGCCGGACCAGCACGCAGATCCACAGCGGCACGGCCGCTGTCCGCGCGAGCGTCGCGAGCTCGATCGCGTCGAGGGCCGTCGCGTCGGCCTGGTGGGCGTCGTCGACGAGGATGCACAGCGGAGCCCGCTCCGCGGCGCGCCGGATCAGCCGCGCCGTCGCCTCGACCGTCGCGATGCGCAGGGCACCCGGCGCCTGCGCCAGCGGCTCGAGCTCCGGCGCGTCGCGCCCGATCCAGCCCAGGGTCAGCGCCACCGCCGGCCACACATCGCCGAGCTGGGCCTCGAGGCGCGCGCGCGCCTCAGGCCGCGCTTCGATCGCCACGCCTGCCGCCCCCACCGGCGAGACCAGCCCCCGCAGGATCGCCCGGATCGTCCCGTCCACCTCCCCCACCGATGGATCCAGGCCGCGGAACGCGAGCACCCGCGCGCCCGGGACCGCCTGCGCCATGACCCGGTGGAGCGCGCTCGCGAGCGGCGTCTTGCCGATCCCGGCATGGCCGCGGATCGTCACGAGCATCGGCGTCCGGGCCGCGAGCGCGGCGCAGCCGCTGTGGACGAGCGCCGCCAGCGTCTCCCGCCGCACCTCGAGCGGCTGCGCCTCGCCACCCGGCGCGGCGCCCATCGGCGCGAGCCCGGTCGCCACGTCGTGGCCCGCGAGCATCTCCTCGGCGATCGGCGGCGGTGACGTGGTGCGGCCCGGGTGCCGCATCGACGCGACGCTCGTCGTCAGCACCACGCCCGGCCGCGTGGCGAGGTCCAGCTTCCTGCGCGCGACCGCGACCTCCGGGATGGGCCGATCCGGATCCGCCCAGCAGCGCAAGAACGCCTCGTAGGCCCCGCGCGCGCTGGTGCGCTCGCCCAGCTCGTCGAGCACGCCGGCCAGGTGGAACCGCGCCAGCACGGCGTGGTACGGCGAGCTCTGGTTGCTGGTGACGCTCGACCAGGACCGAGCTGCGCGCTCGAAGCTCCGGCGCGCGAGCGGAAGCTCGCGCACGCGCCGGGCGCACAGCCCGAGCGCGACGAGCGACGCGGTGCTCTCCTCGCACGTCGAGAAGCCGGCGGCCACCGCGTCGTGCACCGAGCCCGCGCCCGCCAGGGCCGCGACGCGCAGCATGCGGCGCCGCGCGACGTCGCGCACCGGCCCGTCCTCGAGCCCCGCGAGGTACGCGTCGATCGCTGGCGCCGCGTCGCCGCGATCGAGCAGCGCGAGCTCGAACCGGAGCGCCGCGGCCGCGCCAGCGTCCCCGACCACCGCCCCGAGCGCGACCGCGAGCTCGTCGGTGTACCGGCGCTGCGCGTGGACGTCGCCGACGAGCGGCGCGAGCGAGCGCGCCAGCTCGAGGCACTGCGTCAGCTCCGACTGCATCCCGAACGCGCGGTGCTCGGCGATCGCGCGCCGCACCGCGTCGTAGGCGGCGGCGAACCTGCCCTCGAACAAGGACGTCACGGCGACGCGGTAGCGCCCGCGCGCCCGGGCCAGCGCGCTGCCGGCGAGCATCCGATCGGCGATCCCGCGCGCCTCCGAGATCTGGTCGCTCGCGACGAGCGCCTCGAACAGATCGGGGAGCGCGTCGTCGCGGTGGCCGTGGATCGCGACGACCTCGCGCGCTCCCGCGCGCGCCTCGGCGAGGCGGCCGGCGTTCGCCTCGATCCGGACCAGCTCGACGCGCGCCGGCAGGCTGCCCGGCGTCGCCGCGGCCCACTCGCGGATCACCCGATCGGCATCGCCGTCGCGCCCCTCCGAGCGGAGCACCTCCGCGACGTCCACGCCGAACGCGAGCTCGGGGAACGCGGCGTGGAGGTGCCGGGAGATCGCCCCGTGCTCCTCGTTGCGCCGCGCCGGCATGGCCGAGCTCGCGAGCACCTGCGCCGCGAGCAGGTCGGTGCGGTCCTGCTGGAGCACGTCGCCCGCGGCCCGGAACGCGGCCTCGGGCTCCCCGCGCGCGCTCAGCTCGATCGCGCCGAGCAGCCGCATCCCCGAGGGATCGCGCGCCGCGCTGGCGGCGTCCCGCGCGGTCGCGAGCACGTCGCGCGCGGCGTCCGTGGTCTGGCCCTCGATGACCGCGAGCAGCGCGTAGGCGTGCGCCCACGCGGGATCCTCGGCGACGATCGCGCGCGCCGCAGCGCCGAGCGCGGGGAGATCGGGCAGGCTCGTCGCGTGGAACGCGTGGAGCACGCGGCGATAGCGGCGGAGCAGCTCCACGGAGACCGCGCCGAGGCGGAGCATCGCCGCGCGCTCTTCGGCGTCGGGCAGCACGGACTCGAGCGCGCCACCGAGCTGCAGCTTCGTGGTGACGAGACCATCGTCCAGCGTATCGGTCAGCGTATCGGTTACCGCCCCGGTCACCGCCCCGGTCACAGCTCCGGTCACCGCCCCCAGCGCGCCGGCTCGCCGCCCGTCGTCCCGCGCGCTGGCGAGGTCACGCTCGGCCAGTTGCTCCGTGTACTGCTCGATCAGCGCCGCGAGCCGGCGCGCCACCGCCTCGGCGGTCGGCCGGACCGCCGGATCCAGCGCGAGGCAGTCGCGCACGAGCCGGATCCACGGCGCGTCCGGCAGGCCGGCGAGCGCGCGCTCGAGCGCGTGCGCGTCCGCCGCGAACATGAAGTGCCGGAGGGCAGCGTCGGGGATCGGGCGCTTGCCGATGGCCAGCTCGTGCAAGATGATGCCGAGCGCCCAGACGTCGATCGCGCCCGTCGGTGACGCACCACGCCAGCGCTCGGGCGCCATGTACGCGGGCGTGCCCGACGCCGCGTCGGGTGCATCGAGCACGAGCCGGGCGAGGCCGAAGTCGACGACCCGGACGCGACCATCGCGCGGGAGGACGATGTTCTCCGGCTTCAGATCCGCGTGGACGAGGCCGCGCCGGTGCGCCTCGGCGACCGCGTCGGCGACGGCGCGGCAGGTGCACAGCGCCTCGCGCAGCGGCAGCGGACCGGACGCGAGGCGCGCGCGGAGCGAGGCGCCGTCGAGGTACTCGAGCGCGAGGTACGGCCGGCCGTCGTGCTCGCCGACCGCGTAGAGCGTCACGATGTGCGGGTGGTTGAAGCTCGCGGTCGCGCGCGCCTCCTCGAGGAAGCGCCGGGCGCCGTCGCCCCGCTCGCCCTGCATGACCGCACGCTTGATGATCTTCAGCGCGACCCGGCGGCCGAGCGTCACGTCCTGCGCGAGGTAGACCTGCCCCATCGCGCCCTCGCCGAGCAGCCCGCTGATCCGGAGGTCGCCGACGCGAGTGCCCTCCACCAGCACAGGATCTGCCCCGTCCGCGAGCGCACCCACAGCGCGTTCCATGATCCGCCCGGCGGCGCACAAGTCAAGCCGTGGCAGACGAGGGCCGGCTCAATTGCGCGCGGCGCGCTCCGAAGCTTCCGGACCGCGTCCGCCCGCGCGCGATCGAACACTACCGCGGCGCGCCGAGCCTTCGGGCGACCTCAGTTGAACCAGTAGCGGATGCCGAGCGAGAAGTCGAACCAGAAGCCGAGGTCGTCGCGGTAGCCCCGGTAGAAGTCGAGGGTCGGCGTGACCTGGATGAAGATGTCGAGCGGGATGTTGTTGAAGTCGAACGCGACGCCGACCGGCACGCGGATCCCGAACGCGGTGCCCTCATCGACGAAGCGATCGTCGTTGTCGTCGAAGTCCCAGAGCCGGCCGCCGATGCCGATGTAGAACGGCAGCTGGAACTCGGGCGGGTTCGCGAGCGAGACCGGGTGCCAGAGGTAGTCGAGGTAGAGGTGGATGCCGTCGCGGCTGCGGCCGTACCCGTTGGCGCCGAGGCCGAAGTTGAGCGCGCCGCTGTCGGAGAGGAAGTACTTGCCGTTGAGGCCGGTCGGTCCGCCGAGCTCGAGCCCAAGGCCGAACGTACCGTTGGCGACGTACTGCCGGCCGCCGATGCGCCGACCACGGCGCGCGTCGGCGTCTCCGACGAAGATGGCCACGAGCAAGAGGGGCAATAACGCGGTGCTAAGTTTCATGCGCCCAATCCTAAACGAGGGCTTGGGTCGCTTCGATCGACCGTGTCACAATGAGGTGTGGTTCGTTTCCACACGGTGGCCCTCGCCTTGACGTGGACCACAGCTTGTGGCTCTGGCTCGACGACTCCCAAGGTCGCGCCTGTGGAGCCACCGCTCGTCACTGTGACACCAGCGCTCGATGCCGCCGTGCCGGACGCGCCGCCCGTGCCGAAGCTCGTCTGCGCGGATGGCACCGCGCCGGCGCCCGCCCCCGCGCCCGAGCCGACGTGGTACTGCGCGCGCCCCGACGGCACGAAGCACGGCCCGTTCGTCACGCTGCTCCCCGACGGATCGATCGAGATCGAGGGCACGTACAAGGACGGCGCGCTCGACGGGCCGTGGCAGCGCAAGCACCCCGGCGGCGGCCTCGCCGAAGCGGGCGCGTACGCCGCCGGCAAGAAGACCGGCCGCTGGACGCAGACGAGCACGGCCGGCGCGGCGCTCGGCGAGTACGAGCTCGCTGCGGGCACCGGCGTCGAGAAGCGGTGGCACGACAGCGGCGCGCCGTACAGCGAGCTCTCGCTGAAGGGCGGCGCGCGCCACGGCGTCACGCGGCTCTACGCGCGCGACGGCGCGCCGATGGAGGTCACGCGCTACGCCGGCGGCGTCCTGCACGGCCCGCGCGTCGTCGGCACGCAGTGGACGCTGCGCATCGAGGAGAAGTACGCCGGCGGCGTGCGCACCGGCCCGCGCAAGATCTGGCAGGGCGGCCAGCTGCTCGTCGAGGAGACCTACGACCAGCGCGGCCGGCTGCACGGCCCGTACACGGTGTGGCGCACGCCCAAGGTCGCGCGCGTCAAGGGCGAGTACGCCAGTGGCAAGCGCACCGGCGCCTGGATCTGGCGCGACCGCGACAACAAGAAGGAGCGCGAGGGCAGCTACGCCGACGGCAAGCGCCACGGCCTGTGGACCGAGTGGGCCGACGACAAGCTCCTGTTCTCGGGCGTGTACACCGCCGGCACGCCCGACGGCGAGTTCGCGTACTACGACTACAGCGGCCGCGAGCTCGGCAAGTTCACGATCCCCGGCGGCACCGGCACGATGACGACGTTCCACGCCAACAAGAAGCCCGCGTCGCGCCAGAAGCTCGTGAAGGGCGTCGAGGACGGCCCGTACCAGGAGCTCACGCCCCGCGGCAAGGTCGTCGTCGACGGCACGTACAAGGGCGGCCTCAAGCACGGCCTGTGGAAGGAGTGGACCACCGACGGCGTCCTCCTGCTCGAGCAGAGCTGGAAGCGCGGCAAGCTCGACGGCATCGTGAAGAAGTACGCCGACGGCAGGCTCGCGGTGCAGTCCACGTACGAGGCCGGCAAGGCGGACGGCCCGTACGTGGAGCTGCGCGCCGGCAAGCCGTCCGTGACCGGGCAGCTCGCCGCGGATCGCCGGACCGGCACGTGGACGCACGTCGGCGAGGACGGCGCGGTGGTGCTCATCGCGACGTACAAGGACGGCGTCCTCGACGGGCCGTGGCGCCAGCTCGTCGGCGGCGTGGTGCTCGAGGGCAACATGGCCGCCGGCCGGCGCGCGGGGACGTGGACGCGCACGGACAAGGCCGGCGCGGTGAAGACGATCACGTACGAGACGCCCTGAGCCCGGCCGGCCCGGGCGTATCGAACCGCCGCGCCCGGCGCGCTATTCCCGGCGCGGCGTGCGGCGCGCGATCACGCAAACGCTACGCAAAGGTGCAACCTGCGCCCCCCTCGCGCGTTCTATCCGTACAGACCGCCGAGAGCCGCCGTGGACCGCAACGCCAAGACCCCGTCCGCCCTGATCGCCCTCGCGCGGACGCGCCGCCTGCAGCGCGCGCTCGCGCACGCGTACCTGCACCGCGGCGCGCCGATGCCGACCCTGCGGAGCTCGCTCGGCTTCATGACGGCGACCGCGTGCGTGGCCCATGGGCCCGCGCAGCGCGTGCACCGCATGCGCGTGCTCGGCGTCGCGCGCGCCGAGGGTGTGGCGTTCGTCGTCGAGGAGCTCGGCGACGAGGACGACACGCCGATCGTGTACCGGCTGTTTCTGCGCGGCCCGCACCAGGGCCACCTCGTGCCGCTGCGCGCGTGGTACGAGCTCGCCGACGACGTGGCCGAGCTCCGCGCGCGCATCGCCGCGCTCACCGCGACGCTCGAGCCGATGCGCCGCTCCACCCCCGAGGCGTGGATGCTGTCGACGCGGATCGTGCAGCGCCGGGCGCTGCGCATCACCGGGCCCGGCGCGTCCGGCGATCTGCCGATCCGCAAGTTCGCGCTGCAGCTGCTCGTCGAGCCCGTGGGTGGCCACGGCCCGAGCGGCAAGGCGACGGTGACGGCGTTCCTCCGGCCGCAGGCGCAGCTCGCCGAGGTCTGGTCGCTCGGCGGCGGCGACGCGCTCGCCCGCGTCAGCTACACCGGCCTCCCGAGCGGGCCCGGCCTGTCGAAGGACACCGTGGTGCTGCTGACGTCGGGCCTCGATGCGACCTGAGCTGTAGTCGCAGTCGCGGTCGCAGTCGCAATCGATCCCGCGCATTCTCGGCTCGTTAGCCCGTGTGACGATCCGGCGCCCACCGTCCGGCCGTACTTTGGGTAACCTGTCCCGACACAGCCGCGTAGGAGCCGCATGCGCCAGATCATGATCCTCGGAGTCACCGCCGCAGCCGCCGCCGTCACCGGCGCGTGCTCGGACGATCACGGCGACGACGACGATGGTACGTCGTACAACTGCCTCGAGGAGACGCGCGCCGACGAGTTCGTGCTCGGGCTGACCAAGCCCGGCGAGCAGGGCGTCTACGAGTTCAAGCTCCTGTCGGCGGACCCGGCGCCGCCGGCGCGCGGCGACAACCTGTGGCAGCTCGAGGTGAGCACGATCGCGGCGCCTGTCGCGCCCGTCTCCGACGCGACGCTGCGGGTCACGCCGTTCATGCCGGATCACTCGCACGGCTCGGGCAAGACCGTGCTCGTCACGCCGATGACCGCCGGCCAGTACCAGCTCGAGCCCGTGAACCTGTGGATGCCGGGCCTGTGGGAGGTCACGATCCAGGCGGAGGCCGCGCAGACCGGCGGCACGCAGCGGGATCGCGTCGTGTTCCGGTTCTGCCTGCCGAGCTGATTTCAGCTCAAGACGAGTCGATAGCTCGAAGACTCGGGGCTCAGCCCGGCGGGCCGCACTTGCCGAAGTCGGCCGAGGTCTTCAGCCAGACCGTCGGCTGGCCGACCTCGAGCGTCTTCACCTGATCGCGGATCGCGGGCGCGAGGTCGCCCGAGGCGATCAGCGCGTCGATCAGCGCGTAAGGCAGCGGGTTGAACCGGAAGCGCGCCGTCACGCGCTCGACGCTCAACCAGGTCGCGCCGACCAGGAACCGCGCCGTCTTCGAGACGTCCTCCTTCGGCACCGACGGCGCGAGCAAGAGCCGGCTGTCGACGCGATCGACCTCCCAGAAGAAGTGCGCCTCCGTGCCGTCCGCCTTGAAGGTCCGATCCCAGAAGCCGAACACGCCCGGAGCGGCCACCTCCGGATCCATCCCCGCCGGCACGACCCCGGACTGGAACACCACGTTGCCGCCCGCGTCGTACGCGATCACCTCGAGCCACGCGCGGCGATCCTGCGCGGCGCCGCTCGGCCACGAGTGGCCCGTGCCGATCGAGTCGACGCGCACCGTGATGAGACCGCCCTCCTCCGGCGTGACGCAGATGCCGCCCGGGTGCGGCGCCGACGGGTTGAGCGGCGCCGGCCCGATGATGCGGACCGACGGATCGAGGATGTCGTGCACCGCGGCGAGCTGCGCCTCCGCCTCGGGGAACGGCGTCAGCGCGACGTCGATCCCGGCGAGCTTGTGATCGTGGAACGCGTTCTGGCGGGCGCCCACACCCGGCGCGTCGGCGATCGGCTCGCGCGCCGACGTCTGCATGTGGCAGCTGCTGCACGTGAGGTGGAGCAACGGATCGCCCTCGGTGGCGAAGAACGTGCCCTGCCACTCGGCGAACGTGCGCTCGAGCGCGACGTCCTTGCGGCCGTTCAAGCTCGCGGGGACGACGATGTCGTGGCACGCGCCGCAGATCTCCGACTGGTTGCGCGTCCCGTCCATCAGCGGGTCGTACTTCGAGTGGTGCGCCGCCGTGTCGACCGCGTCCTTCACGCCGCCGCGCATCGTCTGATCGTTCGCGAGCACGAGGCCGTTGTCGTGCGTGCTCGTGACTCGCTCGACGTTGTGACAGAAGTAGCAGGTGATGCCGCGCGCCGCTGGCGGCAGCGCCTCGGGATCGAAGCCCGCGAAGTC
>DATMCI010000187.1:0-48506 GCA_035558535.1 Kofleriaceae bacterium
CGGCGGCGACGGCGGCGACGCGGCCTGCGGCGACGGCGGCAGCGTGCGAGGCTTCAGCCGCGGCGGCACCGTGTGCGGCTTCTGCCGCGGCGGCACCGTGCGCGACTTCTGCCGCGAGCCAAGCGTGCGCGTCTTGGCCCGCGGTGGCGAGGTCCGCGGCTGCAGCTTCGCCGCCGCGGCATCAGACGGCGGCGAAGGCGGCTGCTGCTGTGGCAGCGACGGCGGGCGCACGGTCTGCCCGCCGAGCGCCGTCTGCGCGCGCGCGACGGCGGGCGCGGGCGCGGGCGTGAGCGCTGGCACCAGGAGCGTCGGCGCGCGCGCGGGATCGACGATCGGCGCCATCGCGCCGGAGCCGCGGCCGATCTGCTCGGCCGGCATCAGCGCGTCGCACGACACGAGCGCGTAGAGGACCGCCCGCGCGACGCGCGGATCGAGATCGCGCTGGTTCGCCTCGAGCTCCAGGAGGCTCGTGCCGCGGCGGAGCGCCTCGATGACCGGCCGCTCGACGAGCGTGAAGCCGTAGCGCGGCAGCTCCTCGAGCGCGCCCGGCTTGAGCGTGAAGCGCCTGCCGAGCTGGCGCAGCTCGAGCCCGAGGCGCAGCTCGGACAGGTACGCCCGCGCGCCGGTGTAGACGACGAGGCGGACGTCGACGCCCGCACCGATCTGCGCCACCTGCGCCGCGGCGCGCGGCACGCGCTCCTCGAGCGTGAACGCGCCGCGCTCGACCGAGAACGTGCGCGCCGCGCGCTGCGCGATCAGCTTGCGCCGCAGCGCGCACGCCTGCTCGGGCGAGAGCCGCGCGACCGCCGCGACCACGCTCACCTCGTCCTCGGCCTCGGCCTCGTGCGGCGCCTCGGCGAGCCGGCGCTTCACCTCGTCGACCTGCGCCGGCGTGATCAGGCCGCCCGTCAGCGCGACGCGCGCGATCGAGTCGGCCGCCACCGGCGAGCTCGCCCCGATCACGACGCCGCGATCGAGCTCGATCCGGAACACTCTCTCATCCGCACGGACGGTGAGCAGCGCCGTCCTCCGGGCGACGCCGAGCGCACCGAGCGTCGTTCCCCAGGGCCGATCCGAGACCGCGCCCTGGGCGAGCAGCATCGCAGACCCTGCTTCGGCATGCATGCCTGCGAGTCTGACGGGTTGGCAGTCGCGGACGCAATTGCTCAGTGAGGGGCGCACCCGCTGAGGTCGCGACTTTTTTTCGGCGGTGATGTGGTTTCTCGGGCGCACGCGCTGCCCCCAAGCAGACGAGCTTTTCTCACACCTCGGATGTGGACCCGTATGGCGGCATATGTGCTGCACGGTCTGTTTTCATGAAGACCCTGAGCCTGTTCTTCGCCTCCATGACTATCGCGGCACTGGGCTGCTCGTCGCGCGGCGTCTCCTCGAGCGCCAGCACGCCGGTGAGTCCGTCCGCTCCCTCTCCGCTGAGCGTCGAGCGCCCCGAGCACGCTCCGCCGATGACCGGCGGCGCGGCGCCCGGCGGCGGCGCGATCGATCCGGGCGCGACCGACCCGGCGCCGGTCCGCGAGGCGGTGGCCGTCCTCGTCCCGACGCAGGGCAGCCACGTCAGCGGCGTGGTCCGGTTCCGCGACGACGGCGACTCGGTCGCGGTGGTCGCCTCGATCGACAACCTGCCGGCCCGCGTGCACGCGTACCACGTCCACGTCTACGGCGACTGCTCGTCGCCCGACGCGTCGAGCGCGGGCCCGCACTTCAACTTCTCGGGCAGCTCGTTCGCCGAGGCCACGTTCATCACCGGCAACCTAGGCGAGCTGCGCCCCGGCGCCCACGCGACGACGCTGCACCGGGTGCACATCCCCGCGACGCTCGACGGCCCGTTCTCGATCATCGGGCGCGCCGTGGTCGTGCACGAGAAGGGCAACGATCACGCGTCCCCGCCCGACGGCGCGGCCGGCAAGCGCCTCGCCTGCGGCGTGATCGGCGTCGCCCGGCCGTTCGCGGGCGCCCCGGCCACCGCGCACCACGCGCATCACGCGCATCATTAGAGACCCGGCCGCTCACGCGCGCGGCAGCGCGTCGAGCTCCTGCCACCGCGCGTACAGCCGCTCGACCTCGGCGCGCGCCGCGTCGAGCGCGGCGACCATCCCGTTCACCTCGGCGCCGCGATCCTTGAACACGGCCGGATCCGAGAGCTCTGCCTCGAGCTCGGCCACGCGCGCCTCGGCGGCGGTGATCGCGTCCTCGATCCCCTCGAGCTCGCGCGCCTCTTTGAATGACAGCTTGCGCGGCGCCGTGGCCTTCGCCGGGCGGCCATCGCGGCCATCGCGCTCCGCCTTCGGCCGCGCCTCCGCCCCGGCCCCCGCCTGCGCGGGCCGCTTCGGCCGCCGCTCGGCATAGAACGAGTAGCTGCCCTCGTACAGCGTGACCACGCCGTCGCCCTCGAACGCGAGGATCGCGGTGGCCACTCGATCGAGGAACCACCGATCATGCGAGACGATCAGCGCGCAGCCCGGGAAGTGCACGAGGCCGTCCTCGAGCGCGCCGAGCGTCGGCAGATCGAGATCGTTCGTCGGCTCGTCGAGCACGAGCAGGTTGCCGCCGCGCCGGAGCAGCCGCGCGAGCTGGACGCGGTTGCGCTCGCCGCCGGACAGCTGGCCGACCTTGGTGTCGGCGACCGAGTCGGGGAACGCGAGCATGCGCAGAAAGCCCCGCACGTGGACGCGGCCGTCGGGCAGCTCCACGAAGTCGTAGCCGTCGCCGACCTCCTCGAGGACCGTGAGATCGTCGCGCAGCTCGGTCCGGCCCTGCTCGAGGTACGCGGGCCGCGTGTTCGCGCCGATGATGACCTCGCCGGTGTCGGGCGGCACGAGGCCCAGGATCATGCGGATGAGCGTCGTCTTGCCGGCGCCGTTCTCGCCGACGATGCCGATCCGGTCGCCCGGCTTCATCACGAGCGACAGCTCGTGAACCAGCCGCTTGCCGCCGAGCGACTTGCCGACGCGGCGGAGCTCCACGATCGAGCTGCCGAGCCGCGGCCCGCTCGGCAGCCGGAGCGCGAGCTTCTGCGGCAGCTGCTCGTCGAGCAAGGGCGCCGCGGCGACGGCCGCCTCGAACCGCTCGATGCGCGCCTTGGCCTTGGTGCGCCGCGCCTCGGGCTTCCTGCGGATCCAGTCGATCTCGCGCCGGATGAACGAGACGCGCTGGTACTCGGCCTCGACCTCGGTGGCGAGCCGCTCGGCCTGGATCGCGAGGAAGTCGCCGTAGTCGCCCTCGTACGAATAGACCTTGCCGCGATCGACCTCGAGGATGCGCGTCGCGACCTGATCGAGGAAGTAGCGATCGTGCGTGACCACGATCAGCGCGCCCGGCCACGCGCCGAGCCGGCCCTCCAGCCACTCGACGGTCGTCGCGTCGAGGTGGTTCGTCGGCTCGTCGAGCGCGAGCACGTCGGCGCGGCCCAGCAGCGCGCGGGCGAGCGCGACGCGGCGGCGCTCGCCGAGCGACAGCCGGCCGACCCGCGCGTCCATCGGCGGCAGCTGCAGCGCCGCCGCGATCGTCGCCGTCTCGTGCGCCGGCACCTCCTCGCCCGCCGGGCCGCGCGCGCGGGCGAGCGCCGCCGCCACCGTCGCCTCGAGATCGATCACCGGCTCCTGCGCCACGTACTCGAGGACGAGGTCGCGCCGCCACGTCACGACGCCCGCGTCGGGGACGAGCGCCGGATCGTCATCGGCGGCGCCGCGCGAGGCCATCGCCGCGTGGACCACCATCGCGAGCAGCGTCGACTTGCCCGCGCCGTTGGCGCCGATCATGCCGATGCGATCGCGCTCGTGGACCGCGAACGACGCCCCGTTCAGCACCCGGCGCGAGCCGAAGCGCTTCTCGAGCCCCTGCACCGTCAGGATCGCGGTCACAAGAGGCGCGCGAGCTCGGTCTGCACGAGCAGGAACGTCAGGCGGAGCAGGTTCAGCCGCGCCTCGGGCGAGCGGACCTTGCCCGCGAGCTCGCCGAGCCGCGTGCGCCCATCGATCAGGCTGTAGACGCGGAGCAGCGCCTCGCCGAGCCCGAACGCCAGGAGGTCGGCGTCCTGCGTCGGCTCGCCGACGATGAACTGGTCGTGGTTCAGCGCGAGCCACTCCTCGAGCATCGGCTCGGCGAGCTGCTGCGCGCCTGCGCCCATCACGCGGTACGGATCGAGGTGGAGCGGGCGCGCCTTCCAGGGGTTCGGGTAGCGCGGCGCCCAGGTGTAGCGCCCCTTCTGCCACGAGAACGCCTCGGTCAGCCGCGCGACGATGTGGTTCGCGAACATGTTGTGCGCCTCGAGCGGCTCGAGGATGTCGAGCCCCACGAGCGTGTCGGCGAGCCGGCCGCTGAAGTGGCTCATGACGCCGAGCGCGCGCTGCAGCGCCTGCGGCGACAGGACGCCGTGCTGGACCAGGTACGTGCCGAACTTCTCGGTCTCGACGTTCGAGTTGACGTACTGGAGGTGCCCGTCGGTGAAGTAGACCTCCTTGAGGACGCCGGCGCGGCCCTCGAGCGAGAGCATGCCGGTGCCGCGCGCCTTCGCGATCCGGTACACGAGCGCGAGCGGGGTCGTCTCGCGCAGATCGCCGACCTCGCGCGGGCCCGAGGGGATATCGATCGGATCGGGGACGATGTCCTCGTCGCGCGTGATCGTGATGCCGCTCGAGTCGGGGCCCTGCATCCCCGTCGGCACCGCCGCCGGAGCCGAGTCGCCGGAGATGTACAGCTCGCGCGCCCGCGCCGCGTCGGCCTCGGCCTTCTCGTGGTGCATCCGCGTCATCGGGCCGGACAGCGCGCGCTCGTCGGACGCCGCGGCCACGACGCCGCCGCTCTCGAGCTCGGCCGTCGGCGCGTTGACGACGGAGCCGACCAGGTTCGCCAGATCGCGGGCCCCCACGCGCGAGGTGCGCCGGAGCCAGTCGTCGATCGCGTCGCGGAACTGGGCCGCGCTCTGCCACCGATCCTCGGGGCGGCGCTGCAGCGCGCGCACGGTGAGCACGCGCAGCTCGACCGGGAACTCCGACGCGTACTTGTGCAGCCGATCGAGGCGCGCGTCGCGCACCATGAGCAAGATGTCGAAGTCGTTCGTCGACGTGAACAGCCGCCGCGCCATCACCATCTCGGCGAGCAGGATGCCGACCGAGAACAGATCGCTGCGCGCGTCGAGCTCGCCGCCGGAGATCTGCTCCGGGGACATGTAGCCGTACTTGCCCTTCAGCGTGCCGGCCTCGGTCTTGTGGCGGCGGTGGGACGCGCGCGCGATGCCGAAGTCGGTGAGCTTGACGTCGCCGCGCCACGACAGGAGCACGTTGCCGGGCGAGATGTCGCGGTGGACGATCCGCAGCGGCCGACCGTCGGCCGAGGTCGCGTTGTGGGCGTAGTCGAGCGCGTCGAGGACGTCGCGCGCGATCAGCGCCGCGAGCGCGGGCGACAGCCGGATCTGCGCGCGCGAGCACTCGCGGAGGAGCCCCAAGACGTCGACCCCGTCGACGTACTGCATCACGATGTACGGCGTGTCGGCGTCGGTGATGAGCTCGAAGACCTGGACGATGTGCCGGTGATCGAGCTGCGCCGTGATCTTGGCCTCGTCCGTGAACATCTCGACGAAGGCGCGGTCCTGGGCGAGGTGCGGCAGGATCTTCTTGATGACGACGAGCTTCTCGAACCCGTGATCGCCGGTGAGCGTGGCCTTGAACAGCTCGGCCATACCGCCGGTCGCGATGCGCTCGAGGATCTGGTACCTCCCGATCTGCTTCGGCATCAGGGAGAACAAGGAAACCTCGTCATGTGCAGCGGCTGCCAGTTTGGCAGCTTTCTCGCCGCCGAGGTGGCCTCTGTGGCGACAGACGTGCATCGCAAGCTGGATCTCCGCCAGGTTGCGGCGCGCGGACGGGGTGGCATGCCCCTTGGAGCCGCCAGGGGTAGCCCGCCATGCTCCTCGCGCTGCACAACGTCATCGCCGGATTTCTTCGTAGAACCTGGCTCGTCGCCGCGATCACCGTCGTCGTCTGCGCCGCGTTCGCCGCGCGCGCCGTCGCGGCGCTCTCCGACGCTGCACTCAGCCCCGACGGCGCTGCGCGCGGCGGCGCTGCGCGCGGCGGCGCCTCCCCCGGGGCCTTGGGCCCGGCCGGCGCGGCTCCGAGCGCAGCCCCGGCTCCGGCTCCGGCCGCGCCTGCCAGGCCCGCGGCGCCGCACCTCCAGCCGGCGGTCGGCGACTCGTTCGTCCAGCGCAACATCTTCTGCTCCGCGTGCGCGCCGCCGAAGGCCGGGCCGGGCGGCGGCGCCGCCGAGTACCAGGGCCAGCCGGCCGTCCTGATCGCGACGAGCCTCGGCACCGAGCCGCGCGCGACGGTGCGCGTCGTGCCGACCGAGATCCAGGGCAGCTGGGGCCTCGGCGAGGACATCCCCGGCGTCGGCCGGATCGACGAGATCCACGCGACGGCGATCCAGGTCGCCGATGCAGACGGGCACACGAAGCTCATCTCGCTGATCGAGGCGGCCGCCGGCGGCGGCGGCGATACGCGCGGCCCGCGCCCCCCCGACTCCGGCGCGCCCAAGCCGTTCGAGGGCCGGTACGAGAAGCTGAGCGAGACGGAGTACGCCGTCGATCGCTCGCTCGTGCGCGAGCTCGTCACGAGCGGCGGCCGGCCGGGCATGGGCGCCGCGACGCCGATCGTCGTCAACGGCGAGGTGCAGGGCCTGCGCCTCGTCGGCCTGGGCGCGCAGTCGCCCGGCCGCGCGCTCGGCCTGCGCTCCGGCGATCAGGTCACGGCGATCGACGGCGCGCCGCTGCGGAACGTGCAGCAGCTCCTCGATCTGTTCGCGCGGCTCGATCAGACGGCGGAGGTCCAGCTCGGCATCACGCGCGCCGGCAAGCCGTTCGCGCTGACCTTGAAGCTGCGCTGATCACGGCCGCCTGCCCCGGACGCGCTTCTCGATTGAACGGCGGCGCCGGACGCGCTTTGCTTCGCGCCGGAGGAGCCAGCCATGAAGAGAGCCGTGATCGCGGTGGCCGCCGTGCTGCTCGGAGCGCCGAGCACCGCCGGCGCGTTCTGTGGATTCTACGTCGCGGGCAGCGATCAGCAGCTGGTCGCGGACGCGACGCAGGTCGTGCTGATGCGCAAGGGCACGCGCACCGTCCTGTCGATGCAGAACAACTACAAGGGGCCGCCCGAGGCGTTCGCGATGGTCATCCCGGTGCCGGTCGTCCTCAAGGAGCAGGACGTCAAGACGCTGCCGCCGCAGGTGTTCGCGAGCGTCGAGCGGATGGGCGCGCCGCGGCTGGTCGAGTACTGGGAACAGGATCCGTGCCGGATCGAGCCGCCCCCGCCGCCGATGGCGGCGCCGAGCGCCATGCCGCGCAAGGCGATGGCGGTGGAGAAGAAGAAGAGCGAGGACCTCGGCGTCACCATCGAGGCGCAGTTCAACGTCGGCGAGTACCAGATTGTCATCCTGTCGGCGAAGGAGTCGACGGGCCTCGACACCTGGCTGCGGCGCGAGAAGTACAACATCCCCAAGGGCGCCGAGCCGCTGCTCCGCCCGTACGTCGAGAGCGGGATGAAGTTCTTCGTCGCGAAGGTCGACATCAAGAAGGTGAAGTTCGTCTCTGGCCGCGCGGATCTCTCGCCGCTGCGCTTCCACTACGACCACGAGCGCTTCGAGCTGCCGATCCGGCTCGGGCTCGCCAACAGCAGCGGCACGCAGGATCTGATCGTGAGCATCCTCGCGCCGAACCAGCGCTACGAGCTGGCCAACTACAAGAACGTCACGATCCCGACCAACCTCGAGGTGAAGGACTCCGTCCGCGAGCGGTTCGGCGCGTTCTACGCCGCGCTGTTCGATCGCACCCTCGAGCGCAATCCCGGCGCCGTGGTGACCGAGTACGCGTGGCAGGCATCGACGTGCGATCCGTGCCCGGGGCCCACGCTCAACGCCAATGACTTCATGACGCTCGGTGCCGACGTGCTCGAGTCGCAGGCGCAGCAGCAGCAGCAGATCGCCGCGCCGCCGACCGCGGGCGGGCGCCCTGCGCCGGCGATGAAGCGGCGGGTGCCGATGGGCTGGGGTATGGACTTCGTGCTGACGCGGCTGCACGCGCGCTACGGCAAAGACCTCAAGGACGATCTCGTGTTCAAGGCGGCGCCGCCGATCGTCGGCGGGCGCGAGTTCGTGCAGAGCGGCGGCAAGCTCGAGGAGGGCGCGAAGCCGTCGAGCATGAACAACTTCCAGGGCCGCTACGCGATCCGCCACCGCTGGACTGGTGCGGTCGCCTGCCAGAACCCGCGCCGCGGCATCTGGGGCGGACCGCCGACCGGCGGCGGCATCGCCGCACCGCAGCCCGCGCTCGGCCTCGCGTTCGCGCCGCGCGGCCAGGTCCAGCTCGCCGCCTCGATCAGCGGCGACGTCCCGGAGATCGGGCTGCGCAAAGGCGTCCTCGAGCCGGCGGCCAAGCCCAAGTAGCGGGAGCGGGAGTGGGCGCGCCAGCCCGCGCCTATATAATGTGGTGACTCACCGCGTCATAAATGGCGCCTTCAGGCGCCTGAAGGGCGCCTGGCCGCCCGATCCGCCGCGCGCCAGCGGCCCGGCGCGGCCTCTGCGATAGCCTGCCGCGCATGTCGCTCCTGCGCCCGATCTCGCCGCCGTACGATCCGCTGGACTGGGTGAAGCGGCCGTTCGCCGAGCGGGCCCGGATGGTGTGCCAGGCGTGGGCGCTGCAGGGCTACGGGACGCCGCTCGCGATCTACGCGCTCCACGCGCTGAAGCTCGTGCTCTACGCCGGCGCGTGGGTGCTGTTCTGCCGCACGACGCCGGGGCTCGGCGAGCTCGGATCGATCGGGCAGTGGTGGCTGCACCCGATCGCGTTTCAGAAGGCGATCCTGTGGAGCATGCTGTTCGAGGGGCTGGGCCTGGGCTGCGGGTTCGGTCCGCTCACCGGACGGTACATGCCGCCGGTCGGCGGGTTCCTGTACTTTTTGCGCCCCGGGACGACGAAGCTGCCGCTCGCGCCGCGGCTGCCGCTCCTCGGCGGGACGCGGCGGACGTGGCTCGACGTCGGGCTGTACGCGGCGATCCTCGCGCTGCTCGTGCGGGCGCTCGTGGCGCCGGTGCCCGGGGCCGCGCACTTCGTGCCGATCGCGGTGATCGCGGCCGTGATCGCCCTCTGCGATCGCACGGTGTTCCTCGCGCTCCGCGCCGAGCACTACTGGACGACGGTCGTCGTCTTCGCCGCGACGGCCGACTGGCTCGGCGGCGCCAAGGCGGTCCAGCTCGCGCTCTGGTTCTGGGCCGGCGTCTCGAAGCTGAACCACCACTTCCCGACGGTGGTGTGCGCGATGACGAGCAACAGCCCGTTCACGCGCGCGGCCTGGCTGCGGCGCCGGCTGTACCGCGGCTATCCGGACGATCTGCGGCCGTCGCGGCTGGCGGTCGCGATGAGCCACGCCGGCACGGCGCTCGAGCTCGGCGTGCCGATCGTGCTCGGGCTCGCGACCGGCGAGCCGTGGCTGTGCATAGGGCTCGCGATGATGCTCCTGCTCCACGGGTTCATCACGAGCAACGTGCCGATGGGCGTGCCGATCGAGTGGAACCTCATGGTCGTGTACGGCGGGTTCGCGCTGTTCTGGGCCCACCCGGACGTGAGCGCGCTGGAGATCGCGCCCGCGCCGCTCGCGGCGTTCCTCGCGATCATGCTGATCGCGGTGCCGCTCGCCGGGAACCTCGTGCCCAAGCGGGTCTCGTTCCTCCTCGCGATGCGGTTCTACGCCGGCAACTGGCCGTACGGCGTGTGGCTGTTCCGCGGCGAGAGCTACCGCAAGCTCGACCGGCTCGTGAAGGCCGCGCCGTGGATCCACGACCAGCTCGCGCCGCTCTACGATCGCGCCACGACGGTCGGCCTCATCGGCAAGGTCATGGCGTTCCGGCTGATGCACCTGCAGGGGCGCGCGCTGCCGGTGCTCCTGCCCAAGGCGCTCGACGCGCCGCTGCACGAGCACGAGTACATGGACGGCGAGCTCGTGGCCGGCCTCGCGCTCGGCTGGAACTTCGGCGACGGCCACCTGCACCACGAGGCGCTCCTGCGCGCGATCCAGGACCAGTGCGGCTTTCTGCCCGGCGAGCTGCGCTGCATCTTCGTCGAGAGCCAGCCGCTGGGCCGCTCGACGATGGCGTACCGCATCCACGACGCGAGCACGGGCCTCATTGAGGCGGGCGATCTCGACGTGCGCGAGCTACGGCACCGCCAGCCGTGGGCGGCGACGGGCGACGACCGGACGTAGGCGGCGGTGGGCTCGCCGCGGCGCCAGCCGCCGCTTGGAGACGTGAGCGCCACCGCCGCGGCCGCAGCCGGAGGGGTGAGCGCCGCGGCCGCAGCCGCCGCCCGGAGGCCGTAACCGGACGTAGGCGGTGAAGGACTCGTCGCGGCGCGCTGCCCGCGCTGTCAGACTAGTCCGGTAGTACCGATCGCGCAGGTACACCGTGATCCAGCTCGACCTCTTCGGCGGGCCCGCGCGCGAGGAAGCTCCGCTCGACGAGCGCCGCGATCCGGAGGCCGATCCCGTCGGCGCGCTCGAGCCGTCCGATCCGTGCCAGATCGATCTGTTCGACGCGCGCGCCGCGCAGCTGCGCGCGAGCCGCGCGGCCGTGGCGCGCGAGGATCTCGCAGGCGCGCGCATGCTGCTGGCGAAGCTCCTGGCCCGCGGCGCTGACCCGGAAGCCCGGCGCGCCATGGCCGGGATCGCCGCCGTGGAGGCGCGCATCAGCGCCGCGCGCGGGCTGCCGGCCCCTGCCCGCGCGCTGGCGCTGCTCGCGTATGCCGGCGAGCTCGAGGACGCGGCGGGCCTGCGAGACGCGCTGCGCGCGGTGCTGCTGCGCCAGGCCGCGCGGGCGGTCCAGGCCGAGCACGGTGATGACGCGCTCCTCGCCGGATGGCCAGTGGGCGTCTACCACGCACGCGCGGGCGATCGGGCCGCCGCCCGCGCGTCGCTCACGGCGGCGCTCGCCCGGAGCCGCCGCGCGCGGACGCTGTACGCGCTGGGCGATCTCGCCATGCAGGACGGCGATCTGCTCGCGGCGCGCGCCTGCTACTGCGAGGCGCTGGCGCGCGATCCGTTCGACGCCGAGGCCGTGTCCGCGATCGGCGATCGCGAGGTCCTCGAGCTACCCGACATCGCCCGATACGAGCTCGAGATCGAGCCGTGCCCGGAGGCGTGGAGCGCGCCGCTCGGGATGATCACCGGCGTGTTCCGCATCCCCCGCGCCTTCGAGCTCGCCGACGCCGACGCCGACGCCGACGCGCCGCGATCGCGCGAGCAGCGCGAGGCGCTGGCGGCGGCGCAGCGCTTCACCGCCGCGCTCGTGGCGGCCGAGCTCGCGGCGGGCCCGCCCGACGTCCTCGTCGCCCGGCGGGAGATGAAGCGCACCCAGCCGACCCTGTTCGCGGCGTACCTCGCGCAGAGGGCCGGTCGAGATGGCCTTCAGGACGCACGGCGGTAAGCGCCAGGGTGCGGGACGTAAGCCGAAGGGCAAGCACCCGGGCGCATCTCACACAGCGCGGCCCGAGCACGATCTCGACATCCGATTATCCGGCCAATCACAATGACCAGACAACATCTCGATTGGCCGCGACGCACCACGCCCGACGCCGCACGCCAGCAGCCTGCTCGGAGCGTGGGCCGAGCGTATGATGCGCCCATGCGGCCCCGAACCGTCCTCGTGATCGCCCTGCCCGCGACGAGCCAGGCCGGCCTCGCCTCCGGCGCCGCGGGCGCGCGGTGAGCGGCGCGGACGCGATCGTCGTCGGCGCCGGGCCGAACGGGCTCGCCGCGGCCGTGCGGCTGGCGCAGGCCGGCGCGGCGGTGACCGTGCTCGAGGCGGAGGCCGAGCTCGGCGGCGGCACGCGCAGCGGCGAGCTCACGCTGCCGGGCTTCGTCCACGACGTCTGCTCGGCCGTGCACCCGATGGGCATCCTGTCGCCGTACCTGCGCACGCTGCCGCTCGCCGAGCACGGCCTCGAGTGGATCCGGCCCCGGGCATCGATCGCCCACCCGCTCGACGACGGCCCGGCCGTGATCGCAGCGCGATCGCTCGACGCGACGGCCGCCGCGCTCGAGGGCGACGCGCACGCGTACCGGCGGCTCGTCGAGCCGTTCCTCCGCGATCCGCACGGCCTCCTCGCCGACGCGCTCGCGCCGCTCGGGATCCCGCGGCACCCGATCCAGATGCTGCGCTTCGGCCTCCGCGGCATGCGCTCAGCGGAGGGGCTCGCGCGGCGGTTCCGGGGCCCGCGCGCGCGCGCGCTGCTCGCCGGCTGCGCCGCGCACTCGATCCTGCCGCTCGATCGCGCGTTCACCGGCGCCGTCGGGCTCATGTTCCTCATCACGGCCCACGTCGAGGACTGGCCCGTCGCCCGCGGCGGATCGCACGCGATCACGCGGGCGCTCGCCGGCGTCCTCGCCGCGGCCGGCGGCCGCATCGAGACAGGCGTGCGCGTCACAAAGCTCGCGGACCTGCCGCCCGCGCGCGTGTACCTGTTCGACACGAGCCCCGCGCAGCTCGCGGCGATCGCCGAGCCGGTGCTGCCGGCGCGCTACATCCGCAAGCTGCGGCGGTACCGCTACGGGCCGGCCGCGTTCAAGCTCGACTGGGCGCTCGATGGCCCGATCCCGTGGCGCGATCCGCGCTGCCTCGACGCGTCGACGGTGCACGTCGGCGGCACGCTCGAGGAGATCGCGGCCGCCGAGGCGGCCGTGTGGCGCGGCGAGCACCCGGCGCGGCCGTACCTGATCCTCTGCCAGCAGAGCCAGATCGATCCATCGCGCGCGCCGCCCGGCAAGCACACCGGCTACGCGTACTGCCACGTCCCGTCCGGCTCGACGGTCGACCAGACCGAGGCGATCGAGCGGCAGATCGAGCGGTTCGCGCCCGGGTTCCGCGAGCGGATCCTCGCGCGGCGGGCGATCACGCCGGCGATGCTCGAGCGCGAGAACCAAAACAACGTCGGCGGCGCGATCACCGGCGGCGTCGCCGACGCGCGGCAGCTGTTCACGCGCCCCGTCGCCCGGCTCGATCCGTACACGACGCCGAACCGCCGCCTGTTCTTGTGCTCGGCGTCGACGCCGCCCGGCGGCGGCGTGCACGGCATGTGCGGCTACCACGCGGCCGGATCCGCGCTGCGCCGCCTGCCGCGCGCGAAGCCGGGGCCGCTCACCTAGCGAACAGGAGCGCCGCGAAGTTGGCGCCGAGCGCCGAGAGCGCCGCCAGGCCCATGCCGGCGATCGTGCACACGAGGACGATCCGCTGCTGCATCAGCGAGAGGTGGCGCGTGAACCGCTCGTTGCCGCGCGAGAGCGACTGGAGCGCGAACACGCCGGACGACAGCGCCACGACCACGCACGCGACGAGGAAGCCGATGTGCGCGATCGGCGCGAACAGCGCGGCGACGCCGCTGGCGAGGCACCCGTAGCTCGACTTGCGGATGTTGTCGGCCGCGCGGCGATCGGTCGCGATCAGGTCCGCCTTCTGGTAGCAGGCGTCGCAGACCGGCCGCGCGTCGGCGTCGTAGAGCACCGCGTTGGGGGCCATCGCGCGGCCGCAGCCGGCGCACGCCTTGAGGAGCTCGGGCATGCCGTGACGATAATCCGCCCGAAGCGGCGCGCCAGCGCGATCGCGCGCCACCTCTGGCCGCCTGCTTTCTTGCTGCGCCCCCCGCCCCCGACGAGAATCGGCCGGTGCCGGGAGAACCTACCGAGCAGCGCCGCGGCCGCGGCGGCGGCGCCGTGGCGGTGGCCGCCGGCATCTTCCTGTCGCGGATCGCCGGCCTCGTGCGCGAGCGGGTCATCGCGCACTACCTCGGGCTCTCGCACGCGGCCGCCGCGTTCCGGGCGGCGCTACGGATCCCGAACCTCCTGCAGAACCTGCTCGGCGAGGGCGTCCTGTCGGCGTCGTTCATCCCGGTCTACGCGCGGCTCCTGGCCGAGGGCAAGCTCGAGGAGGCGTCGCGCGTCGCCCGCGTGATCGGCAGCCTCCTCGCGCTGGTCGCGAGCGGCATCGCCGCGCTGGGCATCCTCGCCGCCGATCCGCTCGTCGCGCTGCTCGCGCCCGGCTTCGACGACGACACGCGCGCGCTCACCGTCCGCCTCGTCCAGATCCTGTTCCCCGGCACCGCGCTGCTCGTCATGTCGGCGTGGTGCCTGGGCGTCCTGAGCAGCCACCGCCGGTTCTTTCTGTCCTACGTCTCGCCGGTCCTGTGGAACGCCGCCCTGATCGGCGCCGCGTTCGCCGCGGGGCAGCGGCTCGCCGGCCACGACGGCGACGTGGCGCGCTGGATCGCGTACGGCGCCGTGATCGGCTCGGCGGCGCAGTTCCTGGTCCAGCTGCCCGCCGTGCTCCGGCTCCTCGGCGGCCTCCGGCCGTCGCTCGACGTCGGGCGCGAGGGCGTGCGCGCGACGTTGCGCGCGTTCGTGCCGGTGCTCTTTGGCCGCGGCTCGGTCCAGATCTCGGCGTACGTCGATCAGATCCTCGCGAGCTACCTCGGCGAGGCGATCGTCGCCGCGATGTCCAACGCGCAGACGCTCTACCTCCTGCCGGTGAGCCTGTTCGGCATGGCGATCTCGGCGGCCGAGCTGCCGGAGATGGCCGGCGCCACCGGCGACGCGGCGGCGCGCGCGGCGCACCTGCAGGCGCGGCTCGCCAGCTCGCTCCGGCGCGTCGTGTTCCTCGTCGTGCCGTCGGCCGTGGCGTTCGTGGTGATCGGCGGCCCGATCGTGGCGCTCCTGTTCCAGACCGGCCGGTTCGGCGCGGGCGACACCGAGCTCGTCTGGATCGTGCTCGCCGGCTCGGCGCTCGGGCTCGCCGCGAGCACGCAGGGCCGCCTGCTCGCGTCGGCGTTCTACGCGCTCGGCGATCCGCGGCCGCCGCTCCGCGCCGCGCTCGTGCGCGTCGGGCTCGGGGGCGTGGTGGGCTGGGCGGTGGTGCTGCCGCTGCGCGACGCGCTCGGGTACGACGCGCGGTGGGGCGCGTTCGGGCTGACGGCCGCCGCCTCGGCCGCAGCGTGGATCGAGTACGCGCTGCTCCGCCGCTGGCTCGCCGCGCGCATCGGGACCGTCCCGGTGCCGACCCGGCTCGGCGCAGGCGCGCTCGGCGCCGCGGCGCTCGCCGGCGCGGCGGGCTACGGCGCGGCGGCGCTCACGGCGCACCTCGGCGCGCACGGCTGGCAGCCAGCGCTCGCCGCGATCCCCGTGTTCGGCGCCGTGTACCTCGGCGTCATGGCGGCGGCGCAGGTGCCCGAGGCCCGCGGCTTCGTGCGGCGCGTCCTCCGCCGCCGCTGACACTTGAATCACGGCGCGTCCCGCGCCGCCACTTGAATCACGGCGCGTCCACCACCGCCACTTGAATCACGGCGCGTCCCGCGCCGTCTTCTGGTGTACGGTGCGCCCCATGAGAGCTTCGTGGATCCTCGGGAGTCTGATCGTCTCGCTCACCATCGCCGGGACTAGACCCGCGGCGGCGCAGGGGAAGGCCGCCGAGCCGGCGGAGCTCCTGATGAGCGTCGGCATCGGGCCCGACAGCACGCTCGACAGCCTGCGCGCGTTCGCGAACACGATCCAGCCGGGCGTCGGCATCATGGTGACGGTCCCGATGCTGCGCAAGCAGATCGCGAGCATGGTGACCGCCACCTCGATCGACGGGCTCGACGAGCAGAGCACGATCTACGTGCTCGCCGTCGACGGCGGGCCGGCGCTCAAGGGCGTCGCCGCCCTCGGCAAGGTCGCCGACGAGGCCAGGCTCAAGCAGGGCGTGGGCCAGGCGCACCTCGTGAAGAAGAATGGCTGGGCGGTGATCGGACCCAAGCCCATCGCCGAGAAGATCGCGCCGTTCGCGCTCGGGACCCTGTCCGCGCAGGCGATCACCGGGCTGCCCGTCGCGACCGTCTACACGGCGAACCTGATGGTCCGCTACAAGACGGAGATCGCGGAGGCCCGCAAGAAGCTGCTCGACGGAGCCGGCGCCGCTGGCGGGCAGATGGCGGGCATGATGCAAGCCTACTTCGACGGGCTGCTCTCGGCGCTCGCCGACAGCGAGCGCGCGATCGTCACGTTCGACGCCACCAAGGACGTCGCCGCCGCCGATCTCGCGCTCGTGCCCAAGGCCGGCTCGCGGCTCGGCAAGTTCATCGGGGCGCAGCAGCCGGCGGACTACGGGCTCGTCGCCAAGCTGCCGGCCGCGCAGGCGCCGGTCCTGGTCGCCGGCCACCTCGACGCCGGCCCGTACCGCGCGTCGCTCCTCGAGCTCAGCACGATGATGTTTGGCTCCGGCACGGCCGCTGGCATCACGGCCGCGGTCGGCGCGCTGTTCAAGGCGGCGAGCGGCGACTTCGCGATGGCCATGCAGATGGGCGGCCCCAAGGGCATGGAGCTCACGCAGCTGTTCGGCATCTCCGACGAGAAGGCCGGGAGCAAGGCCATGGACCAGCTGTTCGACGCGCTCAAGAAGCCGCTGACCACGACGATGATGGGCATGACCACCACGCAGACCCTGAACCCCAAGCCCGCGACGCACGACGGCGTCACGATCCGGACCATCGACATCACCTATGATCTCTCGAAGGCGCCGCCGGACACCAAGGCGGCGATGGAGAAGATGATCGCGAAGTCCGGCGCGGCGACGCGCACCGCCCTGTTCGACAAGCTCGGCCTCGTCGTCATGGCGGCGGACGGCGGCGCCGGCGCGACGGCCGCGATCGACGCCGTGCGCGGCAAGGGCAAGCGCTACGCCCCGCCGGCCCAGGTCACCGACTTCCTCGCCGGCTCGCGCGTGCGCAAGGAGAGCGTCGCCATGATCGCCGACATCGGCGCGGCCATGGGGCTGGGCGCCGCCGGCCGCACGATGATGCTGTCGATGGGCTTCGCCGACAAGCGCGCGCACTTCCGGCTCGCGCTGCCCGCGGCGACGATCCGCGGCTTCGCTGGCGGCATGCCGTAGCGCGCACAGCTCGCGTGCGCGGCGTGGATCGCACTGATCGCAACCCGTTCCTCGTGTCCGACAAGCCGCGGCCGCTCGTGGTGGGCCACCGCGGCGTGCCGCTCGTGCACCAGGAGAACTCGCTCGCCGGTTTCCGCCGCGCCGCGGCGCTCGGGATCCCGGCCATCGAGCTCGACGTGCGCCTCACCGCCGATGGCCGTGCCGTGTGCGTCCACGACGCGGATCTCGAGCGGCTGACCGGCGAGGCCGTCGACATCGGCGACCTCACGTGGGATCAGGCGAGCCGCCTCCGGCTGCGCCGCGAGCTGCCGATGGGCGTCTGCGCCGATGGCAGCTGCGTGACGACGCGCTACGCGGAGACCGAGCCCATCCCGCTCCTCGAGGAGGTGCTCGCCGAGCTCGCCGGCAAGGTCGCGATCAACGTCGAGCTGAAGATCACCGGCCGGCGGTGGTGGGAGACCGCCGTCGGCGCGGTCGTCGCCCAGGAGCTCGCGCGCGCGGGCGCGGTGCACCGCGTGATCGTGACCTCGTTCGATCCGCGCAAGCTGCGCGCCGCGGCACGCGTCCGGCCCGAGCTCGCCATCGGCTTCGCGTTCGACGACTCGATGCTCGACTTCGCGGCGCCGCTGCTCGATCGGCTGCCGCTGCTCGCGACCGAGCTGTCCACGCTCGACAGCCGGCCGCACGCGAACGGCCGCCGGCTGCTCGGCCGCGTCGTCGACGGCGGCCTCGTCGGCCAGATGCTCAACACGCGCGTCGTCGGCGTGGAGCACACGCTCGTGGGCCCCCGGACGGTGAAGCGGATGCACGAGCGCGGCGTGGCGATCGGCACCCACACGCTGCTCCCGATCGGCTCGACGACGGGCAAGCGGATCGAGCCGAGCGCGAGCGACGTGGAGGAGGTCCGGCGCCTGGCCGCGCTCGGCGTCGACTGGATCGAGACGGACGACCCCGAGCGGGTGATGGCGATGCTCGGCTGACACCGCGCACCGGCCGCGGTTGCCCGGCGACGTGTTACGGCGGGCGGGAACCGGCGGCGCCCGGCCGGTGTCTGTCGCCGGTATGCGCACGGTGCTCCTCGCGGCGATCCTCTGCGCTGCTCCCGCCCTCGCCGCGCCGCGAGCCGTCTCTGCCGCGCCCGCGCCCGGATTCGTGGGCGAGCTCCAGCGGCCAGATGGCGGCCGCCTCGCGGACGAGCCGCAGGCGCTGCGGAGCTACGACGCGGCCGCGGCGACGCGGCGGCGCGCGGAGATCGACCGCGCGCTCGTGCACCTGCGCGGCCCGATCGGGCGGGCGAACGCGCGCCTCGACCGGGCGACGCTGCGGGCGGCCCAGGCGCGCCACGAGCGGTTCGACGTGGTCCTCAAGATGATCGAGCGAGATGAAGCGAGGTTCGCGCCTGAGCGAGCGCGGTCTGATCGTGAGATCGCGCGGGCGCGCACGCGCGAGCGGCTCGATCGCGAGATCCCGCGCCTGCGCCTCGCGGCCGATCTGACGCTCGCCACCGCGATCGAGGAGCTGACCGAGGTCGTGTGCGATCCGGCCGGGCGCGGCAGCGGCAGCGGCACCTACCACCAGCTCCCCTGCCGCGCGCAGCCCGGGCTCGAGGCGTGGCCTGCGCTCGATGAGGCGCTGCACCGGCTCGGGTACGTGCTCCTCGTCGGCAAGCGCACCGACGACGCGGTGCGCGTGTACCGCCGGATCGTCGACGAGACGCCGCGCTCGCCGCACCGCATGAACGCGCTCGTCGAGCTCGCGGATCACGCGTTCGACGAGGCCGATCTCGCGACGGCGGAGTCGCTCTACCGCGCCGCGCTGGCCGCGCCCGCGCCGACGCCCGCGCCCGCGGCGCCGTCGCTCCGCGCCTACGCAACGTACAAGCTCGCCTGGGTCCTCCTGAACCTCGGCCATGGCCGGGACGCGTTCGCGGCCCTCGCCACCGTACCGGCGCTCGCGACCGCCGCCGCCGCCGCCGCCGCCGCCGCCGAGAAGACGCTGGTGCACGCGGCGCGCCGGGACCTCGCCCACGTGTTCGCCGCCTACGGCGCGCCCGCCGACGCGCTCGACGCGCTGGAGGCGGCCGCGCCCGGACACGGCATGGAGCTGACGCTGCGGGTCGGCCAGGAGTGGCTCGAGGTGCGGCGCCCCACCGACGCGATCGCCCTGTACCGCGAGCTCATGCGGCGCGCGCCCGCCGATCCGCGGCGCTGCGAGTGGCAGGCCGCCGTCGCGAGCGGCGTGCAGGCCACAGGCGACCTCGACGCGCTCATCCCCGAGCTCGAGGCGCTCGCCGCCGCCCACCTCGAGGTGCGCGGCGAGCCGGCCGGCGCGCGGTGCGCCATCGACGCGACCGCGCTCATCGAGGAGGTCGCGCGGAAGCAGCTCTCCACCGCCTGGACGAAGCGCGGCACCCCGCTCACGGCGGAGTACGCCGAGCGGCTGTACGCGGCGTACGTGCGCGCGTTCCCCGGCGACGCGAACGTCGCCGCCGCCCGGCTCCACCGCGCCGAGGCCGCGTCCGCCCGCGCCGAGAAGGCGAGCGGCGCTGTGGCCGCGATGCTGTGGCAGCGCGCGGCGGCCCGGTTCAAGGAGGCGCTGAAGGCCGGCGGGCTCGACGAAGATCAGCGCGACCGGGCGCTCCGCTACCTCTCTCGCGCGCGCCAGCGCGCGGCCGAGCCGTAGCGATCAGTGAGCGATCAGTAGCGACCCGAGAGCGAGAGGCCCGCCGTGGTCCCGTCGACGAGCGGCGTGACCGCGACCGTGCGCCGCTCGCCCGAGGGCGCCGTGACGAACACGATGATGCCGGTCAGCGCCACGGCGCCGCCCGCGATGAACGCCACCGTCGAGATCCGCGCCGCGGACCGCGCCCGATCGACCTCGCGCTGCGCGTCGTTCGTGCCCGACGGCTCGCAGCGATCGATGTCGCCGCCGCAGATGACCTTCGCCTTCTCGTTGTGCGAGCGCGCCTGGGCGCCGAACACGCCGCCCACGACGAGCCCGCCGATGCCAGCGCCGGTGAGCGCGAGGCCGAAGAGCCGCCGACCCCGGCCCGGCTTGCCGCCGGTGCTCGGCCGCTTCGACGGATCGTCCGTCCCCGATCCCGGCCCCGACTTCGAGCCCACCCCCGTCCCCGTCCCCGTCCCCGTCTTCGTCTTCGTCCCCGTCCCCGTCCCCGTCCCCGATGCCGGCGTCGGCGCCGCGAGCGGCGGCACCGCGATCTCCACCGTCTTGCCCTCGTCTGCGGTGAGCTCACCCTTCCACGCGACGCGTCCGGGCGCCGACGCCTCCACCGCGTACGTCCCCGGATCGATCGGCACCGGGACGTCGAGCGACAGATCGACGTCCGCGCCGTCGACCTTGACCGTGAGCCCCGCGGGTGCCGAGGCGACCTTGACCGTGTACCTCGCGAGCCGCGGCTCGAGCTTCTTCACCTGCGCCGCGGCGTCCTTGCGCAACGCAGGCGTCGGCGCCGTGTCGGACAGCTCGCGCCACAGCGTCCATGCCGAGGCGATCTTGCCCTGCTGCGTGTAGCAGCGCGCGAGGCTACCGCGCGTGCCGCTGTCCGGCACCAGGCGGATGCTCGCCTCGAACGCCTTGCACGCCTTGGCGTAGTTGCCCGCCTTCATCTCCTTCTGGCCCTCATCGAAGAGGGCGATCGCCTTCACCTTGTCGTCGGCGTGCGCCGTGCCGCCCGCGAGGGCCACGGCCATCGCCACGGCTGCGGCCGCAGCGCGCGCGGCTCCGTATCTGGCTGGCCCGATCACGGCGTCTTGTCCTTCGGCTGGTCGTGCTGCATCCGTCCCCACTGGTCGTCGTCGTTTTCGTCCGGCGGCGGCGTCGAGCCCGAGCCCTTGCCGACCGGCTGCTTCGCTCCGCCCTTGGGCGGGCGCCCCACGCGCGGATTCTTCGGTCGCTGGGTCCCGCCGGGCTTGGCGCCCGGAGTCGTCTTCGGATCGACGGCACCGGGATCGGCGGCGCCGGGATCAGCGGCGATCGGCTCAGCCGAGCCAGCCGAGCCGGCCGAGCCGGCCGCGGGATCGCCCGCCGGCTGCGCCGCGGGATCACCCGCCGGCTGCGCCGCGGAACCGCCCGCCGACGCTTCGATCGGCGTCACCGTCGGCGGCGCTGGCGTCGGCGGCGGCTTCGGCGCCTCGTCCGGGGCCGGGGCCGGCGTCGTCGTCGCCTGCTGCTGCTGCTCCTGCTGCTGCTGCGCCGCCGCCGGCTCCGCGCCGCCGCCGCCGCCGCCGCTGCCGCCGCTGCCGCCGCTGCGCAGCACCATCACGATCAGCACGAGCACGAGGCCGATCGCGCCGCACAGCCCGCCGACGAGCCCGATCGGGAACGACCGCGTGCGCGACGACTGCGTCCGCGCGGCCGCCTTCATCTCGATCGACTCGCCGGAGCTCCCGCCGACCGTCGTGACGCCGACGGCCCGCTCCTCCGCCGCCGAGACCGGCGCCGCCGCCGGCATCGGCACCACCGTCTCCGCCGGCATGCGCGGCATGAACAGATCGCTGCCCGGGCCGAGCACGCCGTCCTCGCCGTGCAAAGTCGGCGCGACCGGCGAGAACGGCATGGTCCCCGCCCGGTCCTGCCGCTCGAAGCCGTGCGGGACCGTCTGCGACGGATCCGGCGGCGCCTGGCGCCCCTTGAGCGCGCTCCGCACGCGCGTGACCGAGCCGAACCCGTTCGGCGTCGCGAACGGCCCGAGCGCCGCCGCCAGATCGCCGACGTCGCTGTACCGATCGTCGCGATTCTTCGCGAGGCAGCGCAGGATCACGTGCGAGAGCCCCGCCGGCAGATCGTGCCGGATCTCCTCCGGCGGCACTGGCTCGTCGTTCAGCACCGACATGCACAGGGTCGGCAGCGAGTCGCCGCCGAACGGCAGCCGGCCCGTCAGGAGCTGGTAGAGGACGATGCCGATCGACCACACGTCGGCGCGCGCGTCGACGTCCTTCGTCGCCCGCATCTGCTCGGGCGCCATGTACGCCGGCGAGCCGAGGACATCGCCCGTCTGCGTCGCGATCCCGGTGACCGACGCCTTCGAGATCCCGAAGTCGAGCACCTTGATGATGTGGCCGCCGTCGGCGCGCGACGCGAGGTAGAGGTTGTCCGGCTTGAGGTCGCGGTGGACGATGCCCTGCGCGTGCGCCTCGGCCATCCCCTCGCACGCCTGCAGGATGTAGTCGACCGCCGACGAGACGCGCAGCGGGCCGCGGCGCTTGAGCATCGTGCCGAGGTCGTACCCCTCGAGGTACTCCATCACGATGTACGGCGCGCCCGAGTCGAAGCGGCCCACGTCGGTCACCCGGCAGATGTGCTCGCTCGTCAGCTTGCCCGCCGCGCGCGCCTCGCGCATGAAGCGCGCGCTCGCCTCCGGCGACTCCAGCGCCGCCGGCAGCATGAACTTGAGCGCCACCGTCTGCTCGAGCTCGAGGTGCGTGGCCGCGACCACCATGCCCATCCCGCCGAGCCCGAGGATCTTGTCGACGCGGTACTTGCCGGCGAGCACGTCGCCGACGTTGGCGAGCCCCTTCATCATTGCTGGACCCGCACCTTCAGCTCGGTGCCGGCGATCCGGAGCAGATCCGGCTTGCCGTCCCCGGTGATGTCCGCCATCAGCGCGGGCCCCGTCGCGTCGAGGTCTTCGAACTGCGAGAACACGCCCGGCCCGCCCGCGGCGGCCGGCGCGCACTGGTACACGATGCGATTCGCGAGCACGAGATCATCCTTGCCGTCGCTGTTCACGTCGATCACTTGCACGGTGGGGCCCGAGACGGACGCGATGTTGTCCGAGACCTTGGAGAAACCTCCGGCGCCGCCCCGATAGATCACACCGCCCGCGGCCGTGCCCACAATCATATCAATCGCGGCGTCCTCGTCGAGCTTGCCGAACCCGACGCAGCGATCGCGGGCCTCGCTCGCGACCGTCGCGGCCATGGAGAACGCCGGGGCGTTGGCCGCGATCTTGACGTCGCCGCCCACGGCGACGAACGCGGCGTCCGTGCCGCCCTGCCCGTCGAGCTGGCCGAGCGCCACGAGCGCCTCGCCGCCACCGACGCCCGGGATCAGGCTGGGCTCGCGCCCGAACGTGCCCGGCGTGCCGAGCCGCGCCGTGTACGCCACCGCGCCCGCGGCGTCCTTCACGACCAGATCCGGCACCAGCGCCCCGTCGATGAAGCCGACGAGCGTCCCCTGGATGCCGGCGAACGGCCCCGTCAGCGGCTGCTCGGCCAGGTACGTCGACGGCGTGACCGTCGAGTTCTGGCGGATCGCCGTCATCGTGGCGCCGCCCTCATCCCAGACGACGAGATCGGCGTCGCCGTCGATGTCGAAGTCGTCGCTCACGAGGCCGTCTGCCGCCGTGGTCGTCGTGGTGATCTTCATTCCGCGAGAGAAGGTGCCCGCCGCGTTGCCCGACATGATCTGCACGCCGTCGCCGACCGCGATCGCGACGTCGCGGCCCGGCATGCGATCGAGCTGGGCGACCACGAGCGCTGTGCCCGTCGCTCCGATCGCGAAGCTCTCCTCCGGCTTGAACGCCGCGGCCGTGACGCACGGCGGAGACGAGTCAATGGTCGGGCCGCCGTCGTCGGACCTGGCGTCACCCTGGTCCGCGGGCTTGGGATCGCCGATGCCGAGCAGCTTGTCGCAACCCGGCAGGCACCCCACGGCCAAGAGAGCCACGAGCGTCCGCACGAGCGCCGATGGTAGCAGAGGGGGCGCGCACGGTCGCACGCTGCCTGAACGTTCCGGCCTCCTCGCAGAGGCTGAGAGAACGATCGTGACGCGAGCCACGATGCACCAGTGCCCGGCGGCTCTGCTGATCGATATGCACACCAGTTGGCTGGATATGCCCAGTCCGCGGCTGGACACGTCAGGACAGCAGCAGCAGGCCGTGTGCTGCTCCTGGGTCCGTCGGATCAGTTGGCTCCAGCGCCGCGTGCGAGAGATGCGCGTGGTACGTGCATGCCGTCGCGGAGCACGAACGGACTGCGCTCGGCCTGCGCCGGCCACCCGGCAGGTGGTGTTTCATCGAGCCGGGTCTCCCAGATCCGCGCGGTCTTGTCTTCGCTCGCGGTGACAACGCGGGTGCCGTCGGGGCTGAACGCGGCGCTCACCACCGCTCCCTGATGCGCGAGCGGTGGGGAGAGCGGCTTGCTGGTCGCGGCGTCCCAGACCCGCGCGGTCTTGTCGACGCTCGCGGTGACGACGCGGGTGCCGTCGGGGCTGAACGCGGCGCTCCTCACCCATCCCTGATGCGCGAGGGGCAGGCCGAGCGGCTTGCCGGTCGCGGTGTCCCAGACCTGCGCGGTCCTGTCATTGCTCGCGGTGATGACGCGGGTGCCGTCGGGGCTGAACGCGGCGCTCCTCACCCATCCCTGATGCGCGAGGGGCGAGTCGAGCGGCTTGCCGGTCGCGGTGTCCCAGACCCGCGCGGTATTGCCGCTCACGGTGACGACACGGATGCCATCGGGGCTAAACGTGGCGCTACTGACCCATCTTTGATGCGCGAGGGGCGGGCCGAGCCGCTTGCCGGTCGCGGCGTCCCAGACCTGTGCGGTCTTGTCTTCGCTCGCGGTAACAACGCGGCTGCCATCGGGGCTGAATGCGGCGCTCCACACCGCTCCCTGATGCGCGAGGAGCGCGCCGAGCGGCTTGCCGGTCGCGGCGTCCCAGACCTGTGCGGTCTTGTCTTCGCTCGCGGTAACAACGCGGCTGCCATCGGGGCTGAACGCAGCGCTCGACACCGCTCCCTGATGCGCGAGCGGCAGGCCGAGCGGCTTGCCGCTCGCGGCGTCCCAGACCCGCGCGGTCTTGTCGTCGCTCGTGGTGACTACCCGGCTGCCGTCGGGGCTGAACGCAGCGCTCGACACCCTTCCCTGATGCGCGAGCGGCGCAAGCGGCACCGCGAGCGGCTTGCCGCTCGCGGCGTCCCAGACCCGCGCGGTCTTGTCTGCGCTCGCGGTGACGACCCGGCTGCCGTCGGGGCTGAACGCGGCCCTCCACACCACTCCCTGATGCGCGAGGAGCGGGCCGAGCGGCTTGCTGGTGGCGACGTCCCAGACCCGCGCCGTCTGGTCTTCGCTCGCGGTGACGACCCGGCTGCCGTCGGGGCTGAACGCGGCGCTCAACACCCATCCCTGATGCGCGAGGGGCGGGCCGAGCGGCTTGCCGGTCGCAGCGTCCCAGACCCGCGCCGTCTTGTCGTCGAGGCCCGCGGTGACGACGCGGGTGCCATCGGGGCTGAACGTGGCGCTCTCCATTGCTCCCTGATGCGCGAGGAGCGGGCCGAGCGGCTTGCCGGTCGTGGCGTCCCAGACCCGCGCCGTCTGGTCGTAGCTCGCGGTGACGACGCGGGTGCCGTCGGGGCTAAACGCGGCGCTAGCCACCCATCCCTGATGCACGAGCGGCGGCGCGAGCGGCTTGCCGGTCGCGGCGTCCCAGACCCGCGCGGTCTGGTCTTCGCTCGCGGTGACCACGCGGCTGCCGTCGGGGCTGAACGCAGCCCTCCTCACCCTTCTCTGATGCGCGAGCGGCAGGCCGAGCGGCTTGCCGGTCGTGGCGTCCCAGACCCGCGCGGTCTTGTCGTCGCTCGTGGTGACCACGCGGCTACCGTCGGGGCTGAACGCGGCCCCACTCACCCCTCCCTGATGCGCGAGCGGCAGGCCGAGCGGCTTGCCGGTCGTGGCGTCCCAGATCCGCGCGGTCTGGTCGTTGCTCGCGGTGACCACGCGGCTGCCGTCGGGGCTAAACGCGGCGCTACTCACACCTCCCTGATGCGCGAGCGGCGGGCCGAGCAGCTTGCCGGTCGTGGCGTCCCAGATCCGCGCGGTCTTGTCGAAGCTCGCAGTGACGATGCGGCTGCCGTCGGGGCTGAACGCGGCACTATTCACTTCTCCCTGATGCGTGAGGGGCGGAATGAGAGGCAATGAGCGAGTCGCCATCCAGATCAGCATCCGGAACGGAATCCCGTTCTCGCCCTGCTGTCGCACAGCCATGAGATATGGCATCGCCTCCTGGGGATGCCCGTCGAGCAAGAGTTGTCGGCCTGTTTCTAGATACGACTGCTGGAGCAGACGTTGGCTCTCGCGGTCGCTGTCCTCGGCCCGCGCGGTCTGCTCGCGCAACTGCGCGTTCTTTTCGCTCAACTGCCCGGTCGTCACGCGGAGCTCGTCCCGCTGCCCGCTCGCCTCGCGCTCGGCGCGGCTGATCCGGACCAGCGCCACGCTCGCCACCGCCAAGAGGATCATCGGCACCGCCACCACGGCGGCGATGACCTGACGGCGGACGCGCCGCCGCCGCCGCTCGGCTCGCGTGGACACGACGCGCACCGCGTCCAGGTACGCGTGCTCGCGCCGGCCCAGCTCGCCGCGATAATGCGAGAGCCACGCCAGCGCACGCCGCGCTGGCTCGTCGCGCCACAGCACGCCCTCGTCGCAGTCGCTCGCCTGCCACTGCGCCGCAGCCGTGCGCAGCCGCGACAAGAACGCCGCGTCGTCACGATTCTCGTCGAGCCAGCCGACCAGCGTCGGCCAGCGCTCGATCAGCGACTCGTGTACAAGCTCGGCGGTGCGATCGTCGCCAGCGCGAGCCTCGATGACCAGCAGCCGCGCGTCGACCAGCCGGTGGACCAGCCGCTCGAGGTCGTCAGGGTCGCCCGGCAGCTCCCGCAGCTCGCCCAGGCTCACCACGGCACGGGTGCGCTCCGGCGTCACCAGCCGCTCGAAGATCGACCGCACGAGCGCCCGCTCGCCGCCGGGGATCGCGCCCAGCACATGGTCGGCGTGGCCAGCGAGGGTCCCCGCGATCCCGCCCATGGCCTCATAGCTCGCCCGGGTGAGCAGCCGCCGCTCGCGGTCGCGCTCGGTCCACAGCCGGGCCGCCGCGAACTGCAGCAGCGGCAGGCTGCCGGGCGCCGCGGCCACCGAGGCGAGCATGTCGTCGATGACGGCGACGTCCTCGTACCGGCAGTCCGCGGCCTCGACGGGGCGGACCAGCGCCTCGCGTAGCCCGTCGCGGTCGAGCGGTGGCACCAGCATCAGCCCGTGGCCGATCGCGTCCGCCAGCGGGCGATGACCGGCGAGCCGATCGAGGAAGTCCGAGCGGATCGACAAGAGCACGCGCAACGGCGAGCTGGCGTCGTCGGCCACTCCGTCGAGGCAGGCCAGGAACGCCGCGCGCTCGGCCGGATCGGCGCACAGCGTGTACAGCTCCTCGAACTGATCGATGAACACCAGCACGCGGCGGTGCTTGCGGTGCGCCCACGCACGCAGCGTGGCGCCGAGCTGGCCGGGCGCTGCGTGCAGGTCGGCGGGCCCGCGCTCGAGCGCGCGCTCGCCCTCGCCGGACCAGCTCGCGGCCGCGGGATCGGTGCTCGCGCGCGTCAGCTCGAGTAGGATCGCGGACAGCGACGCGAGCGGGCTGCGCCCGGGGCGGACGATGAATGCGTCCCAGCCCTCGCCCGAGCGCTTGAGCTGCGGGATCACGCCGGCGCGTACGAGCGACGACTTGCCTACACCCGATGGGCCGGCCAGCGCGATCAGCGGGCTGCTGCGCAGGCGCGCCAGCACGGCGCCGATCTCGCGGGCGCGGCCGTAGAACCGATCCGCGTCCGCCTCCTGGAACGGCGCCAGGCCGGCGAACGGGTTGCCATCGTGGCCCAGCACGGCCACCCGGCGATCCGCCGACAGCACCTCGAGCTCTTGCAACAGCACGCGCGCGTCGCGGGTGCGGTGCGCGCGGTCTTTGATCAGGCAGCGATCGATGATCCCAGCCAGCGCGCCCAGATCCGCGCGGCGCTCGCCCACGCTGGGCACCGGAAGATCGAGCGACGTAGCGTCGAGCAGGGCCTGGTGAAGGTTGGCGTCCTCGGGGATCACGGGGTTGGTCCCGGTGACCATCTCGTAGAGCATGATCCCGACCGCCCAGACGTCGGTCCGATGATCGATCGCATCACCCTCCAGCTGCTCAGGAGACATATACGGCAGCGTCCCCACGATCGCGCCGGGTCCGGCGATCGGCGGGATGGGCAGCGCGGCGTTGCTGGAGGCAGCGCCGCCCGCGAGCAGCGCGGCGATCCCGAAGTCGAGCACCTTGATGGTCCCCGCGTCGGTCAGCATGATGTTGGCCGGCTTGAGATCGCGGTGCACGATGCCCTGCTCGTGGGCGTAGGCCAGCGCGCGCACCACCGGGATCATCAGCGTGGCGGCGAGGCTCGGCTCCACCGGCGAGGTGCCGCCGCTACTCCGCCCGGCGCGGTCGTCGAGCCACGCGCCCAGCGTCCGACCAGCGACGTACTCGAACACCATGTACGGATGCGCCTCGTGCTCGCCGATGTCGTAGATCACGACAATGTTCTCGTGGTTGCACCGCGCGGTGACGCGGGCCTCGGCGAGCAGCCGTGCGTTGTCGTGCGCGCCGCGCGAGACCAGGAGCTTGATCGCGACCAGCCGGCCCAGCCGCAGATCGCGCGCCAGGTAGACCGTGCCCATCCCGCCGCGGCCGAGCTCGCGGATCAGCTCGTACTGGCCGAGCCTGCCGCCAGGCACGAACACGGCGGGCGCGGCGAACGCGGGCGCGCCTGACCCGCGCAGATGAGCGGTAACGATCGGCACCGGCTGGGTCGCCCGCTGATCGCGAGGCAGCGGCCCAGTGCTGGTCCCGCTCCGGCGCGGCGGGGCGATGGTGACCGCGCCGACGTCGGCGCCCCGAGCTGGCGTACCGACGCCGACGCCGATCGTATCGGCGTGCGCGTTGGCGCCGGCGTCAGCGGATGCGGGGATGTCCTTCGGGGACCAAGGCGGCGATGTGGCCATGATGTTGTCCGTGCTGGCGGTGTTCCCGGCCGGCGCCGGCACGGCGGCTTAATTGCAAACCGCGAACCCTGACGACGCGACATGAGCCGCGTCCTGGGACGCAAGCGGGCTCACGCCACGGAAGCAGCGTGATTCACTGGCGTCGTACCGAGTTGTGCGAGGCGCCCGGGACTGCCGGTTACCGTCAGCGATCACCCCGCACGAATGCGCTGGACATGCCCATCGGCCGGCTGGACATGCCCAGCCCGCGGCTGGACACGGTCAAGACAGCAGGCGTCATGACGGGCGCCACCGCTACTCACGGGTACGGGCACGATCGACGCGCTCCAGGCAGCGCTGGCGGTCGCGCTCGGCCTGCGCTGCGGACACGCCGAGGAGCTCGATGCGGCGCTCGATGGGCATACAGTAGCTGGTGGCCTTCCACAGGCGCGGGTCTTCGATGGTGGCCGGGGCGAGGTCGTGCCACACGCGCACGGTACGATCGTACGCGGCGGACACGATGCTCCGGCCGTCCGGGCTGAAGCTGGCGCGAACGGGCCGGAGCTCGTGCCCGATCAGGACGACGGGCTCGCCTCTACCATCGGCTTGCCAGACGCGGAGCGTATGGTCTGCGGAGGCTGAGAGGATGCGCTGGCCGTCGGAGCTGAACTCTGCCCAGTTAACGTCGGCGTCGTGTCGCAGTATCAGCGGCTCGCCGTGACCATCAGCATTCCATACCCGCACCGTGTTATCCGCAGATGCGGAAACGATGCGCCGACCATCCATGCTAAATGTCGCGGAATAGACCAACCCGTCGTGGCCGTGCAGTATCAGCGGCTCACCGCGTCCATCGGCATTCCACACGCGTATCGTGTTGTCATCTGACGCGGACACGATGTGCCGGCCGTCGGGGCTGAACGCCGCCGAGTTGGCATCGCCGTCGTGACCACGGAGGATCAGCGACTCGCCGCGTCCGTCGGAATCCCATACGCGCACCGTCTTGTCTCTGGACGCGGACACGATGCGTCGACCGTCCGGACTGAACGCCGCTGCGTAGACAACCTCGTCGTGCCCACGCAGTACCAATGGCTCACCGTTCCCATCGGCATTCCACACCCGCACGGTCCTGTCGTTAGACGCGGATACGATGCGCCGACCGTTTGGGCTGAACAGGGCCGACAAGACAGCTTCGTTGTGACCGCGCAGGATCAGGGGTTCGCCATGTCCGTCGGCGTTCCACACTCGCACTGTCCTATCGTAAGACGCGGATACGATGCGCCGGCCATCCAGGCTGAACGCGGCCGATATGACTGCATCAGCATGACCACGCAAGACCAGCGGCTCGCTGCGCTCATCCGCGCGCCACACTCGTACCGTTTTGTCCAGACATGCAGACACAATGTGCTGACCGTCCGGACTGAACGCTGCCGACCTGACGACATCGGTGTGGCCGCGCAGGACCAGACGCGCGTCACCTCCGTCGGCGCTCCAGATCCGCACCGTCCTGTCAAAACCCGCGGATACGATGCGCCGGCCATCCGGGCTGAACGCTGCTGACACGACCTCATGGTCGTGGCCGCGGAGGATTAGGGGCTCGCCGTTTCCATCCGCACTCCATACCCGCACCGTCTTGTCATAAGATGCAGACACGATGCGGCGATCGTCCGGACTGAATGCCGCCATCGTCACAGCTGCGTCGTGACCACGCAAGACCAGCAATGCACCACCTCCATCGGAGCTCCATATTCGTACCGTCTTGTCCCATGACGCTGACACGATACGTCTACCGTCCGAACTGAACTCCGCCGATCTGACTATCTCGTCATGGCCGCGCAGGATGAGAGGCACGCCGCTTCCATCCGTATTCCACACTCGTACTGACTTGTCATTAGATGCAGACACGATGCGCTGGCCGTCCGGACTGAACTCCGCCGAAGTGACCATTGCTTCATGACCGTGCAGGACCACCGGCGTACCGGTTCCATCGGCATTCCACACCCGTACTGTATTATCACGAGATGCGGATACGATGCGCCGGCCATCCGGGCTGAAGGACACCCATCTGACCGTGCGGGTATGGCCGCGCAGAACCAGCGGCTCGCCACTCCCATCAGCGTTCCATACCCGTACTGTATTGTCAGAAGACGCGGATACGATGCGCCGGCCATCCGGGCTGAATGCTGCCGACCAAACCTCATCCGGATCCGTCAAGACCACGGGCGCGACGCCAGCGTACAGCAGGCGTTTGGCCTCCTGGGCTGCTCCGGGGGGAGGCGCACGGAGATCTTCGATCTCGCGCAATAGCGCTAGCTGGGTCGTGGGATCCTCGGGTAGCGCTCGCATCGCGGCCATCCGGGCGGCATCCCGGGCTCGTGTCGCCTCCTCCGCTGCCTGGCCTGCTAGCGTGATTGCCTCCTTGCGGGCCGCGGTCTGCTTCCATGCCAGCCAGGACATGACGAGTGCGATCAGGACCGCCGTCGCCAGGCCCCCGCCGAATAACCGCCGCCGCACCCGGCGCGCGCGATCGGCCGCCGCGCGCATGGCCGCGAGGTAGCGCTGCTCGACCGGCGCCAACTCGCCCTGGTAGCGCTGCCACCAGGCGTGCGCCTCTCTTGCGACCTCGCCGGTCCACAAGAGCCCCGCGGCGTGGCCGTTCCGCTCCCAGTCGCGTGCCGCACCGCGCAGCCGGGCGAGCATCGCCGCGTCATCCTTGTTCTCGTCGAGCCAGCGCACCAGTGTGGGCCAGCGCGCGATCAATGACTCGTGCACCAGCTCGGCGGCGCGGTCGTCGCCGGTGCGTGCCTCGATGACCAGCAGCCGCGCGTCGACGAGCCGGTGGACCAGGCGCTCGATGTCATCGGGATCGCCGGGCAGCTCCCGCAGCTCGTCCAAGCTCACCACCGCGCGGGTACGCTCGGGTGTCACCAGCCGCTCGAAGATCGCCCGCACGAGCACGCGCTCGCGGCCGGAGATGGCATCCAGCACGCGGTCCGCGTGGCCGGCGAGTGTCCCCGCGATCCCGCCCATGGCCTCATAGCTCGCCCGGGTGAGCAGCCGCCGCTCGCGGTCGCGCTCAGTCCACAGCCGCGACGCCGCGAACTGCAGTAGCGGCAGGCTGCCGGGCGCGGCCGCGACGGCGGCGAGCATGTCGTCGACGATGACGGTGTCTTCGTACCGGCAGTCCGCGGCCTCGACGGGGCGAACCAGCGCCTCGCGCAGCCCGTCGCGGTCGAGCGGCGGCACGAGCATCAGACCGCGGCTGATCGCGTCGGCCAGCTGGCGATGCCCGGCGAGGCGGTCGAGGAAGTCCGAGCGGATCGAGAGCAGCACGCGCAACGGCGAGCTGGCGTCGTCGGCCACCCCGTCGAGGCAGGCCAAGAACGCTGCGCGTTCGGCCGGCTCGGCGCACAGCGTGTACAGCTCCTCGAACTGATCGATGAACACCAGCACGCGGCGGCGCTTGCGGTGCGCCCACGCGCGCAGCGTGGCGCCGAGCCGGCCGGGCGCCGCGCGCAGATCCGAGGGCGCGGGGGTGGTGGCTTGCTCGCCTCTGTCGGGTTCGCTCGCGGTCGCAGCGGGGTCGGTGGCCGCGCGCGTCAGCTCGAGCAGGATCGCGGACAGCGACGCGAGCGGGCTGCGCCCGGGGCGGATGATGAATGCGTCCCAGCCCTCGCCCGAGCGCTTGAGCTGTGGGATCACGCCGGCCCGCACGAGGGAGGACTTGCCCACCCCCGAGGGGCCGGCCAGCGCGATCAGCGGGCTGCTGCGCAGCCGCGCCAGTACCGCGCCGACCTCGCGGGCGCGGCCGTAGAACCGATCCGCGTCCGCCTCCTGGAACGGCGCGAGGCCAGCGAACGGGTTGCCATCGTGGCCCAGCACGGCCACCCGGCGATCCGCCGACAGCACCTCGAGCTCTTGCAACAGCACGCGCGCGTCGCGGGTGCGGTGCGCGCGGTACTTGATCAGGCAGCGATCGATGATCCCAGCCAGCGCGCCCAGATCCGCGCGGCGCTCGCCCACGCTGGGCACCGGAAGATCGAGCGACGTAGCGTCGAGCAGGGCCTGGTGGAGGTTGGCGTCCTCGGGGATCACGGGGTTGGTCCCGGTGACCATCTCGTAGAGCATGATCCCGACCGCCCAGACGTCGGTCCGATGATCGATCGCGTCACCCTCCAGCTGCTCGGGAGACATATACGGCAGCGTCCCCACGATCGCGCCGGGTCCGGCGACCGGCGGGATGGGCAGCGCGGCGCTGGAGGTGGTGGAGGCCTCGCCGCCCGCGAGCAGCGCGGCGATCCCGAAGTCGAGCACCTTGATGGTGCCCGCGTCGGTCAGCATGATGTTCGCCGGCTTGAGATCGCGGTGCACGATGCCCTGCTCGTGGGCGTAGGCCAGCGCGCGCACCACCGGGATCATCAGCGTGGCGGCGAGGCTCGGCTCCACCGGCGAGACGCGGCCACCACTGCGTCCGCCGCGGTCGTCGAGCCACGCGCCAAGCGTCTGACCGGCGACGTACTCGAACACCAGGTACGGGTGCGCGTCGTGCTCGCCGATGTCGTAGATCACGACAATGTTCTCGTGGTTGCAGTGCGCCGTGACGCGCGCCTCCGCGAGCAGCCGCGCGTTGTCGTGGGCACCGCGCGCAGCCAGGAGCTTGATCGCGACGAGCCGGCCGAGTCGCAGATCGCGCGCCAGGTAGACCGTGCCCATGCCACCGCGGCCGAGCTCGCGGATCAGCTCGTACTGGCCGAGCCTGCCGCCAGGCACGGACACGGCGGGCGCAGCGGACGCGGGCGCGCCTGGCCCGCGCAGACTGGCGGTGACGATCGGCACCGGCTGGGTCGCCCGCTGATCGCGAGGAAGCGGCGGGGTGCTGGTCCTGCGCGGCAGGGCAATGGTGACCGCGCCGACGTCGGCGCCCCGAGCTGGCGTACCGACGCCGACGCCGATCGTATCGGCGTGCGCGTTGGCGCCGGCGTCAGCGGATGCGGGGATGTCCTTTGGGGACCAGGGCGGCGATGTGGCCATGACGTTGTCCGTGTGGAGTTGGCCGGCCGGCGCCGGTTCGGCGGAGTCGGTGTGCAAGCCGTGAGCCCGGCGGCGTGACACGAACCGCGCCGTCGGGCGCAGGCGAGCTCACGCCACGGAGGCGGCGTGATCCGCTGGCGTCGTCGCGGGTTGTGCGAGGCGCCCAGGACTGCCGGTTACCGTCAGCGATCACCCCGCACAAATGCGCTGGACATGCACAGCCGCGGGCTGGACATGCACAGCCACCGGCTGGACATGCACAGCCCGCGGGCTGGACACGAATCAGGACACGGCCATCACGGCGTCATCGGGCAACAGCCGGCCAGCGTGAGGCGCTCACGCGGCCACTCCAGACGTGCGCCGCCGTCACACTCGTCGCTATCTCGTAGCCGCGGTGGCCTCCAGGTCCAACCGGATCAAATCTATTCTTTATATCTACCTAAGTAGATATTAAATATTAATGATGTTAAATATCCATTGAGACTGTCTGAAACCCGATTCGCCACCTAGAAACTACACGCGCTCCTCCTCTATAGGTCGCGCATGAGCGGTGGACACGGAGTAGTGATCACGAGTCGGATCCTCCGGTGAGCGATTCCGAGGAGAATCCGTTCGGACGCAAGGCGCTGCTCCACCGACGCGCGCTCGAGGTAGAGCCGGGCCGCGAGCAGAGCACCGCCGCACCCCACGTCCCCGACGTGGGCAAGCGCTCGCTGACCGAGGCACTCGCGGTGAAGTACAGCGCGAGTGCTGCAGCGGAGCTCTTCGAGCGATCACTCAGCGGCGCGCGCGCGCAGCTCGCGCGCCTTGTCCGAGGGCTACCCGGACTTCGCGCCGCATGCCCGGCAGCTACCGAACGGCAAGAACTACGTGGAGATCGAGTACACCGGCTCGCGTTCTGCCGACGAGGCGCTTGCAACCAAGAAGGCCGGGCTGACGCGCACCCCGGACGACCACACCTGGCATCACGCCGAGGATGGTAAGAAGATGTTCCTGGTTCCGACGGAGTTACACGAGGCCGTACGACATACCGGCGGCACGTCGGTGTTCAGGCATCAGCGTGGCGTGGGCAAATATGGAAAGTGAATGGCCTTCCATGGAGCGTCGCGGACCCGCTGTACATGAGTCCGACGTCGCGGCGTTCGAGGGACGCCTCGGGCATCGTCTGCCGGATGACTACCGGCGCTTCCTGCTGGAGGTGAACGGTGGCCGCCCAGACGACACGAGTTGCCAGTATAAATTTGGGGTCATAAACCAGTTCTTCAGCCTCAACGACCCGCATACAGGACGAGACCTCACGGCTGCCAACAAGCGGCCAGCAATCCCGAGTCGACAGCTGCTCTACGTCGGTGTTGACGGCATGGGCACACGTTTTCTCGTGGCGCTCGCAGGCGACCAGCGGGGGCAGGTCTGGATCCAGGACATGGCGAATCCGCGTCCCGACGACGCAAACCCGCGCGTCTTGTGGCACGACCGCCGCGACCTGGAAAAGCTCGCCGACAGCTTCGAGGAGCTCATGCGTACGCTGGGCCCGCTCCAACAATGAGCCAACTCGACGAGCTCGTCGCGAGCCGGCCGACCCTTCGCAGGCTCGGTCAGATCCAAATCCATTCTTTATCCGCTTCGTAAATATTTATATTAACGATACCCATTGAGACTGCCTGAAATCCGATTCGCCTCCTAGAAAATACACGCGCTCCTCCTCTATAGGTCGCGCATGAGCGGTGGGCACGGAGTGATGATCACGAGTCGGATCCTCCGGTGAGCAATTCCGAGGAGAATCCGTTCGGACGCAAGGCGCGGCTCCACCGACACGCGCTCGAGGTAGAGGCGGGCCGCGAACAGAGCACCGCCGCGCCCCACGTCTTCGACGTGGGCAAGCGCTCGCTGACCGAGGCACTCGCGGTGGAGTACAGCGCGAGTGCTGCGACGGAGCTCTTCGAGCGATCACTCAGCGGCGCGCGCGCGCAGCTCGCGCGCCTCGTGGGCGCGTGCGCCGCGGCGGATCGCCTCGAGGCTGTGACCGCGGCCGGCATGCTGAGGCAGAACCTGCGCACGGCGGGCGCGCATGCGAGCCACGGTCCCGACGTGGGGCTCGCGGAGCGGCAGGCGCGGCTCGGCGAGCTCGAGGCGCGGGCCGAAGGCGCGCTCCGCGACGGGCACGATGCCGGGCTCGTGCCGGCGAGCCTGGCGAGCCGCGTGATGGCGGCGACGCCAGCGCCAGCGACGCTAGCCGCGCCGGCCGCCGCCGCGCCGATGGCGATGCCAGCCGCGCCGATGGCGATGCCGGCCGCGACCCCGGCCGCGACGGTCGCGCCGATGCTTCCGCCCGGCGCCGACTACCAGCCGATCGGCGACGGCGGTGACATGCTGATCCGCGTCGCGTGGCTCGCGGGCGATCCGGCGGTCAATCTCGCCCAGCCGTGGATCTACGCGCCGACGAAGTGGCCGCACCTCCTGCGCGCGCTCAAGGCGCACGCGCTCTGGTGGATGCCGGACGCGGCCTTCGCCGAGGCCGGGACGCTGCGCATCCGCGGGCCGATCGATCCGGCGCTGGAGGTCCTCCGCACGGAGCTCCTGCCCGAGGTGTTCGGGCTGATCGGCCTGCCGCCCGGCTCCCTCGTCGAGTGGCGCTTCGAGCCCGACGGCGGGTACGAGATCATCAGTGCCGCGGTCCTCGCGCACATTCAGGACCTGCCCGGCGGCGACAGCCGCAAGCTGATCCCGCCCGCCGTCGCAGAGCAGTCCAAGCGGCGGCTGTACGAGCAAGCGGGGCTCCCGCCGCCCGCGATCGGCAGGCTCGCGAGCCGTACAGTGGAGGTCCAGAAGCGCGACGCCGCGCTCGTGACCCGGTTCGCGCCCGACGCCATGCGCGCGATGCTCGGCCCGCGCTGGGACGAGCTGGTCGCCGGTCCACGGACGAACCAACCGCCCGCGAGCTCGGCGTTCGAGGGCGTCTTCTTCGACAACGCGATCCCGCTCGAAGATCGCCGCTACTTCGTCGACTGGATCCGCAACGTCTACGGCGGCGTCCCGAACGGGGTCGACGCGCCGGCGGATCTGGCAGCAATGGCGCTGCTGCGCCGGATCGACGCACACCCGCTGCGCGACCAGCTCCTCGCGCGCGTGCGGCAGACGTTCCCCGGCGGCGCGCGGATCGACTGGCGGCGCCTCGAGCGACTGATCCACGAGGTCGAAGAAGAAGCCGCCCGCGCGCTGCATGGCCTCGCGAAGCTGCCGGCGGGGAGCGCCCGCGGCGACCGGTACTACGATCGTCCGGTCTCCGGCGAGATCTTGGGCCTCGGCTCGCTGGCCTCCGCTGGCAAAGAAATCGCGTTCTGCTTCTCGTCGACCGACCCGCACCCGTTCGGCTTCGTCCACGTCGCGGTGCGCTGGATCGCGACGCCGCTCGGCGAGCCGACGAAGATCCTGCACCAGGGCGACACGCGGCACTTCGCGCACCACGAGCCGGCGCGCTGGCACGTCCGCTTCGACAAGGTCGGCACGTACCGGATCACCGCGTTCGTCGATCACGAGAGCTACTGGCCGGCGCACTTCGAGACGCTCGTCGAGGTCAAGACCGAGCAGGCGCGGCTGGGCGAGGTCGAAGCGACCGCGTTCGGCGACTTCGGCGCGCAGACGAGCAAGACCGGCCGGCGCGAATTCTTCGAGGTGTCGTGGACAAACGATCGGCTCGGCGACGACAAGTACACGTTCGGCGAGCTGACCGAGGGCCAGGTCCCGGCGGGCTTCCAGCGCAGATCGCTCGCGGAGCGGCTCGCGCCGATGGCCGCCGATCGCGCCAGGCTCGAGCGGCTGATCCAGGAGTACGAAGGCGAGCGGCGGCTTGCCTATGACGCGAAGGACATCGTCAGGTACGCGCGGAGCGCGCTGGCCGCGCTCGCCGCGACGAAGCAGAAGATCGACGACGACGCCAGGGAGCTCGTGCCGTTCGAGCTGCGTGGCGCGTTCCTCAGCGAGCGGGACGGCGTCCGCTCGGGGACGCTGAGCCTCCTCGGGCTCGTGGGTCGCCGGCCCGGCGCGACGAAGACCACCGTCCGGATCCATGACACGAGCCAGCTCTACGAGCAGCGGCACGCCGTCTACACCGGCACGGACTACCACTTCCGCGAGGCGATCGAGGACGCGTTCGTCGACCTGTGCAAGGCGTACCCGCCGGGCCGCGTGAGCGTCCTGTTCGAGCAACTCAGCGTAGATGCCCGGCCGACCGGCCGAACGATGGGCTTTACGCTCCATACGGGTACGGCGTGGAAGGACGCCAAGGCGGTCCTCTGGAATGGCAAGGTCCAGCTCGCCGTCAACCTCGCCGCCGCGGCTGCCGCGGTCTTCGCCCCTGGGGCTGCCGTCGTCACGATCTCGCTCGTCACCGCGTACAACGCGGTCGACACGCTCGACAGCCTCGCGGAGCTGCACCGCAAGGGCCAGGCGGCGTGGAAGGACGACTTCGAGGCCGGGCTGTCGATCGGCCTCGATCTGCTGCCGTTCCTCGGCCGGCTGACGAAAGCCGGAAAGCTCGGCGGCGCGGCCCTGTTCGCGATCGACGTCGCGCAGATGGCGACGAACGTCGTCGTGCTGACCGATCGCGGCGTCCAGCAGGTGCGCGATCTCCGCAACGGGCTCATCAGGGACATCGCGCGGCTCGCAGAGGAGATCGAGCACCTCCGCCGCGTCAACGACTCGGACCCGCGCATCGCGGAGAAGGAGCGACAGAAGGCGGAGCTGATCGGCAAGGCGCGGCGGCAGGCGGCCGAGACGTTCACGGCGATGGCGGCGAGCGGCGCCGTCATGCTGTTCACGCCGGTCGCGTTCAACCACCTCGTGAACGGAGCGCCCACGCGGGCCGCGCGGGCGCTCGAGGCGGCAGGCGTGCTCGTCCACGAACCAGGCGTCGAGCCGCATTATCGTCCGGATACCGGACGCATCCACGGCGACCGCGCCCGGCTCGACGACGCCAAGCTCGCGGCGCTCCAGAGCGCCTACGACGCGGATGTCTACCGCCGGCACACCGAGATCGGGCAGCTCCTCGGCGCAGCACCGGAGCAGATCGCGATCGTCCGCAAGCCGGGCCTGTCGCGGACGGCGATGACGAAGCGCCCGGATGGCAGCTGGGAGATCACGGCTCCGGAGGGGCGCCCGCACGGCAAGCTCCTCGACGATATCCGCGGCCAGCGAACACCGCTCAAAACCGCGGAGCTGCGCGCCGAGGTCGACGGGCGCCTCGCGCGCGCGAAGGTGACCGCGGCGTTCCGGCTCGAGGTGCTGGAGCCGGCAGAGTTCGCGCGGCGGTTCTCGAGCCAGCAGGGCCGCGCCTCGATCCTCGTGCACGCGGACGGGGGCGTGACGATCTACGCCCGGGCCGACGCGTCGTCGCACGACGTCGCCGATGAAGCCATCCACCTGCTCCAGCTCGGCGACGCCTCGCAGCCGCGGCTCGGCGAGAGCATCCGCATGCTCGGCGAGGCGACCGTCGGCCGGTGGACCGAGATGGACCTCGAGATGCGCAAGCAGCTGTTCGAGCGCAAGCTCGAGGTCGAGATCGACGCCAAGACGCGCCGGCTCGCGGAGCTAGGCGACGCCGACCCGCAGCGGCAGGTGCTCCTCGAGCAGCTCGCGAACCTCCGCGCGCTCGAAGCGCAGTCGCGGGCGATCTCGCCCGACGAGCTCCAGCTCATGCAGGCCGCCCCGGCGCAGGCGCCGCCGTTCCTCAGCGATCCGGCCTGGCTGTTCGCGAAGCGGACGAGCACGACGAAGGGCGACGATCTCTCGGTATCCGGCGTCGACTCGTCGAAGATCAAGCTGAAGCCCGTCACGGACAGCCCGGCCTGCAAGCTCGGCAAGGTGGTCCAGGTCGGCGAGCCGTGGACGAAGGTGACGATCGTCTCGTCGAGCAACACCGGGACCGTGAAGCTCGATCGCACCCGCCCCGACCGCGTCATGGTGGATGGTCGGGTCTACGTGATCGAGGATGGCGCCAAGCTGCACGTCAAGGACGGCCAGCGCGTGGAGGAAGGCACCGTGCTCGCGACCGAGCCTCCCGAGATCTACCGGCGGGTCAGGCTCACGCTCCCCGACGGCACCATCCACACTCGCGAGGAGTACCTGTCGCGGAAGCGCGGCTGGGTGCAGGCGGGCGAGCACACGACCCGGCGCAGCGCCATCACCGAGCAGGCCGCGCGCGACCAGCTCACGCACGAGCTCGACGCCGAGAAGGCGCTCGTGCGCGATTCGACACAGTCCTCCAAGCCGGATCGGCTCGTCGACTGGATGCGGATCCAGCACCAGAACGCACAGGGCCAGGGCTTCGACGACGTGATCGTCGAGTTTCGCGGTGACCCGCCGAAGGCGCGGATCCGGATCATCGAAGTCAAGGACTATCCAAACCGCAACGTGTCGCTCGGCGAGATGTCGGCGATCCGCGAAAACCTCAACGCAAACATGGAGCGGCTACGGCGAGAGATCCGCGAGGCCGTTAAAGCAAAAACTCCCGTGACACGCCCCGCCGGCTATCACCACCTCACCGAGGCGCAGCTCGCTGCACTCCAACAAGCAATGCAAAACAGCGATTTCACGATCGAGCTCCACCTCGGCCCGAAGACCTCGATCGGAACCGAGTCACGACCCGACTCGATCCTTAGCAAGCTCCGCGCCGAGCTCAGGGCTTCACCCGAGCTCAGTGGTAAGGACGTGCTGGCGACCGGCGCGCCGAAGCATGTCGATCCGAAGCACATCGACGCCGCAACTCGCGGAAGCACAGGAGATCGCCGATGACATGGTCCGAGCGCCTCGCCCACATGGCCAAGTTCCAAACAGGAGACTACTTCACTCATCACGTGCCGCGCTTTGTCGCGGATCGGCTCGAAGCGCACAACCAGGGGGGCGCGGGCTCGGCCGGCCAGGTCGGAGAAATGGCCGCGGAGTTGCTCTTCACGCGCGGCCCCGCGTTCGTGCGCAATGCCTTCGCGCCGATGCGCCACGTCCTCCCGCAGGCGGTCGCTTCCTACCTCAAGGAGTGTGATGTCACCATCCGTGAGAATCGTCCTCTCTCGACGGCGATCCTCACCCTGTCCGATGCAACCAACGCGTTCGAGATCATCGGCTTCGACGTCCCGCCCTCGGTCCTCGAGTCATTTCGGAGATACCTCGTGGCCATCGACGTACCTCGCGAGTCTCCCGCGTTGAGCTGGATCAGAGGCTTCACCGCGCTCGCCCTGAACGAGCGGCGCGTGTGGACGATGATCGCCGGGTACATCCCTGGTCAGGCCATCCCGTTCAGACCAGGGGAGACCTTCGAGTTCAACGTGCAAGGACTGCTCGCGCACCTCGGCGCCGCGCGCCTCGTCGGCGCAAGCTTCGAGGACGTCAGGCCCGCGTTCTGGCACTTCATGATGTGCGCCGACATGCTCTTCGACGTGAACCAGATCGACTACGAGCTCGTCCTCTGGATCGCGCGGGTCGTCTTCCACCACATTGCCGGGGAGCCGCTCGGCTCGGTGGCGGACCTGCTCTACACCACGATCCAGACCTGCGTCACGCATGGCCTCTGATCGCGATGCCGCTCGATGCGAGCTTCTGCTCTCCAAGCTCGCTCGCACCCCAACACAAAGAATTGATATCGACACCTGTTGGATATCTGCCAGATGTCTCTCCTGCGATTCAGCCAACGTCACTAACGCTCCTACCTTTGGAAAATGTCTCAGACGTGACGAGACGTGACGAGATGGATTGCAATTCTGGCGAGCGCAGGAAAGACTCGCGACATGGACTGGGTTAGTCCGGTGACGGTCAGCGTCGACGATCCGATGCTCGGGCGATGGATCGGTGGTTACCGCGTCTCGACGCTGCTCGCCGAGGGCGGGATGGGCAAGGTCTACCTCCTCGTCCATGCCACCAGCCCCGAGCTGCGGCGTGTGCTCAAGGTGGTCCACGGCTGGATCGTGGTGCACTACCCGCAGCTCGTGGAGCGTTTCTTCCGCGAGGCCCGCACCGCGGCGTCCCTCCGCCACCCGAACATCATCGAGATCTTCGACTACTCGCGCCTCCTCGAGGATGGTCAGCCGTACCTGGTGATGCCGTTCCTGGACGGCGTCGATCTCGGCGAGCACGTCCAGCGGATCGGGGCGCAACAGGGGCACGCGGGGCGCGTCTCCTTCGAGGTCGCCCTCCCGCTGCTCCTCCAGGCGTGCACGGCACTGCGCGCTGCCCACGCGAAGGGGATCGTCCATCGGGATCTCAAGCCGTCCAACTGCTACGTAGTGACCGGCGACCACGAGCGCCCTCGACTGGTCCTGCTCGACTTCGGGATCGCGAAGGTGCTCGATCCCGCGCTGCGCGGCGATGGCACGCAGACCCGAGTCGTCCTCGGAACGCCCGGCTACATGGCCCCGGAGCAGGCGCGCGGTCACGAAGTGGATCACCGCGCCGACATCTACGCGCTCGGCGTCCTGGCCTACGAGATCCTGACCGGGCGGCTGCCGTTCCATGGCATCACCTCCGAAGACCTCGCCATCCAGCAGGTGAACACGCTGCCGCTGGCGCCGAGCGCGCTGGTGCCGGAGATCCCCGGCGAGGTGAGCGCGCTGGTGATGCGGTGTCTGGCGCCTGCTCCGACCGGGCGGCCCGCAACAATCATGGAGGTGGCGCAGTGCCTGATTCGCGCCACTCGAAACGGATGGGACGTGGCCCGTGAGGTCGCCCCGGACTTGCTCGCCCCCTCGGCCGCGGCGCCCACCGCGCCGGCTTCGCCCGACACGATCGCCGGCGTGGCGACTCACCACGTGACGCTCGCCGCGGCGAGCAGATGGAGCAAGCGCGCCGTGTGGATCGCGCTGGCGCTCGTGGCTAGCGTGACCCTCGTTGGGATGCACCAGGGGCTCGGGCGCGACGCGCGCGAGCCGGCGACCGCTCAGCTCGCCGCCGTGGCAGCCGTTTCGGGCACGAGCGTTCCAGATGTTGAGCCCGCGCGGGTGGGAGATCCAACGCGGGCTCCGGGGACGGGCGCGGCTGCGGCCGCCATGGCGAGCGCGGCGGGACCGGATGCGGGGATGGCAGCCGCAGCCGCGCCCGTCGCGGCGTCTGCGCGCGCAGTGAATCCGGCGCCTGTGCGGCCGCCGCCGTGGCCTGCCGCGCCAGTGCCGTCACGCTCGCTCGAAGACTGGGCGCCGAGAGCGGGCGCGTCGCAGCCAGCCCCCAGAGGGAGCGGCGAGCTCGAGATCTTCGTGCGGCCGTGGGCGGAGATCTGGCTCGACGGCAGGCCCGTCGGCCAGACGCCGTTCCGGCAGCAGCTCATGGCGGGCCGGTATCGGTTGCGCCTCGAGAACGAGGACTCAGGTAGGAGCGAGACCCTGGAGCTCGTCGTGACAGCCAACCAAACGACCACGATCCGGCGGGCGTGGTGACGGCGGCAGCGCAGCCAAACGATATCTTGATTGATGGAACTGCCAGTAGTCGTCGAAGTCGCCACTCGCGCGCAGTGCGCGCAAGCGCAGCACCGCTTCAGCTCCGATTAGCCTCAACCACCGAGCCGTACCACGTCGTCGGCGGCGATGGCTCGTCACGGATGACGCACGTCGCGCGCAGCGGGCTCGTCGGACGCGCCGGGCGGCCGGATGGCACGCGGAGTGCCGCGCCGGCCCCGGCTCGCTTGCGGCGGCTCCCCGCGTCGAGCACTCTGCTGCTCGAATCGCACAGGAGAACCTCATGAAGGCGCTCGCTCGAACCCTCTCCGCCGCAGCGCTGCTCGCCGCCTGCGGCGACAACGGCAAGCCGGCCACGCCCGACGGCGGCCCGCCCGACGGCGCCCCGCCGGAGCAGAACGTCCTGCCCCCGCGCATCACCAACGTCGTCGGCCCGACGAGCTACGACGGCAACACCGACGACCTGCTCACCGGCGGGCTCGGCAAGACAGGCATCAGCAGCAACACGCCCCCGGGCTTCGCGGATCCGGCGAACCCGACCGTCGCCGAGCTGCGCCGGCGCGCGATCTACACCAACTACCGCGGCGTGCTCGATCCGAGCGCGGCCGGCGGCTTCGGCACGCTCTACGGCCCCAACGTCGACGTGAACGGCAACGCCACGGCGGGCGAGGGCAAGATCGCCGGCAAGGAGTACCTGGCGTACGCCGACGACGGCACCGGCAAGAAGAACGTCGGCCTGATGGTCCAGATCCCGGCGAGCTTCGACCCGAGCAACGCGTGCATCGTCCTCGGGCCGTCCTCGGGATCGCGCGGCGTCTACGGCGCGATCGGCTCGTCCGGCGAGTGGGGCCTCAAGCACGGCTGCGCCGTCGCGTACACCGACGCGGGGAAGGGCACCGGCTACCACGACCTCGCCACCGATAAGGTCAACCTGATCGACGGCCGGCTGGTGAAGCGCTCCGACGCCGGCAACCTCGCGCACTTCAGCGTCGATCTGACCGGCGCCGCCCTGACCGCATACAACACCGCGTTCCCCAACCGCTTCGCCTACAAGCACTTCTTCTCGCAGCAGAACCCCGAGGCGGACTGGGGCCAGAACGTCCTCGACAGCGTCCGCTTCGCGTTCTGGGCGCTCAACGAGGAGTACGCCCCGGTCCACACGGCGTCGGGCAAGCACACGCGGACCATCAAGCCCGACAACACGATCGTCATCGCCTCCTCCATCTCCAACGGCGGCGCCGAGTCGCTGCAGGCGCTCGAGCAGGACGACGAGGACCTGATCGACGGCCTGATGGTCACCGAGCCCAATGCTCAGCCGCGCGACATGACCGGGGTGACCGTGAAGCTCGGCGGCGCGGCGGTCGCCGGCACCGGCAAGCCGCTCCTCGACTACTTGACCTACAAGATGCTCTACGAGCCGTGCGCGGCGATCGCCGCCGAGGCCCAGGCGCCCAACGGCGTCCGGCCGGGCTGGCTCGGCGGAGGCACGGCGCCGCTCGGCAACGCGCTCACCCAGGTAGCCGGCGTGGAGCTGCAGACGATCGCTGCCAACCGGTGCCAGAGCCTCGTGGACAAGGGCCTGATCACCGGCAATAACACCGCCGCGCAGGCGTCCGCGGCGCTGGCGAAGCTCGTCGAGTACGGCTGGAACGATCCGATCATCAACGCGCTGCACGCGTCGCACTACCGGCGCATCGACGTCTACCCCGCGTTCGGCCACGCCGTGGCGTACGGCAAGTTCTCGGTCGCCGACAACGTGTGCGGGTTCAGCCTCGCCAACGTCGACGCGACCGGCAACGTCGCCCCGCAGGACGCGACCCAGTCGCTCCTGTTCGGCACCGGCACCGGGATCTCGACCGGCGGCGACCTCATCTACAACGACTCCATGAACGGCGCGAAGCTCTACCACGTCGGCGTCTCGCCCTCGACCCAGCGCATGGACGGCTCGCTCGACGGCCTCCTGTGCCTGCGCGACCTCACGACCGGCGTGGACACCGTCACCGGCGCGCCGCTCACCGGCGCCGCGGCCACGAGCAGCGCGCGGGTGCGCGCCGGCCTGGCGGAGGTGCTGCTCGAGGGCAACCTGCGCGGCAAGCCGGTCGCGATCATCTCCGGCCGCAGCGACACGCTCTTGCCGGTGAACCACGCCTCGCGCGCCTACGTCGCCTTCAACTCGAAGGTCGAGGGCGCTGCGGGCAACGTCCGCTACTACGAGATCGTGAACGGCAACCACTTCGACGCGTTCCTGCCCGCCGTCGTCGGCATCGTCGGCTACGACGCGCTCCTGGTGCCGGTGCACTACTACTTCGTCAACGGGATGGACCTCATGTGGGCGAGGCTGAAGAACGGCATGGCGCTGCCGCCCAGCCAGGTCGTGCGCGCCACGCCACGGGGGCTGCCCGCCGGGAACGCGCCGCCGCTCACCACCGCGAACGTCCCGAAGATTGCCGGGACGCCGGCCGCCGGCGACGCGATCACGGTGTCCGCCGGCACGATCGACGTGCCGAACTGATCGCGGAGGGGCGCATGGGCGGCGAGTCGCGGAGGCTTGGGTCATGTAGTGCGTGAAATCGCGAAAGACCGGCGCAATGTCCGCATAGACCATCTGGTTGCCACGCGCGACCGTGCGGCTGACATGGGAGACAACCTCGGTGGAAATGAAGGCCCGCAGGGGAAACAGCTCGCCCCGATGCCGCGCCCGGCGAGATGGTAGTTGCGGAGCGTAGCGTCGGTGAGCGCGGCGATCTCCTCGACGGAGAGGACCTGTGCAAGGCGCCCGATCGTGGTCACACTCGCAGCCTTCTCGCAGCCGCCACCCTGCGGCGGTGACCTCCAGGTCCAGCCAGATCAAATCCATTCTTTATACTCGCCGGGCAGCCAATATTAAATATTAACAATACCAGGATACTCATTGAGACTGTCTGAAACCCGATTCGCCACCTAGAAAACACACGCGCTCCTCCTCTATAGGTCGCGCATGAGCGGTGGGCACGGAGTGAGGACCTGCTCTACACCACGATCCAGACCTGCGTCGCGCATGGCCTCTGATCTGCTCGCAACGCCGCGCCGCGCGATCTCGGTCGTCTAAATCTGTTCTTTATCCGATGCGAATTTATTGTATCGTGACGATATCTTGATTGATGGTATCTAAACAATCCGATCACTCCTTGAATTACACGGTTCATCCGTAGACGGTTAAAGCAGCAGCAGTTAGCGTCACGCCATGGTTCAGCCCACGACGGTCGACATCGAAGACCTCCCCGAACCGGCTCGCTGTGCGCTCGCCGATGCGATCAACCAACGCTTCTTCGCGATGGCGAAGCCGGCCTCGAGCTTCTACATCTTTCTGCTGATCATCGGTGGCGTCGCCGCGCTCGGTTATGCGCTTCTTGGTGGTTACGGCGAGGTCGATACCGCGCATCAGAGCACCGCAGAGGTCGCGCTGTACGTCGGAGGCTACGCTGGGATCGCGGCCGGCGTCCTGCTCGCACGAAAGCGCAAACAGCTCCGCCGTCTGCTCGGGTTCACGCCGGGAGTCTACGTGCTCGGATCGCGCTTGCTCGATACGCGCGGACGCAAGCTCAAGGCATATGCATTGCTTGACTGCCAACCGCGAATCACCAACCACCACCTCAACGGTGTATACCAGCAGACGACGGTCGCGTGGCCCGGCGCGACGATCGCGTTCCGACACAGGGACGACGCCTGGGAGGCCCTCGGCAAGATCGATTCGACCTTGGCGATGCTGTCTCAGGCTGCGCAGCACAACGACTTCGAGCGCCTGTTGATGCTCGATCCGGTGATGGTCGGGCTCTTGATGATGAACAGCGGCGAGTCACCAGATCGACGGCCGCAACGGAAGACGTGGATTCTGCCCGTCGCCGCGGCCGTCGGCGTCGCGGTGCTGTCGCCGACCACGTGGTACGTTCGCAACCACCTCAGCCTCGAGGCCGCGTTCGACGAGATCACCGAGCCGCACCACGTCGACACATGGATCGCGCACGGCGGCGATGCCACACGTGGATACAAGCGGAAGATGCAGGTCGCGATGTTGCGCGCTCTCGATGCATCGCAGGCAGATCAGCTGCGTGCAGTGCTCGCGAAGTATCCCGATGCACCGGCGGATCTGGTGACAGCCGTCAAGGCTGCATTGAAAGCCCGCTACCAGAAGACACGCGAGGAGGCGCTCGCGCTGTCGCAGGCGCCGCAGGTCACGTGGTACATTAACCAAGTCTACGATCGGCTCGAAAATGATAACGCGGTCGCGGCGATGCAGATCGAGATTGCGCGAACCGACAGCTCCGGTCTGAGCCAACTCGACGAGCTCGTCGCGAGCCAGCCGACCCTTCGCAGGAAGATCGTTCCCGTCGCGAAGTACTTCGGCACGAACGACGACATAGCTCGGACCGAGCGCCTGAAGTCGGCTATCGAGCAGGGTCTCGAAAAATTCTTTCCGCGCGACGTGATGAAGCTCGAGACCACAGCGAAGGATGCGCCTACGATCGAGATCTTCTATGTGATCAGCCCGAAGATCAGAGCCGATGGCACGCCGTCATTCTATATCGAGATGGATCAGACCCGCCAGCCGCGTCCCGGCGCAATGTCGTATCCGGGCATCCAGTTCGAGCTCGGCGCGACGCTCAAGGTTCCTGGCGGCCCAGAGCCGCAGACCGTCACGTTCACCGCGACGCCGGCTCCGACGATCACCGTTCACGACCCCGACGATCACTCGGCGATCTATCACGCGATGGCCGAAAGCGTGTTCAGCGATCTGCAGGGCAAGCTCGTCGCGGCACTCGGCGGCAAGGGCGGCAAAGCTGACGCGCCGATCTCCGACTAGCCGCCGCTTGTGGCTCCCGCTCAGCAACCCACGAGGTGGATGCGCTTGCCGGCGTGCTCGATGGTCCGGTTCCACAGCCGCTCGGCCCACGGCTTCGTGGTGCGGAGATCGAACAGGACCAGCCAGCCCTCGCCCAAGCCGAGCGAGTCGAGGTAGGCCACGATCTGCTCGATCGCGCGCTCCTCGGTGTACGAGTCGCGCCGCAGCTTCACCTCGATGACGTGGCGGACCCCCTTCCACTCGATGATCAGATCGAGGGCGCCGCGGCCGAGCGCGTACTCTCGCTCGATCCGGCCGCCTCCGTTGAGGATGCGCTGCAGGAACGCCATCAGCATGAGGTGAGGCCCGGACTCGCGATAGGAGAAGCCCTCCGCCGCGAGGTGCCCGTCCTCCCGCCAGAAGGTCTGCCACGCGGCCAGGAGCTTCGGCACGTCGAGCGCG
>DATMCI010000188.1:0-40645 GCA_035558535.1 Kofleriaceae bacterium
GCAAGAGCGACGGCAAGACCGGCGGCAAGAGCGACGGCAAGACCGGCGGCAAGAGCGACGGCAAGACCGGCGGCAAGACCGGCGGCGCGGACGAGCCACCGCTCCCTGAAGGGCTGGGCGGCAGCAAGGGCGGCAGCAAGAGCGGCGGCAAGGGCGGCGGTACGGACGAGCCACCGCTGCCCGAAGGGCTGAGCGGCAGCAAGAGCGGCGGCAAGGGCGGCGGTACGGACGAGCCGCCGCTGCCCGAGGGGCTGAGCGGTGCCGAGAAGGGTGGCACCGACGAGCCACCGCAGCCGGAGGGGACGGGCGGCGAGCTCAGTGCCGGCGAGCCGGCGCTGCCGGAGGGACTGGGGGGCACCGGCGGCGACACGGATCCAGAGCAGAAGCAGCCTGAAGACGACAAGGACGGCAAGGACGACAAGGACGATCAGGACGACGAGGACGACGAGGGGAGTCTGTTCCCGAAGATCACGGGCTTCGGTGAGTTTCGCGGCGGCGCTCGTGTGCTGGAGGACGTGAACCAGGAGTCGTCGACCCTCAACGAGGGGCGGCTCCACCTGGAGACCGAGTTCGTCATCAGCAAGATCACGATGAAGGCGGCCGCCGACCTGACCTACGGCAGCGATGATGATCCGGTCGAGGCGCGCGAGGCCAGCATCGCGTTCAGTCCCCTGGCGTTCCTGGATATCAAGGCCGGCAGACAGATCCTGTCCTGGGGGACCAGCACGAGCCTGTTCATCAACGATCTGTTCCCGAAGGACTTCTATGCGTTCCTGCTCGGGCGCAGCACGGAGCAGTTCAAGGCGCCGTCCGACGCGGTGAAGCTGAGCATCTTCAGCGACGTCGTGAACTTCGATGCTGTCTACGTCGTGCGCTTCAACTCCGACCGGTTCCTCACGGGCGATCGGCTGTCGTTCTTCAACCCGCTGATGGGGAAGGTGACCGGCCAGGACGCGATCCTGAAGGCCACGGTCCCCGACCGGTCGTTCGAGGACGACGAGGCTCACTTCCGCCTGTCGAAGAACCTCCGGGGCGGCGAGCTCGCCGCGTATGGCTACAACGGGTTCTGGAAGAGCCCGGCCGGCCTCGACCCGATGACGATGCAGTTCACGTTTCCGCGCCTCCGGGTGTACGGCGGCAGCTTTCGAGATCAGCTCGGCCTGGGGATCGGGCACATCGAGGGCGGGTACTACGAGTCGCTCGACGATCCGAAGGGCGACGACCCGTTCGTCAACAACAGCGAGTACAGGTTCCTCATCGGGTACGAGCGGCAAGCGCCCAAGATCGCCCGCGACCTGACGCTGGGCTTCGAGTACTACGTGGAGTTGATGGCCCATCACGACCTGTACAAGTCCACGCTCCCGCCGGGGTTCCCGGCCCGGAAGGAGTACAGGCACGTCGTCGTGCTGCAGATGATCAAGCTGCTGTACAAGCAGAACATCACGCTCCAGCTATATGCCTACGTGAGCCCCAGCGACAGGGACACCTATGTTCGCTCGACGCTGGACTTCAGGCTGGACGATCATTTCACGCTCACCGCGGGGACGAACCTGTTCACCGGTGTCGACGACAACACGTTTTACGGCCAGCTCGAGTCGAACTCGAACGTCTACGTCGCGCTCCGCTACGGGTTCTGATCTGAGCGGATCCCCGGGTAGCTCCGTGGGGGGCGGGCGCGATCCCTGCCGCGACGCTTCGCGGATCGTTGCGTGGGCGGCGCCGCGATGCGAGCCTCGGAGCGCGCGCCGCCGATGAGCGTCACGACCGATCCGCAGACCCAGGAGGCCACGGACGCCGCGCCCGGCGCGCCACGGCGCGTGCCGCCCGGCCGCCTGATGGAGGTGGTCACGACGTTCCTGAGGCTCGGGTGCATCTCGTTCGGCGGGCCGGTCGCGCACCTCGGCTACCTCCGCGCCGAGCTGGTCGAGAAGCGCAGGTGGCTCGACGACGCGCGCTACGCCGATCTCGTCGCGCTCTGTCAGTTCCTACCGGGGCCGGCGAGCAGCCAGGTGGTGTTCGCGCTCGGCATGCACCGCGCGCGGCTGCTCGGGGCGCTCCTCGCGTCGGCGTGCTTCACGCTGCCGTCGGCGCTCCTCATGATCGGCTTCGCGTACGGGATCGCCGCGGCGGACGATCTGCGCGGCGCGGGGTGGTTGCACGGCTTGAAGCTCGCCGCGGTCGCGGTCGTGGCGCAGGCCGTCTGGGGGATGGGGAAGAAGCTCTGCCTCGACCGGGCCCGGGTATCGATCTGCATCGCGTCCGCGGGGATCGTGCTCGCGCTGGCCGGAGCGATCGCGCAGATCGGGGTCATCGCCGGCGGTGGCCTCCTGGGTTTTTGGCTCTATCGCCATGAGGTGACGGACGCGGCGCCGCCGGGCGAGCCGCCTGCGGCTCGCCGCCACCTCGCTGCTGCGGCGGCGCTCGGCCTGTTCCTCGTCCTGCTCTTCGTGCTGCCGGTGCTCGCGGCCGCCACGGAGAGCCGGCCGATCGCGATGTTCGACAGCTTCTACCGCTCGGGGTCGCTCGTGTTCGGCGGCGGCCACGTGGTGTTGCCGCTGCTCCAGGCGGAGGTCGTGCCGAACGGGTGGCTCGGCGACGAGCAGTTCCTCGCCGGCTACGGCGCGGCGCAGGCGCTCCCCGGCCCGCTGTTCACGTTCGCGGCCTACCTCGGCACCGCGATGAGCTCCGGGGCGCATGCCTGGGTCGGCGGCCTCTGGTGCCTGCTCGCGATCTTCCTTCCGGCGTGGCTGCTCATCGGAGGCGCGCTGCCGTTCTGGCACCGCTTGCGCGTGAAGCCGTGGGCTCGAGCGGCGCTCGCCGGCGCCAACGCCGCCGTGGTGGGGGTCCTCCTCGCAGCGCTCTACGATCCGGTGATCACCGGCGGTATCCGCGACAAGCTCGACGTCGTCGCCGCCCTCGCCGCGTTCGGCCTGCTCGAGCTCTGGAAGGCGCCGCCGTGGCTCTGCGTGCTCGGCATGACGGCCGTGGGCCAGTGGCTCCTCGTGTAGAGCTGCAGTACGATCTCGGCCCTCAGCGCAGGTTGCCCGAGAACACGACGGCGGCGCCGCCCGAGACGGGCACGAGCGAGAGCGAGGGCGAGGGCTTGGCGCTCTGGTGGTCGCGGTCGCGCTGCGCGAACCCGCGCATCACGCCCACCACGAGGATCACGCCGCCGCTCATGGCGAGCGCGGTGCCGAGCCGATCGCGGAGTTTCGCGCGGTCCTCGAGGTCGGCCGCGCGGCTCGGGTCGTCCGGCATCTCGAGCGACGCGGTCCGGGACTGATCTCGCAGATCACGCGCCCAGTACAGCAGGCCGCTGCCGCCGGCCGCGATCGCTGCGCCAGCGCCGATGATGGCCCACGTCCCCTTCGTGATCTGCCCGCGGGACGGATCATCGGCGGTCCGCGCGGGCTCCGGCTTGGGCTCCGTGGGCGGGGGAATGACAGGTGCCGGTGCTGGCGCGGGCGTCTGCTCGGACTCCTCGGACGGCTCGGACGGCTCGGACGGCTCGGCCGACTCGGTCGGCTCGGCGGGCTTGGGTGGCGTCGGGGGCGGGGGCGAGGGCGGAGGTGGTGCCGGCGGCTGTGCCGGCGCGATCGGCTCCTTCGGCTCGGTCACCTCACGACCGAACATCTTCCCCGCGGCGCGCGCGAGCTGCTTACCGAGCTTCCGCGGGGTCTTCGCCGAGAGCATGAACGTGCGCTGGAACATCTCGCTCCCGCCCTTCGCCGAGTCGAAGCGCACGAGCTTCACCCTGACCTTGCCGTCGACCGTGACCAGCAGCGTGCCGTACACGAGCTGGTTCGTGGCCAGCGAGCGCGCGACGCGGTCGAGGCACGTCGAGATCTCGATATCGCACCGAAGGGCCTTGCCGAGCTCCTCCAGCGGTCGCTCGGTGATCTCGCCGCCGAGCAGCGTGGCCAGCGCGTTGGTCAGCGCCTCTGGCGTCCCGGTCAGCTCCGATGGCAACCGCGACGTGACGATGAGCGGGAAGACCTTCGGCGCGATCTTCTCGGCTGCATCGGCCGACACGGGCCGCGCCTCGACGCGGTCTGGTGCCGACGCGATCAGCGCCAGCGCAGCAGCTCCACCGAGCACCATGCGAGTCAGGAGCGAAGTCATCGGATCCTTTGCGGCCGAGCATAGCCGCGATCGAGAGCTGCTGCAGGTTCAAACACCAACGACGGGCTCGCGTGCAGCACCAGCGGCGAGCCGATCACCACGAGACGGTGAACGAGACGATGATCGAGACGACGATCGAGACGGTGAGCGAGACGAAGATCGAGACGAAGATCGAGCGCGCGACCGATCGCGGATCGAGACCGGCGCGTGCAGACCGGACATGACCGGCGCCTCCGCGCTCGTCTCGTGGCGCGTGCAGGTAGTGGACAGGCGGCGCCGACGGCCACCTCGGAGGCGGCGTTCAGGTCGGAAGAAGTCGGAGCCCGTCGCATTGGCCTCATCCGGCAGGTCGAGGATAACCCCGACCGGAGGGCGGAAACCCATCGATTTCCTTGCCGGGGCAACTTATCGATAAATTTGCACAGCGTCGACGGTGCTTACGTTGCACAATGAGCGCCCGTGGAGAGGTCTTCTGCAGCCAAATGGGTACGCACGCAGACCGAAAAGAGGATGGTCGGTCCATCGGAGACCGTTCGTCCATCGCTGGGGCAATACGTGCTCGGCGACCTGCTCGGGAGCGGCAGCATGGGCGAGGTGTTCACAGGGGTCGCGCTCGGTGACCACGGCTTTCAGAAGCCGGTCGCGATCAAGCGGCTGTTCCCCGAGCTCGCGAGCAACGGGGTGTTCATCGAGCGGCTGATCGCGGGTGTCAGGCCGCTCATCGACGTGCAGCACCGCAACATCGTCGGGGTGCTCGACCTCGCGCGTGACGACAACGACGTGTTCCTGATCATGGACCTCGTCTACGGCCCGAGCCTCCGGCGGCTGCTCGAGCTGCGCGGCGCGCGCGGGCTGTCGCTCGGTGTCGCGACGTACGTCGTGCAGCGCGCCGCCATGGCCCTCGAGTTCGCGCATCACCAGCTGGAGGGGGCGATCATTCATGCCGACATCAGCCCGAGCAATATCCTGCTCACTGCGTCGGGTGAGGTCTGCGTCTCGGACTTCGGGAGCGGCGGGGGCCACGGCGTCATCGCGGTCAGGTCTTCGTACATGGCGCCCGAGCAGGCGCGCGGCGAGCGGCTCACGCCGCGCGCCGATGTGTATTCGCTCGGCGTCGTGCTCTACGAGCTGATCTGCGGCAGGCACCCGTTCAACGGCGACGGCGAGCCGAGGCGTGTGATCCCGCCGCGCGCGGTGAAGTCGCAGATCCCCGCCGGCCTCGACGCGATCTGCATGCGCGCGCTCGCGCACGATCCGCGCGAGCGCTACCAGGACATGCAGGAGCTGATCGAGGCCCTGGCCGAGGAGCGGGTCGCGGACCCGCTCCGCGAGGGCGCGCCGGAGCTGGCGCAGGCGATCCTCGAGTGCAGCCCGCACGCGGTCCCGCGCGCCCCGGACACGAGCACCGAGCAGTCAGCCTCCATGGTGGTGCGATCGTTGCTGCGCGACTCGTCGCGAGCGGTAAGTCCAGCGGTCAGTCCGCCGGCGCCGCTCACGCTGTCGGAGCGCCGCGTCGAACGCCGGCACCCGCGCACGCTCGCGCCCGCCGCTCGCGCCCCGGAGGCGAGCGCGCCCGACGCCGAGATGCTGTCGGGCGTGGACTCCGGTGCGATGACGGTCGTGGTGGTCGGCGAGGGGCGTCCGAGCGCGAAGCTCGAGCTCGAGCCGCTCGCGGACGCACGCCACGGCGAGCTCGAGATCGTCGAGCCGCGTCCGAGAGCGAGGCGCGAGTCTCGGGTGGCCCACCGCCACCCGGGCAGCAGAGCGAGGCGCGAGTCCCGGGCGGCCTTCCGCCACCCGCCCAGCAGGCCGATGCCGTTCGCCGCGTCGGTGTCGCCGGTGGTTCCGGCCACGCCGGTGTTTCCGGCCGCGCCGGTGTTTCCGGCCGCGCCGGTGGTTTCAGCCGCGCCGGTGACGGTGGCCGCGCCTTCGGTGCCGCGTGTGTCGATGCCCCTCGCCAGCGGGGCCTCGGTGGACGCGGTCAGCTCCCCGACGCCCGTGGTCCCGGTCGCTCCGCGGCCCGCGCGCAGCTACGGATGGTTGGTCGCGGTCCTCGTGGCTGCCGCGATGCTGAGCGTTGGCTCCGTCGCCGGCTTCTACTTCGCTGTACACAAGAACTCGCAGTCTGTGGCGGCGCCCTCGCAGGCTGTGGTGGCATCGATGTCGCCCACGGCCGCGGCGCCGCCGCTGGCAGAGCCGTCGTCGGCCATGGCGGTGCAGACGCCGCCGAACATCATGGCGACGAGCCCCCCTGCGCCGGCGGTCCCCGCCGAACCGCCGGTGCGGGAGAATCCCCGCGGGGCGCCGGACGACCCCCCTGACGAGCCGACGTCGTCGAGCAAGAAGGAGCCCGGCACCCTCCGTGTGCAGACCACGCCGGCGGCGTGGGTCACCATCGGCAAGCAGAAGCAGCAGACGCCGGGCGCGGAGTTCACGCTCGCGCCGGGCCGCTACACGGTCCGTATCAAGTTCCCGTCGCTCGGGATCACCGAGACCAAGAAGGTCGCCATCGAGTCGAACAAGACCTTCACGCTGAACATCGACAAGGAAGTGCAGGAGGTCGACAGGGAAGAGGAGAAGCCCGAGCCGAAGGACGAGGCCGCCGCCCCGGACGAAGGAGAAGAAGCCGCCGGAGCGAGCGGCTCCTCGTCGGAGAGCGGAGCCAGCATGAGCAAGCGGATCACGCGCGTCGGCGCGCCGTGATCCAGCGCGTGATCCCGGGCCGAGATCGACCTTCCTCGAGCGCGTGAGCCGGCTGGGCGAGCTCCGCGATCTCGTCATCTGCATCGAGATCAAGAATCCAGCGCTGAACGGCGATCTGCAGCTGGTGATCCGGATCGGGGCCTCAACTGGACTTCGTGCCAAAGCTCACCGAGGACGCGGTCGCCATGAAGCTGGCCGACCAGATCCTGTCGATCAACGCGGCGGAGGCGATGCGCCGGTCGCGCGAGCTGGCGCAAAAGGAGGGCATCTTCGTCGGCATCTCGGCGGGCGCTACGTTCGCCGGTGCCTTGAAGGTGTCCGAGTCGGCGCCGAAGGGGGCGACGCTCCTGTGCATGCTGCCGGACACGGGGGAGCGCTACCTGAGCACGCCGCTCTTTGCCGACATCCCGACCGACATGACGGAGGAGGAGCAGGAGATCGGGAGATCCACGCCGGGGTATCAATTCGCGCGCCCGCCCGCGGTGCCACCGGCATAGGCGAGAGGCCGTGGGCGGCCGAGCGCGGCTCACCCGAAGCGAAATTCTGTCACGGTGTCGGGGGAGAGTTCCCTCCAGCGATCGGCGGGTGCGAGCGAAGGAATCACCTCGCTGGCGATGATGCGCCGCTTCGGCTCGACGAGCTCGTGCATGGTGAAGTAGCGAGGCCACACGTCACCGGCGGCTCGCCAGTGGATCACGTAGGCGCGATCCCGTCGCACCGCGACGGCGTTGCCCGAGTTGCCGCCCGGCGGGATGGCCCGCAACCGAGCGAGCGTTTCACGTTCTTCCAGCGCGTGCGCGCCTGCGGGGATCAAGTAGTCGAAGTACTCGGCAGAGTCGAAGGTCGAGCGCTCGAGGCCGAGCAGCTGGTACACGGTGGGCAAAGACCCGTTGTGCATGAAGTACCAGTCGTCTGCACGTCGCTGTAGCGGATGCGTGAAGCTGGCGCCCTTGGTAGTCGGGTTGTTCGCGTACCGCACGTGAATGGCCAGGAAGTCGGTCTCGATCGCGGCCAGGCCGGAATCGAGGGCGCTCTCGGTCGCGGGGCGGTGGTCTCGCCGCACGGACAGGCCGGAGGCCGAATCGGCGTCGCGCCACACGGCACCCCAGCCGTCTGGATGGACGACGAACGAGCCGTCGTGGTCGGCCGTCCGTCCGGACGCCATCGCGATGGCGCCCTCGACGATAGCAGCGGCGTCGAAGGCTCCCACGGCCACGATGATGCGACACATATCGAAGCTGCATGGATACACCATCGGCGCGGAAGTGGCTGGAGGCGCGGTTTCCATCCGGAGGGGAGCTGAGGAGCAGGCGCGACGGTGACGATGCCGTCGGCGGCCGTGGGGAGGTTCGCGTTGGCGCGCGGCCGCGGGGTGGCGTACGGTGATGGGGAATGACTCCAGCGACGACTCCAGCGACCGAGCCACCCCCGCGACGGGACAATTGCACGAGCTGCGGGTGCCAGGCGGGGGCACCATTGACCGGGCCCGAGGCCGAGGTGCTGCTCGACGAGCGGCCGCTGGTGGCTGCCACCTCCGGATCGATCGCCGAGATGAAGGCGCTGCGCGATCGATGCCTCGAAGTCGGGATCCCCGCGCTGATCGGGGACCCGCCTGGCGCCGGCACGGGTTGCGGCACAGGTTGCGGCAAGGGCAAGGGGTGCGGGACGCGGACGTACCTCCTGGTCGAGGCGGCTCGCGTCCCGGACCTCCGCGAGCTCTTGCACGGCGACTGGCGCGCCCATCTGGAGCGCGAGGGACTCGCGCCGGTCGAGCTCGATCTGTCGAGCGACGAGCTGCCCTGCCCCGCGTGCGGGACCGCCGCGCCGCTCGTCGACGGTGCGTGCTCGGACTGCGGCCTCCACCTCGAGTGAGGTTGCGCCGGTCGGCGCTGACTGCCGTCGACTCGGCATGTTACGGATCGCGCATGTCGATCTACCCGGTCTTCCTCGAAGTCAAGAAGCTCCTCGGCACTGTGCCCGTCTGGCTCGACAAGGCCGTCGAGCACGCCGCCGCCAAGAAGTTCGAGCCGAACCTCCTGTTGCAGTGCCGGCTCGCACCGGACATGTTCCCGCTGGTCCGGCAGATCCAGATGGCGTGCGATCAGGCGAAGTTCGGGGCCGGGCGCGCGACTGGCAAAGAGTTTCCGCCACACCCCGATACGGAGCAGACCATCGACGAGGTGCGCAGTCGGATCGCGGCCGTCCTGGCGTATCTCGACGGGTTCACCGCGCACGACTTCGAGGGGACTGACGAGCGTTCGATCTCGCTGCAGCGCTGGGAGGGCAAGTCCATGAGCGGGACGGGCTACTTCGTCGAGCAGGCGCTGCCAAACTTCTTCTTCCACCTCACGATGGCATACGCGATCTTGCGGCATAACGGCGTCGACGTGGGCAGGCGCGACTTCCTTGGCGCGATCACGTATCGCTGACGCTCCACTCGTGGGCCCTGGCGCCGACGGCGCACCGACGTGATCCTGGCGCTCATCGCCGGGCTCGGGCGGCGGGGGCGCGCGCGGTCGCCGGTGTCAGGCGCGCCGCCGCCGCTGCAGCGTCCGGATGCTGACGCCCAGGCGCTTGGCGGCCCGCGTCAGGTTCCCTCGCTCCGCGGCGATCACGTGGTCGACGACCTGGTCGACGATCGTCGCGAGCGGCTGATCGGTGTCGACCGCGAGCGCGCTCCCGGCCGCCGCGGCGGTCGTGCGGCCGAGGCCGGGCGGCAGGTCCTGCAGGCGGACGGTCTGGCCGGCGCGCAGGATCGTGACGAACTCGAGGACGTTCCGCAGCTGGCGCACGTTCCCGGGCCAGTCGTGCGCGAGCAGGGCGGCGCGCGCGCTGCGCATGAGCTTGGGCGGCTCGCAGTCGTGGATCGCGGAGAGCTGGGCCACGAACGCGTCGATCAGCGCGGGGATGTCGCGGCGCCGCTCGCGCAGCGGCGGGACGGTCAGGACGATCCCCTGGATGCGATAGAACAGGTCCTCGCGGAAGCGGCCGGCCCGCACCTCCTCCTCGAGCGGGCGCAGGGTCGCCAGGACGACGCGGACGTCGACCTCGAGCTTCCGGGTGCCGCCCACGCGCATGAAGCGGTGGGTCTCGAGGAAGCGCAGGAGCTTGGGCTGGAGCGCCACGGGCATCTCGGCGACCTCGTCGAGGAACAGCGTCCCGCCGGCCGCCATCTCGACCTTGCCGAGGCCGCGCTCCGTCGCGCCGGTGAACGCGCCGCGCTCGTGGCCGAACAGCTCGCTCTCGAACAGCGTGTCGGGGATCGCCGTGCAGTTGATCGGCACGAACGGCCCCTTGCGGCGCGGCGACAGATCGTGGAGCCGGCGGGTCATCACCTCCTTGCCCGAGCCGCTCTCGCCGACGAACGTGACGGTCACGTCCTTGGCGGCCACGGCGCGGAGCACGCGATCGAGCTCGCGCATCGCCGGTGACGCCATCACCGGCCCGAGGACGACGCTGCGGGGCTGCCCGCGGGAGGTCACGCGCGTACTCTACTAGGCGCGGAGCGCGTCGACGAGGCTCCAGCCGAACACGGGCGCGGGCAGGACGTGCAGGCGGGCGCCGTGGCTCGCGACGAGCTCCGCGAGCGCCTTGGGCCGCGAGGTGACGACGACCACGCGCTGGGTCCGCGCCCGCTTCATGAGGGAGCGCACGGCGCTCGCGGTCGGCTCGCCGGGCTCGCCGGGCTCGCCGATCCAGACGAGCGCGCCGCAGGACGCGGGCGCGGCGAGCTCGTCGCTCGCGTGCACCTCGAAGCCCGCGTTCGTGAGGTAATCGGCGAGCGCGGTCCGCGTCTCGCTCGCGCGCGCGAGCAGCGCGACGCGGCGCCGGCCGGCGGTCACGGGGCGGGCGGTCACGGGCCCGCTCCGTCGCGGCGCCCGGGCCGCGGCCTCCGCGCGCCGGACCGTCCGAGGAGGCCGAGGAGCCCCTCGAGGATGGTCAGCGGGTGCGGCGGGCAGCCGGGGACGTACAGATCGACGGGGACCACCTGATCGGCGCCGCCGTGCGCCTCGCCGTGCCCGGCGTAGGGGCCGCCCGCGATCGCGCACGCGCCGACGGCGATCACGATCCGCGGATCGGGCACGGCCTCGTACGTCTTCTGCAGGGCCTCGCGCATGTTCGCGGTGACGGGGCCTGTGATGAGCAGCCCATCGGCGTGGCGCGGCGAGGCCACGTACTGGATGCCGAAGCGGCCGAGGTCGAACGCGATGGTGCCGAGCACGGCCACGTCGGCCTCGCAGCCGTTGCACCCGCCGGCGCTCACCACGCGCAGCTTGAGCGACCGGCCGTAGAGTCGCCGCAGCTCGGCCGAGAGCGCGAGCTCGCGCGTGGGCGCAGCGGCGGCCTCGGGCGCGCGCACGACGAGCCGCGCGCGGGCGCGCTCGGCGAGCCGGAAGTCCGGCGAGAACGTGATCGCGCCCTGGGGGCAGGCGTCGACGCAGTCGGCGCAGAAGAGGCACCGTCCCAGGTCGAGCGCGAGCTGGCCGGCGTCCGCGGTGATCGCCTCGGTGATCGCCTCGGTGGGGCAGCTGGCGACGCACTCCCGGCAGCCCGCGGCGCACCGCGCGACGTCGAGCACGGGGCGGCCGCGGAAGCGCGCGGGGAGCCGCGGCTCCTCGTCGGGGAAGCGGCTGGTCCGGTGCCCTTGGTGGAAGCGTGCGCGGAGGATGTCCAGCAATCAGCACCTCACAGGTCGTGCCCGCAGTACGAGAGGTTGAAGCTCTTGTTGCAGAGCGGGAAGTCCGAGATCTGCTGGCCGCGCAGCGCCATCGCCAGCGCGGTCCAGTTGTGGAACGACGGATCGACGATCTTGTAGGTGGCGAAGCGCCCGGCGGCGTCGGTCAGCGCGACGTGGCAGAGCTCGCCGCGCCAGCCCTCGACGAGCGAGACGCTCACGTGCTCGGGCAGGAGCGCGCCGACGGGCGCGCGCGTCCCGCCGGCGGGCAGGAGCGCGAGCTCGCGGCGGACGAGCTCCGCGGAGCGCCGGATCTCCATGTAGCGGACGAACGCGCGCGCGAACACGTCGCCGCTCGGCATCGCGGACAGCGGGATGTGCGCGAACCGGTAGAGGCCGTACGGGTGCGTCGTACGCACGTCGCGGTGGAGCCCGGAGGCGCGCGCGGCCACGCCGACGACGCCGAGCGCCTCGGCGACGCTCCGATCGAGCTTGCCGGTCTCCTCGAAGCGCGACTGCACCGAGGCGGTGCTCCACAAGAGCTGGACGGCCTCCTCGGTCTCCCGCACGGCGCGCTCGAGCCGCGTGGCGAGCTCGGCGGCCTGCGGCGCGGCCACGTCGAAGCGCGTGCCGCCGGGCCGGAGCAGGCCGCGCCCGAAGCGGCTGCCGCACAGCTCGGCGGTCAGGTTCAGGTAGTCGCCGCGGAGCCGGCCACAGAACGACGCGGTGGGCAGAAAGCCGATGTCGCCGGCCAGCGCGCCCAGATCGCCGACGTGGTTGGCGATCCGCTCGAGCTCGGCCGCGATCGCGCGGAGCGTGTGGGCGCGCGCCGGGACCGGCGTCTCCGCCAGCGCCTCGACGACCTGGCAGTACGCGGTCGCGTGCCCGATCGTGGTGTCGCCGGCCACGGTCTCGGCGTAATGGATGCTGCGCGGCGCGGGGCCGCCGGCGAGCGCGCGCTCGACGCCGCGGTGCTGGTAGCCGAGCGAGATCTCGAGGTGGATGACGTTCTCGCCGTAGCACTGGAAGCGGAAGTGCCCGGGCTCGATCACGCCGGCGTGCACGGGGCCCACGGCGACCTCGTGCACCTCGCCGCCCTGGATCGCGTAGAAGCTGGTGACGCCGATGGGGGGCGGCGCGCCCGCGCCAGCGCGCCGCGGCGGCTGGAACCGGACGGGCCTGGGCCACGGGTGGCCCTCCGGCACGAGCCCCCACTGCTCGGCGAGCTCGCGCTCGAACAGGTGCAGCTCGGGGCAGCGCGGCACGAGCGACGGGAACGCGCGGCCGGCAAGCTCGGTGCGGACGAGCTCGAGCGTGGCGTCGCGATCGGCCGCGAGCACGGCGAGGAGCCCGGTGCCCGGGTCGCCCGGGCTGCCGAGCGGATAGCCGAGCAGCGCGGAGACGCGCCGGCCGCGCGCTTGGGCCGCGAGGAGGAGCTCCTGGAACGTGCCGAGATCGTGGCGCGGCACCTCGGCGAGCGGCCGAGCGGCGGCGTTCGAGATCGAGAGGACGGGCGCAGGGCGCTCGATCGGGCGGGTGCTCGTCAGCGCGCTCACGGCCGCATCTCCACGACGGCCGCGGCCTCGCGCAGCGCGCTGTCCAGCCAGGGCGGGACGTAGACGCCGAGGAGCAGGACGACGGCGAGGCAGAGCGCCGGGGGCACGAGCGTCAGGCGCTGCTCGCGCTCGCGCGGCCCCTCGGCGCCGCGCGGCCCCTGGACGACGCTGATGACCACGGCGCCCATGCCGATGAACACGGTGGCGAGCAGCGCGAGGAACAGGGCTGCGCCGAGGTAGCTGCCCGACGCGAAGGCGCCGCGCGCGATGGCCAGCTCGCTCAGGAACAGCCCGAACGGCGGCGAGCCGGTGATCGCGAAGAAGCCGGCGAGGAACAGCCCGGCCGACGCGGGGAAGCGGTGGATCGCCCCGCTGACGTCGGCGGCGAGCTTGCTGCCGTAGCCGCGGTGGAGGTTGCCGGCGGTCATGAACAGGACGCCCTTGCCGAAGCTGTTCCCCAGGATGTGCAGGAGCGCGCCGTACGTCGCGAGCCCGCCGATCCCCAGGCCGAACACGATGATGCCCATGTGCTCGACGCTCGAGTACGCGAGCATGCGCTTGTAGTCGCGCTGCCCGATCATGAACGCGGCCGCGACGCCCATCGACAGGAGGCCGAAGACGACGAGGAGCGAGCGCGCGAGCTGGCCGTCGCCCGCGGCGGTGCAGATCTGGAGGAAGCGCATGAGCGCGGTGAGCGCGCACGTCGACAGGCCGCCGGCCAGCACCGCGCCGACGACGGCGGGCGCCTCGCCGTAGACGTCGGGCTTCCACGTGTGCATCGGCGCGAGGCCGATCTTCGTGCCGTAGCCGATGAGCAGGATGACGAACGCCGCGTGCAGCCACGGCTTGGACAGGTGCGGCGCGGCGCGGACGAGGTCCTCGAAGAGCAGCGAGGACACCTGGCCGCCGTGCAGGGCGGAGGACGCGAGGAAGAACGAGCCGTAGAGCGCGAACGCGACGCCGACGGAGCCGATCAGGAGGTACTTCCAGGTGGCCTCGAGGGAGCGCGGCGTCCGGTAGAAGTAGATGAGCGGCGCGCTCACGAGCGCCGACGCCTCGATCCCGACCCACATGAGGCCGAGGTGGTGCGAGACGGCGACGAGCGACATCGTGCCGCCGAGCGCGAGCAGGCAGGCGCAGAACACGCGGTTCTGGCGCTGCCGCTCGGGGCGCGCGGCGAGGTACGCGGGCACGTAGAGCGCGCACAGGAGGAACTGCACGCTGAGGAGGGGGACGATCAGCCGGCCGAGCGGCTCGAGGACGAGCCAGCGATCGAACATCGGCGGCGGCGGCGAGCACGCGACGAACACCGCGAGCGCGGCGTGGAGCGCGGCGCCTGTGACCACCAGGTACGTCCGCAGGCGCGGCGACGGCGCGGCGAACGCGAGGGCGCCCATCGCGATCGGCAAGAGGACGAGCGCGAGCAGCACGGCTACTCCTTGAGCTCGGCGAGCTCGGCGGCGTCGGTCGACGCCGAGAACTCGCGGCTCACGTGGTGGATGATGATGGCCATGACGAAGATGCCGACGACGAGGTCGAGCAGCACGCCGACCTCGACCAGGAACGGCATCGCGTCGAGGAGCGAGAGCCCGAGGATGAAGATCCCGTTCTCGAGGATCAGGTAGCCCACGACCTGCGTGATGGCCTTGCGCCGCGTCGTCAGCACGACGCAGCCGGTGAGCACGGTCGCGAGCGAGCTCGGCAGGACGAGCGTGCCCGCGTGCGCGCCGGCGAACGGCAGCGTGCCGGCGAACACGACGGCGAACACGGTGCCGAGCGCGCCGATCACGAGCGACGGGATGACGCCGACGAGCGGCGCGACGTCGCGCGCGATCGCGGCGTCCCGCATGGCCTTGTAGAGGAGGCGCGGGATCACGACGGCCTTGATCGCGACGGCGGCGATCGCGATCGCCACGACCTCGAAGGTGATCTCGCCGTGCGCGGTGACGGTCAGGACGCCCAGGCACACGCCCTGCGCGGCCGAGGCGCCGATCACGGCGCGCAGCCGGGTCGCGCCCAGCACGAACATGTTGAGCAGGAGGACGGTGACGAGGAGGGGCTCGAGCAGGCTGGACATGGATTCACCTCGCGAGCAGGACCAGCGCGAGCGCGCAGCAGAGGCAGGCCGACAGGAGCAGCGCGGGCACGTACGGCAGGCGGAGGCGCGCCAGCGTCGACTCGATGACGCCGATGCCGGCGGCGACGGCGACCAGGCCGCCGAGGAACGCCGGCCACGCGAGGTGCGCCGGCGCCGCGATCGGGATCGCGATCCGCACGAGCAGCGCCGCGAACACGAAGAGCTTCACGGCCGCGCCGTAGAGCACCACGCCGAGGACGGGCCCGCCGTGATCGAGGACCATCACCTCGTGCACCATGGTCAGCTCGAGGTGGGTGGCCGGATCGTCGACGGGGATGCGGCTGTTCTCGGCGAGCAGCACGAGGAGGAGGCCGGCGGCCACGAGCACGAGCGAGGCGCTCTCCTCCGCCCAGACGTGCGTGATGGCGGGGCCGAGGAACGTCGACAAGGACAGCGAGCCGGTGGCGCGCGCGAGCGCGAGCAGGCCGAGGACGAACGCGGGCTCGGCGATGCACGCGAACGTGGCCTCGCGCGCGGCCCCCATGCCCTCGAACGACGAGCCGGTGTCGAGCGCGGCGGCCATCGTTGCGTAGCGGGCGAGGCCGAGGAGGTACGCGAGCAGGATGAAGTCGCCCTCGAACGACCACAGCGCTCGGCCGTCGCCGATGGGGACCACCGCGGCGGCGAGCAGCACGGCCACGAGCGACACGGCCGGGCCGGCGAGGAAGACCCACGTGGTCGTGCGGCTCACCACGGAGCCCTTCGCGAGGAGCTTCCTGAGATCGTGGTACGGCTGCAGGAGCGGCGGGCCCACGCGCCCGGCGAAGCGCGCCTTGATGCGCGCGATGACGCCCAGGAGCAGCGGCGGGACGATGAGGATCGCGGCGGCCTTCGCGATCCCGTCGAGCACCGCGCCGGCCGTCACGGCGAGCGTCACGCCGAGCATCAGGGCGCCCCCCAGAAGTCGCCGATGCTGACGACGGCGAGCGCCGCGACGACGGCGACCACGATGTAGAGGATGTAGAGGTGGAGGAACCCGCGCTGGACCCAGCGCAGCTGGCCGAACCGCTGCGCGAGCCGATCGAGGAGCGGCGCGTAGGCCGCGCGCGTGAACGGATCACCGGCGTCGACGGTGAGGTCCGCGGGCGGCGGGAACAGCTCGGCGCGGTACGGGACGGAGAGCTTCGCGCGCAGGATCCCCGGCAGCAGGCGGTGGAGCCCCTCGGCGAACGACGCGCCGCTGTACTGCATGCGCGGGCTCGGGGCGAGGTAGCCGCAGCCCCACGTCTCGGCCTCGCGCCGCCGCCGCGCGAGGCGGCGGACGAGCAGGGAGACGGCGAGGATGCCGGCCCACAGCGCGATCCCCACGCGCGCCAGATCGACGAGCGCGTCGTGCGCGACGGCGACCGCGGGCGCGTGCACGCCGAGCTCGACGAGGAGCGGCGCGAGCGCGCCCGCGAGGAGCGGCGCGACGAACGGCAGCAGGACCGCGAGCGCCGCGAGCAGCGCCATGGGCAGCACCATGCCGCGCGGCGACTCGTGCGCGCGGGCGGCGCCCTCGCTGCGGGGCTCGCCGAGCAGGGCGATCCCGGCGATCCGCACGAAGCACAGCGCGGCCATCACGCCGACGGTGGCCATCACCGCGATCGCCAGGAGGAGCGGCAGGCCGACGAACGACGCGGCGCGGGTGCCGCCGCGCGCGAGGCCCAGGTAGATCAGCCACTCGCCCACGAAGCCGGAGAGCGGCGGCAGGCCGGCGAGCGCGACGGCGCCGAGGAGGACGAGCGCGCCGGTGCGCGGCATGCGCTTGGCGAGCCCGCCCATCTGCTCGAGGTCCCGCGTGCCAGCGCCGTGCAGGAGGCTGCCGGCGCCGAGGAACATGAGCCCCTTCTGGATCGTGTGGCTCCAGACGTGGAGGAGGCCGCCGGCGAACGCGAGCGTGGCCAGCACGGGCTCGTCTGCCGACCGCGCCCAGAACCCGGCGCCGAGCCCGAGCGTCGCGATGCCGATGTTCTCGACGGTCGAGTACGCGAGCGAGCGCTTGAGGTCGCGCTGGTAGAGCGCGAGCGCGATCCCGACGAGCGCGCCGGCGATCCCGAAGACCATGAGGAGCGGCCCCCACGGGACCGCGTCGCCGACGAACGTGCTCGTGCGGAGGATCCCGTAGAGGCCGAGCTTGACGAGGACGCCCGACATGAGCGCCGAGACGTGCGAGGGCGCCGAGGCGTGCGCCTCCGGCAGCCACACGTGCAGCGGGACGAGGCCGGCCTTCACGCCGAAGCCGAGGAGCCCGAGGATCCCGGCGACGGTCGCCGCGCTGCCGGCGGCCCGGCCCGCGGCGGCGAGCGCGCTGAACGCGAACCCGTCGGTCCCGAGGAGCAGGACCATGCTGAGGATCGCGGCGACGCCGAGGTGCGACGCGATCAGGTAGACCCAGCCCGCGCGGCGGACCTCGCGCTGCGCGTGGTCGAACGTGACGAGCACGTAGCTCGCCAGCGTCATGAGCTCCCACGCGATGACCAGGCCGATGGCGTCGCGCGCGAGCAGCACGCCGAGCATCGCGGCGAGCAGCAGGTTGTAGGCGCACGCGGGGACGGCGATCCGGCGCTGCGCGCGCTGGCCGTCCAGGTAGAACGCGCCGTAGACGGCGCAGATCGCGCCCAGGGCGGCGAGCGGGACGGCGAAGAACGCGGACAGCGGATCGAGCCCGAAGCGCAGCTCGTCGATCGGCGCGGCCCACGGCACGGCCACCTCGGGCGGCGCGGCGCCGGCCAGGACGGCGATGGCGTCGGGCAGGGCCGCCGCCGCGGCGAGGACGGCACCGGCCGCGGCGAGCCCCGACGCGAGGCGGCCGCGGCGGTGCGCGAGCAGGGCGCCGCACGCGGAGGCGACGAGGACGGCGACGGCGAGCGCGCAGCCGGTCACGGGGTGGCTCCGGACGCGCGGGCCGCCGCGAGCGAGAGCTCCCAGCGGCGCGCCTCGGAGACGACGTCGGCGAACGCCCCGGCGCGTTGTACGGCCGCGCGGAGCGCGGGGTCGTGGAGCGCCAGCGCCAGCCGCGCCAGGAGCTCGTGGTGGCGCCTGATCGTCGGCGCGACGATCAGGAACAGCGCGTGGACCGGCACGTCCGGCAAGGTCAGCGCGTGGTGGGCCGCCCACCAGAGGAGCACGAGCCCCGGGGTGTCCGCGCAGATGATCGGGCTGCACGCGCGCGGCAGCGCGATCCGGTCGGCGGCCCGGCTGACGAACATCGCCGGGCTGCGCGCGGCGATCATGGCCCCTATGAGCTCGCGCTCGGACCGCGAGCGCGCGGGGATCGCCTCTGCGATCTCGGCGAGGTCGGCGCTGATCGTCCCGCCCTTGCCGCGCGCGAGCGCGTCGGCCAAGGGGTGCGGCTCGCGATCCTCGTGCAGGTGATCGTACAGATCGTACAGATCGGCGGTGACCGGGAGCTCGATCGACATCGCCCACTCGAAGAGCTCGATGCGATGGAACAGCGGCCGGTGGTGGATCATCGTGAACGGGATCTCGCCGGCGCCGACCCGGCGGTAGATCTCCGTCTCGGTGAGGCCGAGCATGCGTGCGGCCTGGCGTGCGTCGAGCTTCATCCGGCCTCCGTCTTGATCCACAGCTCCAGGCGCTCGCCGCTGATCGTGTCCTCGTCCGCCTGCTCGTAGCCGGGGGGGAACGGCGCGCCGTAGCCGTGGAACGTGACGACGCGCGTCCCGGCGCGGGCGCGCGCGAGCTTGCGCCGCACGTCGAACACGGAGGTGACGAACAGGGCCGGATCGCGCTCGATCGTGCGATCGAGCGCGAAGCCTTCGTCTTCCAGCTGCTCGGCGAACGGGTTGTAGAGGTAGATGGAGTCGAACGCCGACCAGTCGAGCTCGAGGGCGTCGCCGTGCAGGAAGCGCGCGTTGCGGATGCCGAGCTCGCGGGCGAGCGCGCTGGCGACGTCGACGAGGTGAGGCCGCCACTCGATGCCGACGAACTCGCAGTCGGGCGCGGCGAGCGCGGCGACGAGGCAGAGCTTCCCGGCCCCGGCCCCGACGTCGAGCACCGTCATCCCGGGTGCCGGCGCGAGCAGCTGCGCCGCGCGGCGCGCGATCTCGACGGGCGTGAAGTGCGTGGGGGCCTGCACCTGCAGGCGCAGCGGCAGCCGCTCGTCGAAGGACGCGTCATCTACGAGCGCTCCAGGGGGCCGAAACACGCACCGCCCTCAGTGCACGTGTCACGCCACCGCTCGGCGGCGAGCGCTTCCGGCCACTTGGCGCCGATGGTCGCGACGCCGGCGCCCGATACGACAGATTGTCGCCCTCTCGAGCGGCGAGCGGGCCGAAGCCCGACGATCTGCCGCGGTATCGCCTGCGTCCGGGCGTCGCGACAAGCTGTCGGCGCGCGCGCGCGCGCCGACAGGCCACGCATTCTTTGCGTCCACGCTGGCAGGCGCCTGCGTCAGGACGACCGGCCCATCGCGGCGCGGCAGGTCTTCTCGTACAGGTCGCGGAACTGGTTGTCGGGATCGGTGATCCGCTTGACCGCGTCGTAGCTCTCTTTGTTGTAGATCGACCAGAACTCGGCTTCCGAATAGTAGTTGTGCGAGATGAGGGTCTTCATCCCGCCGAGCTCGAGGAGCTTCTGCTCGATCAGCCGGTGATAGTTGGTGTCGCCTCGCTGGCGCATACCGTAGATCGCCAGATCGAGGAACAGCGGATCTCGATTGCGGGCCCAGAACGAGTCAGCGAGCCACGGGTAGCTCGAGCCGGCCCGGTACGGCACGCTCCACAGCGGGAAGAAGCCGATCTCGCGCTCGAACCACGCCATGAACTCCGGCACCTGTGGGAACGGCACGAACACGTCGAGCGTGACGGGGGGCTTCGCGGAGCGGAGGAGCCGGTGGAGCTTGTCGCCGAGCCAGAGCCACTGCGTCGACTTCATCACCTTGCCGAACAGGAGCCGGCCGACGAACGAGCCCGGCCGGACGTTCGTCACGCCGCGGTCGTACCGGAGCATGTAATCGTACGTGCGGAGGTAGTCCTCGCGGCGCGTGCGCGTGCTGCGATAGTAGACCTTCATCCAGTCGTAGCGGCTCGTGTACGGCGCGCTGTCGACGAAGCGCCCGGCGCACAGCACGTAGCAGCGCGGCCCGTGGATGATGCCGTCCATGAAGTCGACGTCGCCCGCCTCGGCGTGGCGCCGGATCGCGGCCTGGTAGTCCGCCACCGTGGCGTGGGTCTCGTGCACGAGGTGCACGTACGGCTTCGCCGGCACGAGCTCGAACGTGAGCCGTGCCAGGATCCCGAGCGTGCCGAACGAGTTGTGCATCATCTCGAAGATCAGCCGGTGCTCCCGGTGCTCGTGGTCAGGCGTGCACACGAGGACGTCGCCGGTCGCGGTGATCACCTCGTACTCGCGGCAGGAGTCGTGGAACCCGCCGCGGGAGAACGACATCGCCTCGATCGAGCAGCCCGACACCGCGCCGCCGACGGTGATGGTCGAGAGCTGGGGGAAGACGTTCGGGACGAGGCCGTGCGCGAGCGTCGCGCGCAAAAGATCGACGAACGTCACGCCCGACTCGGCGATGCAGATCCGGCGCTCGGGATCGATGCGCAGGATCTCGGTCAGCTCGGTGACATCGATCTTCGCGTCGCCGTGGCGGAGATCGTTCGCCTTGGGGACCTGGTGCGGGACGGCCTTCTTGCGCAGGGACAGCGGGCGCACGCCGCGCCGCGCCGCGAGCTGCGCGACGATGCGCGCGACCTTCGCCGCGTGACGCTCGGATACTGCGGAGCTCTGCACGGTGGGATCGATCATGCTCGCGTCCGTCCCCCTCCTGCGAGGCCCTGGCGCGCGCATTTCGCGCAATCCGTTCGCCGGTTGCAGCCCGACCGCGGATCTTGCGGGAGCCCCGCGCTTCCGGATCCGCGCAAGGGCGCACGGTCCCAGAGATCCTGGGGGCCTCTCGCAAGAGGAGCGGGCATCGACGTGCTCACCGCGGGCGGGTTCTGCGGGGGGGACGCGCAATGATTGCGGGCCCGGCACCCCGTGCGGGGGGCCCGGCGCGCGGCCCATCACACCGCGCGGCGACAAGCGTCGCCATACGCTCGAGGCTGCGCGGCCATCTCGCTTATGGTCTTCTCGCGAACCATGGGTAGAACGGGACGGATCCTGGTCGTCGATGACGAGGTCAACGCGCGCACGGCCCTCGCGGAGCTCCTCCGCGACGAGGGCTATGACGTGGAGACCGCCGCGGACGCGTTCAAGGCGCTCGGCAAGTGCGAGGCATTCTCGCCGCACATCGTGATCACCGATCTCAAGATGCCGGGGATGGACGGCATCGAGCTGGTCAAGAAGATCCGCGCGACGGAGGAGCCGGCCGGCCTCGTGGTGATGACCGCGTTCGGCGACGTGGCGTCCGCCGTCGAGGCGATGCGCGCCGGCGCGGCGGAGTACCTGACGAAGCCGCTCAACTTCGACGAGCTCCTCGTCGTGCTCGACAAGGTGCGCGAGCAAGAGGAGCTGCGCCGCGAGACCCGCCAGCTCCGGCAGCGCGTCCGCGCCCGCGTCGCGCCGGGCAACATCGTCGGGGACAGCCCGCCGATGCAGCGCGTGTTCGAGATCGTCGATCAGGTCGCGCCGAGCCGCGCGACGGTGCTGATCACCGGCGAGAGCGGCACCGGCAAGGAGCTGGTCGCGAACGCGCTCCACCAGCGATCGCCGCGCGCCGGCGGGCCGTTCGTCAAGCTGCACTGCGCCGCGCTCGCCGAGTCGCTGCTCGAGAGCGAGCTGTTCGGGCACGAGCGCGGGGCGTTCACTGGCGCGCTGGCGCGCAAGGACGGCCGGTTCCAGATCGCCGATGGCGGCACGCTGTTCCTCGACGAGATCGGCGAGATCTCGCCGACGATCCAGGTCAAGCTCCTGCGCTTCCTCCAGGAGCACGAGTTCGAGCGCGTCGGCGGCACGCAGACGATCCGCGTCGATGTCCGCGTGATCACCGCGACGAATCGCAACCTCCTCGAGGAGGTGGGCAAGGGCCGGTTCCGCGAGGACCTCTACTACCGCCTCAACGTCGTGGCGATCGAGATGCCGCCCCTGCGCGATCGGCGCAGCGACATCCCGCCGCTCGCGAAGTTCTTCCTCGAGCGGTACGCCCGGGAGAACGGCAAGGCGGTCGGCGGGCTGTCGGCGGAGGCGCTGGAGCTCCTCACCGCCTACGACTGGCCGGGTAACGTGCGCGAGCTCGAGAACGCGGTCGAGCGCGCCGTGGTGCTCACGACCGGCTCCGCGATCGAGGCGCGCCAGCTGCCGCCGAACGTGCGGCCGCGGCAGTCGCCCGGCGGGATGCCGATCATCCCTGGCGCGACGATGGCGGAGATCGAGCGCTACGCGATCCTCGAGACCTTGAAGTCGACGGCCGGCTCGACCTCGAAGGCCGCCGAGATCCTCGGGATCAGCGCGCGCACGATCCAGTACCGCCTGCACGAGTACAACGCGGCCCCGCGCTCCGACGTCGAGGTCGTGCGCAAGGAGGGCAGGTCCGAGGGCAAGGGAGGTCCGCCGGCCGAGCCTCCAGGTGGCGGCGGCAGCAGCGGCGGCGGCGGTGGCGGCGGCGGCGGCAGCGGCGAGCGGTCCTGACGCCGCGGCTTTCAGGCGCGCCTGGCGAGCAAGGACTCCACCGCGTCGATGAGCTCGTCCACCTTCACGGGCTTGGTCAGGTAGCGGTAGAAGCCTGCCTCCAGGCCGCGCTGGCGATCGCGCTCGGAGGCCGCGGCGGTGAGCGCGATGACGGGGATGTGCGCCGTCTCGGGCGCGGCGCGCAGGGCGTGCAGCGCGTCGAGGCCGCTCATCCCCGGCAGGTTGATGTCCATGAGCACGAGCTCGGGCTGGCGGGCGCGCGCGAGCTCGACGCCGAGCTCGGCGGTGGGCACGGTGATGAGATCGATGCCCTCGAACGAGCTCATGAGGTCGCGCATGAACACGACGTTCGCCGGGTTGTCCTCGACGTAGAGGACGAGGTGGTGCTCCCCGGTGCGCGGCGTGATGGCGTCGTGCTCGCGCGGCGTGACCACCGGCGCCTGCTCCTCCGCGGGCGCGGCGTGCATCGGCATCTCGACCCAGAACTCGGAGCCCTGCGTGGGGACGCTGTGGAACCCCACGCTGCCGTGCATGAGCTCGGCGAGCCGCTTCGTGATCACGAGCCCGATGCCGGTGCCCTCGATCGGCCCGGTCTCCTGGCCGGCGCGCTGGAACGGCTGGAACAGCTTGCCCTGCTGCTCGAGCGGGATGCCGATCCCCGAGTCGATCACGGTGACGCGCACGCGGTCGGGGGCGGTCGTGACCTCGAAGCGCACGCTGCCGTCGGCGCGGTTGTACTTGATCGCGTTGCTCCCGAGGTTCATGAGGATCTGCGCGAAGCGCGTGCGATCGGTGACCACCATCGGGAGGCCCGGGGGCAGCGCGGCGATCTCGAGCGAGATGCCCTGCCGCGCCGCGATCGGCTCGAGCGTGCGCCGCACCTCGTCCAGGACCTCGGCGACGCCCACCGGCTCGAGCGAGATCGGGACCCGGCCGGCCTCGATCCGCGAGAGATCGAGGATGTCGTTGATGAGGCGCAGGAGGTGCTCGCCGCCGCGCAGGATGTGCTCGACGCGCTCGCGGTGCCGGTCCGACAGCGGCTCGCGCTTGTCGCGCGTGAGCAGCTGCGCGAAGCCCAGGATCGCGTTGAGCGGCGTCCGCAGCTCGTGGCTCATCGATGACAAAAAGTCGCTCTTGGCGGCGCTCGCGGCCTCGGCGGTGGCGCGCGCCTCGCGCAGCTCCTGGGTGCGGCGCTCGTCGTCGGTGGCGTCCCAGACGGTCTCGACGATGCCGCCCTCGGCGGTGCGCCGATCGCTCACGCGCAGGCTCCGGCCGCCCTGCAGGCGCACGGTGAACGTGCTCGTCTGGTCATGGCGGCGGTGGGCGAGCCGCTCGTCGCGGAACCGCGCCCGCGCGGCCGCGTCGGGGAGGTCGATGTCGGCCATGCGCGCGTCCAGGATCTCTGCGTAGCGCTTGCCGACGAGCGAGCCGGGGCGGCCCTCGCCGACGAGCCGGCGGAAGACGCTGTTGCAGAGGACGAGCCGGTCCTCGCCGTCGAACAGGGCGAAGCCGTCCTGGATGGCATCGACGGCGCTGCGCAGGCGATCGTCGGTGAGCCGCGCCGCCGCCTCGAGGCGCTTGCGCTCGGTGACGTCGCGGATCGCCGCCGACACCGTCATGCCGTGCTCGTCGCGTTGGGGGCTGAGGCTGACCTCGATCGGCAGCTCGGTCCCGTCCTTGCGCCTGCCGTGGAGCTGGAGGCCGGAGCCCATCGGGCGCGCGCTCGGGCTCGCGAAGTACCGGCTCATGTGATCGGTGTGGCCCTTGCAGAAGCGCTCGGGGATCAGGAGGTCGAGCGGCTGCCCGACGAGCTCGGCGCGCGTGTAGCCGAACAAGGTCTCGGTCTGGAGGTTGACGAGCTGGATGCGGCCGTCCTCGCCGACGATCACGATCGCGTCCGGCGCGGTGTCGAGGAGCCTCCGGTAGTGCTGCGAGCGCACCGAGACCTCGTGCAGCGTGTGCGCCTGCTCGAGCTTCTCGCGCTTGAGCCGCACCACCTCGGTCACGTCCTCGGCGCGGTGGAGGATGTACGCGACCTGGCCGTCGTCGGCCAGGACCGGCGTGAAGCGGGGGCTCCAGTAGCGCTCCTCGAACTGCCCTCCCTCGGCGGCGGGCCGGCGGATCGGGTAGCGCTGGACGGGGAGCTCCTGCGGGCGCTTCTCCGCGAGCGTGCGCTCCATCGCCTCGCGCAAGGTCTGTGCGCCCTTCGCCTCGGGCTCGTTCGGATCGTCGGGGAAGACGTCCAGGAGCTCGCGCCCGAGGATCTGCTCGCGTGCGGTCATCGTCACGCGCAGGTAGGCGTCGCTGACCTCGACGATCCGGAAGTCGGGCGTCATCAGGAGGTAGAGGTCCGGCGCGGCCCGGAGGACGGCGCGCAGGCCCAAGGCCGCGGCGTCCGGCGCCGTCGTCGCTGGTCGGCCCGGCGCGTCGTCGGCTGACATGGCCGGAATCTACCTGCGACGGCTTCGCAAAGGGAGGACTCCGCGCGCCGTCCGGCCGGTCGCCGCCGATCGCAGGTCTGATTCTTGCTGCTGGCGAGGGTAAAGCCTACTTGCACGGGAGCCAGTGCCATGGAGAGCAAAGCCAAGTTATTCGGACATTCGATTCACCAGATGTTGATCGTGTTTCCGCTCGGACTCCTCGCGACATCCTTCCTGTTCGACGTCGTCTATCTCGCCACCGAGAACGGGCGATTCGCGGATATCAGCTTCTGGATGATCGCGAGCGGGCTCGTCGGCGGGCTCGTCGCGGCGGTGTTCGGCCTGATCGACTGGGTCGACATCCCGAGCGGCACGCGCGCGAAGCGGATCGGCGCGCTCCACGGCATCGGGAACGCGGTCGTCGCGGGCCTGTTCGCCGTGAGCTGGTTCATCCGCTATGACCTGCCGGGCGACCCGGGCGTGGGGGCGATCGTGCTCTCCGGCCTCGCGGTGATGCTCGTGTTCGTCACGGGCTGGCTGGGCGGCGAGCTCGTCGATCGGCTGGCGGTCGGCGTCGACGAGGGCGCGCACCTGGACTCGCCGAGCTCGCTGTCGCGGCGGCCAGCCCACGAGCACGAGCGGCACGCGGCGCGCGTGCACGTGCGCCGGATCCCGGTGAACGTCCGCAGGTAGCGGCGCAGGGCGCGGCCGCACGGTATGCGGTGTACGCCGTGACCCGCGGGCGCTCCGGTGTACGCTGACGCCCATGCGCGTCCCCGTCGTCGCCGTCGCCACCGTTGTCGCCGCGTGCGGGTCGCACCGGCACGAGCCGGCCGCGCACCCCGACGACATCAGCCGGCTCTACGTGGAGATCAGCACCGATCGTTCGCACCGGCGGTCGCTGCAGGGCGGCGCAGCGGCCGGGCTCGGGAAGATCCCGTTCGTCGTCGAGGTCCCGGCGAGCCGGGGCGGCGACGCCGAGCTGCAGATCCACGTCTCGCGGCTCGACGTGGTCGGCAGCGAGACGGTGTGTAGCATCAAGATCCTCGTCCTGCGGCTGCCGCAGCACGATCTGTTCGGGATGGCCGAGGGCACCGCGCGCGCGGGCGGCACCCACGGTCAGGCCGCGGACGACTGCATCGCGCGGCTCGGCGAGAGCCTGATCGGCGGCAAGGTGCGCACGCTGCTGCACAAGCGGCTCGACGAGAAGCGCTGACGATTCGCGGCGGCGAGGGAGCGGTGTACGCTCGCCAGACGGGATGGCCTCGCCGGACGGAACCGACGCGATCATCGAGCGCGCGCGCGCGGCGCTGCGGCGGCTGGGCGACGCGGAGCTGTCGCGGGAGGCGGCGCGCGCGGCGCTCGAGGAGCTCGACGCGGCGTGGCAGCGGCGGCCGCTCACGGCCGGCGTGCTGGGGGACGACGCGGCCGCGCGCACCGCGCTCCTGAACGCGCTGTGCGGCGGCCCGCTGCTCGACGCCGCGGAGCGAGGGCCCAAGAGCCCGCCGGTGCGCCTGCGGCGGGGCGCGGCGACGCGGCTCCGGGCGCGGCGCGAGGACGGCACGGTCGAGGAGGCGACGCTGCCGGCAAGCGAGGCGGCGACGGCTGCGGCAGCTCCGGCGGCAGCGGTGGTGGTTCCGCGGAGGGCGCGGCGCCCGACCACCGATTGGATGCGCGCGCAGGTGCGCAAGCAGGAGCTGGTGCTCTTGCAGATCGAGGACACGCTGCCGCGGGTGGCGCGCGAGGCGCCGCCGTGGTGGGCGTTCTGGCTGTGGCTGATCCGCTGGCTCGTGATGCCGCGCATGCGCGAGAAGCTCGTGGTGTGGGAGCGCGCGAAGCGCGAGCTCGCCGACGCGCAGCTCCTGCTCGCCGCCGCGTCGGAGGAGTCGGTGCCCGTGGTGTCCATGGGGCCGCCGCTGGGGCCGCCGCTGGAGACGCGCGCGGAGCCGGGGCCGCGCGCGCGGTTCCTCGAGCGGCTGCGCGAGCTGGGCTCCGGTACCCTCGCGGGGCAGGGCGTTCAGGAGCTCGAGCTCGAGGTCGACGGCGGGCCGCTCACCGACGAGATCGAGGTGATCGAGCTGCTGGGCGCCGCGGCGGCGAGCCCGGTCGATCTGACCCTGCGCGCGACGGCCTCGCAGGTCGAGATCGCTGGCGGCCCGGGCGGCGCGCGCCAGGAGCTGGGGTCGCCCGCGGAGGCGGCGCCAGCGTTCGCGCGGCTCCTGGTCGAGGCGCGCGCGCTGGCGATCGCGCGGCGTGCCGGCGAGGTCTTGCGCGCGGAGATCGCCCGCCTCGACGAATCGGTGGTGAACGCCGAGATCGCGCTGCGCAACCGGAGCGCGCGGCTCGAGACCCTGCACATGCCCGACGCCGAGAGCTTCGTCCCGGCGCAGCTCGAGCGCATCGGCGCGCAGGCGTCCGCGAGCATCTACGCGGTGCTCGAGCACGCCGGCGTCCACCTCGGCTCCGAGCTGGCGCAGCGAGCCGCGCAGTGGGACGCCGAGATCGCCGCCGTGACCGCGTTCGACGCGCTCAAGGCGCTGGCGGCGCGGATCGACGCCGAGGGCGTCGCCGAGTACAAGCGGATCGCCGACGAGACCCGCATGCTCGTGGTGGGCGGCGTCGGCGGGAGCGCGTACGACCTCCTCGCCGAGGTGTTCGCGCCACTGCGCCAGCCGGGGCTCCCCGACGAGCACGCGGTGCCGCCGCGCCGCGTGCCGTCCCTGTCGCCGGTCGCGATGCTGCCATCGCTCACGGGCGCGCAGCCGTCGGCGTTCGCCGGCGAGCTCTCCGGCGCGGGACAGCGGATCGCCGCGCTGTTCAGGTCGATCGACACCAAGCGCACCGAGCTGCGCGACAAGGTGAGCGAGCGCTCGGAGCACGTGCGCGTGACCGCCGAGGCGGACCTGCTCGACGCCGAGCCGAAGCTGCGCGCCGCGCTGCTCGAGGCGGTGGGGCGCGAGCTGACGGTCGCCGTCGAGAAGCGCGTGGCGTGGCTCGCCACCGAGCGCGCCAACGAGCAGGCCGCGATCGACGCCGAGCGGGCGGCGCTCTCGCCGCTCACCTCGGTGCTCGAGGACGTGCGGCGCGAGGTGCGGAGCCTGCAGGCGCGGGTCGGCGCGATCGAGGCGCCGCTGGCGTAGCTCGCCGGGTCGCCGGGCCGCCCAGGCTGCTCACGGTGCACGGGCTGCGTGGCTTGCGCGCCGCGGCGCAAGGGCTGCGCGCGGCCGGGCGCGGTGAGGCGTAGAGGGGGCCGGCTGCGCCGGCCAGGCGCTTGCAAATACGGTCTCCCACCACGAGAGGGGCAGCCATGAGTTCGCCGTTACCCGAGAGCTTGAACGCCAGCCGCGCCGCAGGTGCGCGATGACGCGGCACCGCGACGCCGCGGGCGCGATCGCCGCGATCGAGAGCGGGCAGTGCGTGTTCGTCCACGGCGGGGTGGCGACGCCGCTCGGCCTGGTCGACGCGCTGGTCGCCCGCGCTGGCGAGCTGCGCGACGTCGAGCTGCTCCACCTGCACACGGCGGGCGCGGCGGCGTATACGGAGCCGAGGTACGCGGGGAGCTTTCGCGTCGTCAACCTGTTCGTCGGGCCCAACGTGCGCGCCACGGTCGACTACGAGCGCGTCGACTACCTGCCGGTGTTCCTGTCCGAGATCCCGGCGCTGCTCCGCACGGGGCGCCGCCCGGACGTCGCCCTGGTCCAGGTCTCGCCGCCGGATCGCCACGGCTGTGTGTCGCTCGGCACGAGCATCGACGTCGCGCGCGCGGCGGTCGACGTGGCGAAGGTGGTGATCGCGCAGGTCAACCCGCGCATGCCGCGGGTGCACGGCGACGGCATCCTGCACATCGACCGGCTCCACCACTGGTACGAGGAGAGCCGCGAGCTGCCCGAGGTGCCGTGCGATCCGATCGGGCCGAGCGAGCGCGCGATCGGCCGCCACGTGGCGGGCCTCATCGAGGATGGCGCGACGCTGCAGCTCGGCATCGGCACGATCCCGAACGCGGTCCTCGCCGAGCTGGGCGGCCACCGCCACCTGGGGCTGCACACCGAGATGTGGTCCGACGGCGCGCTGCCGCTCCTCCGCGCGGGCGTGATCGACAACTCGCAGAAGGTGGTCCACCCAGGGCGCTCGATCTCGGGCTTCGTCATGGGCACGCGCGCGCTCTACGACTTCATCGACGACAACCCCACGGTGATGCAGCTCGACATCGGCTACGTGAACCACGCCGACGTCATCCGGCGCAACCCGCGCGTCTGCGCGGTCAACTCGGCCGTCGAGGTCGATCTGACGGGGCAGGTGGTGGCCGACTCGATCGGCGATCGGATCATCTCGGGCGTCGGCGGCCAGATGGACTTCATCCGCGGCGCGTCGCTGTCAGAGGGCGGCAAGCCGATCATCGCGCTGCCGAGCCAGACGTCGCGCGGCGAGCGCCGCATCGTGGCGCGCCTGCGGCCGGGCGCCGGGGTCGTGACGACGCGCGCGCACGTCCACTACATCGTCACCGAGCACGGCGTCGCCGAGCTGTACGGCAAGACGCTCGGCGAGCGGGCGCGGGCGATGATCGCGATCGCTCACCCGGACGACCGCGACGCGCTGGCCCGCGCGTGGGCCGATAGCCACTGAGTCCGGCGCTCGGTGCACTGCGCGGCTCTGCGCATGCGCGCACTCGCCCAGCGCGCGAACGCACGCTCCCGTGCGTACCGATACGCATTGATCGAGCGAAGTTAGCTCCGCGCCTACGAGCACTTCGCGCTCACTCATGGCACGAGTGTCGCAATACGGCACAGCAGTGTTCGCCATCGACACCCGGCCCCTTCGTACCTCGGCGCAGGAAATCAGCGAAGACATCTCGGCGGATGTCGGGTGGACGCTCGCGCTGGCGGGTGGGGATGGCGTCCGGCTGAGCGAGTACGTCGAGCGGCGGTTCGGCCAGCGGATCCCCAAGCAGTACTGCTACCTCCTGGGGGCGCGCTCGATGCTCCAGCACACGCTCGAGCGCCTGAACCAGCTCGCGCCGGCGTCGCGCACGCTCGCCGTGATCGGGACCCACCACGGCGACTTTGCGTACCCGCAGCTGCGCGGCCACTGCGATCACGTGTTCCGCCAGCCGGCCTCGCGCGACACGGGCGTCGCGCTCTACGTCGCGCTCGCGATCATCAAGCGCTACACGCCGCACGCGATCGTCACGATCTCGCCGACGGATCACTACGTCGCCCCGGCGGCGGCGTACGTCGAGGAGGTGCGGGCGGCGCAGCGGGTCGCGGCGCGGCTGCGCGATCAGGTGATCATCCTCGGTGTCTCGCCGACGGAGCCGGATCCCGAGCTGGGCTACCTGTCGCTCGGCGAGCGGATCACCGAGGTCCCCGAGGTGCGCCGGCTGGCCGGCTTCGTGGAGAAGCCGACGGTCGCGCGCGCGCAGGCGCTGACCGAGGCGGGCGCGCTGTGGAACACGATGGTGACGTGCGGCAGCGTCGACGCGCTGTGGGAGCTGGGCCGCGAGGCGGAGCCGCAGCTCCTCGACATCCTCGACTCGTTCGTGCCGCTCGTCGGGACGGCCGACGAGGACGACGCGATCGAGTACATCTACCGCGCGTACCTGCCGGTCAGCTTCTCGCGCGACATCCTCGAGCGCGCCCCCGCGCGGCTGTGCGCGATGGAGCTCGAGGGCGTCGAGTGGAGCGACTGGGGCAAGCCGGAGCGGATCGAGACGGTGCTCGCCCTGCGCCGCTCGCGCGCGCTCATGCCGGTGCCGGCGCCCGCGCTCGTGCCGGTGCCGGTCCAGGTGCACGCCCCGTGACTACCGATCTTCTATAGATCCGGGATCGCCGTCCCGGTCGCGCCGGACAGCGTCACGCCGAGCCAGCGCGCGATCGTCGGCCCGACGTCGATCATGCGGATCGTGCCGAGGTCGCGGCGCGGGAGCCGGGGGCCGATCGCCAGGAACGACGCGGCCATGGCCGGATCGCTCGGCGGGAAGCCGTGGTGGCCGCGGCCGGGCCGGTCGGCGACGGCGGGGCCCCCTGTGCGATCGTTGAACGCGTACCCGGGCGCGGCGCCGACGGCGAACGAGACCTTCGGATCGCCGCCGGCGGCGGCGATCTCCTCGCGCGAGTAGATCTTCGTGATCGCGGGCTTGATCGACTCGATCGCCGCCATGACGGCGCCCTGCGCGGCGGGATCGAGGACGTAGACGTACGCGGTGCCGCCGTTCTCGATCGCCGCGACCTTCGCGGAGGTGGCCTTGCCGTCGGCGTCGACCTGGACGAGGCCGCGCTCGCGGAACAGCGCGTTCAGTCGGATCTCGTGCTCGGCGGGCGCGAAGCCGTGGTCGGAGAGCACGACGAGCGTGGTGCGGCTCCAGTCGGGAGACTTCTCGAGGGTGCCGAGCAATTCGCCGAGCAATTCGTCGACGTTCTCGAACGCGGCCCGCGCCTCGGGGCTGCGCGGGCCGTGATCGTGCTGCGCGTCGTCGGTCTGCCAGACGTGGATGAGCACGAGGTCGGGGGTCTCGTGCGTGACGAGGTACCTGGCGATCTCGAACTGCGCCCGGTCGCGGATGTTCGGCGGCACCAGGTGCTGCCACAGCTCGGGGTAGGCGTGCGCGACCTTGTCGAGGAGCCCGGGCGTCGAGAGGCTGCGCAGGAGCTTCTGATCGTCGGACGAGCCGGAGCGCCAGTACTCGGGCACGACGAACGTGGCGCGGGCGCCGACGGTGACGGGCCACGTGACGAGCGCGGCGGCGCGGCCCTGCGCCTCGACGGCGGACCACAGCGTGGGGACTGCGATGTCCTCGGTGTACCAGCGCCAGCCGTCGTAGTTCTTCTGCAAGGGATCGATGGGCCGGTTCGTCACGATCCCGTGCACGCCGGGCGGCGCGCCGGTGACCAGCGTGGTGTGCGACGGATACGTGACGGTCGGGAACACCGGCGCCACGGCGCGCGCGTGCACGCCGCGCTCGACCATGGAGCGCAGCGTCGGGATCTTGAGCCCGAGTCGATCGGCCTCGAGGTACGTCTCGGGCATCATGCCGTCGATGCTGACGACGACGACGCGCCCGCCGCTGCCGCGCTGCGCCTTGCGCGCGCCGAGGGTGTCGCTGGAGGGCCCGCCGCACGCCGCCAGGGAGGCGGAGAGAAGAACGGAGAGAAGAACGGAGAGAAGAACGGAGAGAAGAATGGAGAGACGAACGGAGAGACGAACGGGGAGACGAACGGGGGACACAGGAGAGCGCGTCATCTAGCTCTCGCGAGCTTCTCGCATTCGACGCCGAAACACCGGCAGCGCCGCGGCAAACGCGCGGCAAACCGCGCGGTGTCGCGCGGCCCGCGGGCGGGCGGGGGTGCCGCGAGGGAGTGCACGCACAGCTTCCGCGCGACGCGCGGGCGCGCGTCTGGCGGGAGCACGGCAGGTGGGCTCGTTTGGACTCCGTGCGCTCGCGCTCGAGTCGCCGCCGCGTCAACTGTCCGGGATCACTGGCTCGCTCGCTCGACGGCGCGCGGCGATGGTTGGCACCGTCCGTGAACAGTCCTGACTCATGGAGATTCAGACGACGCCAGTTTCGACGGCTTCCGATCAGGATCTGCGGCCGCGGGCGCGAACGCTGTCCTGGATGGCGTCGATGTCCGTTGCAGCGGGTGAGATCCGGGCGGCAGAGGGGTATCTGCTCGAGCTGCTCGCGTGGTGCGCGTTCGCGGATCGCGACGGCGCCGAGGAGAGCGCGAACGCCGACGACGGCGTCTGACGCAGAGCGGCCGGACGCGCGCAGGCGCGGTGCGCGAAGCGTGCGAAGCGCTCGGAGCATGCGAAGCGCGAGCTGAGATCGACGAGGAGCGAGACGAAGAGCGAGACGAAGAGCGAGACGCGCAGCGAGGCCGCGCGCGTGGCACCTGGGGATGAAGCTGCGGGGCGCAGGCGGAGGTTCGTGATCGCGGGTGCCGGTGCCGGTGGTATCGTCGCCCTCCATGCGGGGCGCGCTCCTCACGGCCATCGCCTGCGCCGCGGCCTGCTACGAGCCGGCGATCCCGGCGGGCGGGCGGTGCTCGCAGTCGGGCGACTGCCCCGCCGATCAGGAGTGCGTGGCGGGCATCTGTGGCGGCACGGACATCGACCCAGATCCCGGCTCCACGGTGATCGTCGTCGGCACGGACCGCTCGCAGCTGCGCGACACCGAGCTGTTGCGGGAGTTCCCGGACGACAACTACGGCGATCAGGATCACTTCTCGGTCGACGACTTCGAGTCCGGGGTCTTGTCGTTCGATCTGTCGGCCGTGCCGCCCGGGCTCGTGCTGGTGAAGGCGGCACTCCGCGTGGTCACCTTCGACGAGGCATCTCCCGACGGCGGCACCGTGCTCGTCTACCGCGTGCTGGAGAGCTGGGACGAGCGGACCGCCACGTGGCGGCAGCGCTCGGCGAACAGCCAGTGGACAGGCGACGGCGCCTCGCCGCCGTCGCGCGATCCGGAGCCGGTGGCCGAGCTCCGCCCGCGCCAGCCGTTCACGCCGTACGAGATCGAGCTCCCGCCCGACGTCGTGAAGGGCTGGCTCGCCGATCCGGCGTCGAACTTCGGGCTCACGTTCGTGCGCGGCACGTCGACGCGGCACGTGCACATCGCGACCCGCGAGACGGGCCAGTGGAGCACGCTGACGCTCGAGCTGCGCTAGCGCGCGCCGCCCGCGGCGTGCGATAGCTTTCGCCCGATGTCGGTGCCTCCTGTCCTGCGCGACGCGTTCGATCCCGAGCGGCTCCGCGCCGACGGCCACCGCCTGATCGACGCGCTCGCGGATCAGCTCGCGCGCTGGCAGGCGGGGGAGGGGCGGGCGGTGCCGTGGCAGCACCCGGTGGAGGCGCGGCGCGCGTGGGCGGAGCTGGACGGCGGCCTGGGGGCGGGCGCGCGCGGCGAGCTGGTCGACGATCTCGTGCGCGTCGTGCGCGCGTCGGCGGCGCTCTCGCATCCGCACATGATGGGGCACCAGCTGGCGCCGCCCCTGCCGGCCGCGGTGCTCGCCGAGGCGGCGGTGGCGTTCCTGAACAACGGGATGGGGACGGCCGACATCGGCCCGGCCTCGACGCCGATCGAGCTCGCGGTGATCGACTGGATGTGCCGCCGGCTCGGGCTGCCGGAGGGCGCAGGCGGGGTGATGACCCACGGCGGCTCGGTCGGCAACATGACGGCGCTGCTCGCGATGCGCCAGGCGCGCGCGGGCTTCGACGTCTGGAAGGAGGGCGCGCACGCGGGCCCGCCGCTCGCCGTGGTGGTGTCCGAGGACACGCACTACTCGATCGCGCGCGCGCTCAAGATCATGGGCTGGGGCGAGGGCGGCGCGCTCGTCGCCGGGGTCGACGCGCGCCACCGGATGACGGCGGCGGCGGCGCGCGCGGCGCTCGATCGGGCGGGCGCGCGGCGCGTGATCGGCATCGTCGCGTCAGCGGGCTCGACCGCGACGGGCGCGTTCGATCCGCTGGGCGAGCTGGCCGACCTCGCCGCCGAGCGCGGGCTGTGGCTGCACGTCGACGCGGCGCAGGGCGGCGGCGTCGCGCTGTCGCCGTCTTTGCGCGGCAAGCTGCGCGGCATCGAGCGCGCCGACTCGGTCGTGTGGGACGCGCACAAGCTCTTGATGATGCCGGCGCTCGTCACGGCGGTCTTGTTCCGGCGCGAGGCCCACGTCTACGCGGCGTTCGCGCAGGAGGCGTCGTACCTGTTCGCGGGGACGCGGCCCGAGGAGACGTGGTGGGATCTGGCCCAGCGCACGCTCGAGTGCACGAAGCGGATGATGGCGCTCGAGGTCTGGGCGACCCTGCGCGCGCACGGCGAGGAGGTGTTCGGCGCGATCGTCGATCGCCTGCACGAGCTGGCGCGCGAGCTCGCGGAGCTGGTCGCGGCGGCCCCCGACTTCGAGCTCGCGCTCGAGCCGGAGACGTGCATCGTCTGCTACCGCCACCTGCCGGGCCCGGGCGTCGACGTCGACGCGCACAACCGCGCGCTGCGGAGGCGCGTCTTCGAGGATGGCCGGTTCTACATCGTCGGCACGCAGCTGCCGCGGGGCTACTTCCTGCGCTCGGCCCTCATGAACCCGCTGATCGAGCGGCGCGATCTGGCCGCGCTCCTCGATCACCTCCGCGAGCTATGCCGCGGATAACGATCGTCGGCGCGGCCGCGGCCCCGGGCGCGCCGGCCGGCGCCGCGCCGGGGGCGCCAGTGACGGTCGACGCGCTGCCGGGTGACTCTCTGTTCGACGCGGCGGCCAAGGTCTCCGCGGGCGTCGACACGGCCTGCGTCGGCAAGGGCACGTGCGGCCTGTGCCGCGTCAAGATCCTCGCGGGCGCCGAGCACCTGAACCCGTACACCGACGAGGAGCGCAAGCACCTGGGCAACGTCTACCACATCACGAAGGTGCGCCTGTCCTGCCGCTGCCGGCCGACGGGCGACGTCACGATCGAGGTGGTGCGCAAGAAGAAGTGAGCCGCGGGCCGCGCCGGCTCACTCGAAGCTGGCGGTCAGCGCGAAGGTCTTGTCGGCGGCGACGGTCACGGTCACGGTCTTCTCCTTGCCGTTGCCGGTGCGGAGGCGCAGTACGTGCGCGCCGGCGGGGAGCTTGAACGGCACGAGGCCGGACGCGGTGCGGTTTCTGCCGAGCTTCTGGGCCTTCTCGTAGACGTCGGCCCAGCCGGCGGTGCCGCCGACGCTCACGGTCACGAAGCCGAACCGGGGCGCCTCGCGCAGGTCGCGCTTGATCGTCGTGGTCTCGCCGGCGGCGAGATCCGCGGCGAGCCGGATCGGCTCGTAGCCGGCCTTCGCGATCACGATCTCCACGCCCTTGGCGGCGTTGATCGGCTTGGCGAACGGCGTGAGGCCGAGCGCCTGGCCGCCGGCGGTGACCTGCGCGGCGGGCGGCGTGGTCTCGACGGACAGGGTCGCGGGCGCGGCCACGAGCCGCTCGCGGATCACGGTCGTCTTGTTGGGCTCGGCGACGTAGTCCTCCTCGAACAGCTGGTAGCCCTTGAGCTCGAGCTGGACGCGGATCTTGACGCCGGTCGCGACGGACGCCGAGCGCGGCGTCTCGCCCTGCGGCTTGCCATCGATCGTCACCTGCGCGCCGGGCGGGATCGAGTTGATCTCGAGCGTGCCGCGCGGCTCGGCGGGCGGCGCGTCGACGGCGGGCGGCGGCGGCGGCAGGGGCGTCGGCACGAGCGCGACGGGCGCGGGCGCGGGCGCGCGGGTCAGCGCCCAGACGGTCGCGCCGCTGCCGGCGGCGGCGGCGAGCACGAGCCCGATCCAGATGGCGCGCTGGCCGGAGGCGCGGCTCCTCGGCGGGGCCGCGCCCTTGAGCGCGCTCTCGCTGTAGCGCGGGACGGGCCCGGTCGGCGGGCCGCCGACCTCGGTGTGGCGATCGGGGTCGTGCGGCGCATCGTCTGGCTGCTGCGTGGTGGGGGGGTACGGCGCCCCCGAGGACGGGCGCGGCCGCGGCAGGGTGGCCTGCGTGTGGACCTCCACCTCCTCGAGGCGCGACATGCCGTCCATGTCGACCTTGCGGAAGAGGCCGGTCGCGCCTTCGCCGGCCGGCAGCTCGGTCGGCGCGGGCCGGCCGTCGGTGACGGCGGTCTTGCGCGCGACCGACTTGTCCGCGAGCTCCTTGCGGATCACGTCGTCGAGCGCGCCCTGGCCGGACAGCCGCTTGGCGGGGATCACCGTCGAGAGCGCCTCGGCGACGTCGAGCGCCGTGGCCATGATCGACGACTCGTACGACAGCTCGATCAGGCCGCGCAGCATCTGGGCGGGGCGCGTGGGCCGATCGATGGGCTTTCTGGCGAGCGGGGCGGCGAGCACCTCGTCGAGCCGCGACGGGATGTTCGGCCGGATCACGGTCATCCGCGGGATCGGCATCTCGTGAATGTTCTTGATGATCTGCTCGGCCTCGTCGCCGGGGAACAGCTTCTCGTTGGTGAACAGCTCGTAGATCACGGACGCGGCGGAGAACAGATCGCTGCGCGTGTCGAGCGTGTCGCCGCGCGTCTGCTCGGGCGACATGTAGCGCCACTTGCCCATGACGCGCTTCAGGCCTGGCTTTGTGTGCTTGTGCGGCTGCGCGGCGACGGCGATCCCGAAGTCGGCGATCTTCACCTCGCCGGCGCGCGAGATCAGGATGTTCGACGGCGAGATGTCGCGGTGCACGACGTTGTGGCCGTGCGCGAAGTCGAGCGCGCGCACGATCTCGATCGCGATGTGGAACGCGGCGGGCAGCGGCACCAGCCGGCCCTCGTCCTTGAACTTGCGGAGCATCGCGGCGAGATCGAGGCCGTCGACGTACTCCATCGCGATGAACAGGGACTCGCCGATGCGACCGAAGTCGAACACCTGGACGACGTTCGCGTGCGAGAGCCGCACCGCGACCTTGGCCTCGGCGATGAACCGCGCCTCGAACTCGGGGTCGCGCGCGAGCTCGGGGAGGATCCGCTTGATCGCGAGCGTCTTCTCGAAGCCGTGCGCGCCGTAGGCCTTGGCCAGGAAGACCTCGGCCATGCCGCCGACCGCGATCCGGTCCTGCACGTCGTAGCGTTCGAGTGACTTCTGAAGCGGCTCTTCCATCGGCCCCTGGACGAGGCGGCGGTCGTGGGCCGACCGCTCATCGTGACTTATACTAAGGCATGCCGCGCTGGCTGGAGGCCCGATCGGCCATCCTCTGCACCGTGATCCTCGGGGTCTGGCTCGGGGCATGGAGGAGCACGGGCGTGAGCGTGAGCGCGGCGCAGGTGGTGCGCCGGCCGGTCGCGGTCGTCGCGCTCTCTGACGACGCGGAGGCGGAGAGCTACGCGAACCTGATCGGCACGACGCTCGTCCACCACGACGCGCTGGCGCCGCTCGAGCCGGGCTCGATGATCGGCGCGCTCGTCGGCGAGTTCCTCGACGAGTCGCGCGACAAGCTCGCGAGCGCCAACGGGACCCGCGTCCGCGCCGAGGCCGCGCTCGCCGGCTTCGTGTTCCCCGTGGCGATCGCGACGGCGCAGGTGGGCCACGAGTCCCTGCACACGGTCGAGCCGCGCACCCACTCGGTCTCGCTCTACGCAGATCTTGCGCTGATCCTGGCGATGGCCAAGCTGGGTGAGGGCAACCCGACGGAGGCCGCGTGGTACTTCGGGCTGGTCCACCAGCTCACCCCGGGGCGGCGGCTGGATCCGGCGCTCCATCTGCCGACGGTGGTCCAGGCGTTCGAGGCGGCCCGGGCGGGGAAGCGCCGCCCAGGCAAGCTCGTCATCCAGGGCTCGGGGAACGTCTGGATCGACGGCCATGACCTCGGCGCCGCCGCGAGGTCGATCGAGCTGCCGGAGGGCCTGCACGTGGTGTGGCTGACGGGGTTCGAGCGCGAGACGGTGGGCAAGCAGGTCTACGTCCAGCCGGATCAGGAGACGGTCCTCGATCTGGGCGCCGCGCCGGCGCCGCTGCGGCTCAAGGTGCAGCGCGCGCGCGTGCAGCTCAGTAACGCGCCAGATCCGGCGGCGCGCGCGGTGGCGATGCGCCGGCTGGCGGAGCTGCTCTCCGTGCACGACGCGGTCGTGATCACGAAGCAATCGAACGGCAAGCTGAGCGTGCAGACGTGGCACGACAAGCCGGAAGGGGAGCTCCAGGCGGGGTTCTCGGCGCCCCGGCTCGCCGACGGCGAGACGCCGGTCGACATCCTGCGCTCCCTCGCGCCGCCGCCGAAGCGGTTCGCGGACGGCTGGCCGCGGGTGCGCCGGGTGCTGGAGCCGCCGTGGTACCGGCGCCGCGGCGTGCAAGCCTCGATCGCGGCGGGCTTCGTGGGCGTGGTCGTCGGCTCGGTGCTGCTCGCGCGCTCCCTCGACGACGGCCAGGTCGGGCTGGGCCGCGACGTCGTGTTCTTGCCCCCGAAGATGGCGGGGCAGTAGCGAGGATGCGGAGGAGGCGTGAGCGGCACGAAGGGCGTGAGGGGCACGGGAGGCTGGGCGTCGTCGCGATCCTCCTGGCGGCGTGCGGCGACGACACGCTCAACCTCGCGTTCCAGGTCAGCGCCGGCCCGGTCCAGGCGTGCCCGTCGGAGGCGATGCCGGCGGCGCCGGCGTGCGGCGACGTGCCGCTCCTGTGCGACGCCGTGCTCAACGTCCGCATCGTGCGGCCGGCGAGCCCGGAGGAGACGTTCCTGCCGTTCTGCGAGGCGATCCCGCGCGATCGCCTGGACCTGTGCTCGCTCGAGCAGCTCCACCTGCCGGCGCGCCAGCTCCCCAAGGAGACGCTCGAGGTCCAGGTGATGATCTGGCCGCGCGACGCGGTGAAGGAAGATCCGGACACGGGCGAGCTCGACTGCCGCGAGATCTACGGCCGGTCGGTGTCGATCGGGTTCGGCGTGCACGGCTTCCCCGAGGAGGTCGCGCCGTCACCGGCGCTCGGCGGCCGCGGGTACTACCGCCCGGGCGACGCGCAGACGGTGGTCACGCTGGGGTGCTCGGATCTGCCGGCGGTGAACCGGCCGGCGTGCGTGGGGCAGATCGAGGTCCGCGCGAGCCTCACCGAGGTCGGCACCTGGGCCGCGCCGGTGCCGGTGCAGGCTGCGGTGGCGGTGCGGGTCGGCGAGCCGCGCTACGTCCCCAATCGCGACGAGCACGAGTGGCGGCCGTTCGCGGCGCTCGAGCCGCGGCTCAACGACGGGCTGTGGATCGGCGGGCTCGACGCGATCGACATCGAGGGGGACTCGATGTGCATCGAGGTCATCGGCACGAGCGGCGCCAACGTCCCGACGGTGCGCTGCGCCCGGATCGACAAGGGCGCGCGGGCGCTCGAGCTGGCGGGCACGTGGCTCCAGGGGAGCCGGCTGCAGCAGATCCTGACGGGCCTCAACTTCATGGCGGTCCCGCCGCAGGGCCTGACGATCGGCGTGGTGCTCGACGCGATGGGCCGGCCGGCGGCGGGCTACCGGGTCGAGTCGAGCCCGGCCTACGGGGTGAAGTACCTGGGCGTGGACGATCAGGTGGTCCCCGGCGGAGTGGCCACGACGCAGAGCGGCCTGTTCGTGTCGGAGGATGCCCCGTACGGCGCCGACCTCCGCGCGTACCAGGGCACGGGGACGATCGAGCAGACGCGAGAGCCGGCGGTCGGCGGCAGGGTCAGCGGCAAGGTGACGATCGCGGTGCTCTCGCTGGCTCCGTGACCTCGATGTCCATGGGCCTGACCGTCGGCACGGACTTCTGATCGCGGTACGGTGCGGGGCATGGCTCGCCCCGTCACGCGCACCTGGTACCGGATCGCCCTCGCGCGATCCGCGGCGGCGGGCAGCGCCGGGCCGCCGGTCCTCGTCGCGGCCTCGGGCGAGCACCTGGGCGCGGCGATCGCGGCAGCGGAGCGCCACGTGCCGGGCGCGTGGCCGATCGCGGCGGAGCTGGCGAGCTCCGATCAGGTGCCGCTCGGCGAGTCGGTGGGCAAGCACCCGGTGGTCACGCTCGCGTGGCCGAG
>DATMCI010000189.1:0-33508 GCA_035558535.1 Kofleriaceae bacterium
GGTGCCGTCCGCTCAAGCCGTTGCTGTCGCGCGCGCTCGCCTGCCATGCGGCCGAACCCTAGCAGGCCTACCAGGCGGCGCCGACACCCTGTCGGCCTGCTCTCGACGAGGCCATGCCACCCGTGAATAATCCGGGCTAGACGCGCCCGCTAGACGCGCAGCACGATCTTGCCGAAGCCCTCGTTGCTCGCCATGCGCGCGTGCGCGCCCGCGGCGTCGTCGAGCGGCAGCACGGCGTCGATCACGGGCTCGAGCTTGCCGCGCGCGAGGAGCGGCACGACCTGATCCTCGAACGCGCGCATCACCGCGAGCTTCTCCTCGAGCGGGCGCGAGCGCAGCACGGTCCCGAGGACGCGGGCGCGCCGCATGAGGAGCAGGCCGAGATCGAGCTCGTGGCGCGCGCCGGCCATGAGGCCCACGACCACGATCCGGCCGAGCGGCCGGATGCAGCGCAGATCCTCGGCGACGTAGCCGCCGCCGACCAGGTCGAGCACCACGGCGGGCTCGGCGATCTGCTTCACGGCGTCGGCGAACCGGCCGCCCTCGGCGACCACGCCGGCGTCGAGGCCGAGCGCGCGGGCGCGCTCGAGCTTGTCGGCGGTGCGCGCGGTCCCGATGACGAACGCGCCGAGCGCGCGCCCGAGCTGCACCGCCGCGGTCCCGACGCCGCTCCCCACCGCGTGCACGAGCAGGCACTCGCCGCCAGCGAGCCCTGCCTGGCTGACGATCGCGTCGTGCGCGGTGATGAACGCCTCGGGGATCGCGGCCGCCTGCTCGAACGACAGGCGCTCGGGGATGCGCGCGAGGGCGCGCTCGTGGGTGACGACGGCCTCGGCGTAGCCCCCGCCGCCGACGAGGCCGAACACGCGATCGCCGACCGCGAGCCGGTAGACGTCCGGCCCGACGGCGTCGACCTCGCCTGCGATCTCGAGGCCGGGGATGTCGGGCGGCGCGTCCGGCGGGGCCGGGTACGCACCCATGCGCTGGATCAGGTCGGCGCGGTTCACCGCCGTCGCGCGCACGCGCACGCGCACCTCGCCGCGCGAGGGCTCGGGCAGCGGACGCTCGACGACGGCGAGGACCTCGGGCCCGCCGGGCTTCTGGATGGCGATCGCTCTCACCCGCGGACTATCGCGCGGATGAGCGCGGCGCGCGCATCACCAGCGGCCGAAGCGCGGAGGCCCGACGTAGATGACGCTCGACGCCGACGGGCGGTTCTGCAGCGCGAGGGCGCAGAGCATGAACATCTCGGAGCTGCTGAGGCCGCTCGTCTTGGTCTTGATGTCCTTGATCGAGCCCGTGATGGAGTTGAGCTGGCTGAGGAGGCCGTCGATGCCGCTGCTGCTGCTGCCGCTGCTGCTGCTGCTGCCGCCGCTGCTGCTGCTGCCGCCGCTGCTGCTGCTGCTCTTGCCGCCGGTGACGGCGTCGAGGACGTCGGGGTCGATGGAATCGAGCTCTCGGGACATGGCTGGGGCTCCTTGTGGTGCTACGGGTCCCTAAAGCACAGCTCATGCCACGGGCAAGCCGTTGATCTGGCTGGGGTTCGATCCAAGTGATCTGTTTTCCTCGGTTTTCAACTCGAAGACTCGAGGCGCCACCCGGGGCGACGGCCGTTCACGCGGGAGGAAGACTCGGGCCAGCGAGCAGCCAGCGAGCAGCGGGCGAGCAGCGGGCGAGCAGCCGGCTAGTGGCCGACCAGGAAGCGCTGATCGATCGTGGCGCGGATCGCGCGGCCGGCGTCGTCGAGCGCGGGCGCGTAGCGGAAGCGCCAGACGAGCTGCGAGGCGAGCTCATCGCGCGGGCCGCCGACGCCGCGGACCAGGCGGGCGCCCACCACGTAGCCGTCGGTGTCGACGGTGAGGCGGGCCACGAAGGTCTCGGCCTCGTCGCCCTCGCGGTCGCGCTTCGGGTAGACCAGCCGCGGCGGGCGCGCCTTCGACGGCGGCGGCTCGGCGACCGGCGGCGGTGGCGGCGGTGGCGGCGGCGGCGGCGGTGGCGGTGGCGCGGGGAGCGCCGCGAGCGCGCCAAGCACGCCGCCGTTACTGTCCGCGCCGTCACCCGCACCGTTGCTGCCGCCGTCGCCATCGCCGTCGCCGCCGCCGTCGCCCGTGACAGCGCGATCGTAGCCGCTGATCGCGAGGCGGCCCGGCCCCGGCGCCGCGGACGCAGACGCTGCCGTTCGCGCAGCGGCGCGCAGCGGCGCCCGCCCAGTCGGCGCCGCCGGCCGCACAGCCGGGGCCGCGGCCGCGCCGCGCCCCGATGCCGCCTGTGCGCCAGCGCTCGCTGGCTCCGCGCCCGGCTCCGCGGGCACCGCCGGCGCCGCGCGCGCGGCCACCTCGATCGCGATCGGCGGCCGCGCCGACGGCGGCGCCGGCGCCGGCTCGCGCCGCGCGACGCCGTACAAGAGCGCCGCGAGCGCCACATGCACCGCGATCGATCCGACGAGGACGCCGCGCCTCACGCATCGATCTTCACCGATCCGCGCCGCGCGCGCCCCTCGCGCCGCTCACCGCGACTGATCGCGTGCGGCCTGCACGCGTCGCGTGGGGCTTCCCGCTATGATGCCCGGGCGATGGAGCCGTTCATCCAGGGCTGGGGGCTCACGATCGCGCTGTGTGCGTTCATCGTGCTGGTCGCCTTCGCCGGCTGGTGGCACGTCTACCGCGAGCTCTCCTGGGTCCGCGCGCTCACCGACCACCTGGGCTTCGAGCTGGTGGCCGGCGAGCCCGGCTCTGCCAAGCCGCCGACGTCACTCGACGTCCAGCAGATCCGCGACGAGTCGCACGCGATCCTCACGGCGAAAGACCCGGCGTGGGCGAACAAGCAGGTGCGGAGCTGGCAGATGCGCGCGCAGCGGCTCGAGGCGGCGCTGTCGTTCTGGACGGATCTCCTGCGCCAGCTCGGCCTGCTCGGCACCGTGCTCGGCATCGGCCTGTCCCTGATGTACACGGGCAACGACGTCACGAAGCTCCTCGGGCCGCTCGCGCTCAAGGTGTGGACCACCGTCGCGGGGCTGGCGTGCAGCATCCTGCTCTCGGCGAGCTTCGGCATGAAGCTCCCGTCCTGGGTCGACGCCTGCGAGAAGAACCTCGAGGCGTGGGACGCGCGCCGGCTCGCGGCGCGCGAGGCCGCCGACGCGGCAGCGGCGGTGCCCGCATGAGAGGGCGAGGCAAGCGCCACGTCCGCCGGCCGCCGGACCTGACGTCACTCTTCGACGTCCTGTTCATCGTCGTGTTCGTCGCGCTGATCCGCGCCGCCGCCGCGCAGCAGGAGGTCGCGCGGCTCACCGCGCCGCCGCCGCCGAAGCCCGCGCCGCCCGCGCCGCTCGCGCCACCGCCGAGCGTCGCTGCGCTGCGGGTCAAGGCGCTCGAGAGCCTCGAGCAGGACCTCGCCGAGCGGACGCCGCTCGTCGTGCGGATCGCGGTGCAGGCCGATGGCGATCGCACGAAGGCCACGATCGCCACGCTCGAGCACGCGGGCCAGACGCTGCCGCTCGACACGCCGCTCCTCACCGACAGCCGCGATCCAAGCATCGAGGTCGAGTACCTCGGGGACACCTCGGCCGAGCTGCGCGTGTGCCGCGTCGCCGCCGTCCACCTGCACCTGGCCGACCTCGCGCGCCACCTCGTGATCATCGTGCCAGATCGGCCGCTCGCCGAGCTGAAGCGCCTCGCCGGCAGCGTGGCGCTGTTCGAGGGGCTCGGGCACGACATCGTGCGGTGCCTCCGGGATCAGCGCGGCATGGCCACCCTCATCGATCCTGCCAAGCTGAGCCCACCATGAGCCCACAAACCCCCAAGCCTCCCGCTCAGCGGCCGGCCGCGCCCCGGCCAGCCGCGCCCCGGCCGGTCGACGACCGGCGCCTCGCCAAGGACGTCGCGAAGCACATCGATCGCCGTCGGGTGCGGCGGAAGCTCCTCTGGTGGGCGATCCTCGTCTCGGCGATCGCGATCGCCGCCTCGTACCTGACGTGCGGTCAGGGCCTGGGGCTCGGCGGGCTGGGGCTCGGCAAGGGCAAGGGCGAGGGCGAGGGGCCGGGCTCCGGCTCGGCCCAGGGGCTGCTATCGCCGGTCGACGCGGGCCCGCGCCGGTGCGAGGTCCGCGTCGCGGCGAGCGGGATCACCGTCGACGGCAAGGCGACCACCGTCGAGGAGGCGGTGGCCGCGTGCAAGACGGCCGCGGGGGCCGAGGTGCTCCTCACCGGCGGCGCGCGCGCGGGCGACTGGGACGATCTGAAGGCGGCGTTCGAGCGCGCCAAGATCGAGATCCTGAGCGTCGAGCGGCGGAGCGGCGGCGGCAGCACCGGCGGCAGCAGCGCCGCCCCCGAGCCCAGCCCCGCGCCGTAGCGGCGCCCGCGGCGGCGTCAGCGCCGGCAGGCGAACCGCAGGAGGGTGCCGCCGCCGGCGTCGTTCCACGTGCCGTCGCTCTTCATCTCGGCGACGTCCTCGGCGTTGCTGCTGTTGTTCGGCTCGTCGGGATCCCAGTTCGCGTAGCGGCTCATGAACGGCCCGCCGCCGCCCCCGATCGGGCCGCCCTGCCAGAACTGCACGCTGCCGTCCCACGCCCAGACGCCCTCGGTCGCGATGTCGTTGGCACCGATGTAGATGACGACGCCGACCGGGAACACCAGGTTCGCGGTGCTGCGCACGAACGCGTTCTCGGCCGCGTTCTCGATCTGCACCATCTTGTACATCGCGTTGCCGCACGTCGCGGCCGCGCTCGCCCACGTCGCCGTCGCGGTGCAGAACAGGTACGAGTGCGCCACGTCGTCGGGCGCCGGCCGGCGGATCGGCGTGCAGCCGGTCGGGCACGACGCCATCTCCATCGTCACGGCGTTGCAGTCGTTGTCGATGACGTCGCAGAGCTCCGCGTTACCGGGGAAGCGCTGCGGGTGGTTGTCGTCACAGTCGTCGTTGCTCGCCACGGTGCCGGCGGGCGCTGTGCACGCCTGCACCGCCATCACGGGGTTCCCGTGCCCGTCGCCGTCGGCATCCTTGTAGTACGTCTGGATCGCACAGGGAGTGGCGTCCTGCCCCGCGTCCACGACCACGTCGGGCTCGCCAGTGCCGGCGCGCGCGCACGCTCCGATCGCGAGCAATCCAAGGTAGGGGATCCGAGCCACGGGCGGAGATTATCGGAATCCGAGCCTCCGGGGTGTGCTTCTTCCGTGCGCATGCGCCCGGACCGGCCGCGAGCGAGCCGCCATGCCGCACCGGCTGCGTGACGCGCCGGGTCTCGGAGACCTGCGCGCGATCTTGCAATGGAGGCTGCCCGTGCCCGGACCGATCGCCGCCATCGAGCAACAAGCAGGCGCCACCGTGGTCCGGCTCCAGGGCGATCTCACGGTCCGGTCCGCCGGCGCGCTCCACCGCCAGCTCCGCGCGCTGGGCCGGCGCCGCGACCTCGGCCGGGTGGTCGTCGACTTCGCCGGCGCCGAGCGCATCGACTCGGCGGGCATGGCGGCCGTCTCGCTCGCCCGCCGCCGGCTCGAGCAGCGCCGCGTCCCGTTCGAGGTGACGGCCCTCGACGAGGCGCACCGCGCCGTGCTCGCGCAGATCGAGCGCGCGGCCGCGGCCGCGCCGCCCGGTGAGGTCGCGCCGCCCGGCGCGCTCGAGCGCATCGGCGAGCGCGTGCTCGACGCGGCCGCCGGGGTGCGCGCGTTCATCGGCCTCATGGGCGAGACGGTCCGCCAGACGTTGGCCGTCGCCACGCGGCGCGCCAAGCTCCCCGCGGGCTCGGTCGCCCGCCAGATCGCCGAGATGGGCGCCGACGGCGTTCCGATCATCGCGCTGCTCTCGTGCATGCTGGGCCTCACCGTCGGGTTCCAGGCGGTGCTGCAGCTGCAGCGGTTCGGCGCCGGCGTGTTCGTGGCCGACACGATCGGCCTGTCGATGGTGCGCGAGCTGGCGCCGCTCATGTCGGCGATCATCCTGACCGGCCGCACGGGCGCCGCGATCGCCGCCGAGCTCGGCACGATGCGCGTGCGCTCCGAGATCGATGCCCTGTCGGCGATGGGCATCTCGCCGGTCCGGTTCCTCGTCGTGCCGCGGCTGCTCGCGATCACCGTCGCCGGCCCCGCGCTCGCGCTGTTCTCGATGGCCGTCGGGATCGCCGGCGGCATGCTGATCGCGCAGGCCGTGCTCGATCTCGGGCCGGTCTCGTTCTTCGCGCGCGTCACCGAGCGCGTGACGATGGGCGACTTCCTGCACGGCATGTCCAAGAGCTTCGTGTTCTCGTGGATCGTCGGCTTCTCGGGCGCGCACCTGGGGATGCGGGCCGGCGACGACGCGAGCAGCGTCGGCGCCGCCGCGACGAAGACGGTGGTGACCGGCGTCTCGCTGATCATCGTCGTCGACGCGATCTTCGCGACCGTCAGCTCGCTGGGGAAGCACTACACATGAGCGAGCACACTCGTTCCACTCTCCTCGAGTGCCGCGACGTCTCGGTCGGCTACGAGGCGCCGGTCGTCACGGACGTGGAGCTGCGCGTCCAGCGCGGCGAGATCCTCGCCCTCCTCGGCGGCTCCGGCAGCGGCAAGTCCACGCTCCTGCGCGCGTTCACCGGGCTCCTGCCGCCGCTCTCCGGCGAGATCCGGCTGTTCGGGAAGTCGCTCTACGACCTGCCGCACGACGAGCGCATGCGGCTCCTCCACCGCACCGGCACCGCGTTCCAGCAGGACGCGCTGTTCTCCGGGATGACCGTCGCGGAGAACGTGGCGCTGCCGCTGCGCGAGCTGACGCGCCTGCCGCGCGCTGTGATCCGCGAGATGGTCGAGGTGCGGCTCAGCGCCGTCGGCCTCGCCGGCTATGGCAAGCGCGCGCCGGCGAGCCTGTCGGGCGGCCAGCGCAAGCGCGTCGCGCTCGCCCGCGCCTCGATCATGGATCCGGAGCTGCTCTTCATCGATGAGCCGTCGGCGGGCCTCGATCCGATCGTGGCCGCCACGATCGACGAGACCCTGATCGGGTTCCGCGAGGCGCTCGGGATCACGATGATCGTGGTGACCCACGAGCTCGAGAGCATCCGCGCGATCGCCGACCGCGCCGTGATGCTGGGGCGCGGCAAGGTGATCGCCGAGGGCACGATCGACGAGCTGTCGCAGAGCCGCGAAGACATCGTCTACCACTTCTTCCACCGGGTCGCGGAGGGCTCTCCTGCCGCGCCGAGCGTGAGGTGATTCATGGCTAGTCGTAGCCGCAAGATTCGCGCTGGGTTGTTCATCGTCGCCGCCGCCGCGCTCGCCGCGATCGGCCTGCTCGCCTTCGGCGGGATGCGCCTCGTCGAGCGCGGCGATGATTATCAGGTCGAGTACGAGGGCTCCGTGTACGGGCTCCAGGAGGGCGCGAGCGTCTACCTGAGCGGCGTGCGCGTCGGCAGCGTCGAGGGCCTCACCGTCTCGCCGATCGATCCGAGCCGGGTGCGCGTCCACATCCGCGTGAAGCGCGGCACGCCGGTGCGCACCGACACGCGCGCGGTGCTGCAGTTCGCGGGCATCACCGGGCTCAAGGTGATCGATCTGCGCGACGGCACGATCGCCGCGCCGCCGCTGCCACCGGGCAGCACGATCGCCGCGGGCGAGACGATCCTCGACAAGCTCGAGCGGCGCGCGGAGGACCTCGCCGCGCAGACGACCGCGCTCATGGAGCGATCGAACCGGATCCTGGCCAACGTCGAGACGCTGACCGATCCGCAGGGCGAGCTGGCGCAGGGCGCCCGGCGCGGCATCGCCGAGATCGCCACAGCGGGCTCCGAGATCGCCGCCGCGGGCGCCACGCTGCGAACGATCGTCGCCGAGAACCGCGCCGGTGTCCGGCGCTCGGTCGACGCCGTCGGCCGCGTGGCGACGAGCGCCGACGAGGTGGTGGGCCAGCTCCAGGGCCTGCTCCGCGAGAACGGCGGCGTGCTGCGCTCGACGATGTTCGACCTGCGGCAGGCCAGCCGCAGCCTCAAGGACCTCGCGCGGGAGGTGCGGCAGCGGCCATCGCGGCTGCTGTTCTCCGGCGCGCAACCCGATCGGAGGATGCCGTGAACCGCGCCATATCGACCGCCTGTGCATCTGCCGCTTCGTTCGCCGCCGCGTTCGCCGCCGCGTTCGCCATCGCGTTCGCGTTCGCGGTCGTGCTCGCGCTCTTCGCCGGCTGCGCCGGGAAGGTGCCCGAGACGCGCTACTACCAGCTCGCGACCGCGACCGCGACCAGCGGCGCCCGCGCTGCCGGCGGTGGTGTCGACACCAGCGACGCGCCGGTGCTCGCCCTCGAGCCCCTGGCCGCCGAGGAGGCGTACCAGGACGAGCGCATCGTGTACCGGGCGAGCCCGTACCGGCTCGACTACTACAACTATCACCGCTGGAGCGCGCCCCCGGGCATGATGATCACCGGCTACCTCGAGCAGGCGCTCGAGCGGAGCGGCAAGTTCCGCGCGGTCGTCCGCGAATCGGACAGCGCGCCGTTCGTGCTCGGCGGCCGGCTGATCGCGATCGAGGAGGTCGACGAGTCGCGCGCGCGCTGGCTCGGCCGCGTCGCCGTCGAGCTGACGCTCAAGGACGCGCAGAGCGGCGAGGTCCTGTGGGTCCGCGAGCTGGCGGAGACCGAGCCCCTGACCGAGCTGTCGCAGGAGGGCCTCGCCCGCGCGCTGTCGAAGGCGATGGCCCGCATCGCCACGCGCGCGATCCCCGAGATCGCCACGCACGCCCGGCGCGAGGCGGCTCCCGGAGCTCGCGATGACGGCGAGCGGGCGCGCGCCGCGAGCCGCGCCACGCCCCGCGGCACGCGCGGAACGCCGTAGCGAGGACAAGGGGATCCGGCGCGCATTGGAACGCGAAATCATGATCGATTTGATACGAGCCCTTGGATCTCGTGGCCGGGAGTGACAGTGAAAGTTTCCACTCTCCGGATCGAAAAGTGTTCGCGAGTTCAGCGCGACGCTTCTGGCGCGGTGTGAGCCAGCCTCCGAGGACGACGCCGGAGTTGACAACGAGCGCAGCGACGCGACGAAAGGCGACCGCGCTCTGAAATTACCGAGTATTACTGCGTCTCTTGCTCCGGTGTACCCATCATCTTCGGATCCGTTTCCTCGCCCTGCCGGTTCCGAGGCCGCTGGGCCGCCGCCCCGCGAGCGTGCGAACCGCTGTCGCGAAGTCCCGCGGGGCGCGCTGCGCACGAATCTGAGCGCTCCTCAGTCGGTAGGCTCTTCCGATTGACTCCGGACGCGATGGGCCGAGAATGTCGAACGATCAATGAGTGCGGTGCGCTCGCCCAAGTTTCTCGAAGATCTGGTTCGCGAGCTGTGCAAGCTCCCGAGGGAAACCGAATGGGTGGAGTTCAAAAGGAACAACGACAACCCACAGGATCTCGGGCAGTACATCTCGGCCCTCGCGAACGCCGCCGCGTTGACCAAGAAATCAGCCTCCTATCTGGTGTGGGGCGTCGATGATGCGACCCACGCGATCGTGGGGACCACTGTCTCTCCTCGTTCCACGAAGATAGGGAACCAGGAGCTGGAGAGCTGGCTCCTGCAACTTCTCACGCCCAAACTGGAGTTCTGGTTCCACGACGTCACGATCGACGGCAAGCAGGTCGTTGTGCTCGAGATAGAGCGCGCGGTGCGTCAGCCCGTGCAGTTTCAGGGCATCGAGTACATCCGCGTCGGATCCTACAAGAAGCCGTTGAAGGACTATCCGGAAAAGGAACGGGCTCTCTGGCGACTGTTCGATCAGACACCGTTCGAGGTAGGTCTGGCAGCGGAGCATGTCACGGACGAACAGGTCGTCCAGAGCATCGACTATTCGAGGTATTTTGAACTGGTCGATCGGCCGCTTCCGGCCGGTCGTTCCCAAGTCTTGGCAGCGCTCGTCGACGATCGGCTCATCGTTCCAGGCGATGCCGGTGGATGGAACATCACTAACCTGGGCGCGATTCTCTTCGCCAGGCATCTGTCGTCGTTTCCGGGCCTGCAACGCAAAGCGATCCGCGTAATCGTCTACAAGGGTATAGATCGGACGACGTCGGAGCGGGAGCAAGAAGGAACCAAGGGGTACGCGAGTGGTTTCGAGGGCCTGATCCAATACGTGAACGTGCTCATCCCGTCGAACGAGATCATCGAGCAGGCGCTACGTAAGACAGTCCCCATGTACCCGACGATCGCGGTGCGTGAACTCGTTGCCAACGCCCTCATCCACCAGGATTTTTTCGTTCGTGGTGCTGGGCCTACCGTGGAGATTTTTGCTGATCGCCTTGAAGTCACCAACCCCGGCGTGCCGTTGGTGGGAGCCGATCGCTTCCTCGATCTGCCGCCTCAGTCCCGCAACGAGAGCCTCGCATCCCTGATGCGCCGGATGGGGATCTGCGAGGAGCGCGGCAGCGGGATCGATAAGGTGGTCGCTGAGACTGAGAGCTTTCAGCTTCCCGCGCCGCTGTTCGAGGTCCGTGGCGACGCTACGCGAGCCGTGCTGTTCGCACACCGCGCTCTCGACAAGATGGACCGCGAGGATCGGATTCGTGCGTGCTACCTGCACGCGTGCCTGAAGTACGTGAGCAACGATCAGCTTACGAATGCTTCTGTGCGAGCAAGATTTCGCATCGACGAGAAGAACAGCGCGATCGCATCTCGCCTCATCAAGGAGGCCGTCGAGGGTGGCGTTATCGTGGCGGTTAACCCCGATGCCGGTCGGAAGTTCATGCGCTACGTGCCGAGCTGGGCAGCGCCTGCTCCGCCCGCTCCAGCTATTTGATCCCAGGTGACCGAACGATCTTCACTTGCATGAAATATCAAGCAATTACATGACTTTATCTTATTTGCTGCTCATTTGACGGGGCTGCTTCGCCACGCACGCCCGGCGCGAGCCGGCGCCCGGAGCTCGCGATGACGGCGAGCGGGCGCGCGCCGCGAGCCGCGCCACGCCCCGCGGCACGCGCGGAACGCCGTAGCGAGGCGCTGTCCTCCCGAGAGCTGATGGCTGCCCGAGTAGCCATGGTGTCCGATTGATCCACAGTCGCGGCGCGGCCGAATCCTTGTATTGATCTGTTTTGATTGTGCTTAGACTGGTTCGACCTGTGGTCTATCCGTTGCATTCTGGCCGCTCGCAATGCGTTCTGGAATACGGATTTTTCTTTCACCTATGGCATGCACCGCCGCGCTGGTGGGTTGGTAGGACGCCATGGCGACCCGACCTGGCAGCAACGTCAGCGTGAGCACCGCGGACGTCTTGATCGCGATGCTGAGCAGCGACCTGCGCGGCTCGTGGGCGGAGCGCGGCGCGCCCCGGCGCCGCGAACGCGGCACTCCCGTCGCGAGCGTGCCGTCCCCGCCACCGCCCGCCTTCGACGAGGAGCCCGCAGCCCCCGACGAGCCCGCAGCCTCGGCGGGCCCGACCGGCTAGCCCGCGGCCAGGGATGCGTCTAATCTCGGACGCCCCAAACGCCCTCAACGCCTTCAACGCACCACGCACCCGGAGCGCGCAGCCATGGCCAAGTACGAAAACATCCTCGGGACCGTCGGGAACACGCCGGTCGTGCGCATCAACAAGCTCGCGCCCGCGCACGTGAAGCTCTACGTGAAGATCGAGGCGTTCAACCCGATGGGCTCGGTCAAGGACCGCCTCGCGCTCGGCGTCATCGAGGACGCCGAGCGCACCGGTCAGCTGCGCCCCGGGCAGACGGTCATCGAGGCCACGAGCGGCAACACCGGCATCGGGCTCGCGATGGTGTGCGCCCAGAAGGGCTACCCGCTGGTCGTCACGATGTCGGAGAACTTCAGCGTCGAGCGGCGCAAGCTGATGCGCTTCCTCGGCGCCAAGGTCGTGCTGACGCCCGCGATCAAGCGCGGCACCGGCATGCTGGCCAAGGCCATCGAGCTCGCCGAGCAGCACGGCTGGTTCCTCGTGCGGCAGTTCGAGAACGAGGCCAACGCCGACATGCACTCGCGCACGACGGCGCGCGAGATCCTCGCCGACTTCGCCGGCGAGCGCCTCGACTACTTCGTCACCGGCTACGGCACCGGCGGCACGTTCAAGGGCGTGGGCCGCGTCCTGCGGAAGGAGCGCCCCGACACCAAGATCGTCGTGTGCGAGCCGACCAACGCGCCGCTCCTCTCGAGCGGCGTCCCGCAGGAGCGCACCGCGACCGGCGGCCCCGCCAGCAGCCACCCGCGGTTCCAGCCGCACCCGATGCAGGGCTGGACCCCGGACTTCGTGCCGAAGCTCACCGGGGACGCGATGGAGATGAAGCTCGCCGATCGGATCCTCGAGGTCGCCGGCACCGACGCGATCCGGCTGTCGCGCGAGCTGGCACAGAAGGAGGGCATCTTCGTCGGCATCTCGGCGGGTGCCACGCTCGCCGGCGCCCTCAAGGTCTGCGCGGACGCGCCGGAGGGCTCGACGGTCCTGTGCATGCTGCCGGACACCGGCGAGCGCTACCTGACCACGCAGCTGTTCACCGACTTCCCCGCCATCCCCTCGGACATGACCGAGGAGGAGCTCGCGATCTCGCGGTCCACGCCGGGCTACCGGTTCGACGCGGCGGCCCCGCCGCCCGCGCCCGCCGCCGCCGCGCCCGCGGCGCAGCCCGCCGCAGCGCCGCAGCTCTCCCCGGAGGCCGTCGCGTTCGTCGAAAAGACCGTCACCGATCCGGCGCAGCCGGTCGTGATCTTCGCGCTCGAGTGGTGCGAGTTCACCGCGGCGGTGCGCAAGCTGTTCGAGCGCGTCGGCATCCCGTACCACCGCATCCCGCTCGACTCGGCCGAGAACCAGCGGGACAACTGGGGCTGGAAGATCCGCGACGCGCTGACCGCGCGGACGCAGATGCCGACGATCCCGCAGATCTTCATCGGCGGCACGCTCGCCGGCGGCGCGAGCGACGTGCTGACCGGCTGGAAGCAGGGGCGCCTGCAGCCCATGATCGAGCAGGCCGGCGTGAGCTACGACAAGAGCGTCAACATCGATCCGCTCTCGCTCCTGCCCGGGTGGCTGCACCCGCGCTGAGCCCTCGCGCCCTCGCCGCCCTTGCGCCGCCGGACGGCGGCCGCGGCGCTACTTCACGAACGCGATCGCGATCGTCATCGCCGCGCCGCTCCGCACGAGCCCGAGCTCGATCTGCGTGGCGGTGCGCAGCGCGCTGTACGCCTCGAGCGCCTTGTCGGGCTCCGACAGCGAGTGGCCGCCGAGCGTCTGCAGCGTGTCGCCGTTGCGGACGCCGATCCGCTCGAGCAGCGAGCCCGCGCGGAGCGCGTAGACCTTGAAGCCGTCGAGCTGGCCGTTCTTCATCGCGGGCACGATCCGCGCCCCCTTCGCGAACGCCATCGGGTTGTCGAGGATCTGATCGCGCGCCGCGCGCGTCACCTCGTAGTGCGTGGCGTCGATCTTGCGGATCCCCGCATCGAGCACGGCGGCCACGTCGATCGCCGGATCGGGCGCGGGCGGGACCGGCGTCGGCGTCGGCGCCGGCACCACGGGCACCACCGGAGCCGGACCTGGCGCCAGCGCGGGCGGGCGCGCCGCCGCCTTGCAGTGGGCCCACCGCGGCCCGGGCTTCACGTCGAAGCCGGCGGCCGTCTCGGTGACGGTGAGGCCGGTCGCCTCGATCGCGTCGACGAACAGCCGGCTCGCCTGGCGCGGCGTGACCTTGGCCGACACGATGAGGCTCACCTGCGTCGCCTGCGTCGCGATCGATGGATCGAAGCTGACCTGCTTGCACGAAAAGCCCGTGATCCACAGCGCCAGATCCTCGAGCGTCGTGTCCGGCTTGAAGCTGAGCGCGAGCTTCGCGTCGGCGGCCGCCTTGGCGCACGCGCCCGCTCCGGCCCCCGCGCGCGGCGCGGCCGGCGGGGCGAGGCAGCGCCGCTGCGCCGCCGGATCGAGCGAGACGATGAACGTGTCCGGCTTCTCGGCGACGGCGAGCCCGGCCTTCTTGACCGTGTCGATGAACAGCTGCACCGCCTGCCGCGGCGTCACCGCGGTGGGCGCGATCAGCATGAGCTTCGGCGCGCGCGCGACCGCCTCGCCGTCGTAGATCACGCTCTTGCACGTGAAGCCCGTGAGCCACGCGCCCAGATCACGCAGCGTCAGATCCGGCGTGAACTGGATCGTGAGCTTCGCGTCGGCCGGAGCCTTCGCGCACGTGTAGAGCGGATCGTCGGCACGGGCAGGCGCCGGAGCGGCGCACAGGCAGGCGCAAGCAAGGACGCCAGCACCCGCTGGGATCGGCCATCGCATGTGGCCGTCGTAACACGGCGCCGGGGGCCGCGCCGGTGCCAGCCGGGATCTCGTGGCGGGAGCCTACTGGTAGCTGATGCTGACGTTCGTCTCGATGCTCGGCCTCGGCGCGCGCGGGGGCGCCAGCGGCGCAGGCGCAGTCGCCGGGGCGGGCGCCGCGCAGCTATGCTTCTTCCCGCAGCCGCCCTGCACGCTCAGGAGGACAGCGATGTCGATCGATGCGAACGTGGGCGAGGAGCTCGTGGTGGTGTGCATGTCGCCGGCAAGTGCAGCGCATATGCCACGCGCTCCGCCGTTTCTCCTCGAGCAGTTACGCCCCGGGGCGCCCGGCCCGATCGCATCCCGCGGATGACAGCGGCGGGGCGCCCGGTCCGATGCGGCCGATGCGGTAGGATCGCCGGCCATGCAGCGCGCGGTCCTCCCGTGATCGGCCCCGGCATGACGTCGCGGGCCAAGCAGCTCACCGCGATGATCGCCATCGGGCTCGGCCTGCTCTTCCCGCAGCAGGTGGAGTGCGGCTACCCGGGCGGCGAGTGCGCGGCGCCCGGCATGAAGCGCCAGATGTGCAGCGCCTACGAGGTGGAGCCGCTGGGGTTCTACCTGGTCGAGTGGCTGGTAGGGCGGAACGTCGGGTTCGCCTACTCGCGGGGCCAGACCTGCCGCTGACAGGGGCGGCCCCCGGATTTCACCGGGAGCGAGCCGAAACCCGGATGCGGCCGACCCCGGCCGGGCTATCCTGCCCGGAATGTATCGCGACAGCGCCCAACGCCCCGCCGACCATGATCGCGCCGTGGCTGCGATCCAGATCGCGGACGGGCTGATCGCCGACTGCGCTGCCTCCGCCGCGGCGCTCGGCGGCCCCGAGCGCCACGAGCGCTGGGGCGCCCTCCGCACGCTCCACGACGGCTACCCCGAGCTGTGGAACCAGCTCGACACCGCGCGCAAAATCCTCGCCAAGCGCGGCGCCCCCACCACCGGCTACGACGAGCTCCGCTCGCAGGTGCGCCCGCTCGCGGTCGCCAACCTCGATGGCTCCCGCCCGCCCGAGCCGGTCGTCATCGACGACGCCCGCCGCGCGCTCGAGGAGCTGCGCCTCGCCATGCCCGGCGCCGACTGGCAGGAGCTCGAGGCCCGCTCGGTGAAGGCCGGCGCCACGCGCATCGCGCGGCGCGGCCGCCTCGCGCTCGTGGCGATCGTCTGCGGCTTCGTGCTCGCCGTCAGCGTGTGGGGCACAGCGATGCTCCCGAAGTATCGGCCGAACCGGGCCATGCTGCTGCGCGCCGAGCTCGCCGAGGTCGTGGCCGTGCGCCGCGCCCGGATCGAGGAGCTCGGCATGCTGATCGGCGACGTCTGCGATCGGCCCCGCGTGCTCGAGCTGATGCGGCTGTACGTGATGGACGGCCGGTTCGAGGACGCCAAGGCGTACGGCGATCGCTACGAGCTCCGGTGCGGCGAGGACATGGCCGTCCGCAAGTGGGCGAACGCCCCGAAGCCGAAGCAGCGCGACTGAGCCCCGAACGCGAGCGAGGGGCGAAGCGCGGGGCCCCCGCTGAACGATCGCCGTTTCGAGCATTCGCAGCTCCGCGTGTCGCACGAGTCGCCGCACGAGTCGCACGCGTCGGCGCGCCAGGTCGCACGCGTCGCAGACTAGACGGCTGCGCGTCGATCGGTAACGTAGGGCAGACGTGCTCGCCCGCGGACGCAGAGAGCTGATCGTCGCCGCCCTGGGCGCGTTCACGTTCGCCGCGATCCTCGCGAGCTACTTCGCGTTCCGCCCGGTGCGCGACGCGCTCGTGCTCGACGGCAACCCGGACAAGATCCCGCTCCTCTTCATCGGGACGTTCGTGACGATCAGCATCGTGTCGCCGGCGTGGAGCGCGCTGCTCGCGCGCGGCGGCCGCCGCAAGTACGTGCCGATCGCGTTCCACGCGTTCGCGGCGTGCTGGGTCCTCTTCGCGACGCTCGTCTACTTGAAGGTGGAGCCAATCGTCGTCGGGCGCGTGTTCTACGTCTGGTCGGCCGTCTTCAACATGTTCGTCGTCTCGGTGTTCTGGAGCCTGCTCGCCGATCTGCTCGGGCCCGAGATCGCGCGCCGGCTCTACGGCCCGATCGCCGCGGGCGGCACGCTCGGCGCCATCGTCGGCCCGCTCCTCGCGCGCGAGCTCGTCGGCGTGGTCGGCGTCCACGGCATCCTGCTCCTGTCCGCGGCGCTGCTCGAGCTCGCCGCCGTGGGGCTCTACGCGCTCCGCCGCGCCGGCGAGTCGCTCGAGCACGCGCCCGCGCGCGACGACACGCCGCCCGAGCCGGCGCTGCCCGCGGCCGTCCGTGGCCTCCTCCGGCTGCGCTCGCCGTACCTGCTCGCGATCGCCGGCTACGTGCTGTGCACCGCGATCGCCGCGACGTTCCTCTACCTCCAGCAGGCCGGGCTCACGAAGGCGCTGGTGCCGACGCGCGAGGCGCGGACCGAGCTGTTCGCCACGATCGACTTCTGGACCAACGCCGCCACGTTCGCCGCGCAGACGCTGCTCGCGGCGCCGCTCCTGCGGTGGGTCGGGCCCGGGATCGTGCTCCTCGCGCTGCCGATCGCGCAGGGCCTCGCGCTCACGGAGCTCGCCGAGGCGCCGTCGATCGCGACGCTCATGTTCGCGATGATCGCCACGCGCACCGCGACGCACGGCCTGACCCGGCCCGCGCGCGAGCTGGCGTTCACCGTCGTCGAGCGCGACGACAAGTACCGCGCGAAGAACGTGATCGACACCGTGGTCTACCGCCTCGGCGATCTCTGCGGGGCCAAGCTGTACCTCGTCCTCACGACGCTCGCGTCGCTCGGCGGGGTCTCCGCGCTCGTCGCCGTCACCTGGCCGCTCATCGCCCTCTGGATCTCGCTCGCCCTGGCGCTCGGGCTCGGCTTCCGCCGCCGCCTGCCCCGCGGCCCCGAGCTCCCCACCGCCACCGTCGTCTCCTCGAAGGAGCCCGCATGACGCTCGATCGCCGCTCGTTCCTGCTTGGCTCGCTGGCCACCGGGCTCGCCGCCTCGTGCGGCTCGCGCCGGGACGCGCCGCCTCTCGCCGGCGCTGCCGCTGCCGCTGCGCCCGCGCCCGCCGCCGCCGCGCCGCCGAAGCAGAAGACGCTCCTCGTCCTCGGCGGCACCGGCTTCCTCGGGCCGCACGTCGTCGAGGCGGCGCTCGCGCGCGGCCACAAGGTGACGTTGTTCAACCGCGGCAAGACGCGGCCGGAGCTGTTCCCGACCGTCGAGAAGCTGCAGGGCGACCGCGACGGCAAGCTCGAGGCGCTCCGCGGCCGGACGTGGGACGCCGTCGTCGACACCTCGGCGTACGTCCCGCGGATCACGAAGCTGTCGGCGGAGCTGCTCGCGCCGAGCGTCAAGCAGTACGTCAACATCTCGACGATCTCGGTCTACGCCGGCCACGAGCGGATCGGCGCCGACGAGGCCGCGCCGCTCGCGACGCTCCCCGATCCGGCGAGCGAGGACGTCAAGCAGCACTACGGCGCGCTCAAGGCGCTGTGCGAGCAGGCGGCCGAGGCGGCGATGCCCGGCCGCGTCGCGAACCTCCGGCCCGGCCTCATCATCGGCCCTGGCGATCCGACCGGCCGCTTCACGCACTGGCCGGCGCGGATGGCCGAGGGCGGCGAGGTGCTGTGCCCCGGCGACGGCGCGACGCCGACGCAGTACATCGACGGCCGGGACCTCGGCGCGTGGATCGTGAAGGTCGTCGAGGACGGCACGGTCGGCACGTTCAATGCGCTCGGGCCCGCGCGGCGGATCACGATGCGAGAGGTGCTCGAGGCGTGCAACGCCGCTGGCGGCAACAAGGCGACGCTGACATGGGTGGCCGCGGCGTTCCTCGAGGAGCAGGAGGTCTCGCCGTGGGGCGAGCTGCCGATGTGGTTCGACGCCAAGGGCGAGATGGCCGGCTTCGGCACGATCTCGAACGCGCGCGCCGTGGCGGCCGGCCTGACATTTCGGCCGATCCTCGAGACGGCGCGGGACACGCTCGCGTGGCTCGATTCCCTGCCCGAGTCGATCCCCGAGGACAAGCGCAAGCGGATGCGCTCGGCGGGGCTCAGCCGCGAGAAGGAGGCGAAGGTGCTCGCGGCGTGGAAGGCGCGCAAGTAGCGCCCGCGCCGGCTGGGGCCGGGTATGCTTCGCGCGATGCGCATCGGATCGCTCGGGGTCGTGGCGCTGCTCGTGGCGTCCCTCGCGGTGGCGGCCGTCGCCTGCAAGTCGTCGGACAAGGCGGCCGGCCCGCGGAAGCTGCGGAAGATGGACTTCCACACGCAGATCGACGAGCGCGGCCGGCTCCGGATCGCGTTCCGCCTGTTCGACGGCAAGCACGAGCAGATGCCGGTCACCGGCTCGTACACCGTCGAGGTGACGAAGCCCGACGGCGCCGTCGTCTGCAAGGCGGCCGGCGCGCTCGCGCCAGGCGACTTCAGCGCCAAGGGCACGCACCAGGCGCCGTGGCACGAGGCCGGCTGCCCCGCGGATCCGGGCGCCGACGAGGTGAAGGTGAACGTGAAGGTGACGGTCCCCGCTGGCGACGGCGCCAGCAAGGAGCCGGACGCCAAGGGCGCGGCGGCGGCGAAGGACACCGTCTTCGATCGCTCCGTCACGATCCCGGTCCGATCGATCTACGAGCGGCCGCCGACGCAGAAGCTCGCGACGAGCAGCGCCGCGGCAAGCAGCGCCGCGACCAGCAGCACCGCAGCCAGCAGCCCCAAGGTCAGCGGCCCCCCGGGCGGCTGCTCCGTCACGGAGGGCGCCGCGACGGGCAGCGCTGCGACCAGCAGCACCGCGGCCAGTAGCACCGCAGCCGACTGCGCCGTGACCGACAGCGCGGCCACCGGCAGCGCGGCCAAGCCCGCCGAGAAGCCGACCGCGGCCAAGCCCGCCGAGAAGCCGACCGCCGAGAAGCCCGCCGAGAAGCCGACCGCCGAGAAGCCCGCCGAGGCCAAGCCCGCGGCCGGCTCCGCGCGCTGACGCGCCGCCGCGCCAGCTCAGCCGCCGCCGCCGCCGCCGCGCCAGCTCAACCGCCGCCGCCGCGCCAGCTCAGCCGCCGCCGCCCGTGCTGGCTCACGGGAAGCGCAGCGCGGCCACGTAGCGCTCCCAGCGGCGCTGGAAGTCCGCCATGTCACGCTCGCCGAGGCTCGCGACGAGCGTCTGGTAGCCGCTCGGGTCCTTGCCGCGCCCGGCGCGGAACGCGCGGTAGAAGTCGTGCAGGAGCCCCTGCTCCTGCAGGTAATAGAGGAGGTAGCGCGACTGCGCGTAGTTCGTGCCGCTGTCATCGCCGTAGAACGCGTCGCTGCCCAGCCCCGTCAGCGCGCGGAAGCTCGGCAGGCCCCCGCGCCCGATCGAGCGCTGCAGGCCCGCGAGGCGCCAGTTCGTGAGCCCGACGATGCGACCGCCGCGCTCGGCGCTCTGCTCGAACAAGGAGCCCAGCCCCTCGTTGAGCCAGGGCGGCGCCCCCGGGAAGTCCGCCTCGACGTACGGGTGCACGATCTCGTGCACGAGCGTGCCGCCGCCCGTCGCGATGTTCATGAACAGCCCGCCGTTGGCGCTCGAGTAGAAGCCGTACGGCGTGGTCGGCGCCTCGCCGGTGAGCGCCTTCACGCCCTGCTCGTAGCTCTCCGCCGTCGAGAACAGGAAGATGTCGAGGAGCTTGCCCGGCCGCTTCGCGAAGAAGCCCGCCTCGAGCTTGTCCGCGGCCCAGCGCACCGTCTGCGCGCTGCGCGCGAGCTCCTCGGGCGTGCCGTCACCCGCGACGACGAACGGATCCTCGATCCGGACGTTCAGCTGGCCGAGCCCCCGCGCGGAGAGCCGCGCGCGCAGCTTGCGGATGTGCTCGGCGTACACGGCGCTCGAGAACGTCGCGCCAGCCGGTGGCGCCGGCTCCGCGGCCTGCGCCTGCGGCGGCGGACCCGCCGGCTCCGAGCTCGCGGTCGGCGTACACCCAGCGAGCGCGCCCGCCCCCACAGCGATCAGAAGGAGCCTCGTCATGGGATCCAAGACTAGCGAACGCCCGCCCGGTTGCAGGTAAGGCCTGTGTCAGGGTGTCCCGCGCCTGACCCGCGCCCGACCCGCGCCCGACCCGCGCCGACCCGTTCGCGTCAACCCAACCTCGCTGCCAATGGGAAGCCTACACTACCGACCTGTTTAATCACCCTTGTAAGGTTGACTTCGCGTACGGCAAACGCCGCGACGGTGGACCATGATATGAGGGACTGTGCCACCGAGTCCGGGTGAGATCCTGGAGCAGCGACTCCGCGCGGAGGCCGAACGACGGGGCGAGCCCGTCGAGTCCGTGCGTGACGATCTCACGCGCCGTGGCCTCGACGCGGCACGCGCCGTACGCGAAGCCCGCGCCGTTGCCTCCGATGTTGTGCTCGTCACCGCGACTCCCACCGAGCACAAACAACTCGAACGGGCGGCCAAGGATCTCGGCACTGCCTTCGACAAGCTACCCGGGCGTTACGGCCCCTACTATCGGCTCGGGCTCGTGGGAGCAAACCGGGTTGTCTCCATCCAGGTGAGCATGGGTGCCTTCTCGCCCGATGGGGCCGCCGCTCGTTGCATCCAGGCGCGCGCCGAGACCCAGGCCACAACGATCATCTTGATCGGGACCGCGTTCGGAGTAGCCCCGGGGCGACAGCGCATCGGCGACGTGATCGTCTCGGAGTCGGTGTTCCTCTATGACGACCGCAGAGTCGTCGATGCCGACGAGAGCCCGTTGCGTGGCAGGTATGAAGTTCAGTACCCGACCTCACGGAAGAGCGCGAGCAGGACCTGGCATGATCGATTTCGGCGACTCGGCGAGGCGTACGTGCGGACCGGAGCCACGGAGCGGGTCGAGGTCGGCGTCATCCTCTCCGGCGGTGCCCGGATCGAGTCCGCCGCGTTCCGCGATCAATTGCTCGCGAGCCTCCCGGCGATGGAGCAGCCCGTCATCGGGGGCGAGATGGAAGGCATGGGCGCGGTGTCAGCCGCCCTGGCCTCGGACCCCGCGGATGATCCAGGGTGGGTGATCGTGAAGGGGATCTCGGACTTTGCCGACGCGTCCAGTCGCTCGAAGATCAAGGAGACACGAGCAGAGGCCGCGCGGGCCTCGGCGATGGCGGTGTTGCGCGTGCTACAGTTGCCACCCAGGAGTGAGTGATCGTCGATGTCGTCGGCCTCCAACAAGTATTTCGATGCACCAGCGCCGGCACCCGAACATCCGAGGATCCGTGCGTGGGGCTCGTACCGGAAGAACCCCGAGGTCGATCACGCCGAGCTCGAGATCCGTCGGAACCGCGAAGGGCTCACGTTCCTCCCGACCCGGATGTTCGTCACGTTCTATCGCGCGGATGGCGACATCTTTCGGGGCCCGGATGAAGCGGAATGGGAGCTCGAGCTCGATGACTGGTTGGTCAAGGAGCACGTCCGGGCGAAGGACAAAGACAACGAGAAGCTTCGATTCTCGCTTCGGCTGAAGGCGGCGATGCGCCCGATCGCGGCTCGCTTCGGGGATGGCTACTTCAACTCGGTGCTGGTCTACCTGCTGCGTAAAGGTCCCTTCGCTAACCATTCGGCCCTCGCCGAGACGCTCGGTTCGATCCATGAGTACGAGGCGGCCGGAGGTTCGAGGCTCGACTGCGAGGAGCTTATCGATCACGAGCTGGGCGTGGCTGCGCAAGAACTGATGGGCTTGTACGCCGATCGCACCGTGGCCGAGGACATCTTGGCCCAAGCGATCGCGCAGTATTTGGACGACCGCTTCCACGTGACCGATCGACGCCTGCTCGGACTTGGCTGATAGCACGGCGAGTTGCAGCGAGCTGCGTCGTGCTTCGACCAATCTCGTGACTTGATCGGCCAGGCCGGCTGCGTCTAGCACCAAAGCCTAGACGCGCACGAGCCCGCCTTCGATCGGCCGCGCGAGCGCGCGCAGGGTCGCCTCCCGCGCCGCGGCCAGCGCGCGCCGCCCCGCTTCGAGCCGGAACGGGCCGGAGCGCGGCAGGTCCTCGAGCACGAGCGCCACCAGCTCCCGGCGCCGCGGGATCGGCAGCGCGGCGCGCCACGGCGAGCGCGACGCGATGTGGTGGAACAAGAGCCGCCCCGGCGGCACGCCCGCGATCCCCGGTCGATCGAGGATGCCGCCGTCCCAGTACGGCCGGCGACCGATCCACACCGGGTGGAACATCCCCGGCACCGCGCACGACGCGCGGATCGCCGCCGCCAGATCGCCGCGCGTGAGGACGGCCGTGCGGCGCGCGAGGATGTCGAACACGCTGATCGCGAGCGGCACCGCGCAGCGCTCGATCGCCGCCACCGGCAGGAGCGCGCGGAGCAGCGCGTCGAACCGCCGCCCCGCGAGCAGGCCCGCGCCCGGCGCCGGATCCCAGAAGTCGGCGCGCGTAAGCCGCGCGAGCGCTTCGGCGAGCGCCTCCGCCGACAGCCCCGCCGCCCACGCGCCCGCGACCAGCGCCCCGGCGCTCGAGCCCGCCGCGTGCACCGGGACATGGCCCTCCGCGAGCAGCGCCGAGAGCATGCCCGTGTGGGCGTAGAACGAGAAGAATCCGCTCGACATCGCGAGCCCGAACGGCGCTTCGGCCAGCCAGTCGCCGAGGGTGGTCACTGCGCGGCATCTTAGTGCTATCACCGCTCCCTACCGCTCTCTCAGGGGGCCCTCGTGACCCAGCGCAAGCCAGACGACCAGGCGCGGATGCCGCGCCAGATCCCGTTCATCATCGCGAACGAAGGATGCGAGCGCTTCAGCTTCTACGGGATGCGCAACATCCTGACGCCGTTCCTGATGACGTTCCTGCTCGTCCAGGCGTACCCCGACCTGACGGACCGGGGAGACGCGGCGAAGGAGGTGTTCCACACGTTCGTGATGGGCGTGTACTTCTTCCCGCTGCTCGGCGGCTGGCTCGCGGACCGCTTCCTCGGCAAGTACAACACGATCCTCTGGTTCAGCCTGATCTACTGCGGCGGCAACGCGTGCCTGGCGACGGCCGGCGCGAACATCGATCAGTTCTACCTCGGCCTGTTTCTGATCTCGCTCGGCTCCGGCGGCATCAAGCCGCTCGTCGCGTCGTTCATGGGCGACCAGTTCGACTCGCGCAACAAGCACCTCGCGAAGCTCGTCTTCGACGCCTTCTACTGGATCATCAACTTCGGCTCGTTCTTCGCCTCGCTGCTCATGCCGCTCTTCCTCCGCCAGCTCGGGCCGCGGTGGGCGTTCGGCATCCCCGGCGGGCTGATGTTCATCGCCACCATCGTGTTCTGGCTCGGCCGCAAGCGCTACGTGATGGTGCCGGTCGCGCCGAAGAACCCCAACTCGTTCGCGCGCGTCGTGCGGGCCGCGCTGCTCGCGCAGCCGGCCGGCGCCGGGCGCACCGGCTTCTACATCGCCGTCGCCGGGCTCGCGCTCGCGGCCGTCGCGTTCACGCTCGGCGTGCTCGAGCTCGTGGCGCCCGAGGTCCTGCTCGACCTCGGCGTGCCGTGGTCGCTCGCGGTCGTGCCCAGCCTCTGCCTGGCGCTCGTCATCCTCGTCTCGTTCGGCGGCGTGGGCACGGCGCTGCAGCTCGAGCGCGCGCGCGGCGCGCACACGGACGAGGCCGTCGACGGCGTGCGCGCGGTGCTCGGCATCTTGATCGTGTTCGCGCTCGTCACGCCGTTCCACTCGCTGTTCGATCAGAAGGCGACCACGTGGGTGCTGCAGGGCGGCGACATGATCTCTCCGTCGTGGGACTTCGATCTCGGCTCGTGGGGCGTCTGGGTCCTGGACTTCCAGCCCGCGCAGATGCAGGCGTGGAACCCGCTGTTCGTGATGATCCTGATCCCGCTCAACAACCTCCTGCTCTACCCGTGGCTGCGGAGCAAGGGCTGGGAGCCGACGTCGCTCCGCCGGATGACGCTCGGCATCGCGTTCGCCGGGTTCGCGTGGATCGCCGCCGGCGTCCTGCAGCTCGTCATCGACGGCGGCGACAAGATCTCGATCATGTGGCAGATCGCGCCGTACATCTTGCTCACGTTCGGCGAGGTGCTGGTCTCGGCGACCGGCCTCGAGTTCGCGTACAGCCAGGCGCCGCTCGCGATGAAGGGCGTCATCATGAGCTTCTGGAACCTGACGACGACCATCGGCAACCTGTGGGTCTTGCTCGTCAACGCGGGCGTGCGCAACGACGCCGTCCTGTCGCGGATCGAGGACACCGGGCTCAGCCAGACGGCGTTCCTCATGTTCTTCTTCGCCGGCTTCGCGTTCGCCGCGACGGCGGTGTTCAAGCTCTACACGCGGCGCTACAAGCTCCTCGACAACTACCGCCGCGTCGACGACAAGGGCGCGGCCGCGGCGGGCGCCGCCAGCGTGCGCCCCGAGGACGCGCAACCGCTGCCCGCGGCGCGCGTGCACAAGGACGACGCCAAGGACGATGCCAAGGACGATGCGTAGCTGCGACGGGTAGCTGCGAGCCGGCGCGGCGATCAGACGATCGTCCGGGCCACGCCGCCGTCGACGCGCAGCGCGGCGCCGTTGGTCGCGCTGGCCAGCGGGCTGGCGACGTAGGCGATCAGGTTGGCGACCTCGTCGACCGTGGCGAAGCGCTGGAGGAGCGAGGTCGGCCGCGCCTCCTGGAAGAACAGCCGCTCCATCTCCTGCTCGGAGACGCCGCGCTCCTTGCCGAGGGCGCGCACGAACTCGTCCACGCCCTCGGAGCGCGTCGGCCCCGGCAAGATCGAGTTCACCGTCACGCCGGTCCCGCGGGTCAGCTCGGCCAGGCCGCGCGACACCGCCAGCTGCGCCGTCTTGGTCATCCCGTAGTGGATCATCTCCGACGGGGTCTGGATCCCCGACTCGCTCGAGATGAACAGGACGCGGCCCCAGCCCTTGGCGAGCATCCTGGGGAAGTAGTGCCGCGACAGGCGGACGCCGCTCATCACGTTGGTCTCGAACATCTTGAGCCAGTCCGCGTCGGGGATCTCGGCGAACGCCTTGGGCTCGAAGATGCCGGCGTTGTTCACCAGCACGTCCACCTCGGGCACCGCCGCGATCACCGCGTCGGCGCCGGCGGCGGTCGCCAGATCACCGGCCACCGCGCGCACCGAGTCCGCGCCGGTGGCGCGCCGGATCTCCGCCGCCGCTGCTTCGGTCCGCTTCTGATCGCGGCCGTGGATCAGGACGCTGGCACCCTCGCGGGCGAGGCGCTCCGCCGCCGCCCGGCCGATGCCGGAGGTGGAGCCAGTGACGAGGACGGTGCGGCCATTCAATTGGAGGTCCATGATGCTTCTCGCTTCGTGAGGGTCCAGTGCGCGTGCTCGAGGGTCCCGAGCAGGATCGCGTAGGCGATCGCATAGCAGAGCTGCAGCCCCGCTCCCGGCCAGTCCTGCCGCAAACAGGTCCCGAACGTCAGCGCCGTCATGACGAGCGCGCCGCAGAATAACGCGTGCATGAGCCGGGCACCGACGAGCACCGCCAACCCGACGGCCAGCTCCAGGAACGGCAGCGCCGCCGCGAACGGCAGCACCGCCCAGCGCGGCAGCACGCCCGCGAAGAGCTCCACCAGCTTCTCGGCGAAGCCCAGTGGATCGGTCACCCGAACCAGCCCGTGGACAGCGATATTGACGCCCAGGGTCAGCCGGAGCGAGAGGTGAGCGAGGCGGCGCGGGTTCATGCCCTCTTCATGGCGCCTCCCGCTCGTGCGCACAACGCACGAACCATCATGTCTGTCGTGCACGCCGTGCACGACCGGCGTACGCTGCCGGCCCGATGGAGCCGTCGTCGCTCGCCGATCTCGAGGCGCTGGTCCAGGTCGCCGAGGCCGGCACGCTGGCCCGCGCCGCCCGCTTCCTGGGCCTCTCCCCGTCGGCGCTCTCCCGGCGCCTGACGCGCCTCGAGGCCCGCCTCGGCGTCCCCCTGGCGGTGCGGACCACGCGCTCGCTCGCCCTCACCGAGGAGGGGCGCCGCCTGGTCGCCCGCGCCGGCGCGCTCCTCGCCGAGCTACGCGACGCTGAGGACGAGGTCCGCCGCGCCACCGCCCGCCCCTCGGGCACCCTGATCGTCTCCGCCTCCACCTTCCTCGGCCAGCACGTCGTCGCCCCGGTGCTCGCCCGCTTCATCGACGAGCACCCCGAGGTGCGCGCCCGACTCCTGCTCGAAGATCGCTACGTGGATCTGGTCAAGGAGGGCATCGATCTGGCGATCCGCATCGGGACCTCACTCTCCGCCAGCACGCTCCTGGCCCGCCGCATCGGCACGCAGGAGCGCTGGCTGTGCGCCGCGCCGGCGCTCCTGGCCCGCGCCCCGGCGCCGCGCACCCTCGAGGAGCTCGGCGCGCACCGCCTGCTCGATCTCGAGCACGTCTCCGATCGCGGCCGCTGGGTGATCAGCGGCCCCGGCGGCGAGCGCCGCGTCAAGATCGTCCCCCGCGTCGAATCCAGCTCGCTCGCCGCGTTGCACGCCATGGCGCTGGCCGGCGCGGGCATCGTCGCGCTCCCGACCCACGTCGCCCGCGCCGACATCCGCGCCGGCCGCCTGGTGCGCGTGCTGGGCGATCATCAGCTCCCCACGCGCGCCATCTGGCTGGTGCGCGCCCGCGGCCGCGCGCTCACGCCAGCGATGACGCGCTTCGCGGCGGCGCTCGAGCCGGTGATCCGCGAAGGCGGCTGAAGCTCGAACCACGTCACGCCGACGCACGAGCCATCTCCGAGAACAGCGGCCAGTTCGGCCCATGGGACCGGCCCCCCGCGCTCGCAGCTCGTCCACGTCGCTGAAGCGGAGAGTGGGGCAGGAGCTGCTCCGCAACGGCAGTGGATGACTTCGTCTCCACGTGCTCGTCGCGCTCGCTGGTCGAGCTGTCACTTGATTTGGCAGAGAACCAAACTGTGGAGATCGAATCGAATCGACTTTACATAATATTGTCGTTCATTCGACCCACTCGCCTCTGGGCAGCGGTGGACGTTCGACACAGCGTTTGCACGGGTGTGCCTTTCATTCTAGGCAAGCGACGCTGGGTAGCCATGCGACCGGAATTGCGTCTCGCAGCGGCGATGGATGACTTCGCCTCCACGTGCTCGTCGCGCTCGCTGGTCGAGCTGTCACTTGATTTGGCAGAGAACCGAACTGTGGAGATCGAATCGGTTCCATATAATATTATCATTCATTCGACCTGACTCGACCTCTGGGCAGCAGCTATCTCTCCTTGCTTCTGATAGACTCTCTGCCGATTCAGGATCATCGGCAAGGCGGCCGACATCAGCAGGAGCTTGCGAGTCATGGGCACGGGGCGAAAGCGACATCAGCAAGTGGAAATGGTCTTCAGGACGCACGGTGGCAAGCGACGAGGCGCGGGGCGCAAGCCGAAGGGCCAGCAGCCGGGCGCATCGCACGCGGCGCGGCCCGAGCACGATCCTCGGCATCCGGTGCACGTGACATTGCGGGTCGTCGGTAGCGCCGCCGGGCTCCGCCGCAAGGACACGTACCTGGCGCTCCGTGAGGCGACGATCGTCACTGCCCAGCGCGAGGACTTCCGGATCGTTCACATGTCGATTCAGCGCGATCACGCCCACCTGATCGTCGAGGCCGATAGCAAGCGAGCGCTCTCGAAGGGCATCCAGGGCTTCTCGATCTCCGCGGCCCGGCAGATCAACAAGGCGATCACCGAGCGCGGCGGCGACCGGCGCACCGGCAAGGTCTTCGCGGATCGGTATCACGCGCGCGCGCTGACCTGCCCGCGCGCCGTGCGCAACGCCATCGCGTACACGCTCGGCAACTGGCGTCACCACGGCGAGGATCGCGCCCCCATCGCGCAGACCTGGAAGGTCGATCCGTTCTCGAGCGGCGCGACCTTCTTCGACTGGAAGGAGCTCGAGGACTCGCCGGTCCTGTGGCCGCTGCGGCCCACGTACCACCCGCTGATCGTGCTCCGGCCGCGAACCTGGCTGCTCCAGAATTGGCACCGGTTCCACCCGCGGATCTCGGTGCGAGAGGTTCCGGGACACGCCTGACTCGCGAGGTCGGCCGAGCGCAGCAGCGAGATCGCTGGTGGCAACTTAGATCGTTGGTTGCAACTTCGATCGTGGTTGCAACCAACGATCTAAGCCGTTGATCTTACGAAGCCCCAGGCGGTGCGCGCGCGGCGGGGCGGCTACCGGGCGGCGGGCGCGGTGCCGAGATCGCGGCCCCGCAGCACGAGGACGACGAGCGCGGCGATGCCGATCACCGGCCAGCCGGGCCAGCGGAACACCGCGTCGCGGGCGCCGCTCGAGCCGTCCTGCAGGAGCAGCGGCAGGCCGGCGACGATCGTGAGCAGGGCGTTGGCGATCGCGGGCGGCGCGATGCTCCGCGAGCGCAGGCGCAGCCAGCCGAGCACGATCCCGAGCAGGAGGCACGTGAGGGCGAAGCCCCCGGCCGACGTGAGCGAGGCGAGCGGCGTGGGGCTCGTGAGGAGGAACAGCGGCGCGTACCACGCGCCCCACAGGAGCCCGTGCACGATCAGGCCGGCGCGCACGCCCCACCGCTCGATCGCGTACGTGAGCGGCGTGCCGCGCCAGCCGTACTCCTCGGTCACCGCCTGCAGGCACAGGACCGCGAGCGCGCCCGTCGCCGCGAGCGCCGAGCCGGCGTCGAGCGCGATCGTGAGCGCGGGCTGCGGGGGCTCGCCGAAGAGGCGCGCGACGAGCATCGCCGCCGCCGCGAGCCCGCCCGCGACGGCGAGCGCCAGGCCCACGTCACGCAGCGGGGGCCACCGCAGGCCGCCGTTGAGCGCGGTCGGCCGATCGCGCCAGCGCTTGGCGAGCCACGCCGCGACGATCGGCTGCCAGCCCATGGTCGCGGCGTAGAACAGCGACGCCCAGAGCAGGCGGCTCGCCATCGGCGCGCCCGCGTGCAGCGGCGGCCGCCCGATGAGCCCCGCGGTGAGCCACGACAGGCAGAGCGTCGCGAGGATGAAGTACCACCAGCCCTGGCCGGGCGCGCGCGGCGCCCCGCCGCTGCCGCCCGCCTTCCGGCGCTGCGCGTCGAGCGCCTGGAAGACGCCAAAGCCGATCGGTCCGCCCATGCACGCCACTATAACAAGCGCACCGCGCGGCGCCGCTCCGGGAATGCCAGCCCGTCGGAGAGCGGCGCGCAGCGCGCCAAGCCTTCTGCTCACGCCGGGGCGCGGAGCGCCTCGGCCGGCGCCCAGCACGCGTGCGTGCCGGCGCAGATCCGCTCGGGCAGCGCGACGCGGGCGAGCGGCCCGGCGTCGATGCGCGCGGCGTCGAAGATGTGGCACTCGGAGCGGTCCCGCACGGTGTCGGAGACGAACGTGACGACCCAGCCGTCGTCCTCGGCGGTGGCGCCCGGGCGCGGCGCCATCGGCGCCTCGCTCGCGTACACGCCCTCGGGGTAGCGGAAGCGCTGCTCGGCGCCCGTCTCGAGGTCCATCCGCACGAGGCCGTCGAACAAAAACCAGCCGGGCGCGCCGGTCGTCGACCACACGTAGCGGTGGCGGCGCCCCGGGCGCGCGTAGTGGATCGACGGGAACTCGCTGATCCCGTCGAACAGCCGCTCCTCGGTGCAGCGGCCGGTCGCCAGATCGAACCGCCAGCGGTGCGGGCGCGTCTTGAACGCGTTCATGTCGACCATGCGCTTCAGCGCCGCGTACTGCCCGTCGGCCGGATCCGGGCGCGGGATCGGATCCTCCTGGAAGTAGCCGTCGAGGACGATCGTCTGGCCGTCCTCGTACGCGTTGATCCAGTGCAGCACGTACGTCGGCGCCGCCTCGAACCAGCGCGGCGCGCCGCCCGCGCGCGGGATCACGGCGAAGCGCGACGGCAGGTCCGGCCGGTAGCGCGGCCGGTAGACGCCCTGGGCGAGGAGCTCGGGGTCCCAGAACAGCGGCAGGTCGTTCAGCACGACAAAGTGCTCGGTGAACGCCATGTCGTGCGGCAGGCGCGAGCCCGGCAGCTCGACGTCCGTCTGGTGCACGCGCGCGCCGTGCGCGTCGATGACGCCGAACCACAGGTACGGCGGGCGCGCCGCGTAGCCGAAGTAGAGCAGCTCGCCCGTCGCGGGATCGATCTTGGGGTGCGCCGAGACGCCGCCCGGGGGCGCCCACGGCGCGGGGCCGTGCTGCGCGAGCGTCACCGGATCCATGCGGTACGGGTCGCCGCACTGGTAGAACGTCGCGAGCGCCGAGCCGGCGTGGACGATGATGTCCGTCGACGCGGCGTCCTTCATCCGGGTGCGCGCGCCCCAGCCGTCGCGGAGCGACTTCGCCGGCGGCTCCATGATGCCGGCCCACAGCGGCGCGCCGGCCTCGAGCTCGGCCGCGAGGCCGGCCGTGCGCACGAAGCGGTTCCGGTACGACGCCGCGCCGCCGACGAACCGGATCGCGTGGATCATGCCGTCGCCGTCGAACGGGTGGTAGCGGCCGAGCGCCGGCAGCACCGGGTTCTCGGTGTTGCGCAGGTAGACGCCGCCGAGCTCCGGCGGGATCGCGCCCTCGAGCACGTCCAGCTCGTCGGCGTCGTACTCGACGAGGTTCGGCTTCCAGGCGCCGGTGCGGTACGGGTGATCGTCGCTGGGCGGGAGCCGATCCGGCATACGGCTGATCTCGCGGACGCGCATCGCGGCGAGCGTACCGTGCGGCGAAAACGTTGCCACCGGCGCCGTGCTAGAACCGCGGCCCATGGCCTGGACGAAGATCCCCGCCGAGCACCACCCGCTGTTCCTCGCCGCGCTGCCGAAGGACCCGCGGATCTCGACGAAGAACATGTTCGGCGGGATCGCGGCCATGGTGAACGGCCGCATGTTCAGCGGGCTGTTCGCCCGCTCGGCCGTGGTCAAGCTGAGCGAGGCGGATCAGCGGGAGGCGCTCGCGCTCGACGGATCGGCGCCGTTCGACCCGATGGGCAACGGGCGGGTCATGCGGGACACGATCCTGCTCGCCGACGAGGTGATGGACGATCCGCAGGTGCTGCGCGACTGGCTCCGGCGCTCGTTCGAATTTTCGCGGACGCTGCCCGAGCCGGCGGCGAAGACCAAGCCCCCGGCCGCGAAGGCCAAGCCTGCTGCCGCGAAGGCCAAGCCCGCCGCGAAGGCCAAGCCTGCTGCCGCGAAGGCCAAGCCCGCTGCCGCGAAGGCCAAGCCCACTGCCAAGGCCAAGCCCGCGGCCAAGGCCAAGCCCGCGAAGCGCGGGCGCTGACGGCCTACAGATCCGCGCCGCAGCCGCCGGCGACGGTGCAGTCACAGCCGCGCGGCGCCGTGCACATCTGCACGATCTCGCCCGTCTCGTAGAACCGCCGCATCATGTCGGTCGTCGCCCGCTTGTTGCGGATGTTCGAGTGGACGTTGTTGTCGGGCGGCGGCTCGTTCGTCGGCGGGATCGTAGCGCCGAGGCCAAAGTCGTAGATGACGAGGCCATTGCGCACCGGGCCCGCGCTGCCCTGCAGCCCGAACGGCACGTACGGCGACGGCGTCACGGTCGGGATGCCCATCGTGCGTGCCTGGTACTCGCTCGCGACGTTCGACACCTCGTCGTCGGCGATCGCGATCTGCATGAACACCTGCTTGGGCGGCGCGCCCGGCACGCTCCCGCCCACGAGCACGTCGACGACCGACGTCGGCTCAGTGCGGTCCCACTGGTGCTGCATCAGGTTGACGATCAGCGTGACGTCGAGCGGATCGCGGTACGCGCTGATCAGGATCCCGCGGTACGTCGGCCAGTCGCGCGAGCGCTCGAGCAGGGTCGAGTAGTTGATCGCGCCCACCTGCAGCACGCAGCGCTCGATCACCGGATCGATCGCGCACACCGTGCCGCCCATGATCCCGCCCTGCGAGATGCCGTAGTAATAGAACTTGCTCGGGTCGACGAGCGGCATGCCGTTCTGCTTGCGGAACAGGGTCTGCGCCATCGGCCCGCGCGCGATCTGGACCATCGCGACGTGGTTGACCATCCCCTGCACGAGCACGTCGAAGATCAGCGGGCCGTTGTTCGCGTCGTTCAGCGCGAGCAGGACGCCCGGCACGTCGATCGTGGCCATGCCGCGCATGTCGGTGCCGACGACGACCATGCACAGCTCGGCCGACGCGTGGCGCGTGCCGGCGCTGGCCACCTGCGTCGAGTCGCCGAGCAGGCCGTGGCCGTAGATCATGAGCGGCACCGGCGTCTGCGACTGCAGCGCGCACGCAGGCACGATCGCCGTGAACGGCACGCGGTACATCCCGGCCGTCACGGGCTTTCCGTCCGGTCCGCGGACGAGCGCGGTGCCCGGCTCGGGCTTGGCGCCGTTGCCGAGGAACAGCGGCGCGTCGAACTCGCCGTCGATCCGGCGCGCGATCCGCGTGTCGCTCGGCGGCGCGTCGGTGGTCACCGCGTACGTGAGGTTTTGGCCGTTTGCGCCCATCACAGCGAGCGCGGCGTCGCGCGCCGCGAGGATATCGGCGCGCGTGGCCTCGCGCGAGGCGGTCGTGAAGTCCCACGCGGTCACGAGGTCCTCGCGCGCGATGCCGTGCGCGCGGAGCGCGGCGAAGATCTCGTCGTACCGCGGCCGCGCCGCCTCGAGCAGCGCGTGCGTCGTGCGCTCGCCGTCGCGGATCGCCTGGAAGCCCTCGGGGATCGGCAGCTCGCGACCGCCCGGCGCCTTGAGCGTGCGCTTGATCGCCACGGCGTAGCGCGTGCTGCCCTTCAGCATCGCCGCCGACCGGATGTACAGCGCCTGCCGATCGGGTCGGTCGGCCGCCGGCGCGTCCAGCTCGGCGAAGTGGTGCACCAGCTCGCCCGTGGACATGTCGACGAGCACGGTCGGGCTCTCCGGCAGGACGCTCGCCTCGTAGCGCGAGTAGTGGACGAGGTTCGCGGGGTCGATCCCCGTCGAGAACGCCATCAGCATCGGCGCCGCCGGGGAGAACCCGTCGAACGCGTTGAGCGGATCGGGGCTCACGCGGACGCCGAAGACGTTCTGCGGCAGCGCGTCCGCGGGGATCGCGAGCCGCCGCCCGGTGCGCGTGGCGGGGTCGTCGATCTCGTAGATCGCCGACGGCCACGGCGTGACGCAGCTCGCGCCACCGAGCGGGTTGCACTGCGGGGGCGTCTCGAGCTCGACGTCGCCGCCGCCGCACGCGGCCACCGCGAGCGCGATGGCCGGAGCGAGGAGCGAGGCGAGAGCCGAGGCAGAGGACGAGTCGGAGCGCGCGCTCATGCGGCGCACACTAGCCGATTCGTCGCCGCCGAGGGCGATAGGTTCGGCCGCAGCCCGCGGCGCCCGCGCCCCGCCGCGCGACGGAGACGGGCCGCGCTGGCCCGTCTCCGTCGCCTCGCGGC
>DATMCI010000190.1:0-20755 GCA_035558535.1 Kofleriaceae bacterium
CTCGCTCCGCCCCGGCTCGGGATCGTCCTGCTCCAGGTAGCGCACGAGCAGCTCGCCGAGCTGCGGATCGCGAGTCGCGATCGCGCGCTCTACGTCGGCGAGCGTCACCATGGTGCGTCCCCCAAGGTTCAGCCAGGCTAAACCAAGTCTTGAGGTGACCATTAGCTCGATCGGTTATTTTCGTAATCCGGAAAACCTCAAAATCTCGTTCGAGCGGGATCGACACGTGCGTAGATGTTCAGTCCGGTGCCATCCCGGCAGCTGAAAATCCTGCTCGGAGCCGCGCCGCGCCCCGGCTGCGCTACTTGATGATCGCCAGCCGCGGCGAGCGCTTCGGCTTCGACAGCACGTTCGCCGCCACCTTGATCGCCGCGGCGCTCGCGATGCTCATGAAGCGGTTGGCGTTCTCCGAGTCCGGGCTCGCGACGACGATCGGCACGCCCGCGTCGCCGCCGAACCGGATCCGCGTGTCGATCGGGATCTCGCCGAAGAAGTCGGTGCCGACCTCCTGCGCCAGCCGCTTGCCGCCGCCGTGGCTGAAGATCTCGTCGGTGTGCCCGCACGCCGGGCACTTGTAGTAGCTCATGTTCTCGACGATCCCGAGGATCGGGATCTCGACCTTCTCGAACATCGCGATGCCCTTCACGACATCGATGATCGAGACCTCCTGCGGTGTCGTCACCATCACCGCGCCCGCGATCGGGATCAGCTGCGACAGCGAGAGCTGGACGTCGCCGGTGCCCGGCGGCAGATCGCACACGAGGTAGTCGAGGTCGCCCCAGTCGACGTCGCCCAGGAACTGCTGCAGGAGGCGGTGCACCATCGGGCCGCGCCACACGACCGCCTCGTCCTTGTCGACGAAGAAGCCGACCGAGATCACCTTCAGCCCCTGGTGGATCGCCGGGATGATCCGCGACTCCGGGCTCGCCGACGCCGGCACCTCGGGCGCGCCGAGCATCGTCGGGATCGACGGTCCGAACACGTCGGCGTCGAGCAGCCCGACCTTCGCGCCGTGGCGTTGGAGCGCGAGCGCCAGGTTCACCGCGACGGTGGACTTGCCGACGCCGCCCTTGCCGGCGGCCACCGCGATCACGTTCTTGGGCCCCTTGAGGAGCGACTTGTCGCTCGGGGCCGGCAGGTACGCGGTCACGATCTCGGGGACGACGCTGACGCGCTTGGCGCCGATCGCCTTGAGCGCGTCCTCGATCCGCTTGGCGAGCTCGCGCCGCTGCGTGGTCGGGTACGCGTGCGTCGGGATGTCGACCTTGACGAGCACGTCGTCGCCCGAGACCTCCACCCCGCGCAGCACGCGGTAGCTGACGATGTCGTGGCCGAGCGCCGGGTCTTTGACCTTGGCGAGGGCTTCCTTGACGCTGGCTTCGCTGATCATCGTGCCCCCTAGGCGATGTGCCCGAGCTTCTTGCGCTTGGCGGCGAGGTAGCCCTCGCTGTGCGCGGTGCCCCCGACCCAGTGCGGCTCGTGCGCGTGGACGACCACGCCCGCGCTCTCGAGCCCGGCGATCTTCTGCGGGTTGTTGGTCATGAGCCGCACCGACCCGACGCCGAGGTCGCGCAGGATGCCGGCCGCGAGGTCGTACGATCGATGATCGGCGTCGAAGCCGAGCACGAGGTTGGCGTCGACGGTGTCGTGGCCCTCGTCCTGGAGCTGGTACGCGCGGACCTTGTTGCCGAGGCCGATCCCGCGCCCCTCCTGGACGAGGTAGACGAGCACGCCGCGGCCCTCGGTGCCGATCCGCGCGAGCGCGGCGTCGAGCTGGGCGCGGCAGTCGCAGCGCAGGCTCCCGAGCACCTCGCCCGTGAAGCAGGAGCTGTGGACGCGGGTCAGGACGTCCGCGCCGGTGACGTCGCCGAGCACCATCGCGATGTGCTCCTCGTGGGCGAGGCCGAGCGCCGTGGCGTCCGCCCCACCCGACTGGCCCGTCCGGTACACGACGACGCGGAACTCCCCATGCGAGGTGGGCAGCCGGGCCTCCGAGTACCGCGTAATCATGAACCTGGCCGTGTATGGCTTCGGCGGTCGCCCTTGTCAATCTCGCAGCACCCTCCTATGGTTGGCAGCATGGCGGTGCGCCCTGTCGTCGTATGGCCTGATGAGCGCCTCCGGCAGCCGTCAGTAGAGATCAAGGAGATCGACGCCTCCGTGCGGGTCCTGTACCAGGACCTCGTCGACTCGATGTATGCCGAGAACGGCCTCGGGATCGCCTCGCTGCAGCTGGGCGACCCGCGCCGGATGTTCATCGTCGAGCCGAAGCTGGCCGGCCGCGAGCCCACCGATCCGCCGGTCGCGTTCATCAACCCCGAGGTGCTGTGGACCTCCGAGGAGATGCAGGACAGCGAGGAGGGCTGCCTGTCGTTTCCGGAGATCTACATCAAGGTGAAGCGGCCGATGCGCGCGCGCGTCCGCGCGCTGGGCCTGGATGGCGTCACGTTCGAGCTCGAGGGCGAGGGCCTGCTCGCGCGCTGCCTGCTCCACGAGAACGATCACCTGACCGGCAAGCTGCTCGTCGACTTCGTCGGGCCGCTCAAGCGCCAGATGATCAAGAAGAAGCTGCAAAAGGCCAAGGACGCCGAGCACGAGGCCGAGGGCGCCGACGCCGACGCGTAACCCGCGTCAGTAACCCGCGTCAGTAGTCCGCGCCGTAGCTCTCGCCGCCGTAGCTGTCCCCGCCGAAGGGGTTGGACTCCTCGCCGAAAGCCTTGGGGCTCCACAGCACGCGGTGGATCGGCGTGCCGATCAGGTCCTGCCGCTCCTCGTCGGTGGTGTAGCTGTCATAGCCGCACTCGCGCGTGAACGCGACGGCGATGTGAGCGCCGACCCTGAAGCAGACGACGATCTCCTCGTCCAGGCACTTGCACGTGGTGAGCGTGCGGACGGCGCTCAGCTTCGCGCCGAGCTTCCACGCCCGATCGAGGGTCGCCACCTTGGGGCTCACCGCGTGGACGGCGAAGATCCCGCCGTGCCCGTCGGGCATCACGTAGAGCAGCTTCTCGCCGTCCCGGTAGACGTTGAAGCCGAGGCGGTTCGTGTTCGGCCCGAGCATGACGTGCGCCGGCTTGACCTCGTAGCCGGGGAGCGCCCGGCGGAGCCCGATCAGGTGGCCGGGCGTCTTGCCGGTGATCGGGCCGATCGCGGCCTCCTGGACCGTCAGCTGGACCTCGGGCGCGGCCGGGGCCGGCGGCGCGGACGTGGACGCAGACGTGGACGTCGACGTGGACGTGTAGCAGCTGAGCCCCGGCGCGGCGATGAGCAGGAGACCCAGCAGCAAGCGACCTCGCGTCGACATCGGCTCGAGCATACGTGGCGCGCTCGCCTCGTGCACGTGTAGCCTGCGCGCGTGACCGACTGCGTGTTCGTTCGCGGCCTCGAGTTCGAGGGCAACCACGGCTACTCGGCGGCCGAGCGCCGCGGGACGCGCCGGTTCCGCGCCAACCTGATGATCGAGGTCGACCTCGCCGGGGCTGCGCGCTCCGATCGGCTCGGCGACACCGTCGACTACGGGAAGGTGTGCGAGATCGTGGTCGAGCTCGGCACGAAGTCGACGTTCCGGCTGCTCGAGGCGCTCGCTGGCGCGATCGGCGCCAAGATCCAGGATCGGTACCCGCACGTCCGGGTCGCGATCGAGCTCGAGAAGCTCGCGCCGCCCTGCCCCGGCGTGCCGGCGTCGTGCGGCGTGCAGCTCGTGCTGCCGCCGCGGGACAGCGTGACGCCGTGACCGAGCCGTTCCGCTACGCGGTGCCGGTGCGCTTCGCCGACGTCGACCACGCGGGCATCGTCTACTACCCGCGGTTCTTCCACTTCTTTCACGTCGCGTTCGAGGAGCTGTGGCGCGCCCGCGTCGGGCCGCGCGCGTACTCGGAGCTGATCGATCGCGATCGCGTCGGCTTCCCGGCGGTGCGCGCCGAGTGCGCGTTCACGGCGCCGCTGCGCTTCGGCGACACCGCCGAGATCGAGGTCACGGTCGCCCGCCTCGGCGGGAAGTCGATCACGTTCCGCTACCGGATCTATCGCGCCGCCACCCCCGAGGCGCCCCGCGCGGCGAGCGCTGAGGGCACAGTGGTCTGCGCCGTCGTGGATCTGGCGCGATTCGTTGCGATCGCCGTGCCGGAGCGCGTCATCACGCTGCTCGCAGATCTCGTCGAGCGTGAGGGCTAACACGCTCTGCGCGGGCGCCGCCCGGAGTCTTTCCGAGCCCTCCACCGAAAACGTCACGCCCGGTGAGCGATGGGCTTTACCGCGCCCGACGAACGGAGTAAGTCCCCGCTAGATGCTCGAGCGCGACCCGAAGACTCTGGCCCGACTCCAGGCGTTGGTCACCGCGCTCATCGAGCACCGCGTCTCCACCTCGCTCGTCGACGTGGAGCGCGCGCTCGCCCGCTGGCGTGGTGGCACCCACAGCGCGCTCGCGGCCCACGGCGCCGTGCTGCGCCACGCGGCGCGCTGCGAGCGGACGGTTGAGCGTGTCACGGCGGCCGCCACCGATCGGCCCGAGGGCATCCTGCGCGACGCCGTCGACGCCGGCCTGATGACGCCGGAGGAGTTCGTGGAGCTCGTCGGCAGAGAGCCGCACGAGGTCGAGTCGATCTACTCGCTCCGCGACGAGGACGACGCCAGCGCGCCTGACAAGCGGCGCACGCTCGAGGCGCTGCTCGCGCGCGGGCCGGTGCTCGTCCACGTCGACGCGCGGCGCGCGGAGGTCAGCGTGCCGGCGCGGTTCCGCTCCGACGCGAGCCTCGTGCTCCGCTTCGGCTACAAGCTGTCGCCGCCGATCACGGACCTGGTCGTCGACGACGAGGCCGTGTCGGGCACGCTGACGTTCGGCGGCCAGCCGTTCCGCTGCGTGCTGCCGTGGACGGCGGTGTACGCGGCGATGGTCGAGGGCGAGCAGCGCGGCACCGTGTGGCCGGAGGACGTCCCCGAGGACGTGCTCACCGGCGGCAGCGAGGCGCCGGCCGCGCCCGCGCCGGGGGCGGCGCCGGCCGCGCCCGCGCCGGGGGCGGCGCCGGCCGCGCCCGCGCCGGGGGCGGCGCCGGCCGCGCCCGCGCCGGGGGCGGCGCCGACGAAGGAAGCGGCGCCGGCCGCGCCCGCGCCGGGGGCGGCGCCGACGAAGGAAGCGGCGCCGAAGCAGCGCAGCGGGCACCTCAAGCTCGTCGAGTGAGCCGCCAGATGCTCGCCGCCGCTGTCGTTGCCGTTGCTGTTGCCGGCACCGCCGGCTGCTACCGCTCCTCGCCCGCGCCGCCGCCGGGGCCCACCGCGCCCGCCGGGCCGGCGCCGCGGCTGACCCTCGAGGCGACGGCGTCGCCGACGTTCGAGGCCTCACGCCTGCCGGCGGTGAGCGCCGATGGCGCCGCGGTCCTGCTCGGGATCCAGGACCATGACGGCGGCCGCGGCAACCCGAACTACCGGTTCGAGCTCCGCGATCGCAACGACGCAAAGCTCGCCGAGCACACCGTGCTGACCGCCAACGAGGCCGACTCGATGTACGACGCCGCCGGCCCGAGCGTGGAGCTCGCGCAGCGGGTCGACGCCGCGAATCGCTGGCTCACAGAGCAGCACGCTGCCCGCCGCTTCGTGCCGCTCACGAAGCTCGAAGTTTTGCCCGGCGAAGAGATCGCGTCGTCGTTCCGCGCCACCGGCGGCGGCGTCACCGTCGAGTGGCGGCAAAATCGGCTCACGATCGCGCAAGGCGGCAAGCTCGTCCTCGAGCGCGCGACGCCGCAGGCGTGGCTGGCCAAGCCGCGCACGGTGCCCGGCGGCGACCTCACGTGCGAGAACCCGGCGTTCCTCGACGGGGCCGCCGTCAGCCTCGAGCACAAGCTCGCGCTGATCGTCGTCGGCTACGGCGGCACCGACACGTGCTGGGAGCCCGAGGACCAGCACCACGTCGTCGCCTGGTAGCCGCGTCGCCGCTCAGCCGATCGGCTCGTCGCCGTTGCGGTAGCTCTGGAGGAAGAGCAGGAACTGCTCGGCGCGCTCGATGAGATCGTCGTAGGTGAGCACGGTGAGCCCGGCGAGGAAGCTGTTCTCGAGCCGCAGGCGTTCACGCGCGGCGGCGCTCTCGTAACGGCCGATCACGACGAAGCCGCGGGGGCGGTGGAGGTGGATCGAGAGTCCCCGTCGGCCCTCGTAGCCGAGCGGGCTCGGCAGCTCCTTCTCCGCAGCGTCGTGGTAGGACATGAGCTGTCCGATCGCGCGGGCGCACTCCACGCTGTGGTGCAGCCAGCCGTTGTAGTCCTTGAAGATCGGATCGCCCGGGCGCTTCAGCTCCCAGAGGTCGCTGAAGCCGTCCCAGCGGACCGCGAGCAGATCAATCGCCCCACCGCGGGTGATCGGGTACGGCGATCTCACCTCGCGATACTCAGGGCCAAGGATCACCTTCCAGTTCTGGTGAATGAACTTCCGGTAGACATCCTCGGGCTCGTTGCGCTCGACCAGCGCACGGAACTCACGGACGACCTTGCTCATCGCGCGCGCGGGGCTCGCGAGGGCCACGTCGACGGCTCGCGGGAGCGCGCGACGCAGGTCTGGATCGTCCTTGAAGATAAACGGGCCGCCGTGCGTGCGAGCCATCGCCCGGCGAACGATCTCGCGGTCGCTGTGCGCCGTGACGATGCAGATCGGGCGGAACGGATCCTCCTTGAGGAGCGCGTCGAGCGTCTGGAACCCGTGCTCGACGCTCTCGTCTACCGCGTTCGGCTCGGAGGGGATCTGGAGATCGAGCACGACGATCTCCGGCTGAAAAGACGTCGCCTTCTCGAGCGCGTCCTTCGCCGAGACCGCGTGCTCGGTGGCGAAGCCACGCTGCTGCAAGACGCGCAGGTAGTCGCCGGCAGTTGCCTGAGAGTCCTCGACAAGAAGGACCTTCGGGCTCGGTCTGGTGCTCATTGGGCGTCCCTCCAGGCGACGAGGCGGACGAAGAAGCAGGTCGGGCGCCGCTCAGGGTAGAGCCCGACCACCGCGCCGATCCGCTCGGCGTACCGCCGGGCGATGGATAGTCCCATCCCGGTTCCGAGCGGTTGGTCAATGCCCTTCTTCGTCGTGAAGTAGGGCTCGAAGATGCGCTCGTGATCAGCCGCCCGGACGCCGGGGCCGCTGTCGACGATTTCGACAAGAACCGTCTCTCCCTCGACGCGGGCCGCGACCCGGACCTCGGGCTCCGAAGACCTCGCAAACACGACGGCATGGAAGGAGTTCTCGACGAGGCAGTGCAGGATCTCGCGAAGGATCGAGCGGCGAGCGCGAACGCCGATCGCCGCGTCGATGTCCACCCGACATGCGACTCCGGCGTGCTTCTGTGCGAGCGGCTCTGTGACCGAGGAGACGATCTCGCTGAGTGCAACCCTCTCCTCCGGACCGTTCGGCACCTCCTGCCAGCGACCGGTTCGATCGGCGAGCGCCGACTGGAACGCGAGCTCCTCGTCGATACGCTCGAACTCGTGACCGAGCTTGGCCGCGTTCTCCGGGGCGATGGCCTCACGAATTGCGTCGAGGTTCATGCGGATCGCGCCCACGGAGCGCTTCACCAGGTGGCCGAGGGTCAGCTGCAGGCGTCGCTCGACCTCGGCCTCGATCTCTGCGCGTACGATCGCGCCCCGGTCCGCCGTGACGTGCGCGGCGACCTCTGGAGCGAGGACAGCCAGGAAGAGCAGGACGTACTCCTTCGAGAACTGGTAGCGGGCGAAGAGCCCCGTGTCGCCCTTGCGAAATGCGCGCGCGATCCTCCTGGCCAGGAAGTAGTCCCAGATCAACTGATTGGAGAAGCGGATATACGAAATCTTGTTAGATGTATATCTGGACTTATCGACCTCGATGACCATCCAGGTCGCGAGAACGGCGTTGATGAAATGTTTCTCAAGGAGTGAAGAAAACAAGCGCGAATTACTTGGCCGGCCGAGCGCAAACTGTTCGAGAGCGGCGTCTTCGAAGATGCCTACATCATCGATGGCTGCTCGTCCTCCTCGGCCCAAACCGGGGCTCCTCGAGAGCGTAGTTGTCATGTAGCGGACAATGAGCTGTACGATCCATTCTGAAACACTGAGCTTACTGGTGGCCACTTCCAGACTTTCGATGGCCTCGGCCAGTAGTTCCAGGTTGATCGGCGCGTTTGAGAGGCGACAGAAGTCGTCCAGCTTTCTGGCAGCCACGAACCGCTCGTAGTCGTCCCTCCGCTGGAGGCGACGTTGAAACCACTGCTCGACGTCACCGCCGGAGGGGGGTAAGAGATCGATCCTCTCCGAACTCTCCGGGGGATAATTGTCAGGATTGGCCTCGTAGATGCTGCCAAGCTCTATCGACAACAGTGAGGAGTCGGACCTCACGCCCAATGCGAAATGGGCCCGAATTACTTCGATCGCCGCCGCGTTACCGATGTAGCCAAAGATGGGTCTTATGGATTCCGGATCGGAAGTGAACTGCAAGCCAATCTCATAGCGTGCTCGATCGATGACGACGGAGCGACCCGAAAATATACTACCGACGACGGCCAGATCACCGCTCCGATCCCGTTGCGCCCACTCCTTGATGTAATCGACGGCATCGACGACCACGCCCGAGCGCGTCTGCGCCGTCCTGCGGAGATAAAAGGCGTCCCCGTATTCTTGCTCGTACTGCTTGGCGTGCTCGCGGACCTCATCGGCGATCCCCGAGATCTCCAGCGCGAACCGGCGGTACGTGACCATGTTGCTGGTGCGTCCGTGACGGTCAGGCTCATAACCGTCAGGGAGCCTGCCTGAAACGAGTACTGCCAGCGCCCGGTCCGCCTTACGCGCGACGCGAGCCTCCTCGAGACTCTTCATCGCCTCTTGGGGATCCGCGGGTGCTCGATACCATACCAGCCAGTAGGTGCGAGGGAGAACGAACCCAGCGCGTGGCGTCGCATACCAGTCGACCGTGCCCGGTTCGGCGCCGACCGTCTGCGAGACCTCATATCCGGCTGCCTCGAACAGGCGCGCGACCCGCTGCTCTGCGGGTAGCTCGTCGGCCTGTTCGTCGTGGCTCATGGGTGGACTTTGTGCTCGTAAAGCGGCCCGCCGCAACCCCCTTCACTCGCGTTCCGCCTCTCGAACGGCGTTGCTCGACGCCCGGCGGATCGGTCGGGTGCTAGATTGCACGCAGATGGAGCCGAGGTGCTGGTGCAGGTAGTCTGGATCTACGCGAGCGAGGATGATGCGCTCGCGCGTCAGCTGCTCCGGCTGGCGGCCGTTCTAGAGCAGCAAGGACTGATCCAGAACACGAGCTTCGTTGACCTCGAGCGTGGCCAACTCGGCGGGCCTCGGCTGGACGCCGTTCGTCGCGCCGATGTCGCGATGTTCCTGTGCAGCGAGGCTTTGCTCGAAGGTCCTGAGGCTGCGGGGTGCCACCATGCACTTGCGATTGCAAGCAAGCACACGCGCGTGGTGCCGGTGCTGCTGAGCTCGACGAAGTTGCCTCCCGAGCTCGCCGCGTTCCAGGTGCTGCCCCGCGACGGCAACCCGATCCAGGCACGGCGCGATCGCGACGAAGCGTTGCTGGAGGTGATCCAGGTACTACAGGAGATCGTAAACTTCCGGCCGGACGCACTGCCGGCGGCCCAACCAAGCGGGTACCCGATGCCCGCGGCACCGGTCGAGGCACCTGCCCGCAGCTCGATCGAAAGCTCGATCCGCCTGAGCATCAACGACATCTTCCCTCTCGACGGCCCGCCCACCGCCACGTTCGTCGAGCCGCCGCGGTTCTCGGAGCTCCAGCTCGCGCTGCGCAGGATGGGCACCGGCCTCATCGTCGAGGGGCCCTCGAAGGTCGGCAAGTCGACCGCGATCCAGAAGGCGATGAAGGCGATCGGGGTCCCGGAGGGCGACCAGATCTGGTGGTCCGGACAACGGCCGCCACCGCTCGACGATGTCCACAAGCAGGTCGACGAGCTCATCGCCGCCAAGCGCGACACGTGGCTGTTCATCGACGACTTCCATCACCTCGAGGACGCGCGGTACCGACGCGAGCTCGCGTCCGGCATGAAGGTGCTCGCCGACAAGCCGCAGGACAACCGGCACGGCAAGATCACGCTGATCGGACTCAACCCGCTGGGGGCTTGCTGGTCCAGGTGATGCCGGACCTCAGCGGGCGATTCCGCATAATTCGCCTCGACATCGAGAAGGACTGGCAGCACAGCCCCCAGATCGCTGAGCTGATTTTTCTCGGAGAGCGCGCGGCCAACATCCGGTTCAAGCGCCACGACGAGTTCGTGGTCGCCACCGCCGGTAGCTTCTTCCTCGCGCAGCGCCTCTGCAACATGGCCGCCGTGAAAGCCGGGATCCAGGAGACGCAGCGCGAGATCGTCGAGATCGATCTCGGCCCAGCCGACGTGATCGCGGCGGTCCAGGGTGAGCCCGCCCATCAGTTCCGGGTTCCGCTGCTCGACTTCGCGGCGTTCGACGCCGCGCCCCCGCCGCGCGGCGCGACGCTGTCGCTGCTGTGGCTGCTCGCCTTCCATAGCAGCGACGGCTCCGTTCCAGTCCGGGAAGCAAGGCTGCGCTTCCCGATGCTGAACGCCGCCTTCGACTGGCTCCTTGAGAGCAACCCTCTCGCGCTGCTTCCAAGAGCACCCCGCACTCCAGGGGCTCCTCTACTACAACCGCGCAACGCAGACGCTGACGCTGGAGAACGCGCAGCTCAGGTTCTATCTGCGAGAGCTGGACTGGGAAGAGGTTGCCCGGGCGAGCGGTCACATCCGCGTCCGCTTTCACTCCGAAGACGGGCCGTTATGGCCGATCGTTAGTACGCACGAGCGCGTGCCCCCGAGCGGGCTCCCGCAGTGAATGCAAGGACCGGCAAGGATCCACGCCCCGCTACGTCCGCGATCGATAACGGATTTTGGTTCGAGAACTATTCTTTCTCGATTCGAGAAGTGATTCAGCGACTGGAGCCGATGCGCTACGGGCGCGCGGCGTGCTCTTTCTTGCGCTCGTCGGGGTTCTCGTCGAGCCAGGCGCGCAGGCTCTCTTCGGTGATCTCGACGACGACGTCCTCGGCGGCGACCTTGGCCTGGCAGCCGAGGCGCGACTCGGGGCGGACGTCGAACGCCTTGTCCATGATGTCGTTCTCCTTGTCCGTCACCTCGGGCAGGGAGTCGAGGCCCGCGTGGACCCAGACGTGGCACGTCGAGCAGGCGAGGTTGCCGCCGCAGGCGTGGCCGACGCGCGCCCCGCACTCCTCGGCGGCCTCGAGGATCGACGTCCCCAGCGCGACCTCGAGCGAGATCGGGCCCGTGGACTTGGGACCGAGCGGGTTCTGGAACGTGATCTTCGGCATTACTCGAACCGCCTCGCGGCGTCCTCGAGCGAGACGCCCTGGAGCTGCGCCGCCACCGCGCGGTTCATGCGCCGCTGCGCGAACGGCTTGGTGGCCAGATCGAGGCCCTCGATCGCGACGCGGATCGCGTGGTGGTCCGTGCCGGCCATCGCCTCGGCGAGCCGAGTCATCGCCTGCTCGCCGGCGGCGCGCACGTCATCGTCGAGCAGCTCGGCGTCGGTCTCGAACGCCTGGCGCGTCGCGGCCAGGATGCGCTCGGCCTCGACGCGCTCGACGGCGAGGTTGCGCTTCGCGAGGTCCTCCTCGGCGTAGTCGAACGACTCGAGCAGCATCCGCTCGACCTCCTCGTCGGTCAGGCCGTAGCTCGGCCGGACCTCGATCGACGCCGCCTTGCCGGTCACGAGCTCCTTCGCCATCACCTTGAGCAGGCCGTCGGCGTCGATCAGGAACGTGATCTCGATGCGCAGCATGCCGGCGATCATCGGTGGCAGACCGCGCAGCGTGAACCGCGCGAGCGAGCGGCACGTGTCCACCGTCTCGCGCTCGCCCTGGACGACGTGGATGACGAATCCGGTCTGGTTGTCGGCGTACGTCGTGAACGTCTGCGTCGCGCCGGTGGGGATCGTCGTGTTCCTGTGGATCAGCTTCTCGACGATGCCGCCCATCATCTCGACGCCGAGCGACAGCGGGACGACGTCGAGCAGGACGGCCTGCTGCTGCCCGCCCGCGAGCACGTCGGCCTGCACGGCAGCGCCGAGCGCCACGACCTGATCGGGATCGAGCTCGCAGAGCGGCTCCTTGCCGAACACGCCGGCCACGTACTCGCGCACGACGGGCGAGCGCGTCGAGCCACCGACGAGGATCACGCCGTCGAGCTCCTCCTTCTCGAGCCCGGCGTCCTTGAGCACGCGGCGGCACGCCTTGCCGGTGCGATCGAGCAGCGGCCGCGCCCACGCGGCGAGCTCGGCGCGGGTGACGGCGCGGGCGATGGCCGCGCCGCCGGTGATGTCGGCGCCGAGCTGGAACGTGGCCGCTTCGGAAGTGGTCAGCGCCTCCTTCACGCGACGCGCTTCGGCGACCGCGGCCGCGACGAGGCGGCGCTGCGCGAGGTCGTCAGACGCGGCAGCAGTGGCGGCACCGGCGGCACCGGCGGTACCGGGCGCGCCGGCGGCACCGGGCGCGCCGGCGGGATCGGCCGCGCCGGCCGCGCTGAGCGGCGCGAGCTGCGCGGCGATGGCCCGATCGAGGTCGTCGCCGCCGAGCGCGGAGTCGCCGCCGGTGGCCTTCACCTCGAACACGCCGTCGACCAGCTTCAGGATCGAGATGTCGAACGTCCCGCCGCCGAGGTCGTAGACGGCGTAGAGGCCGCGGCTGCCGCGATCGAGCCCGTACGCGAGCGCCGCCGCGGTGGGCTCGGCGAGCAGGCGCATCACCTCGAGCCCGGCGAGCCGGCCGGCGTCGCGCGTGGCCTGGCGCTGCGCGTCGTCGAAGTACGCGGGCACGGTGATCACGGCGCCCTCGATCGGGCCGCCGAGCATGCCCTCGGCGCGCGCCTTGAGCTCGCGCAGGATCTCGGCCGAGACCTCGACGGGCGACACGGCGCGCCCGCCAGCGACGCGCACGCGCACGGCACGGTCGTCGCCCTCGAGCTCGTACGGCAGCATCGCCCGCACGGAGGCGAGGTCCTTGGCGCCGCGGCCGATGAGCCGCTTCACCGAGGCGAGCGTGTCGCGCGGCGCCTCGAGCGCGCGGGCCTGCGCGGCGCGGCCGACGAGCACGCGGCCGTCCGCGGCGTAATGGACGACCGACGGCACGAGCGGGTCACCCTCGGCGGCGAGCACCACCGGCGAGCTGTCCGCGACGTGCGCGACGAGGCTGTTCGTGGTGCCGAGGTCGATCCCGACGACGCGCGGCTTGCACGCCTCCTTCGGAGTCGACTGGCCGGGCTCGGAGATTTGCAGCAGCATAAGACCTCAGTCTTCGTCGAGCGCGGCGTCGCACTCCTCGAGGTAGCGCGCGACGTAGCGCAGGAGGATCAGCTGGCGCTTGATCTGCGCGAGCTGTTCAGCGCGCGCTTCGCCGGAGGTGCCGGAGAGCGCGGAGAGGTGCGCGAACAGCTCCTTCACGCGCCCGAGCGCCTCGCTCCGCCGCGCGCGCATGGCCGCGGCCAGCCGCTCTACCTCGCGGAGCTCGCCCCGCTGGCGCGCCTCGGCGAGCTGCTCGCGCTCCTCGAGCAGCGCCATCACGAGCTCGGGATCGATCCGCTCGTTGTCGCCGATCGTCACGCCCTCGCTCGCGAGCAGGTACTCGGCGCGCGACGTGTCGCGCTTGAGGAGGGCGTACGCGTCGTTCAGCGCGCGCGCGCGGGACAGCGCGGCGACGCGCTCGGCCACCGGCGCGGCAGCGAAGCGATCGGGGTGCAGCTCCTTGCTGCGCTCGAAGAACGCGCGCTCGAGCTCGGCGGGATCGATGTCGTAGCGGGGCGCAAGGCCCAGCTCCGCGAATGCGTCCGGCCGGCCGCCGCGCGGCGCGCTGTCGGGCGGCGAGCCCGGCACCGCGGGCCTAGAACTGGACGGACTCCCCACAGCCGCACGACCCCTTGGCGTTGGGATTGTTGAACTTGAACCCGTGCCCCATCATCCCGCGCACGAAGTCGAGCTGCATGCCGCCGAGGTACACGAGGCTCTTCGGATCGACGACGATCGCCACGCCGTGCGCCGAGAACACCTTGTCCGTCGGGCGCACGTCGTCGGCCCACTCGAAGACGTAGGTGAATCCGGTGCACCCGCCGCCGCGCACGCCGATGCGGATCTTCGCGTCGGCCGTCCCACGCTTGTCGCGCTGCTTCGCGATCTCCTGCGCCGCCGCGAGGGTGATCTCGATCTCGCGCTTGCCGATCACCTTCTCCGGCACCTTCTCCGGCGTCTTCTCGGACGCCGACGCCTTCTCGGGCGTCTGCTCGGGCGCGGGCGCCGCGGGCGGCGGGCTGTCGGTTGCGGTCGCGGTCATGGGCTCCATCGTCTCCATCACTTCGCGTGTTTCTTCTTGTAATCCTCGATCGCCGCCTTGATCGCGTCCTCCGCCAGGACCGAGCAGTGGATCTTCACGGGCGGGAGGTTCAGCTCCTCGACGATGTGGGTGTTCTTGATCTGCGCCGCCTGATCGAGGGTCATGCCCTTGATCATCTCGGTCGCCAGCGAGCTCGACGCGATCGCCGAGCCGCAGCCGAACGTCTTGAACCGCGCGTCGGCGATCGTGCCGTCGACGACGCGGATCTCGAGGCGCATGACGTCGCCGCACGCGGGCGCGCCGACGAGCCCGGTGCCGACCTCGTCCTTTTCGACGTCCGCCTCGTTCTTGAACGTGCCCACGTTGCGGGGGTTTTCGTAGTGGTCGATGACCTTGTCCGAGTACGCCATGGTTGTTCTCCAGACTCCGGTTCGCTCAGTGCGGAGTCCATTGGATCGAGTTCAGATCGATGCCGTCCTGGTGCATCTCCCAGAGCGGCGAGAGCGTGCGCAGCCGCTCGACGCTCGCGGTGACGAGGTCGATCACGTAATCGACCTCGGCCTCGGTGTTGAAACGGCCGATACCAAAGCGGATGGAAGTATGCGCCAGCTCGTCGCCGACGCCGAGTGCGCGCAGCACATAGCTCGGCTCGAGCGACGCTGACGTGCACGCCGAGCCCGACGACACCGCGATGTCCTTGAGCGCCATGAGGAGCGACTCGCCCTCGACGAACGCGAACGAAATGTTGAGGTTGCCGGGCAGCCGGTGCTCGAGCGAACCGTTCACGTACGTCTCGGTGAGCCGCGACGTGATCCCGCGGTGGAGCCGATCGCGCAGCGCACGCAGGCGCACGGCCTCGGCGTCCATCTCGGCCCTGGCGAGCTCAGCGGCCTTGCCGAAGCCGACGATGAGCGGCACCGCCAGCGTGCCCGAGCGCATGCCGCGCTCGTGGCCTCCGCCGTCGATGAGCGGATCGATGCGGACGCGCGGCTTGCGGCGCACCCACAGCGCGCCGACGCCCTTGGGGCCGTAGACCTTGTGCGCGGTGATCGACACGAGGTCGGCCTTCGCGCGCTCGACGTCGAACGGCACCTTGCCGAACGCCTGGACGGCGTCGGTGTGGAAGATCGCCTTGGGGTTCTTCGCCTTGATCGCCCGGCCGATCTCCTCGATGGGCTGGACGACGCCGATCTCGTTGTTGGCGACCATGATGCTGACGACGGTCGTCTTGTCGGTCATCGCGGCGGTGACCTGCTCGGGCGAGACCAGGCCGTCCTTGGCGGGCGTCAGGTACGTGACCTCGAAGCCCTCACGCGTGAGCCGCTTGCACGTGTCGAGCACCGACTTGTGCTCGGTCTCGACGGTGATGATGTGGTTGCCCTGCTTGCGCAGGAACGACGCGGCGCCCTTGATCGCGAGGTTGTTCGCCTCGGTCGCGCCGGACGTCCACACGATCTCCTTGCCGTCGCCGCCGATCACCGACGCCACCTGCGCGCGCGCGTTCTCGACGGCGGCCTCGGCGGTCCAGCCAAAGACGTGGTTCCGGCTCGCCGCGTTGCCGAAGTGCTGCGTGAAGTACGGCAGCATCGCCTCGAGGACGCGCGGGTCGACGGGCGTCGTCGAGTGGTTGTCCATGAAGATGGGGAGCTTCACGCCCGCGGGCGCGGCGACCTCGATCTTCGTTGCAGCCTTGGGTGCAGCTCGTTCCGTGGCCATGGCTAGTTGTTTCCTTCGCGGAAGAGGACGGTGATCGGCACGTCGAACGCCTTCTCGCCGTCGGGCTTGCCGTCGCGCGCGTCACGTCCATCGCGGCCGTCGACCGGACGGCACGAGAGGCCCGCGAACAGCGGCGGCGCCTCGCCCTTGTGGTGCCCGTGGTGATCGCAGTCGCCGCACGCGGTCGGCGCGTAGTCGTCGGTGCAGGTCTGGCAGGAGTCGAGGTACGCGAGCGCCTCGCTGAGGTCGTTCTCGATGACCTGCAGCTGGATGATCTGCTCGCGGATCTGCGCCTGCTTCTCGGTGAACAGCGCGCGCACCCGCGCCGTCGCCTCGCGGCCGGAGCCGGCGCGCTGGAAGTCGCGCACGAAGCCCTGGATCTCGGCGAGCGTGAAGCCGATCGCCTGCAGCTTCACGAGCCAGTGGATGCGATCGATGGCCTCGGGACCGTAGAGCCGGAACCCGCCCTCCGAGCGCGCCCGCGGCTCGAGCAAGCCCAGCTCTTCATAGAGGTGCATCGCGCGGACAGTCTTGCCGACTGCCTTGGCGAGCTCTCCGACGCGCATGAGCTTGGGATCGTTGTTCATTGCAGAACCTGACGCACACGTGAGGGTTCTAGAGTCTGGGGTGACTATGTGGGGTCACCCACAGAGTGTCAAGCCCAACCCTCACCTTTACGTGTGAGTCCAGGGTCTGCCCAAGGGGCGTAGTCAGTAATGCGCTGAGGAGCCCATGGAGCGAGCCAAGCGAGCACGCCGGTGCGAGCGCTGTGCGGCGCGGCGCGGCACGGCACGGCGCGGCACGGCGCGCTCGAGGATCGTCGCAGCGCTCGGAGGTGGGGCGCCGCGCTCCGCAGTGACGATGAGAGCCTGCGGGCTCGATCAGCAGCGCACGTGCATATGGCTGTGGAGGTCGTTCCCTTTGCCGTCGGGGTCGACCTTCTTCGGGCCGTGCTCGTCCGCCTCGAGGTCGCTCTCGCTCTTGCGCCAGATCGACACGGGGTGCGGCTTCTTGGAATCCTGGTCGTCTTCGTCGTGCATGGCTGCTGGAAGGAATGCAGCGTACGTGCCGCCAGAGCTGAAGCAGAGGCGGAGAGCCCAAGCCCCGAGCTCGATGGCTGAGCTGAAGCCGAAAAAAGAAACCAGGCAAGACGCCGTCACTCGTCCTGCCTGGTGACACCGCCACGATCTGGTGCCAGCGGCGATGTCAGTGATCATCGAATCAGAGATCAGCGCTCAGTCATCAGCGCTGCGGATCAGGAGCGCAGGCGCTTGTCGGCCGACGTCGACGGCGAGCCTTCGTCCTTGCCGCTCTGGGTACCTTGCGTGTGCTGGGTGCCCTGCGTGTGCTGGGTGTGCTGGCTGCCCTGCTGATCGCGACGATCCTGGACCTTGATCTGGTTCTGCACGTCCTTCACGCCGGGGAGGCGCTCGACGACGTCCTCGGCCAGGCGCTTGCTCCGGCGATCGTCGACGGTGCCGGCGAGGATGACCTCGCCGTTGCGGACGGTGACCTCGATCTGGCTCGCGTCGACGTTGTCGTCGTCCTGCAGCGCCTCGCAGACGGTCTCGCGGATCCGCTCGTCGGAGCGCGTGTAGCCCATCGGGCCCTTGCCGCGGTGGCTGCCGCGCTCGAGGCCCATGCCGCCGCCCATGCGGCCCTGCGGACGGCCGTAGCTTTGGTCGAAGTCGCGGCTGCCGTAGCCCTGGCCGAAGTCGCGGTTGCCGTAGCCCTGGTTGCCGTAGTGCTGGCCACCGAAGTCCTGGCTGCCGCCATAGCCCTGGCCGTAGCCCGTGTGCTCCTGCCCGTAGCCCTGGCCGCCGAAGCTGCGGCCGCCCATGCCCATGTTGTGGCTGCCGTAGCCCTGGCCGCTCTGCCCGCCGTAGCCCTGGTTGCCGTAGCCCTGGTTGCCGTAGCTCTGGCCGCCGTAGCTCTGGCCACCTTCGCGATCGCTCCACCTCGTGCGATCGCCGTAGCCGCCGCCGCCACGGACCCGCTGGTCACCGCCCCTGTCCATGCCCCTGTCCATGTTCTCCATCCCGCCCCGGTTCCACTCGGAGCCGCGATCAGGGCGATCCATCCAGTAGCCCTGACCGCCGCCGCGGTCGTCCTGTCCCATGTTCCCCATGCCTCCCTGGTTGCGCATCGAGCGCTCGTCGCGATCCTCAGACCAGTTGCCCATGCGCGCGCCGCGGCCGCCCCCGCCGCCGCGACCTTCGTCGCGGCCTTCGTCGCGATTGGCGCGATCGCGCATGCCTTCGTCGTCGCTGCGCCCGCTAAAAGACTGGTCTTGCGGACGCCAGCTCGCGCGGTTCTCGTCGGACACGCCCACGTTGCGGCCGTTCTGGTTGTGAGTCGCCATCGTTTTTTCCTTCCTCTCCACGGGGAGGTGCATGAACGCCCTCGCCACTTGTGGCGGCGCGCAGTGCATCGACCGTGCCCTCTCGTGCATGCGCTACATCGTTGCGCGCGCTCGACTCCCGGCCGACGCGCCCTCTCGAAATACGAGACGCTCGCGCGCAGCAGGCCGCGCGCTGTGACCTCGGCGCGCGCTAGTTCGCGGTCGCCGTCGCCTCGAAGGCGCGGATCACGGTGACCTTGATCTGGCCGGGGAACGTCATCTCCTCGGAGATCTGGCTCGCGATCTCCGACGTCATCTCGACGACGGCGAGGTCATCGACCTCGCGCTCCCGCACGTAGACGCGCAGCTCGCGGCCGCCGTGCACGGCGTGCGCGTACGCCACGCCGCGCCGGGACAGCCCGATGCGCTCGAGGTCTTCGATCTTCGCGGTGAAGCCCTCGGCGAGCTCGCGACGAGCTCCCGGGCGCGCGCCGCTCATGGCGTCCGAGGCGGCGACCAGGTACGCGTACACCGAGTTGAACGGCTCATCGGTGTGGTGGGCGCCGATCGCGTTGGCGACGATCTCGGCCTCGCCGAGCCGGCGCGCGATGTCGGCGCCGATCACCGCGTGCGAGCCCTCGATCTTGTGCGTGAGCGCCTTGCCGATGTCGTGCATCAGCGTGGCGCGGCGCGCGAGCTTCTCGTCGAGGCCGAGCTCGGCGGCCATCATGCCGGCGAGGTAGGACGCCTCGACCGCGTGCCACCACTGGTTCTGCGTGTAGCTGGTGCGGAAGTTGAGCGCGCCCACGAGCTCGACGATCTCGGGGTGCGCCTTGGGGATCCCGAGCACCTGGAACGCGCGCTTGCCGAGCGCGCGGATCTCCTGGTTCAGGTGCTCGCGGCCGCGCGTGGCCCAGCCCTCGGGGTCCTTGCGCGCGTCGTCGATCGTCTCGGGCTTCTTGATGAGCTTACCGATCGCGCGGCGCGCGAACTCCTTGCCGACGCCGTCGAGGCCATCGAGGCGGACCGCGTCCTGCTCGTCGCTCACGAGCAGCTGCACGCCGGCCGCGCGCTGGATGGCCGCGTGGAGCGCGCCGCCCTGATCGAGCAGGATCGCGACGAGCTCGGGGCCGATGCGCAGGTTCGACATCGAGCGCTCGGTCAGGTAGTGGTGCTGGTAGCGCGTCGCGGCGATCTCCATCACGCGCTTCGCCTCGCGGTCGTGCGCTGGATCGGCCGCGCTCTGATCGATCGCGCGGAGCTGCGCAGCGGCGCGGGCCCGCGCGTCGTCGAGCCAGGCCCGGCCGAGCCGCGCCACGAGCTCGCTGGCCCGCGCGCCGGCCCGCCCCTCGAGCTCGGCGCGGGCGGACTCGAGCTTCTTCTGCGCGTCGCGCTCGACGCCCTGCGCGCGATCGCGGCGCGACTGCACGTCGCGCTGGGCCGCGGCGAGCTGCTCCTCCTGCTGCTCGAGCGCGTCCTCGCGCGCGGCGAGCTCGGCCTCGAGCCGGGCGAGCTGCTCCGCGCGCCGGTCGACGGCGGCCTCCTCGCGCGCGAGCGCCTCGTCGGCGCGCGTCCGCACCTCGAGCGCCTCCGCGCGCGCCGCCGTCTCGACCGCCTTGCGCTCGGCCTCCGCGGACAGCCTGGCGGCTATGGTCGCGGCGGCCGCCTCGGCCTTCGCCTCGTCGACGACGCGCCGGGTCTGGCGCGCCGCCTCGGCGGCCGCCGCGCGCATCACGATCAGCGCGGCGAGCACGGCGAGCACGAGGCCCGTCGCGAGCGCGGCGATCACGCGGGTCCTCGCACGGTCCGCGGCGCGCCGCTGGTCGGGACCCGCTCGATCATCGGGCGGCAGCATACCGCGCCGCGGCGGGGCGTGGGTGGCGCGGGGCCATGACCAGCCGGGCCGCGGGCGCGCGGGGGCGCGGCGCGCGGCGGGAGCGCGGCGGCGGGCGCACCGGTCACTCCGGGCGCATGAGGCCGCTGTCGCTATTGCTGCCCTTCGGGGACTGGCCGCTGCCGGCGCCCGACGGCCGGCTCGGCGGTGTCACCGGCATCCGGTCGAGCTCGATCCGGACCGTCGTGTTGCCGCTGACGACGAGCTCCCTGGTGCGCCGGTGGTAACCGGGCAGGCGCAGCTCGAAGGTGCGCGGCACCTCCGACACCGGCCACTCGAGCTTGAGCGGCGTCTTGCCGAGGAACGCGCCGTCGATGGCGAACACGCCGGCGCCGGAGGGGACGCTCTCGATCGTGAGCTTCGCGCTGGCGGGCGCCTTCGCGGCCGAGCCGCTGCCGGCGCCTGAACCGGCGCCTGTGCCGGCGCCACCGCTGGTCGCGGCGCTGCCCGCCCCGGCGCTCCCTGCGCGGGCACTGCCCGCGCCGGCACTG
>DATMCI010000191.1:0-38970 GCA_035558535.1 Kofleriaceae bacterium
GACAAGTTCTCCGACGACGACTCCACGCTGCCCGGCCCGTGCAAGCGCATCCTCGATGTCTGCAACCCGGACGACCGGATGGCGCGGATCCAGTGCCGCGACATGGCTGGCAAGCTGCGCGCCGATGCCGAGAACCTCGGCAAGCTATCGTCGTGCATCTCCGCGTCGAAGAACTGCTTCGCGCTCGAGAAGTGCATCACCGATATGTGGTTCTCGCTTCACTGAGCGCGCGGCCCGCTCCGGCCGTCACTGGTTCGTGCCCGTCGCCCAGACCGGCACCCCACCCGGCGTGTAGATCACGACGTTGCCGTCGTTCTGCGCGACCAGGCTGCTCGCCGTCCGCCCCGACGTGCCCGATGCCCAGACCGGGACGCCGTCCGACCGGTAGACGACGAGGTTGCCATCGGGCTGCATGAAGCACCCGCCCGCCGCGACCCCGTTCGTGTTCGAGGCCCAGAGCGGAGCGCCGTTGCTGGTGCGGTAGAGGACGAGGTTGCCGTCGCCCTGGTACACGAGCCGGTACGCACCGCTGTTCGACACGATCGACTGGTCGGGCGAGAGCATCTCCCACGGCCGCATGTCGTCACCCGCCGCTGGCGTGGAGTAGAGGATCGCCACGCCGAGGCGGTCGCCGAAGCTCAGGCCGTTGCGCTGCCCTGCGATCAGGCCGCCGCCGCGCGTCGTGATCGTCGGCTGGCCGTTCGCCGAGAACGCGTACGAGCCGTAGTGCATGATCGAGCCGACGTCGTAGGCGCCGGCGTCCATCCCCGATCCGTACTTGTCGAAGTTGTGCGCGTAGCCCGACTGGATGTTCTGTGTATTGATGATCACGCTGCCGTCGCGATCCTGGCGCGACTGCTCGTGCCACAGGCCGACCGCGTGGCCGATCTCGTGGATCGCGTTGCCGGTCGAGCAGCCGGACGCGAGCCAGATGGACTGCTCGCCGCCGACGCGCCCCACGTACGAGCTGCAGCCAGTGCCGACGACGAACCGGACGTAATCGGTCTCGGCGATGCGCGGCACCAGGCGGATCGCCGTGTTCTGGTGCCAGTGCGCGATCGCGTTCGTCACGCGCGCCTGATCGGGGAGCGCGGCGTCGATCACGTACGGCACGATCCCGTTGGGCCACCGCTGGCTGCGCGTCACCGTCGCCGCGCGGGCGACGTGCGGATCGATGAAGTCACCCGGCGGAATGACGATGTCGCCCTCGTAGATCGCGCGACCGTCGATCTCCTCGTACCGGATCTCCATCGTCCCCGCGGGCGTGGCGATCGTGCCCGTGTGCAGATCGGGAGTCAGATCGGCCGATTCACCGGCGTAGTGCTCGGTGCCCACCCCGCGCGGCTCCTCCATCGCGCATCCCGCGCCGTACAAGAGCACGAGCATCAGCCAGCGAGAGCTCCCACGCAGCGTTCCACCAGCACGGCTGACCAGACGGGATTCGCAATTTCCGTGATTCATGATCGGCTCCTTCTCGAGGTTCGAGGTGCCGAGCCTCTGGAGCAACAGCGGTGCCACCGGCGCCCCGCCCTCGATCTGGAGGCGTTGCGCCGCTTTGCGCTGGCGGCTCGCGGCCGCTGAGGGCCCGAGCCGCCGCCGCCATGACGGCCCCGGCCGTCAGCGCCCGTCCGGCGCGTCCATCATCGCGGGTCGATGGGCCAGAACTGAAACGGGTAGACCACGGTCGCGGGGATGCCTCCCCGGGGCGCCGGGAAGCCGATATCCCCGATCACCCTCGCGACACAGCTCGCGACGGCCTCGTCGAACCCCCAGCCGCTCGCCTGCTGGACATCGCCGCCCGAGCCAATCAGAAACTGGATCGTCACCCAGCCACCGGGGCTCGGACGGTCGAGCACCTCGCGCAGGTAGCAGTAGCTGATCTGCGACTCGTGCTGCTTGACGCGGCGCTTGATCGCCGCCCGATCCAGGGTGGCCCCGGAAGTGGCCCCGGAAGTACCTCCGGAGACACTGCGGGGGAATGAGACCGGAGCCATGAGGGCAGGCGAGCGCGGCGTGAGGAGATCGGTCAAGTCACCGGGCGCGCGCCACGCGGCCTCCAGGTCGGGGATCGCTGCTGCGTCGCGGGCCGCCCAGGCCAGCTCCGAGCGCTCCTCGCGCTGCCACGTCCGGCCGATGATGCCCCCGGAGAGCGCCACGTCGTGGGCCCGCTCGATCGCCTCCTCACGCGAGACCACCGATCCGTCCGGCTCGCGCAGGCACCCCGTCAGGGGAGAACAATCCTCGGGGTCGGACGGCTCACCTGGATCGACGATGGGCCAAAAGCCGCAAGTGATGACCATTTCCTTGTCGTGCGCGATCTCGGACATCACCTCGCGGAACATCAGGTGCAACGCGAGCGATCCGGCGACGCACCACATCGTCCGCAGATCGAGCGCCGACACGGGCGCCGGGGCCGTCCACGGCTCCGGCCGCTCGACGGATGACACCCAGAGATCCACGCCGCCCACGCGCGCGCGGATCGCCGCCGCAGGCGGGATCACGATCTCCAGCGCGCCCGGCTCCGTCGCAGACGGGTGCGCCCGGCCGGCTGCCACGAGCTCGGACAGCGGCGTCGCCACGCCGCCCGCGTGCAGCTCGCCCTCGATGCCGGGGGCGTAGTTGAGCACGAGGAGATCGCCGGACGGCGCGATGAGCGAAAAGCACTCCGACGGCGCGCCTGTGACCGGCTGGTCCACACCAGGTGCCGTGCCGATCCGGTAGCGCGTGCGCTCCCGCGGGGCGCGCGCGCAGAGGAGCGCGACCGCCAGCGCCGAGATACCGAGCAAGCCGCCACCGAGCACGATGCCCTCGGCGAGCGCGCCCGCCTGGTGCGGGCGGAGCGAGTACACCGGCCGGTGCAGCACGCGGCCGTCGTGCTCGCGCACCGCCGCGTCGCGCGCCGCCGCGCGCACCGAGACCCCGAACGCGATCGCCGCCGCGAGCAGCGCCGCGAGCCCGACGGCCGCGAGCGCCCGCGTCCAGCGCGTCCCCCGGCCGCGGCGCGGGTCCACGCAGTGCGTGACGCCGATGATCGAGTCGCCGATCATCGCCGCGATCTCGATGGCGCGGCTCGGCGATTCAGCCCTGCAGCGACGGAACGAGCGAGCGAGCTTCGAGCGGGCCAAGACACACCTCCGGTCGTGGCGCGCGCGGCGCCGCGACTCCCCGCCTCCGTCGTGCGATCGCAGCGACGAGCCGTACGAGTCGAGGCTTACGACAGCCGCACCCGGCGGCCGGTTTCAGATTTTTGGCCGGCCCGGCTTCGCGTCACTTTCACTGCAGGGTGATGACGAACGTCTCCCAGGCGCCGACCGAGCCGCGATTGGCGTTGACGGAGCCCGCACCGCTGCGGCCGCCGCCGCCCTCCGCCACCACGTACTGGCCATTGGCGGCCTGCAGGGCCACGCGGTCGCCGGTCAGGAAGTCGGTCCAGCCATCGAGGTTGACGATGCGGAACGCCTCCCACGCGCCGGCGACGCCGCGGTTGGCGTTGACCGTGCCGCCGCCGCCGCCCTCCGCCACCACGAACGCGCCATTGCTGGCGCGCAGGTTGATGAGATCGCCATGGCCCAGGTCGCCGCCGTTGACGTCGGCGAAGACGAAGCGCTCCCAGGGGCCGATGGCCGTGCGGTCGGAGGCCACGTAGGAGCTGCCGCCGCCCTCGGCCACCAGATAGTGGCCCGTGGCGGTGCGGAACGACATCGTCGTCGGCGGCGGGGATAGAGCGCGAGCAGCGCGGTGACGTCGCCGCCGGTGAGCTCGCCCGTCTCGGACGCGCGGAAGCAGGAGTTCATGATCGAGGCCCCGACGCTCGCGGTGGTCGGCGTGCCCGCGATATGGATCGCGCCGACGCCGGCATCACCTTCGTTGCCGCCAGCGCCGCAGCTGATGCTGCGATTGTAGTAGTCCGTGTGGCGGAACCCGATCGTGTGGCCGAGAGGCCGCCAGCGAGACCTCGGCGTCCCGCCCGACGTAGGCGGGTGTGATTCACGTAGCTCTCCTTCGTCGATTGAAATGGGTTATCCGGCGCGAAGATCGGTATTCGCGGGCGAGGCTCCGCCCAGCCTCGCGACGCTCAGTGCAAGGCGAAGGCCCAGGGCGCGCGGCAGGAGGTCCGTCCGTCTGCAGGCCGCGGCAGCACGCTCGATACGCCGTGTTCATCCTGCACATCGAACCGGCGCGGCGATCGCCCGCGGCGCAGCTGACGGCCGCCGCCGTCACCGAGGGCCCGGGCCCGTCATCAGCCGCCACGTATCGAGCGATGGGGACGGCGCCCTATCCTCCTGATCGAGGAAGCGCCGCACCGCTCTGCCCGCGGGAGCCGCGCGATCGAGCCGGCCGCCGGCCGATCCGCCGGCCGGAGCGACACGAGCATGTTCAACGCGCCCCGATCCTGGTATGTGCGCGCCATGAGACTTTCGCTGAAGAACTGGGCCTCCGCGGTAGTCGTCGCGCTCGTCGTCCTGGGCACCGCGGCCGCGGCGAGCGCCGCGACGCTCCGCGTGCACTACGACACCGGGTACGGCAACAACATCAAGATCCGCGGCTCGAAGTCGCCGCTGTCCTGGAACGTGGGCATCTCGGCGACCTGGACCACGGGTAACGTGTGGGTCGCGTCGTGGTCCGACTCGGCGGGCGACGTCGACGTGAAGCCGCTGATCAACGACGCGACGTGGTCGGTCGGCGCCAACTACCGCGTGCGCGCTGGCACCACGGTCGACATCTATCCGTACTTCGGCAACCGCAATGGCACGCTGGTCACGGTGCCAAACTTCTGGTCGCCGCAGCTCAATAACAGCCGCTCACTGCGGATCTACCTGCCGCCGAGCTACAGCGAGAACACGCTCAAGCGCTACCCGGTCCTGTACATGCACGACGGCCAGAACCTGTTCGACGCGTCGACCGCGGCGTTCGGCGTCGAGTGGCGGGTCGACGAGACCCTCAACTCCGCGATCTCCGCCGGCCAGGTGGACGAGGTGATCGTGGTCGGCGTGGACAACACCGCGAACCGGATCTGGGAGTACACGCCGTGCTGCGATGCGAGCTATGGAGGCGGCGGCGCCGACACCTACGAGCGGTTCCTGATCGACACGGTGAAGCCGTACATCGATCAGACGTACCGCACGCTGACCGCCAAGACGAACACCGCGGTCGCGGGCTCGTCGCTCGGCGGGCTCGTGTCTTGCTACATCGCGCGGCGCAACCCGACGGTGTTCTCCAAGACCGGCTGCCTGTCGAGCTCGTTCTGGTGGAACAACGAGGCGTTCACCAAGCAGGTCGAGGTGGCCACCACGAAGGTGGCTGTGCGGTTCTACATCGACGCCGGGACGTCGAACGACGGCCTGCCGAACACCCAGCGGATGGACACCGCGCTGCGCGCCGACGGCTACGTCCAGGGCGTGGACCTGAACTTCTACACGGCGCAGGGCGCCTCGCACAACGAGGCGTCGTGGGCCGCCCGGTTCCAGATCCCGGCGGCGTGGTTGTTCCCCTGGCAGAGCACGGTCTACTGATCTCCGCCCCCGTCACCGACGCTTCGGTGTGACCGTGGCGATCGGCTCGCCGCGCAGCCACTTCTCGACGAGCACGTCGTCGAATAGCCTGGCGAACACGCGGTAGCGCGAGGCGACCAGGTACGGGGCCTCGCGGGCAGGCTCTCGCTTGACGACCTCGCGGGGCGCGGCGTGGTGAAACCAGGCGTCGGTGCCGTCCACGATCAGGAAGCCGACGTGGTTGTCGAGGCCGACGATGTAGATGCCGGCGCCGCTGGCCCGCACCTTGTCGAGGAACGCATCGATCGGTAGATCCGATGTGCGGCGGACCGGGTGCCCGAGCGCCAGGCTCTGCGCGATGAGCTCGGAGGCCTGCTGCGCCAGCTGGGCGCGCTCGACCTGGAGTCCCAGGTGGAGGAGCGTGGTAGTGACGAAGTAGCCACACGCGATCTCACCCTGCCCCGGCGCCTGGCTCGTGCCGTGGAAGGCCCACGGCGTGCCGTCCCAGGCAGGCAAGATCTCGTCGCGCAGCGTGGCGACGAGCAGCTCGCGGGCCCGGCCGAGGGTCTGGTCCCGGCGGCGGCCGCGCTCGCGGGCCAGGCCGACCCGCCTCGCCTCGAGGCGGCTCCGGCTGCTCGCGTAGCCCCGCTCCGAGCGCAGCTCCTGGGCTCGCTCCGGCGCGCGGCTCGATCCGGCCGCGGTGGCGCCGAGCGGCTCGGTGTCGCCCCGAGCGCAGCCGAGCCACAGGACAGGGGAGAGCCCGAGGGAGAGCCCGAGGGAGAGCCTGGGGAAGAGCCTGGGGAAGAGCCTGAGGAGCAGCCGGCGCACGGCGCACCAACGCGCGCCGGCCGCCGATTATTCGCGGCTCTTGCCCGCGCTGCCGCGCTGCTCGCTAGAGTGTGCCCGTGAGCAAGGCGTTCACGAAGGAAGACGACGACGCGCCGGCCCCGCCCGCGCGGAGGCGCGGCGTGCCGGTGCCAGAGCCGAACTTCATGACCGCGGCCGGCGCGGCGGCAGCGCGGGCGGAGCTCGCGCGGCTGACGCGTGACGCGGGCGATCCGGATCGGATCCGCGAGCTCTCGGATCACCTGGCGACCGCGCAGGTCGTGACGCCGGAGGATCGCGACGTCGTGGGGCTCGGCGCCAACGTCACGGTCGAGGACGAGTCCGGTAAGCGGACGACGTACCGGCTGGTCGGCGCGATCGAGGCCGATCCGAAGCGCGGCTGGCTCAGCTGGCAGACACCGATCGCGAACGCGCTGTGGGGCGCCCGCGTCGGCGACGCGCTCGAGCTGCCGCGCGGCGGCGAGGTCGAGATCGTCGCGATCGCCTACGACTGAATGGCAGCGCCCTACCCGGCGCGCCGGTCACGAGGGCGCGCGCCCGCGGCAACGCTCGACGAACGAGACGATGACGGGGTCGTCAGGGCCGGCGGGGAGCCAGCCGTCCGGCAGCTCGGCATTCAGGAGCTCGCGGCCCGCCATGGACGTCGCTTTATCGTCGAGATGCTCCTTGAGCTCGACCTTCCAGCCTGCGACTGCTCCCGCGACATCACAGCGAGATGCGTCATCGAGAGGGAACTTCCAGCCCTGGGGCAGAGCTTGGCGCAGCTCGCGAACGAACAGATCTCGAAGAACGCGTGGAACCGTGTTGGTGCGGATCGCTTCTTCGACGAGAATCCACATCACCTGCACCCCTGCGACATCCTCGTTAGCGCTTGCGAGCTCCTCGGCCAGGTCAACGAGTGAGACACCCACACGTGCGGCCGCGTACTGTGTGACGGTGGCGAACCCGAGTCGCTGCGCGCGCTCGAGAACGCGAGCATGCCAGTCTCCGGACCATGTCTTCTGATACATGCTACTGACCTCGATAAGGAACGAACCGCAGAGGAATATCGCGAAGCTTCATCAATACTTCTACACTTTTCATGATCTCGGCGACAGTCAGGCGACGTTCAACTTCAAATTCCTGTTCCCTCAGCCTGTTCATTAGTAGCTGATTCCATTCTCCAGGCCACTCCCGGCCCATCTGCCAGTTGCCCCCGCCGTGCTGCGCCTGGTGGTGGGCGGTCTCAAGCTCGACCGTGAAGTTGTCAATGTCGAGATCGCCGGTGAACCCGCGCTCCTCGAAGAACGCGCGATGTTCCTGCGGCAAGACGTGGTGCCGCGGCGAACGCGCAACGCCCGCGCCGGTGGCGTTGGTCACCTTCATGGCCTCGGTGGTCGGCCCCTCGCCGAGCAGGTCCTTGACCGCCTGCGGCAGGTCGGTGGCCTGCGCCATGGCGGCCGTGACGCCGCGGACGCGGAGCACCTCGGCGGCGCCGGCCGCGGAGAGGGCGCCGATCTCGACGAGGTTCCGGATCGCGGCGATCCACTCGGCCGACACGACGATCTGGCCCAGCGCGGCGACGCCGCCGACGCCCGCGCCGGCGATCGTCGGCACCGGGACCGTCATCGCCGAGGGCGGTCCGCGCAGCGCGAACATACCGCGCAGGCCGGCGGCGAACGTGACAAGGTCGGCGACGAGCTGGACTCGCAGGGCCCAGCGCTGGCTCTCCTCCGCGCGCTCGACGTCGGCGAGCAGAGCATCGAAGGCGGCGGCCAGCGCTGTGACGCAGCCGGGCACCTCCGCGCTGGCGGCGGCGACCGCGCTGGGATCGAGCGTGGCGAGCTGGGTGAGCACGGCGATGACGCCGCGCTGCTCGGAGTCGAGGACGCGATAGCGGTGCTCGAGCTGGAGGAGCGGCAGCATGGCGACACGGTCGTGCAGCTGGAGGTAAGCGCTCCACGGCCGGAGGACGGCGAGTGCGACGTGCGCAGCCTGGGCGCGGGTGGTTGCCATGGCGAGCAGCGCGACGCCTGCCTGATCGCCGGTGCTCGCAGCGAGCTCGACGTAGCTGCCGCTCGCAGCGAGGGTGTCGGCGACCGAGGCGAGGCGCTCGACCGCGTGCTCGAGAAAGCGCTCGGTGACCGGGTGGTTGCGGAGTCCGCCTTGGCTCGCGGCAAGCGGCTGCAGGACCGCCGCGAGCTCCTTGGCGCCGAGAGCAGCCTCGCGGATCAGAGTCCGTATCGAGTCGCGAGCGATAGCGCCGCTGGGCCGCCCGCGACGGGCAGACTCGGCCGCGAGCACGGCGAGGTTGCCGGTCGCGACCTCGCGGTCGATGGGCTCGAGGTCGGCGCGATCGCGGCGGTGAATGAGGTACGCGATCAGCTGCTCGAGTTCGTCATCGGCGAGAGCGCGCGCGAAGGCCTCGCCGATGGACTGCGTGTCGATCGCGTGACCGGCCGGGCGCAGCGCCGGGGCGCGTGCCGCATTGGCACGCTCGCGGTCGATGAGCTGCCACAACCGCACTTCCTGCTGCGCGTACGCGCGCACGTCTGCATCGTGGTCGTCGTCGTAGTGAGCCGGCACCCGGCGCGCACGGTGCTCGAGTTCTACCTCCGGCACCACAAGACCCTTGTTGTTCCGATGCGACTTCTCGAATCCCGCCACGCGAAGCATCCTCGCGGGTCATCCTGCAAATGTTCAAGCAGGCAACAAATTGATATCCATATGATTTCAAAATGTCTCGCTCGACTACACTCTCGGGGTCGCGGTGATTCCTTGGATGGGACCTTCGCCGGCTGTTGCTCAGCAGGGGGGCTGCGCATGCGAAAGCTCCCGAGCCCGGCGGGCGGGCGCGCGTGGTGGGTGGGCGCGCGTGGTGGGTGGGCGCGCGTGCTATATCACGCCACCGTGATCGCGTTCAGCTCGGTCAGTAAGCAGTACGGCGGCCAGATCCTGTTCGTCGACGCGTCGTTCCAGATCAACCCGGGCGAGAAGGTCGGGCTCGTGGGCCCGAACGGCGCGGGCAAGAGCACGGTGTTCCGGATGATCGCGGGCGAGGAGCAGCCGGACGACGGCGCCGTCGAGCGGCCGCGCAAGCTGTCGCTCGGGTACTTCCGCCAGGACGTCGGGGAGCTGCGCGGGCGGACGATCCTCGCCGAGACGTGCGCAGGCGCAGGCGAGGTCGCGCAGCTCGCCGACGAGCTGGCGCGGCTCGGCGCGAAGCTCGAGGCGGCGGCCGAGGACGGCACCGACCTCGACGAGGTCGTGGCGCGGTTCGGCGAGGTCCAGGCCCGCTACCAGGACCTCGGCGGTTACGAGCTCGAGGCGCGCGCCCAGGCGATCCTGCACGGCCTCGGCTTCGCGCCGGACCAGGAGGGGAACGACGTCGGGACCCTGTCGGGCGGGTGGAAGATGCGCGTCGCGCTCGCGCAGATCCTGCTCGCGCGGCCGGACCTCCTGCTCCTCGACGAGCCGACGAACTACCTGGACCTCGAGTCGATCCTGTGGCTCGAGGGGTTCCTCCGCGACTACGCGGGCACGGTCGTCATGACGTGCCACGACCGCGAGATCATGAACCGCGTCGTCACGAAGATCGTCGAGATCGACGGCGGCGATCTGCGCAGCTACACGGGCAACTACGACTTCTACGAGCGGATGCGCGAGATCGAGGCGCAGCGCCGCGAGGCGGAGTACGCAAGGCAACAGGCGCGGCTCGCGAAGGAGAGCCGGTTCATCGAGCGGTTCAAGACGCACGTCGCGAAGGCGGCGCAGGTGCAGAGCCGGCTCAAGAAGCTCGACAAGATCGAGAAGATCGCCGAGCCGCGCCGGATCGTCGAGAAGAGCTTCGACTTCCGCACGCCGCCGCGCTCCGGCGACGACGTCGTCAAGCTCGACGGCGTCGCCAAGGCGTACGGCGCGCGCGTCGTCCACGCCGGGCTGTCCCTGGTGGTCCGGCGCCGCGAGCGGTGGGCCGTCATGGGCGAGAACGGCGCCGGCAAGTCGACGCTGCTCAAGATGATCGCGGGCGCGCTCGCCCCCGACCGCGGCAGCGCCGGGCTCGGCGCCGCGGTCTCGATGGGCTACTACGCGCAGCACGTGATGGACGGGCTCGGCGGCGAGCGCACCGTGCTCGAGGAGCTCGAGGCGCACGCGCCGCTCGCGAACCAGGGCACGCTCAGGGGCCTCGCCGGCATGTTCGGGTTCCACGACGACGACGTGTTCAAGCCGGTGCGCGTCCTGTCGGGCGGCGAGCGCGCGCGCGTCGCGCTCGCGAAGCTCCTCTACGACGCGCCGAACCTGCTCGTGCTCGACGAGCCGACGAACCACCTCGACATCGCGACCAAGCGCGCGCTCGTCACGGCGCTCGCCGAGTACGAGGGCACGCTGATCTTCGTCTCGCACGATCGCCAGTTCCTGCGCGCGCTCGCCAACCGCGTGCTCGAGCTGTCGTCCGCAGGGCCGAGGGTCTACGGCGGCAGCTACGACGAGTACGTCGCCTCGACGGGCCGCGAGGCGCCGGGCATGCGCGCGTAGGGCGCGGAGGGCGCTAGCACGCGGAGACGTCCCTTGCATCGCCAGGGCGGGCGACGCATGTTGTGCGCACTCATGGACATGCACAACGTCGGGGGCACCCCGGGTGGCACGCGGACCTTCCTCTTGGGCCTCGTCATGCTGATCACTGGCGGCTACCTGCTGTTCGATCACGTGCAGGTCGGCGGCGGCTTCTGGCACTGGAACGCCTTCGGCGGGCGCGGCACGAGCTTCGGGATCACGCTGCTCCCGCTGCTCTTCGGCATCGGGATCCTGTTCGTGAACGGCCGCTCGTTCGTGGGCCGGTTCCTGACGGGAGCCGGCGCGCTGCTCATCCTCGTCGGGATCATCGCGAACCTCGACATCCGGTTCCAGCAGACGACGCTGGTCCACACGCTGATCATGCTCGTGCTGATCGTCGGCGGCATCGGGCTGATCGCCCGCTCGGCGATGCCGATGGAGCGCCAGGGCCAAAAGCGCGCGCCCGATACGGACGACTGATCAGTCGATAACCTCGATCTCGTCCTCGTCTGCGGCCGCGGGCTTCTTCTTCGGCGCCTCCTCCTCGGCCTTGGCCTTGGACTTGGACTTGGACTTCTTCGGCGCCTCTTCCTCGGCCTTCGCCTCGGACTCGGCATCGCCCTTGGCGGCCTTGGCCTTGGACTTCTTCGGCGCCTCCTCCTCGGCCTTCGCCTCGGACTCGGCATCGCCCTTGGCGGCCTTGGCCTTGGACTTGGCCTTCTTTGGCGCCTCCTCCTCCTCGGCCTTCGCCTCGGACTCGGCCGCCTTCGCCTTGGACTTGGACTTCTTCGGCGCTTCCTCCTCCTCGGCCTTCGCCTCGGACTCGGCCGCCTTCGCCTTGGACTTGGACTTGGACTTCTTCGGCGCCTCCTCCTCTTCCTCGGCGCCCTTGGCCTTGGACTTGGACTTCTTCTTCGGCGCCTCGTCGCTCGCGTCCTCCTCGTCGTCACGGAAGAACGCGCGCTTCTTCTTTTTCTTCTTCGGCGCCTCCTCCTCTTCCTCGGCGCCCTTGGCCTTGGCCTTGGCCTTCTTCTTCGGCGCCTCGTCGCTCGCGTCCCCCTCGTCGTCACGGAAGAACGCGCGCTTCTTCTTTTTCTTCTTCGGCGCCTCGTCGTCCTCCTCGGCGGCCTTCGCGAGCTTCTTCTTCTTCGGCGCCTCGTCCTCCTCGGACTTGGCCTTGTCCTGCTTGATCTTCTTCGGCTTCTCCGGCTCCGGCTTCGCCGTCTCCTCGTCCCGCGACGCCTTCTTCGCCACCTTGGCCTTCGGCGCCTCGGCCTGGCCCTTGTCTCGGCCCTTGTCCTGCTCCTTCGGCTTGGAGGCAGCGATCACCTCGGGCGGCTTCTCCTCGACCGGCTTCGGCGGCAGGATCTTCTTGAAGGCGGCGCCGGAGCCCGGCTCGCCCAGCGCGACCGACTCGTGGAGCGCGAAGAGCTTCCAGTCGCCGCCAGCGTTCACGTACACGGCGAACGCGCGCAGCGGCAGCGGCTGGGTGCCCTCGCCCTCGACGCGCGTGAGCGGCGCGGACACCCACGCGAGCTGGCCGTCGTCGGTGACCGCGGCGGTGATCTCGCCGGAGAGCGCGGCGCGCGTCTTGCCGTCGACGCGCTTCTTCCACATCGCCCTGATGTCCTTCTTGCCGCGGGTGATCTCGCCGGCCATCGGCCCGACGACGATCGCGTCGGCGCGCCCCGACAGCTCGGTGCCCCACGCCGCCTGATCGAGGAGCCCCCGCTGGAACTTCTCGACGGCGAGCCGCGCGTTCGGATCGATCTTCTTGGCGCCCGCCGCGCCGGGCGGCACCACCGCGTCCTTCGCCAGCTCGGCCTTGATCTGCGGCTCGGTGGGCGTCTCCGCGACGGCCACCGCCTCGACGAGCCACAGGTCGTTGCTGTTCGTCAGCACGGCCATCACCGTGTGCGGATGGCCGTTGATGCTCGCGGTGTCGATCGCCAGCGCCGAGCGCCCGCCCGGCGCCGTGATCACCTCGAGCTTGCTCGACTCGATCGCCAGCTGCTTCTTCGTCTTCGGATCGACGACCTGCCCGAGCGCGACCAGCGCGTCCGCGCGCGTGCCGAGCATGTCGGCGCGCCGCGGCCCGAACACCATGAGCGAGTCATCGAGCAGCGTGAACAGGCTGTCCTTGTTGCCGCGGCCGAGCGTCTCGTAGATCTCGGTGACGAGATCCGAGGCGCCCTTCCGTGCCTCCGCCGCGTCGATCGCCGGGCCGACCGGCCGCTTGGGCTTGACGGCGCCGCCGCTCTGGCCGCTGCACGCGACGAGCGAGGCGACGGCGAAGCAGGCGAGCGCGGCGCGCACGAGGCTCCTCAGCGCGCCAGGCGGCCGCGGATGGAGGGCAGCGCCAGCCCCAGCTTCGTCTGATCCATCAGCTCCAGGTGCGGCGTGGTGTGATCGTCGTTCGAGAGCGAGAGCTGCGTCGCGGTCTCCTCCGAGAGCGAGAGCTCGGTCACCGTGGTCTCGTCGAGGAGCGCGGGGCGCGGGCGCACCGACGGGATGGCGGCGCGGTTCTGGGCGACGGGGCTCGTGCCCTTCGCGAGGCGGCGCGGCGGCGCGGCCTTGGGCTGGCCGAGCTCCACGACCTCCGCCGGCTTCGGCAGACGCTGGCGCTCCGCGAGGCTCGCCACCTCGACCGTCGCCTCGCTGTTGAAGCTTCGGTCGTCGGCCTCGCGCGCGGGCGCGACCGTCGCGATCGGCCGTGTCTTCCCGCTGCGCGGCGCGGCCGGCTGCGGCTCCGCGGCCCGCATGGAGCTCACGACGGGGCGCGGCTTCGAGGCGGCCTCCGTCGACGAGCGCGAGACGGCGGGGCGCGCCGCGGGCGCAGGCGTCGGGCGCGCCGCGGGCGCAGGCGCCGGGCGCGCCGCGGGCCGCGCCGGAGCCGGCGCGCGCGCGATCGGGTTGCGAGCTGCGTCCTCCGCCTTGTCGGCGGCGGCCCGTACACGAGCGAGCGCGATCTCCCATTCCCACTCATCCTCCTCCGCCATCGGCTGCGCCGCCACCGGCGCGACACTCTGCGGCGCAGGCACGATAGCAGGCGCGGGCGCAGGCGCGGGCGCGGGACGAGCCGGCGCCGCAGAGACGACCATCGGCGTGAGCGGAACCGGCGCGACCGCGATCGGTACCGTCAGCCGCGACGGCGGGACGAGCCGCGCCGCTTCCTGCGGCTGCGCGACCAGCCTCGCCACCGGCGTCGTCACCGGCGACTCCCACGGCCGGAGCTCGGCCGCCGCCAGATCATCATCCTGCCAGCCGACCACCTTCCCCCGGAGCCCGTCATCCAGGATCGAAGGACGCAGCGACACGATTCGATCCTCGGGCGTCAACACGAGCCCGTAGCGCGAGAGCTTCACGAAGCCCAGACGCTTCAGCAATCTGTCGAGGGCCGGCATGGGGCCCAGCCACTGCACCGTGCAGGCCAGGGCCCCACCCTTGTCTACTCCAGGCAACACATTGAACCTGCATCGCACTGCTAGCAGCTACCACCCGCGTCCCCATGCCCCTGGGGTCTCGCTCCCCGGGCCTACATGCTCCGGCTGCCTGCCGCGCCGCGTCACACTCCCGCGGCGTGACCACCGCCACGCACGCCGCGACCCCTGTGGCGCGCTGCGTCAGCGGCCCTGGAACCGCGGCGGCCGGCCTTCGGCGAACGCCGCCAGGCCCTCGTCGCGATCCTCGCTGAACAGCGTGACGTCGTAGAGCTGGCGCTCGAGCTCGAGCGCCTCGTCGAGCGCGCGGCCGTAGCCGCGCTCGATCGCCGACTTCGCCTGCCCCACCGAGAGCGGCGAGCAGCCCGCGAGCTCGCCGAGGAGGCCGTCGACGGCCCGCAGAAGGTCGGCGCGCGGGACCACCTGCGTCACGAGCCCTATCTCGAGCGCGCGCGCCGCGGGGATCCGACGCCCGAGCAGGATCAGCTCCTTCGCGCGCGCCTCGCCGACGAGCCGCGGCAGCCGCTGCGTGCCGCCCGCGCCCGGCATGATGCCGAGCCGGACCTCGGTGAGCCCGACCTCGGCGCCCTCGACGAGGATGCGGAAGTCGCACGCGAGCGCGAGCTCGAGGCCGCCGCCGTACGCCGAGCCGTTCATGGCCGCGATCGTCGGCTTGCGCAGCTCGCCCCAGCTGTTGATCGCGCCCGAGATCGCGTTGATGTACGGCCCGGCCTCGCTCGCCGGCACGCCGCGCCGCTCCTTGAGATCGGCCCCCGCGCAGAACGCGTGCTCGCCCGCGCCGGTGATCACGATGGCGTGCACCGCGTCGTCCGATTCGAGCTCGTTCGCGATCTCAGCCAGGCGCGTGTTGACGTCTCGCGAGAGCGCGTTGCGCACCGCGGGGCGGTTCAGCGTGACCCACGCGGTGGTACCGCGCTTCTCGAGCAAGACGTCCGAGTCCGAGTCCGACATGCAGCGGACGTTATCAGGAGTTGCCGAGCTCGGCGCGCCGCCGCGCGCGCGCCTGCTTGCCGAGGTGCGCCTTGAGGTACTTCGACGACAGCTCGTGCCCGACGAACGTCGACGCCGTGCGCGACGCCTCGGTCAGCTTGTCCAGATCGATGCCCGTCTCCACGCCCATGCCGTGCAGCATCGCGACGACATCTTCGGTCGCGAGGTTGCCGGACGCGCCGGGCGCGTACGGGCAGCCGCCGAGCCCGCCCGCCGCCGAGTCGATCGTGGTGACGCCCAGGGTCAGCGCGACGAGGCAGTTCGCGAGCGCCGTGCCCTGCGTGTCGTGGAAGTGCACCGCGACCGACTCCGCCGGGTACTTGGCGAGCACGCGCCCGATCACGTCCTCGACCTGGCGCGGGTTCGCGACGCCGATCGTGTCGCTGACCGACACCTGGTAGACGCCCAGCTCGCGGAGCCGGCCGGTCAGCGCCACCACGCGCTCGGGCTCGACGTCGCCCTCGTACGGGCAGCCAAAGCACGTCGACAGGTACGCGCGCACCGGCACGCCGACGGAGCGCGCGTGCGGCACGACGTCGTCGAACGCCTTGAGCGTGTCGGCGATCGACTTGTTGACGTTCTTCTGGTTGTGCGTCTCGGAGGCCGACATGAAGACGGCGACCTCCTTCATGCCGGCGGCGAGCGCCGTGTCGAGCCCGCGCCGGTTCGGCACGAGCGCGCTCATCCGCACGCCCGCCGGGCGCACCACGCCGCGCGCGACCTCCGAGGCATCGGCGAGCTGCGGGATCCACTTCGGCGAGACGAAGCTCGTGATCTCGATGTCGCGGATGCCGCTGCCGACCAGGGCGTCGATGAAGCGAATCTTGTCGGCCGTCGGGACCTGACGCGCCTCGTTCTGCAGCCCGTCGCGCGGGCCGACCTCGTAGATCGTGACCTTCTTCGGCAGGTTCACCGCGCGGCTCCGTCCGGGGAACCATAGACCGCGAACAGCTCCTCCACCAGGGCCGGCGTGAACGCCTCGAGCGTGTCGACCACGCGGTGCGCGCCCGACTGATCCCAGCCCTGGAAGTTGCCCGCCCGGACGGCCAGGACGATGCACCCGGCGGCGCGCCCCGCGGCGATCCCGGCCACCGAGTCCTCGACGACCAGGCAGGCGCCGGGAGGAAGGCCCAGCCGCGCCATGGCCTGGCGGTAGCCATCCGGCGCCGGCTTGCTCGTGGCGACGTCCTCCGCAGCCACGATCACGTCGAACGCCGCCTCGGGCCCGATGTACGGCAGGACCTGCGCGGCCTCCGCCCGCGAGCTGCCGGTGACGATCGCGCGCGGCAGGGCGCGCGTCCAGCCGAGCGCGCCGCGCGCGCCGGGGAGCACCGTGACGCCGAGCTCGGCGAACACCTCGTCGCGCGCGCCGGCCGTCCGCGCGATCAGCTCGTCGCGCGACCAGGCGAGCGCCGGGTAGCGCCCGCGGAGGCTGTCGTAGATCGCGACCCACGAGCGGCCCACGATGAAGTCGCGGTCGTACGGCTCGATCGCGATCCCCTGGCCGCGGGCGAGCGCCCGGGCCATCGCCTCGGCCGTCTCGCGCTCCGAGTCGATCAGCGTGCCGTCGAGATCGAAGAGGATCCCTCGCATGGGCCGAGCACTTTTAGCATGCGGCCCCCGGCACTTGGGCGCCCGGGTGGAGCCGAGGTCCGCGCGCGTAACCAAACGTGCAAAGGCCGGCACTGTGCGTGTGTCATCTTCGCCGGAGCCAACATGCGCCTCGCCCCGCTCGGTCTCAGTCTTGGCCTGAATCTCCTCCTCGCCCTCGGTTGCGCCCAGCACAACAAGCAGTCGGTCACGCTCTACGAGGCCGGCGACTACGCCGGGGCCGCGCGCGCGGCCGAGGCCGGCCTCGCCACGCACCCCAAAGACTCGGGCCTGTGGCAGATGCGCATCCGCGCCGCGCTCGCGCTCGGCGACGCACCGGGCGTCGCGCGCGCGTACGAGTCCTACCGCGCCCACTACGGCGGCGACGACGAGACGCTCCTCCGCGATCTGGCGATCGCCACGCTCGGCCAGGCGCTGGCGTCCCCGTCGGCGAAGCTGAAGCTCACCGCGATCGAGGCCGTGGCCTCCGCCGAGCTGCACGCGCTCGCCGACCAGGTCGCCGAGCGGATGGGCGACGAGAACGACCAGGTCGCCGCGTCCGCCGCGATCGCCATCCTGCGCGGGTACCCGCAGGCGCCGCAGGTCGCCGACGACATGCTGCGCTCCGAGGATCCCGAGGCGCGGCGGATCGCCCTCGACGGTATCGCCAGGAAGATCGGCGCGATCGCGATCGCCGAGATCCGCAAGGCCGCCGAGGATCCCGAGCCGCGCGTGCGGCGCGCGGCGCTCCGCTGGCTCGGCCAGCTCAAGGACCGGCCCTCGCAGGAGCTCCTCGAGCGCGCGCTCCGCCACGCCGACGAGGGCGTGCGCGCCGCGGCCGCCACCGCGCTCGCGCGGCTCGGCGCCGGCGACCTCGCGGCATTCGCCAAGCAGGCGCTCGCCGACCGCGCGCTCGCGGTCCGGCTCGCCGGCGTCGAGCTCCTCCGCGCCGCCAAGCAGACGGCCGAGCTGACCGCGCTCGCCGAGGATCCGGAGCCGCTGGTGGCGCTCGAGGCCGCGATCGCCACGAACGAGCCCGCGCTGCGGGCCCGGGCGCTCGAGCGCGCCGCCGCCTCCGACAAGTGGACGACCCGCGCCGCCGCCGCGAACACGGCCGCGCGGGCCGTCGATCGCACCGCCGCGGCGGCGCTCGCCAAGCGGCTCGCCGGCGATCCCGAGCTCGCCGTCCGGCTCGCCGCCGCGCGCACGCTCGCGAGCACCGGCGACCGCGCCGCCGCGATCGAGATCTTCGCCGCCGCGCTCGGCACCGACGCCGCCCTGTCCGCCGCCGCCGACCTCGCCCGCTTCGGCGACGCGCGCGGCGAGCAGGCGCTCGACGCGGCGATCCGCAGCACCGCGTCCGGAGCCGATCAGCGCGCCGCCGCCGTCGCCGCGCACGTCACCGCCCGCCGCGTCACGCCCGGCCTCGTCGCCGCTCTCGCGGATGGGAGCGGCGTGGTCCGGGTGGAGGCCGCCGCCGCGCTCGTGGCGATCGCCCGCTGACGCAGGGCCGCCGCACCGCGGAAGCAGGCGCGCGCCCACTGACGCCGGGGTGTTCACCCGTGATATGGCGTCGCCATGGGGAATATCCAGAGCTTGGTCATGGTCCTGTCTGCCCTCGCGATCGCCACCTCCGCCTGCAAGAAGGGCGACTGCGAGCAGGCATTCGAGATGGTGAAGAAGTGCGCGAAGGGCAAACAGGCGGAGAGGCTGGAGAAGGGGAAGGACGAGTTCGTCTCGTTCTGCGAGAAGGCGAAGGCCGACCCGAAGATGAAGGAGGAGGTCGAGGCAGGTCTTGCGTGCGCGAAGGAAGACTCGTGCGAGAAGATGGATGCCTGCGAGAAGGCAGGGCGCGCCAAGAAGCGCACGAAGAAGATCACAGACTCCATCACAGCCGGTAAGTGGAAGGACGCGTTCGACGACTGCACGCTGATGGAGGACTACTTCGCCGACGAGGCCTACAAGGCCGAGTGCAACAAGGTGTTCGCGAACGTCGACAAGATCACCGGCGACGACATGTCGAAGACGATGTACCGCTGCAAGTCGGGCGAGAAGATCAAGCAGGTCGCGCCGGACTTCGAGAAGGCGTGCAAGACGCTCGCGGCTGGCCAGCTCACCGCCGCGCAGAAGGCCGCGACCACCGCGCGCGACGCCGGCAAGAACGACTTCAAGGCGTGCCTCGAGCTGAAGGACACGGCGGCGCTGGCCGGGCCCGACGCCGTCACCGCCGCGCAGAAGCTGTGCGACGAGATGGCCGTGGCCGAGGGCGCGAAGAAGGCCACCGAGGAGGCGCGCGCCAACGCGGCGGCGAAGAAGACGAGCGTGCCGTACCAGTGCGACGCGTCCGCCGAGAAGCTGGCGAAGATCGACACCGAGTGGGCGAAGAAGACGCTCGATGACGTGCTCAAGGCCTGCTACGTCGAGCTCGGCACCGTCGTGATCGCGGAGGAGAGCAAGAACGCCAAGTACAGCTGCCCGCTCTACATCACAAAGGTCCAGGAGGCGGTGACCAAGTACGATCTCACCACCAAGTTCCCCGATCTCGCCGAGCCGATGAAGAAGCTGCCGGCCAAGTGCCAGGACGCCGGTAAGGACGCCAAGAAGGACGCCAAGAAGGACGCCACGAAGTAGCGGCGCCGCGCCGTGGCCGCGCCGTGGGTGACGAGGACCGTCGTCGGCATCGTGCTGGCGACGTTCTTCTCGGACGTCGGCCACGAGATGGTGACCGCCGTCCTGCCGCTGTACCTCGCGAGCGTGGGCCTCGGGCCCGCGGCGCTCGGCGTGATGGAGGGCGCCGCCGACCTCGCGTTCAGCCTGTCGAAGCTCGCCGGCGGCGCCGTCGGGCACCGCGCCCCGCGGAAGCGCCCGTGGATGGTCGCCGGCTACCTGGTGACCACGCTCGGTACCGGGCTCATCGCGCTGACGCGCGCCGCGGCCGCCGTGATCTCGCTGCGCACCGTCGCGTGGTTCGGCCGCGGCTTCCGCTCGCCGCTGCGCGACTTCCTGCTCGCCGACGAGGTCGGCCCGACGCATTTCGGGCGCGCGTACGGCTTCGAGCGGAGCGCGGACATGATCGGCGCCGTCGTCGGGCCGCTGTGCGCGGCGCTGCTCGTCGCCTCCGGGGCAGCCTCGGGCTCGGCGTGCTCGCCAGCATGAACGCGCTCGGCGATCTCGGCTCGAGCCTCACCGTCGGGCTGCTCCTGGCCGCGGACCGGCCGGCGCTCGCGTTCCTGCTCCCCGCGCTCGCCGGGGGCCTCGGGACCGCCTGGATGATCGCGCTCGTCGCGCGGCGGACGATCCGTTGACGCGCCGCGCCGCCCTGGCTGCCCGGTGCGCGGAACAGGCTCGCGCCCGCGGCGCTGACCGGCTACCTTCGCCCGCATGACCATGAAGCGACGCGACGCGCTGAAGACGCTTGGTGGACTGGCCGGGGCGGCGGGCATGGCGCGGCTCCTCCCCGGTTGTAGCGGCGCGGACGAGCCCGAGCGGCCGGTCGGGATCACGACCTACGTCTACCTGATGATGGAGAACCGCACGTACGACGCCGTCCTCGGCGCGCGCGCGCTCGAGGGGCTGCCCGGCGACGGCCTGCGCGCCGGGTTCTCGAACCCCGACCTGAACGGCACCGCCGTCGCGTCGTTCGCCGCGCCGGTGGATCGCGGCACGAGCGTCGCCACCGTCTGCGATCCCGATCCGCCGCACGCCTGGACGCCGTCGCACAACGCGTTCAACAGCGGCGCGATGGACGGCTTCTTGCGCGAGCACCAGAAGCGCCACGGCAACTCCGTCGCGGCGATCGAGCCCATGAAGTACCTGACGCGCGCGCACGCACCGATCACGTGGGCGCTCGCCGACGCGTACACGTCGTGCGATCGCTGGTTCGCGTCGGTGATGGGGCCGACCCTGCCGAACCGCGCGTACTGGCACACCGGCACGTCGTTCGGCCTCGACAACAATCAGGCCGTCCTGAACGCGTTCGCGAGCGTCCCGGTGCCGACGATCTATAACCGCCTCGTCGAAGGCGGCGTGGACTGGGCGTATTACTACGGCAACCTCGCGGTCGCCGCGCTGCTCGCGTCGCCTGGGCCCTACCAGATCGACATCGGCCCGAACGACGGCACCGGCAACGCGCGCCGGTTCGGCGACGCGCGCTACGGCGCCGGCCAGTTCTTCAAGGACGCCGCCGCCGGCAAGCTGCCGCCGGTCGTCTACATCGATCCGTCGTTCGGCGTGAACGACGACCACCCGCCGGCGCACCCGATCCTCGGCCAGGAGCTGATCGCGGCCGTCTACACCGCGCTCGCCACCTCGCCGCAGTGGAACAACGTGATGCTCGTGATCACGTACGACGAGCACGGCGGCTACTTCGATCACGTGCCGCCGCCGATGACCACCGACGACACGTTCGAGCGGTTCGGCATCGATGGCTTCCGCCAGCTCGGCTTCCGCGTGCCCGCGCTGGTCGTCGGGCCGTACGCCAAGCAGGGCTACGTGAGCTCGGTGACGTACGATCACACGTCCGCGCTCAAGCACCTGCAGAGCACGTTCGGCCTCGCCTCGCTCACCCCGCGCGTCGACGCGGCGAACGACCTCCTGGACTGCATCGACATGGATCGACTCGCGCGCGGCGAGCCCGCGCCGCCGGTCGAGCTGCCCGTGCTCGACGCGCTCGAGTGGCCGATCGATCACGCGAGCTGCATCGGCGCGAGCGGCATCCCGGCCGAGGACCTGACCGGCGAGGAGAACGACACGCTCGAGGCGTGGGCCGACAAGCACCCCGAGGCGTTCGCCGGCGGCTACGACCTGCGCGGCGATCACGCCCAGTACCTGCGCTCGATCCGCGCGTACCTGCGCTCGCACGGCCGGGTCCGCTAGCCGGCGCCCGCGGCTCAGCCGACGCCCGCGGCTCAGCCGGCGCCCGCAGCTCAGCCAAAATCGACGGCGGTCGTGTTCGCGCCGCTCACGACGATGCCGACGCGCTCGCCCGCCGCCGGCGCGTAGGCGCCGGAGAGGAGCGCGGCGAGCGGCGCCGCGGCGCCCGGCTCGGCGACGAGCCGCAGCGTCGACCACAACGCGCGCTGCGCGGCGCGGATCGCGTCGTCCTCGACCAGCACCACGCGCTCGACGAAGCGCTGCGCGAGCGGGAACATCCGCTCGCCGACGCGGCGCGGGGCGAGCGAGTCGGCGGCGAGGCCGTCCGTCGGCGCGTCGACCGGCCGGCCCGCCGCGAGCGCGGCGTGGAGCGTCGGCGACGCGCGCGGCTCGACGCCGACGAGCCGCAGCTCGCCGCGGTACCACGCCGCGATCCCGCCGAGGAGGCCGCCGCCGCCGACCGCGACGAGCAGCGTCTCGAGCGCGGGCGCCTGGCGGGAGAGCTCGAGCCCGAGCGTGCCCTGCCCGAGCAGCGTCTCGTCCTGATCGAACGCGTGGATCGGCAGCGCGCCGCTCTCCTCGGCCCACGCCTCGCTCGCGCGGAGCGCGTCGGCGTACCGCTCGCCCGTCACCACCAGCTCAGCGCCCGCGTCGCGGATGCGCTGGAGCTTCGCCGGTGACGAGATCTCCGGCACGAAGATCCGCGCGCGGACACCGAGGCGCCCGGCCGCGTACGCCACCGCCGCGCCGTGGTTGCCGCCCGACGCCGCGACGACGCCTGCCGGCGGCACCTCGCGCGAGAGCAGGTGCGCGAACGCGCCGCGCGTCTTGAACGAGCCCGCGTGCTGGAGCTGCTCGAGCTTGAGCGTGAGCGGGAACGGCGCCAGCCCCAGCTCGGCGGCGTCGATCTCGACGATCGGGGTCGCGCGGACGTACGGGGCGATGAGCCGCGCGGTGGCGGTGATGGCGTCTCGATCGAGCGTCGGCACGCCGCGGATGTTGGCACGACTCGGGCTGCCGGCCCGCGCGCCCGCGCGCCCGCGCCGCCGGCCATTTGCCCCTGGCCGCGACCCTCGGTACCGTGCGCGGCCTATGAGACGTTCTCCGCTGCTTCGCGCTCCCCTCTGCAACCTGATGCTCGCTCTTGCCGCGCTCGCCTTCACGCGCGGCGTCACGGAGGCCAGCGCGCCGATGGCCAAGGGCCAGGCGCCCGGTTGGTTCCGCATGAAGCTCGGCGACTTCGAGGTCACCGCGCTCTCCGACGGCACGATCGAGATGCCCGTCGATCAGTTCCTCACGAACACCACACCCGAGAAGGTGAAGAAGGCCATGGCGGCGGCGTTCCTCAAGTCGCCCGTCGAGGCCTCGGTCAACGCCTACCTGATCAACACCGGCCCCAAGCTGGTCCTGATCGATACCGGCGCCGCCGCCGTGATGGGCCCGACGCTCGGCAAGCTGATCCAGAACCTCCGCGCCTCCGGCTACAAGCCCGAGCAGGTCGACGAGGTCTACATCACCCATATGCACGGCGATCACCTCGGCGGCCTTTTGGCCGGCGACAAGGCTGCGTTCCCGAACGCCGTCCTGCGGACCGCGAAGGCCGAGAGTGACTACTGGCTCTCGCCGGCCAACGCGGACAAGGCGCCCGAGAACGTGAAGGGCTTCTTCAAGGCCGCGGCGGCCGCGTTCAAGCCGTACATCGCGGCCGGCAAGCACAAGCCGTTCGAGGGCGCCGACGTCGAGCTCGTCCCGGGCGTCCACGCGATCGCCGCTGCGGGCCACACTCCCGGCCACACGATCTACTCGGTCGAGAGCAAGGGCGAGAAGCTCATGCTCTGGGGCGATCTCATGCACGTCGCCGCGGTGCAGTTCCCCGATCCGTCGGTGACGATCCAGTTCGACAACGACTCCAAGGCCGCCGCGCCGCAGCGCAAGAAGCAGTTCGCCGACGCCGCCGCCAAGGGCTACTACGTGGGCGTCGCGCACATCTCGTTCCCCGGCATCGGCCATCTGCGTGCCGAGGGCGCCGGCTACGTCTGGGTGCCTGTGAACTACACGACCAAGTAGCCCGCCGGGGGGCCTGTAGCCCGAAGCATGCATATCAATTCTTCACTGGCTTGAAGGCCGCGGGACAAGTCGACACGATGCGCGCGTGCCGGGATTCGAGAAGTCGCATCGTCACGACAAGGACCTTGCGGCACCGGAGCTAACCGCCGAGAGGCGCGCGCGCCGGGCGCCAGCTCACGACGATGACGCGCGTGACGCTGACGTGCGCGCATACGCCCAGCAAGAAGTACGGTTGTGGCAGCTCATCGACCGCGAGCGCGAGAACGCCGCCGAACGCGATGCCGCGGCCGCAGGCGATCGGGCGCGACCTCCGGCCGGTTGCGCCGTCGACAACCAGTCCATCGGCGAAGCCTTCGCGCGCACCCTCGCCGATGACGAGCTCGAGCAGCTGATCGCATACCTCATCCACCGCCGCGATCGCGCCGACCTCGACGCCATCGATCGTGAGGTCGCGGCTGGCAACCTCGCCATGCTCGCGGCCGAGGCTGCACGCCGCGAGTTGCCCAGCGGCGCCCTCGACCGTGATGCGGTGCGAGCGCTGGTCCGCGAGGCCGCTCTTGGTGCCAAGGAGCTCACCGCGGTCCTGCAGCCGCTCGCCGCGAGCCGCGATGGCCTCCGCAACCATCCGCTCACCGAGCGCTTCCTCGAGCACGCCATTGAGCGCCTCGCCTGGGTCGCCGACACCCTCGCCGCGAGCGAAAGTTACGTCGAGCTCGCCGCGAGCATCGGCGGCCGGTCCGGTGCCGCGCTGCTCGCCATGGCCGTCACTCGCGCCCAGGCCGCGCACGTCGTCCTCGCCATCCTCCGGCCCTGGAGCGCCTTCCTCCAGCTCCATGACCGGGTCGCCATGCTGCCGCTCCTCCAGCTCGAGCACCGCTTTCGCTTGCTCGATGCCGAGCAGCGTGGCGTCACCGCCGCGCTTGCCCAGCTCGCCGCCTTCGATCCCGGCTCGATCGCCGCTGCGAGCGCGGAGGTGCCCGGCCGCGTCGCGGCGCTGGCCGCCGCCTTCGACGCCACGCTCGCCGATATCGGCCGCGCCGAGGACGTCCAGCGCTGGGCCCTGCGGATCCAGCTCGCCACCGATCTCGTCACGTTCGCCGCTGGCCTGCGTGGCTCGTTCGCGATGCGCGGACCGCCCTCGGCGATGGCAGCCCCGATGCCGGCGCTCGCTGGCGTCGGCGCCGGCGGGGCCGCAGCGATGGGCCAGGTTGTCGTGTCGGCCGAGTGGGTCGCCGCGATCCGACACCTCGTCGAGATCGGCGCCCTCTCCGCCGTCGGCGCCGCAGAGGCGCTCCGCGTCCGCGGCGTCACCGCCGCCATGGCGCAGGCCACCGACCTACCGCAGGCGGTCAAGGATCTGCTCGGCGAGGGCCCCACCACCGACGCCATGAAGGTGACCAACACCACCGGGGCGGGTGCCGCGCGGCCGCCCCGTCACCATGTCTTGCCGCAGGAAGATCGCGCATTCTTCGAGGAGCGCGGCTTCACTGGCGATCTCGACATCGACCACTTCACAGTCGAGCTTGATGTTGCGGAACATCAGGCCCAGCACGGCGGCGGCAACTGGCAGAGGGGCCGGGAGTGGGCCGGAGAATGGAATGCGTTGATCATGAAGACTCTCAGGGACCGTGAAACACAATTGGGACGTCAGATGACCGTCGCCGAGATCATGGGACGAGTAGAAGCATTGATGAAACGTCGCGACATTCCTCTACGGTTCGTACCTTATCGAGGTCAGTAAGCATGTACCAGAAATCATGGTCCGGAGACTGGCACGCCCGCATCCTCGAGCGCGCGCAGCGGCTCGGGTTCGACACTGTCACGCAGTACGCGGCCGCTCGCGTGGGTGTTTCGCTAGTCGACCTCGCCAACGAGCTCGCAAGTGATAGCGAGGATGTCGCGGGCGTGCAGATCATGTGGATGCTCGTCGAAGAAGCGATCCGAACCCACACGATTCCACGCGTCCTCCGGGACCTGTTCGTCCGCGAGTTGCGCGAAGTCCTCCCGCAGGGCTGGAAGTCCCCCCTCGATGACGCCTCTCGCTCCCAGGTCGCAGACGCGCTAGCAACCTGGGGAGCCGAGCTCCGGGAGCTTCTTCCCGAGGAGACGACGTTCACAGCCGGCCGAGCGTTCCTGAACGCCGAGCTGCCGAACGGCTGGTTCCCCGAAGGGCCGGACGACCCCGTCATCGTCTCGTTCGTCGATCGCTGCCTCGGACGCGCACCCTCGTGATCAGCAAGGTTCGTCGACCGCTGCCTCGGACACGCGCACCTGCGTGAACGGCCAACCTGACTGATTGGCTCTGGAAACCCACCTGAGCCTACTGGCCTGACGCGTCGCGTCTAACGCGGGCAGTCACCTCCTTTATATAGGCCGGGCCCGGCCCGATCTGGGCCGATCTCGCTCCGGGCTTCAGCCGTGATCGCGGGGGGACCGGTGGGCCTGGAGCTCGAGGTACGAGCGGATCCATACCTCGTGAAAGAACGGTGGCATCGCCTTGTAGAACAGCTCGATGCTCACATCGCGATACTCGCTCCGAAAGTGCGCACGCATCTCCCGGAGCTGCGTCACCATCCCGTCCCGGAAGATCCGAGGAATGTACAGCAGCCCCGGCTCGAGCTCGGAGCCACCCGACGGACCGCGCGGCAAGATGCGGGCAGCCACGAGCGCGTGCGGAACCACCGTCCGCGATACGGCGTGCTCGTTGAGCGTGAGCTGATTGCCTTCCACCACGTCGCGCAACGTCAGCGAGTGCCCCGGAGCCGCGTCCACGACCTCGTAGAGCCGCATCGTGGATCTGGATAACGCGGTCAGGTATGCCCGCTCGCCGTCTGCGAGCACGGCCTCTGCGAGATAGGCACCGGCGAGGGACACGCCACGACCGCCGATGTAATCGAACGCAGCCCAGGTCTCCGCGACGTCGGTCGAGACCAGGGCGAGCTCGTCCGGCAGCTCGAGGATGCGGTCGAGATACCGCCACCAGAACAGGTCGAGGCCCTCCTCGATCTCGGCTTCGGCGAATGCATCGAGCCACTCCTCGAACTGGCGAAGCGCCGATCTCCGTTCCTGTGCCGTGTACTCCGTCGGTACACGGGGATCACCACAGCACCTCTTATATTTCTTACCGCTGCCGCAGATACACCGCTCGTTGGGGCCGATCTTCACCATGACGCGGATACGCCCTTCCGCAGTCGATCACTTCCACTCCGCACGCTCGGCGAATTACCACATCACGCAATCACCGCTACCGCGAGCGCGCGACATTCGTACGGGTATCCGGATATTTTATATGCGTCAATTTTCGGTCTACGCGAGCATTGCTGAACCGCTCGCACTTGAACATTGCCGGACAGCTCGTCATCCTCTGGCGCGTGGCGGGATTCGAGAAGACGCATCGTCACGACAAGGACCTCGCGGCACCGAACGGGGAGGCCGAACGCCGGGCGCGCCGGGCACTGGCCCACGATGCCGACGACCGGGATTCAGACGTGCGCACGTACGCGCAGCAAGAAGTGCGGCTATGGCAGCTCCTGGACCGTGAGCGCGAGAAGGCCGCCGAACGCGGCGCCGCGGACGCAGGCACTCCGGCGCGGATTCCGGCCGGTTGCGCCGTCGACAACCAGTCCATCGGCGAGGCATTCGCGCGCACCCTCGCCGACGACGAGCTCGAGCAGATGATCGCCTACCTCATCCACCGCCGCGACCGCGCCGACCTCGACGCCCTCGATCGCGAGGTCGCCACCAGCAACCTCGCCGTGCTCGCCGCCGAGTCCGCACGCCGCGGGCGGCCCAGCGGCGCCCTCGACCGTGACGCGGTACGAGCGCTGATCCGCGAGGCTGCTCTCGGCACCAAGGAGCTCACCGCGGTCCTCCAGCCGCTCGCCGCGAGCCGCGATGGCCTCCGCAACCATCCGCTCACCGAGCACTTCCTCGAGCACGCGATCGAGCGCCTTGCCTGGGTCGCCGACACCCTCGCCGCGAGCGGCAGCTACGTCGAGCTCGCCACGAGCACCGGCGGTCAGGCAGGCGCCGCGCTGCTCGCCATGGCCGTCACTCGCGCCCAGGCCACGCATGTCGCCCTCGCTATTCTCCGGCCCTGGAGCGCCTTCCTCCAGCTCCACGACCGTGTCGCCATGCTGCCGCTCCTCCAGCTCGAGCACCGCTTTCGCGTGCTCGATGCCGAGCAGCGCGGCGTCAACGTCGTGCTCGCTCAGCTCACCGCGTTCGACCCCGGCTCGGTCGCCGCCGCCAGCGCGGAGGTGCCCGATTGCGTCGCGGCGCTCGCCACCGCCTTCGAGACCATGCTCGCAGACGTCGAGCACGCTGAAGAGATCCAGCGCTGGGTCCTGCGAGCCCAGCTCGTCGCTGACCTGGTCACATTCGCCGCCGGCCTGCGTGGCATGTTCGCGATGCGCGGGCCGCCGTCGGCGATGACGTTCCCGATGCCGGCGCTTGCCGGCGCGGGCCTCGGCGGCGCCGCGGCGATGGGCCAGGTCGTCGTGTCCACCGAGTGGATCGCCGCGATCCGACACCTCGTCGAGATCGGCGCCATTTCCGTAGCCGGCGCCGCAGAGGCGCTCCGCGTCCGCGGCGTCACCGCCGCCATGGCGCAAGCCACTGACCTGCCGCAAGCAGTCAAGGACCTGCTCGGCGAGGGCCCCACGACCGACGCCATGAAGGTGACCAACGCTACCGGTGCGGGAACCGCGCGCTCGCCCCGGCACCACGTCCTGCCTCAGGAACACCGCGCGTTCTTCGAGCAGCGCGGCTTCACCGGCGATTTCGACATCGACCACTTCACCGTCGAGCTTGATACCGCGCACCATCAGGCGCAGCATGGCGGCGGCAACTGGCAGATGGGTCGGAAAGAATGGCCCGGAGAGTGGAACCGGTTCGTGATGGATGCTCTGTGGGAACTGGAGTCGCAACTAGGACGCCGGATGACTGTTGCCGAGATCATGCATAGAGTTGAGCGGCTGATGAAGCAACGCTTTATTCCCGTTCGCTTCGTTCCCTATGGGGGAGGCTAACAGGTGTCCTTCGCGAAAGCATGGTCCGGCGACTGGCATGGCCGCATTCTGGAGCGAGTGCACCAGCATGGATTCGAGACTGTCACGCAGTATGCGAGCGAGCGCCCCGGAGTCTCCCTTCTCGTGCTGGCCGAAGAGCTCGGACCGGACGATATTGCAGCAGTGCAGATCAGATCGCTCCTTGTCGAGGAAGCGATCCGGACCCGCACGCTTCCGCGCGCCCTCCGTGATCTGTTTGTTCGGGAGCTACGCGACTCCCTCCCGGAGGGTTGGAAATATCCTCTCGATGACGCATCTCGATGCGAGGTCGCTGGAGCGCTCGCTACCTGGAAGACCGAGCTGAAGGTCGAAGACCACCTCGACTGCTTCGACGACGAGTCGACGTTCAAAGCCGGCCAAGATCTCCTGAATGCCGAGCTGCCGGACGGCTGGCTCCCCGACGGCCCCGACGACCCCGTCATCGTCTCGTTCGTCGATCGCTGCCTCGGACGCGTGCCCTCGTGACCGGCGCTAGCGACATGGCCGCCGATGCCTCGGCGGCGCTCGAACAGCGGCTCCAGCTCGCCCTCGCGCGGGCGGAGCGAGCCGCGCGACGGCTCGCGGGCGAGACAGCGCTCCCCCAGCTGGCGAAGCTCGGCCCGCCGGCTGAAGACACCCCCGCCTACGCGCTCGCCCTCGCGCTGCGGCTGACGCTCGACGAGCTCGAGCTGGTCTGGTCGGTCGTCGCGCGCGCGATCGAGCCGCGAGTCGCCGCCTACGCCCGCGTCGCGTTCGGTGCCGACGCCCGGCTCGGCCTCTCCATCGGCCAGCACGTCACGTGGTCCGAGCTACCGGCCGAGCGGTGCCGCGCCCTGCTCGGTGTCCTCGATCCCCGGCACGCGCTGCGCACGAGCGGGATCCTGATCCCGGCCGGCGATCCGCCCCACGACGTGACGACGCCGTGGACCGTTTCGCCGCGCATCTGCAGCTTCCTGCGCGGCGAGGATCGGGTCGATCCGGTCGTGGAGGCGCTCGGCGGCGTAGTGCACCCCGGCCCGACCATCGCGTCGGGTGAGCAGCGGGCGGCGCTGGCCCAGCTCCGCGCGCACCTCGCGTCGTCGGACGGCGCGACGATCCTCCTCGAGGGCGCCGCCGGCACCGGCCGCCGCACCGCGCTCGCCGTCGCCGCGGCCCCGCGCAAGGTCGTGGCGGTGGACTTCGCGCGCGTCGCGCCGCGGCAGGCCGAGGGCGTCCTCGAGGCGGTGCTCCGCGAGGCGCTGCTGCTCGACGCCATCCCCGTGCTCGCGAACCTCGACGAGCTGTGGGCACGCCTCCCGCCCGACGACGAGGTCCTGCTGCGCCTCGCGCTGCGGCTCGACGCGCTCCACGGCCCGCTCGCCATCACGGCATCGGTGCCCGCGATCGATCTGCGCGCGCGGCGGCGCGTGCTCCTGCGAGCGCGCTGGCCGCGGCCCGACGCCAGGACGCGCCGCGCGCTGTGGACATCGGCGCTCGGCGAGGCCGGCCCGGCCGCCGAGCTCGACCTCATCGCGCACCGCTACGAGCTCGGCGCCGGCGCCATCGCTGCCGCCGCGCGGTCGGCGCAGCACCACGCCGCGCTCCGCGGCCGCGCCCAGCCGGCGCACGCCGACCTCGTCGCGGGCATCCGCGACAACATCGCCGAGCGGCTCGGCGAGCTCGCGCGGCGCGTCGAGATCACGCAGGCGTGGTCGGAGCTCGTCCTGCCGCCCGAGACGCGCGACGACGTGCAGGCGCTGATCGGCCGCATCCGCCACGCGCACCTCGTGCTCGAGCAATGGCGCTTCCGCAAGAAGCTCGCGCGTGGCACCGGCGTGGCCGCGCTGTTCTCGGGCCCGCCCGGCACCGGCAAGACGATGGTCGCGGGGCTGATCGCGCGCGAGCTCCAGCTCGAGCTGTACCAGGTCGATCTCTCGCGCATCGTCTCGAAGTGGGTGGGCGAGACCGAGAAGCAGCTCGCGCGCGTGTTCGAAGCGGCCGAGGCCGGCCACGCGCTGCTCCTGTTCGACGAGGCCGACGCGCTGTTCGCCAAGCGCACCACCGAGGTCAGGTCCGCGGTCGATCGCTACGCCAACCTCGAGGTCAATTATCTGCTCCAGCGCGTCGAGAGCTTCGGCGGCGTCGTCATCCTGACGACGAACCTCGATGCCAGCATCGATCCGGCGCTCCGCCGCCGGCTCGCGAGCCACATCGTGTTCGAGCCGCCCGAGCGCGACGAGCGGCTCTTACTCTGGCACGGGATGCTCGCCGCTGGCGCCCCGCTCGCCCCCGAGCTTGGCCTCGAGCGCCTCGCGGACGAGCTCCCGGCGATGACCGGCGCGAACATCCGCAACGCCGTCCTCACCGCGGCGTTCCTGGCCGCCGAGGACGGCGCGCCGATCAGCGCCGCGCACCTCGCGCGCGGTGCGCGCAGCGAGTACCGCGCGATGGGCCGCATGCTCGCCTCCGGCGAGCGCGCCGGCCGGCTGTGAGGCGAAGCAGAGGGGCGGGGAGAGCCCTGGCCCCCATTCGTCGGCCCGCCCGGCTTGGGCGATCTGGCATACAAGAGCCCGTCCTCCACCACCTGTAATTGATTGATTTTCCTGGCCCACGAACATGGTCGGAGCCGCCGCCGAAGAAGCCGGAGGGTCCGACCCTGTAATTGATTGATTTTCCTGGCCCACGAACATGGAGCGTCGTCCCACGACGTTCCGTCGACCCTCGCCGTTCCTGATCGGGAAGACCCAGTAGTCGGCGCCCCAGTACGCGAACGCGTAGTCGGTCGACCGCGCCGCCCACTCGTCAGGCGCCTAGGAGACTGCGTCGGCCGCTCAAAAACGCAGGTAACTGATCGATCCCTCGATCTGTAAGTGCTCGATCTCGGAGTTTGACACCAGTCTCCTAGCGGCGCACCCCTCCCTGGATGTAGGGGTGGGTAGTTGTTCGCCAACTGTTAATCCACTTCGTGGGGCGGTGCTTGATCGATGGGATGGTTTCCGCGTGCAGAGCAGCGAGCGTCCCCCCATCTCCCTCGGCGCCGTCATGCTCTACCTGCTCGCCCGCCTCCTCATGAGGGACGTGCAACCGGCGAGCTTCTACCATAGCTCTCCCAAGGGCCTCCTCGTGTTCGAGAAGTCCGGGGGCAAGCAGGCCCGCGACAAAAAGGAAACGATCGGAGCTTCCGAGCGCACGAAGCGCCGCAACCCGCGCCGCAATCCGTACGCCGGCTGCGTCACCGTGGAGGACGTGCTAGCGGTCTTGCACGAGATCGCCAACGCTGGCGCGTACGGCACCCGCGAGCAGGCCACCGTCGTGATGACCGCGATCTCGACCGTCCTCTTCAAGGTCAGCTCGCAGGGAGACTGCCGCCGGGTCCCATCGGATTACGGCTACGACTCCTCCAAGGAGCTCACGTTCGAGCTGCTCCTGCCGCTCCTGCTTGGTGACGTGCCCCCGCCAACGGCGCTGCTGGAGTGCCTGGGGCGGCTGCACGACGCCCTGCGCGCGGAGGGTGACGCCAAGAAGGAGCTCGCCCTGTCCCTCGCCCGCGAGCTGCCGGAGGATCCGCATTGCCCGGCCCGTCTCGCTGCCGAGAGGAAGCGCTGGATCCAGGACGAGCCCTTTCGAACGTTGCCGCTCGGATTCTCGAGTCACTATCTCTTCTATTGTCTGAATGCGAATTTCCGTTTCAGGTCGCCCGCGACGGGCATCCTAATGGTGTTGCTCAAGGTGCTCCCCTCGCTCCTCAACGATGCGAACGGGCGATGGGACATCCCCTTGATCGGGCCCCCCTTAAGGTGGTCCATCGGGCTGGACCTCGAGCAACTCGGGCTGGACCTCGAGCAAGTCGAGGCCAACGAGCAGCGGCGGCGGGCGGTAGATGACCTCCGGCAGCGTTTGCTACAGCGCAACTCCAACGCCTTCGGCGCCGCGCTGTGTCGAGCGTGGGGCGCCGGCTACCTCGACTCCGTATCACAGGAGGCCGAGGCCGGCCTGCTAGCTTGTCCGCTGCACATCCTGAAGAAATCATAACAATGCGCACCGAAGACCATATCGCCCTGAAGGCGACCATCAATCGGTTATTCGCCTCGACGCTCGCTCATGGCATGGAGGACGAGGTGGAGGAGGAGCGCAAGGAGAGAGCTCCTTCGCTCGATCTCAACGAGGTCAGCGCAAACGTGGCGGGCCTGCTCTCGTCCGGGCTGCGGCATCGCTTCGACACTGAACGCCAGCAGATCAGCTTGGGCGAAAGCTTCGACTTCGACATCGACGGACAGCTGAAGCAGCGCCGCAAGGCGACATCCCACGTCTCCAAGCGCGCTACTGCTCACCTCATCGACCAGCTCCAGGTTCTCAGGCGAGACATGTTCGTGGAGAAGCGGCTCGGGCTCTGGGCGCGATTGGTCTTGGGATGGATCAGGTTCTGGGACGAGGTGCTTCGACTTTCCGTAATCGTGAGTACAGCCGTGGGTGCGCTCGTGATGTTTCTGCTGATGCATCAATGCACGGGGCCTGCGCCCTCTGCCGAGCCCTCCAGAGCGTGCGATCCTTGCAAAGAAACGATCGTCAGGTTTCCGGTCGAAAAGCCCGTTCCTTTCCCCGTCCCCGGTAAGCCCATCTACGTGTACCTTCCAGCTCCCACACCGCCGGATGCCGGTATGCCCCTCCCCGACCCGCCCGGAGGGCCGGGCCAGGGAGATGGGACCGCCACGGGAACGCCCGCGCCACCACTGCCAGGCAAGCAGACGGTGACGGCGACGACGACGCCCGGGTCTCCACCGGGCGGACCGGCAGAGGCGTCACCTCCGTCGTCACCGCCGCCTCCAGGTTCTCCGCCCGGCCCTTCGAAGGCCGAGACCAGAAATCCCGCCGGAGTCGCCGGCGTGATTCACGCCAGCGAACCGCCGCAGGGTCCGTCGGCACCAGGCTGGATGCGAGGGACGACGAGCCCGCCTGCGCTCGGGCTCCACGGTTGGCTCCGTGGTTACGAAGATCCGGACGTCTGTCAACCGTGCCCCTGCCTGGAGGAAGCTGAAGGGAGCAGGAAATGAACGCACACCTTGTCATCGCAGCATCGCTCTGCGCGATCGCGCTTCCGTCCGGCTGTGGAGGCGGCGGGTCACCCCGGAGGCCTTCCGGTCCGCCTGGTGCCTGCTCGGCGAAGATCCCCGCAACAGCCAGCCACCAGGAGCGCGCGCTGCTGCTGGCCAAAGCCGCGCTGGATCGCCTGGTCGACGGGAACCAGCGGGAGGGGATCGCGTGTGCGATGGGCGCGTTGCAACATGCGCGCGCTCTGCCCCGCGCGCGCCTCCCGCTCTACGATCGAGGTCGACAGAAGCTCGTCGGTACCATCGAGTTCGTGGCGTGGATGGCAGAATACTGGAACCTCGGGGGGCCCTATGACGTCGAGGTTCCCAAGCACTGGGATCGGGACCGAAAGCGTGAATTCGAAAAGATCGCGAAGCTGTCCGAGCCAGCGTTCGGTGGCAACCGCGAGCTAGAGCGCGCGGTGGGCGCCGCCATGATCGGCCTAACCGCGATGGCACACTTCGATCCGGCCAACAACCTCGGGAAATACAATGGGCTCCTCGAGTACGGCCGCACGCTCATCGAGCCGTGGAAGAAGGAGCCCGCGGAGGGGTTCCACTACCAGGCGTGGATCCTGTTCCATGCCACCGTGGAGGCTTGGCCGCACGTTCGCGTCGCAGCCATGGACAAGGTCCCGCCTTGCTGCGACCCGTTGAAATCGGTGCAGAAATGGGATCCGGAGCTACAGGAGAACGCCGAGCGTGCCAAAACAGCCTGCGGAGTATGGCTCGGCGCGCAGTCGTCCGACGGCGATCGCAACTGAGTTCTCCATCGCCGCGCACACGCCTTCTTAATGGAGGCGGCGACCCCGAGGGATGAAACGGGCGGTAGCGTAGGCTCCTCGTTAGTGAGCCTGGACAACCTCGGCGAGGGGTAGCGACATACGCCGCCGTCGGCGCGTTACCTCGGGCGACGGATCTATCTCGGCGTGGTGGTCGTGCTCGCCACGGCGATGCAGCAGTGCCTCGCGCCGTGGCGGTTGCACCGGCTGCGGGAAGAGTTCGGGGTGAGCAAAGCGACGCTCGAGCGATAGCGCACGTGGTGGCAGGAGGCGTTCCCCGCGAGCGCGTTCTGGAAGGCGGCGAAGGCGGCGTTCGCGGCGCCGGTCGCGGAGGCGCAGGTCCCGAGCGCGCTGCTCGAGCGGTTCGCGGGCGACGACCGCGTGCGCTCGAACCGCGCGTCGAGCCGGTAGTGTCCGCCGCGCCGCCCGCGCCAGAGCTGCCGCCGCTGCTCGGCAAGCTGGTCGCCGCGCAGCAGGACAGCGGGCTGTCGCCGGCGTACCTGCCGAAGGACGAACGCGCGACGCCGCCGCGCACGACCGACGAGACGGAGGTGCGTCGTGAACAAGAAGCTGTTGTCCCTGTTTGGCCTCAAGTGGAACCCGTTTGCGCCGACGTGCCGACCGCGGCGCTGCTCGTCGCGCCGCGCATCCAGAGCTTCTGCTGGCGGGTCGAGAACCTCGCCGGTGAGGGCGGCTTCGCGCTCGTGACCAGCATGCCGGGCCTGGGCAAGTCGGCCGCGCTGCGCGTGCTCGTCGAGCGGCTCGCGGCGCTGCGCGAGATCAAGATCGGCGTGATGGCCAAGCCGCACAGCGGCGTGTCGGATTTCTATCGCGAGCTGGGTGACCTCTTCGGTGTGCCGCTGTCGCCGCACAACCGGTGGGCCGGGGCCAAGCTCCTGCGCGAGCGGTGGCAGGCGCACATCGACGGCGCGCTGGTGCGGCCGGTGCTCGTCGTCGACGAGGCGCAGGACACGTCGTCGGCCGTGCTCAACGAGCTGCGCCACCTGTCGAGCGCGCGGCTCGACTCGCACCTGCTGCTGACGACGATCCTCGCCGGCGATGCGCGGCTCGTCGAGAAATTCCGCTGCGACGAGCTCCTGCCGCTGGCGAGCCGGATGCGCGTGCGGCTCACCCTCGACCGCGCGACGCCCGACGAGCTCGCGCAGTGCCTGCGCCACGCCATGACCCAGGCGGGCGCGGCCAAGCTGATGACCGCCGAGCTCGTCGCGACGCTGTGCGAGCACGCCGCCGGCAATTACCGCACGCTGATGACGATGGCGAGCGAGCTGCTCGCGACCGCGCCGAGCGCGAGGCCACGCAGCTCGACGAAAAGCTCTTCTTCGAGCTCTACACGCCCGCGACGAGCGCCGAGCCGGCGAAGAAGCCGGCGGTCGAGCCCAGGAGCAAGCGGCGATGAGCCTCCCCACGCTGCCGGCGCATCGGCTCGCCGCACGCCCGCCGGACCACGCGCGCACGAAGTCGACGATCGTGTCACGGATGTCGTAGGGAACCCAGCGGCCGGTCAGGGCTCCCCAAGCTCTTTTTTTACGCTGACCAGCTCCGCCGTGACCTCGGCGATCACGTGGTCCTTCTTCACCAGCTTGGCCTCGAGCTCCTTGGTCCTCGTCACGAGCTCCTTCTCGCGCTTGCTCGGCTCGTTCGAGGCCGGCGGCCCGAGCGCCGCTCCGAGGTTCTCGAGCACCTAGCGCAGCTACTGGTAGAACACCGACGGCTGGAGCTGGCCTCCTCGCAGATCTTCGAGACCAGCTCCTTGTCGACGAGGTGGCGGCGCAGCAACACGACCTTTTGTTCGGTGGGGAACTGACGGCGGGAACGGTTCGACTGGGACATCGGGATCCTGGAGACCGGGTACGTACGGTATGTACCGCGGCGGTCTTCCAGCCGAGGCGGAACAGCTTTTTACATGTGGATCCGCCGGACCAAAATTGACCCACCTGGCTATTTCAAAACTGATCCACCCGTTTGTTCAGTACCAATCATAGGTTCAGTACCAGTCACCAGGCGTCTTACCCGACGCGGCGCCTAGAGGGAAGAGACCGCTGCAGGAGGGCCGGGCTAGGCGCGGGCTAGGCGCCAGGTGGGCCCTCGGGCCGAGGCCTCCGCTGGAGTGGGCTTCTGCTAGCCGTCAGTTCCAAGCTCCAGGTCTTATGTCCGAAGTTCGGATATTACGTCCGATTATCGGACATAGCTATCAACGCCCGCGATCGGAGCGCTGAGCCGACGCCTCTTCGGACTCGCCGCGCTTCCGCATCCTGAAGCTCTTGCCGCGGGTGGTGATGACCACGGCATGGTGAGCGAGCCGGTCGAGCAACGCCGTCGTGAGCTTCTCGTCTCCACCGAAGACCTTCGGCCACTCCGAGAACGCGAGGTTGGTCGTGACGAGCACGCTCCGCCGCTCGTAGCGCGATGCGATCACGTTGAACAGCAGCTCGCCGCCAGCGCGATCGAACGGCACGAATCCGACCTCGTCGAGGATCAGCAGATCCACGCGGTCGAGCCGGCGCTGCGCGCGTCCGAGCTCGCGCGCATCTCGCGCTTCGAGCAACGTACGAACGACGTCCGCGGCGCGCGCGAACATGACATGGCGCCGCTGCCGCGCCGCTTCGATCCCGAGCGCGATCGCGAGGTGCGTCTTGCCAGTGCCGATCGGACCGGCGAGCAGCACGTTCTCGGTGCGCTCCAGCCAGCCGCCACGCGCGAGCTCGGCGATCTGCGCCGCGTCGATCCCCTCGGCGGCCGTGAAGTCGAACTGGTCGAGCGTCTTGAGCTCCGGGAACCGCGCATCGCGCAGGCGCTGCTTGATGGCCGAGTCGCTGCGCGACTGGATCTCGACGGCGAGCACCTCGCGTAGATAGTCCTCGAACGACCACTTCTCCTCGCGCGCCTGCCGCCCGAGCGACTCGAAGACGCGCGCCGCGCCGGGCATCTTGAGCTGGCGCGTCTGCTGGCGGATGAGGTCCGCGACCAGGGCATCGCGGCTCACTGCACACCTCCGAGCAGCGCGTCGTAGTCCGCCGCGGTGCTGGCCTGCACCTCGATCCGCGCGAGCCGCTCCGGCAACTGCTCGCGGGCGAGCTCGGGCACGCTCGCCCGCGCACGCACCGCGAGCTGGATCGGCTCGCCCGTCGCGAGCGCGGTCGCAACATCATGCGCGACCGCGCGCTCGCCGCGCTCCACGATCGCGCGCAGCACCTGCGCGAACACGCGCGCGGCCTGCTTGGGGCCGTGCTGATCGACGAGCAAACGCCACGCTGCGGCGAACGGCTCGTCGAGCGCGGCGATCAACTCGTCGGCCACCTGGCGCAACGCCTGCGGCTTGTGCGCGAGCTCGCGCAGATAGTGGCGGAAGTCGACCGAGCGCCCACCGAACGGCTGGCGCGGATGCACGACCTCGCGCGCGTCGAGCGCGCTGCGGATCACGATCTCATCGACGCCGGCGTACGCGGTCACCTCGGCACGCGCCCAGGTCGACCACACCGAATACGCGGCACCCTCGATCTTGACGAGCCCGCGGCTCGACACTGCCACGCCCGGCAGGCACCGCGCCGCGCAGAACGCGGTCGGCGGCAGCGGCAACATCGCCGCGCGCTCCTCGGTGAACCGCTCCGTCACGCGCGCGTCGAGCCGCGCGAGCAGCGCGCCGCTGATCGACGCGAGGTCCGGTCCCGACGGAATCGGCACGAGCTCCTGCCAGCGGATCCCCTTGCCACGCGCCTCGACACCGCCCTTGTCATGACCCTCACGCGGCCGCGCGAAGCACGCCTCGAACAAGTAGTGATTGGCGAGCGCGAGGAAGCGCACCGTCAGCTCGCGCTCGCTGCCGACGAGCATCTTGCGCACCGCGGCCTTGAGATTGTCGTAGATCAGCCGGTGCGGAACCGCGCCGAGATGCGCGAACGCACGCACGTGCCCGTCGAGGAAGCACGTCTGATCCTGGCGCGGGTAGAGCCACGCGAAGTCACGCCCCGAGTGCATCAGGCGCAGCACGAACATGTGCGCCTTGCTCCGCACGCCGCTGAGATCGACGAGCACCTCGAAGAAATCCACCTCGCCGACGTCGCCCGGCTTGTACACGAGCGGGACGAACACCTCCTTGCGCTGGCGCTTCCACTCGCGAACGAGCTGCTTGACGAGCGTGTAGCCCACGTCATGTCCCTCGCTGCGCAGCAGCTCGTGAAGCCGCGCCGCGGTCAGCCGCTGCT
>DATMCI010000192.1:0-13657 GCA_035558535.1 Kofleriaceae bacterium
GATCTATCCGACCCTGGAATCCGCGACGCGCTCCTCGAGCTCCACCGGCGCGGCGAGATCCGGCTCGCCTCGGTCACGATGCCGGACGTGGCAGGCTCCGAGCTGGCGCACCGTGACGAGCGGCCCACGCTCCTCGACGAATCCGCGATCGTCGACGGCAACGTGACGTATCACGCGATCCTCGTGTGACCGCGCACGCTCGTGCGGGATCGCGCCGAGGACTCGTCGAGGTGAAGCGAGCGGGCGTCCCGCGGGTCGCCACACACCCCGGAGCTGGCGCTCCCCAGGCGCGGACCGCCCGAGCCAGTACCCAAGTAGGGAGCTGTGGGCAGGAGCCGCGAGGCTCACGATGCGGCGCTCGACACCAGGAGCGCGGCGCGGGAGGCTGTGCGACCGGGCAACAACCGGCGGATCAGTCGTCTAAGTACGTGAGGGCAGTAGGACTCGAACCTACAACCAGCGGATTAAGAGTCCGATGCTCTACCATTGAGCTATGCCCCCGGCTGGTTTCCATCTGGGATTTCCAGATGATACGCGTCTTCTATTGTCAGTGAGTCCGGGGCGACTCGAACGCCCGACCTACGGGTTCGAAGCCCGGCGCTCTATCCATCTGAGCTACGGACCCAACGTGCCGGCGGTAGATAGCGGGTAGGTCCCGGGACTGTCAAGCCGGATCCCGGCGAGATTTCGGAGGGGGGCCGGCGGGGGTCAGGACGCAGTGAGTCAGAAAAGCCTATCGATTCGGGCGGGTAGCGTGACCTTTATCCTTCATCCGCGCAGGTAGTTCGGCTATAGCTCGTACCGATCGAAGGGGCTCCTCGTGCCGCCTCGTCGATCGGGAGGCTCTGTGTTCGTTCGCTCGACCCGCCTGAATCTCGTCCTCTCCGCGCTGTTCGTCGTCGTGATGGGTGCCTGCGGAAACGTCGGCGGATGTGGCGCCTGCGGATCTGTCGGGCCATTGCCGACGGGCGGGCTCCCGAAAGACCAGACGATCGAGGGCGGCGCGCAGATCCGCGTGACGCCCGCGGGCTTCACCAAGCTCCAGTCGCTGCTGCCGGCGCTGCTCAACGATCAGCTCTCCGAGGGGTTCTGCGTGCCGCAGGGGCAGGTCGGCAGCATGGGCACGCTCGGCACGGGCGCGCGCTACTGCACGAACAACAACGGCACGGGCTGTAACCCGGGCTGCAAGGTCAACGTCGCGCTCAACAGCCTCGTGCCGACGGTGACGAACCAGCAGGTGATGAACCTCAAGATCTCCACGAGCGTGAACACCTCGATGAAGATCAACGGGCAGATCGTCGGCATCGGGTTCTCGTGCACGCTCGGCATCGCGTCGAACAACCTGAACGGCGACGTCGACATCAAGTTCGGCACCGACCCGACGACGGGCGAGCTGACGATCAAACTCGACAAGATCAATCAGTTCCAGCTCAACATGGACTTCTCGGGCTGCAGCTTCCTGTCGGACATCGCCGACTTCGCGGCCTCGGTGATCGACTCGTTCCTCGGCCAGTTCATCATCCAGCTGCTCACCCCGTCCATCAACGACCTGATCCAGGGCTTCCTGCCGAGCCCGCTCGGCATCGCGGGCATGATGGACGTGGGCAACCTGCTCGAGCAGGTCTCGCCGGGCACCGACGGCTTCATGGAGGCGCGGATCGTGCCGGGCGGCTACGTGAACCTCGTGCGGAACGGCCTCAGCCTCGGCGTCATAACAGGCTTAAACGCCGACGAAGATCCGATGACACGCATGCCGGGCCTCACGAGCGAGCCGCACCTGTGCGTGCCGCCGATCGCGCCGCCGAGCTTCGGCTCGGCGCCGGCGAACCTGCCGCAGACCCCGCGCGCGACGTTCGCGCTGGGCGTCGCGGACGCGTTCAACGGCCTTCCGGAGCCGACGGGCGACCTCAGGATGGGCATCTCGGAGACGACGCTCGACCTGGCGGGCCACCACGCGGTGACGTCGGGCCTCATGTGCCTCGGCGTCGGGACGCGGTTCGTCCAGCAGCTGAACCTCGGCACGATCGGCATCCTGGTGCCGTCGCTCGCCGAGCTGGGCTCGAAGGCGAACAACGATCCGCTGCTGCTCGTGACGCGGCCGCAGCGCCCGCTCGACTTCACGATCGGCGACAACACGCCGGCGTCACCGGCGCTCTCGATCGGCATCTCGCACCTCGAGGTCGACTTCTACGCGTTCCTCTACGAGCGCTACGTGCGCGCGTTCACGATCGATCTGTCGATGAACGTGGGCATCAACCTCGAGTTCGAGCAGCAGGCGGGCATGCCGGCGAAGATCAAGCCGTCGCTCGTCGGGATCTCGTCGCAGAGCGTGACGGTGAAGGTGATCAACAGCGAGTTCGTCGCCGAGGCGCCGGCGCGGCTCGAGGGCGTCTTGCCGTCGGTGTTCGATCTGATCACGCCGCTGCTCGGCAACCTGCCGTCGATCGACGTCCCGTCGTTCGCCAATTTCTCGCTCGAGAACCTCTCGATCCAGCACGTCACGACGGCCCAGGACGACTTCCTCGCCCTCTCCGCCTCGCTGGGCGCGAGCACGCTGATGCGCCAGGCGAGCGCCACGAACCCGTTCATGGCCGAGGCGGTGGCGAAGCTCGACCAGGCGCTGCCGGCCAGCTTTGCGCAGCCGAGCACCGCGCGCGCGAGGCTCCTCCGCGTCACCACGCCGGAGCCGGCGCGGGTCCGCGCGGCGCTCGCCAAGGAGGCGCAAGGCGCGCTGCCCGAGGTGGCGTTCGAGGTGGAGCGCGTCGACGGAAGCGGCCGCGCGCTCGAGTGGAGCTACAACCTGAACGGCGGCATGTGGCGGCCGTACGTCGCGCCGGAGGGCCCGCTGGTCATCCGCGACCGCGCGTTCGCGTGGCAAGGCAAGTACGCCATCGGCCTCAAGTCGCGCGTCACGGGCGACTACCACACGGTGTCTGCGCCGATCGTCACGCAGGTCGCGATCGACTCGGTCGGGCCGCGCGTCCTCGTCGACGACGCGCGCTGGACGGGTGACACGTACACGGCCGAGCTCTGGGACATCGTCAGCGGCAAGCAGGTGCAGTGGGCGCTGGGCGTGCCGGGCGGCGCCGGGCCGGCGTCGGCGTGGCACGCGGGCGCGACGATCGAGGTCTCGCGCGAGGAGCTCGCGGGCTACGCGCAGGACGGCCAGGTGGCGGTGTACGCCAAGGACGAGGTGGGCAACGAGACGATCGCGCTGCTCGCGCCGTTCCACGGTACGCCGGCCCCGGGCGGCGGCTGCGGCGACTGCGCGGCGGGCCGCGGCCCGACGCCGGGCGGCCTCGTGCTCGTGCTCTTCGTCGGCGCGGCGCTCTTCGGCTTCGGCGGCTCCCGGGGCCCCCGCCGGCGGCGCGCGGGGCTCGCGCGGATCGCGCGGATCGCGCGGCGCTCGCGCGCGGGGAGCTATGTGGTGGGGCTCGCCGCGTGGCTGGGCCTCTCGGCGGTGCTGTCGCTCGCGCCGGGCTGCTCGTGCGGCAACGCGGAGGGCTCGTGCGAGGTGGTGGCCGACTGCGGCAAGTGCGGCGAGGGCCAGATCGCGTTCTGCATCGACGGCCTGTGCGATTGCGGCGATGACCTCCCGGTGGGCCGCGTGGGTCCGTACTCGGATGTTGCGTTCGGTGCCGACGGCTCGATCTGGGTCTCGGCGTACGCGCAGACGTACGGCGATCTGGTGGTTGCGCGCGCCGAGCCGGGCCGCGTCCCCGACGAGTCGTGGGAGTGGGTCGACGGCGTGCCGGACGGCCCGGTGGAGATCGAGGGCTCGCTGCACCGCGGCGGGATCTCGGCGAAGGGCCCGGACGTGGGCATGTACACGAGCATCGCGGTCGCGCCGGACGGCTCGCCGATGGTGACGTACTTCGAGCCGGAGACGGCGTCGCTCAAGTTCGCGGTGAAGATCGGCGACACCTGGGAGAAGCACGTGGTCGCGGCGGGCACGAAGAAGCTCATGGAGTTCTCGGGCGAGCTGGTCGGCATGTACTCGTCGATCACGCTGCGCGCCGACGACGGCCGCCCGGGCGTCGCGTACCTCGCGCACGTCGCGGATCAGACGGGCGTGCGCGCCGAGGTCCGCTTCGCGGCGTCGCAGGTGCCGGTGCCCAAGAGCGCCGCGGACTGGCAGTTCTGGGTGGTCGACTCCGCGCCGCTGCCGCCGATGGATCCGGACGCGCCGGACGTCTACCCGCTGCCGGAGGGCCTGGGCCTGTTCGTCGACGCCTCCCGGCTGCGCAGCAACCAGGCGCCGGTCGTCGTCTACTACGATCGCTCGAACGGCGATCTCAAGCTCGCGAAGTTCGATCCGTCGACGGGCCAGTTCGCGACGCCGCTCGTGCTCGACGGCGCGGGCAGCGTCGACGCGGGCTGGCAGCCGTCGGTGGCGGTCGGCGACGACGATCGCGTGCACGTCACGTACATCGGCGCGACGGGCGACGACCTCAAGTACACGACGGACGCGATGGGCGCCGCGCCGGCGATCATCGACGACGGCTACCGGCTGGTCGGCACGTCGGTCGACGGCATCCCGAAGCCGGAGTTCCACTTCGTCGGCGAGGACGCGAGCCTCGTCATGGCGAACAACGGCACGCTGCCGATGGTGGCCTACCAGGACGCGACGACGCAGGAGCTCCTGCTGGCGACGATGCAGCAGGACGGCACGTGGACGCGGACCTCGATCGCGGGCGCGACCCGGCCGTGGCCGGGCGCGTACGGCTTCTTCGCCGCGAACGCGGTCAGCGGGCAGGACATGGCGATCTCGAGCTGGGTGCTCAACCAGGCGGCGCGCGACAACTGGGTCGAGGTCTTCGTGCGCCCGACCGTCATCAAGTGACGTGGCGTGGCGTGGCGCGGCGTGAGCCGGCGCGGCGTGAGCCGGCGCACGGTCGCGACGCGAGCGTGCGCGCCGGCGGGTCGATCGCGCCCTGATCTGGCCCTGATCTGGCCCTGATCGGGCCCTGATCGGCCCTGATCCGAACCTGATCCGGCCCTGAAGGCGCCGAAATTTGGCGGTGATCGAGCGTCACGGTTACGATTTTTTTATCGTCACCGGGGCGGCGTGGGGCCCGCACGGGCTCGCGTCTGCTCGCAGCTCGCATTGAAGGAGATCCGAATGATCCGTTTGTCGAAGGCCCTGCTCATCGCCACCAGCTCGCTCGCGATGACCCAGATCGCATCCGCCCAGGACGCCCCGACCGAGGGCGAGGCCGCTCCCCCGCCGGACGGCGAGGCCAAGCCGGCGCCAGAGCCGGAGCCGGCCCGGGATCCGGGGGCGGTCCCGCTCACGCTCTACAAGGGCAAAATCTTGATCGCCGGCTCGACGGTCAACATCAACCTGTCGGCCGACGCGGTCGGCAAGCCGATCTCGCTCGCGCCGTCGGTGTGGTACGGCATCGACGACAAGCTGACGGTCGGCCTCACCCACGACGGCGGGTCGACGGTCTGGACGCCGCGCCCGGGGTTCCGCACCATCACCCTCGACATCCTGGGCATGACGGTCACGGGCCTGGGCGGCGCGGGCATCTGCCTCACCGGCGATGAAAACGGCTGCTCGGGGATCTACGACAACGTCGGCGTCGATGCGCTGTACTCGATCAAGAACGAGCGGTTCAGCCTCGCGGCGCACCCGGGGATCGATGTCTTCTCGTTCGATCCGTTCACGCTCTCCCTCCGGGTGGGCGTGCTGGGCCGCTACCTCGTGAACGACAAGATCGCGGTCGTGTTCGATCCGCGGATCAAGATCGGCATCACCGAGCGCGACTTCAACAAGGAGACCATCGATGTCCCGATCTGGGCCTGGTACGCGATCAACGACAAGATCAGCGCGTACCTCCACACGGGCTTCAACGCCGCGTTCGATGGGTTCGGGGACACGCTCACGATCCCGCTCCAGCTCGGCGCGAACTTCATGGTCAATCACAACCTGACGGTCGGCCTCGACTTCGGGTTCCCGGCCATCGACGAGAGCGCCGACGCCCGCGTGCTCGGCCTGCGCGCCGCCTACGCGCTGTAGACGCAAAAGTGGCGTGAGCGCCGCCTGGAATCAGGGGCGGCGCTCGCGCGTTATCCTCGGCGCATGAACCGGGCCGTCGCGTCGCTCGCCTTGCTGCTCGGCTGCGTCGGGGAGCCGGGCGGCGCGCGAGAGCAGAAGCAGCAGCAGCAGCAGCAGCAGCAGCCGGCGCAGCCGGCGGGCTCGGCCGTGACTGCGGCCGGCTCGAGCTCGGGCTCGGGCTCGGTCGTGACTGTCGCCGCCGGCTCGGGCGCGGGCTCGGGCTCGGCCGCGACTGTCGCCGCCGGCTCCGGCGCGGGCTCGGGCTCGGCCGCGGCCGCGGACGCCGGCACCGGCGCCGGCTCCGCCGCAGACGGCGCCGGCAGCCCGCACGACACGCTGACCCTGACCCGGGTCACGTTCGCCGAGCTGCCAGGCTGGGCCGACGACAAGCACGCCGAGGCGCTGGGCTCGTTCCTGCGCTCGTGCGAGCAGATCGGCAAGCTCGCGGACACAGCGCCGGTCGGCCACGACGGCCACGGCGGCGTCGCGAAGCAGTGGCGCGGCGCGTGCGCGGCCGCGGCGAAGGTCAAGCCGGGCGACCACGCGGCCGCCCGCGCGATGTTCGAGGCGCAGCTCACGCCGTTCTCCGCCGCGGGCGCCAAGGGCCCCGAAGGCCTGTTCACCGGCTACTGCGTCCAGGAGCTGCGCGCGTCGCGGAGGCGCGGCGGCAAGTACCAGCACCCGCTCTACGCGCGCCCCAAGGACCTCGTGATGGTCGACCTGTCGCAGTTCGTCAAGGACGCGCGCGGCCGGCGCATCTGGGGCCGCATCGACGGCAAGGGCGAGCTCGTGCCGTACCACACGCGGCAGGAGATCCGGCGCGGCGTGCTCGACGGCCGCGGCCTCGAGCTCGTCTACGCCGACAGCCCGATCGACGCCCTGTTCGCGCACATCGAGGGCACCGCGAAGGTCCGCCTCGACGACGGCAAGGAGATCTGGCTCGGGTTCGCCGGCAAGAACGGCCGCGCGTTCCGCGGCGTCGGCGGCGTGCTCAAGGCGATGGGCGCGTTCAAGCCGCCGGCCGTGGGCACGATGCAGGACATCCGCGCGTGGCTCGAGGCGAACCCCGAGCGGTTCGACGAGATCGCCGACCAGAGCCCCTCGTACGTGTTCTTCCAGGAGAACCCGCGCGCCGGGGCGATCGGCTCGCAGATGGTGGTGCTCACGCCGCGGCGCTCGCTCGCGATCGATCGCGCGTTCGTCGCGCTCGGCACGCCGATCTGGGTCGACACGAAGGCGCCGCTCCCCGATCGCCCGGGCGTGGCCCCGTGGCGGCGGCTCGTGATCGCGCAGGACACCGGCGGCGCGATCCTGGGCGCGGTGCGCGGCGACATCTACTGGGGCGACGACGCGCGCGCGGCCGACATCGGCGGGCGCACGGGCGGCAAGGGCCGCTACTGGCTGCTCCTGCCGAGCGGCGTGACGAAGTAGGAGAGCGGCAGGTCGGCGCCGCCGCGCCGCCAGCGCCGATCGCCGTCGGCGTCGACGAGGATCGGGCTCGCGATCGAAAACGGCGTCACGCCGGGCCGCTTCCACCGATCCTGCTGGTACGTGCCGGTCAGCTCGGGCGGCATCGGCGTGTCGCCGTCGGCGGTGATGCCGATCCACGTGTCGGCGGCGCCGACCTCGATCGCGCCGGCCCACGCGTGCTGGCGCGCGCCGGGCGGCACGTCGATCGTCTCGGCGAGGCGCGGGCCGGCGGGCCCGCCGACGGTGACGCGGATCCGCTCGGTCCGCACGAAGCGCGCCTGCCACACGGTGACGTCGACCCAGACCTTGCCATCTCTGGCGGCGAGCGCCTGCCCCGGGCCGACGGTGGGCGCGCCCTTCTGCGCGGCGACCTCGACGTCGAGCCACGGCCCGGTCGTGGCCACCACGCGGCGCCCGCGGATCGCCGCGATGAACGCGGCCTCGTCGAACGGCTGCGCGCGCGGATCGTCGACGAACACGTAGCTGCGCGCCGTGCCGTCGAGGACCCAGTTGAGGTCGTGCGTGTCGCTGTTGCCGAGCGGCGCGATCAGCCGGCCGTGATCGATGAACGTGTAGAAGTCGCGGACGCCGTCGTCGAACCGCCGATCGCCGGGCGCGTTGAACGCGGTGTACCCGGCGAGCACCTCGACGGCGTCGAAGTCGGTCGGGAACGGCGGCGGCCAGGACACGCCGTCCCACCGCGCGTCGTCGTAGAGCGCGGTGACGCGGAACCTGGGGTGGTTGATCTGCACGACGGGGCGGCCGGGCAGGCCGCGCGCGAGCGCGAGCAGCTCCTGCGGGGAGGCGCGGACGATCGACTCCGCTGGCGGGCCGCCGCCGCGCGGCGCCGCGCGATCGAGCTGCACGGGGTACACGCCGACGTGCAGCCGCTCCGACGTCAGCTCGTTCGACGCGATCGACGCGATCACGTCCTCGAGGCCGAGCGCGGCGATCTCGGCGTCGAGGTCGCCGCTCGTGTTGTGATCCGAGAGCGCGATCACCTGCACGCCGGCCGCGGCCTGGGCGATCACGCGCTGCGGGTTCGGCAGCGTCGAGTCGTTCGACGCGCGCGCGTGCACGTGCAGGTCGGCGGCGAGCGCGCCGTGCGGCGTCCACGCGCGCTCGAGCGGGATCGCGAGTCCGACCACGCCGCGCCCGGCCGAGAGATCGACGGTGCCCTCCCAGCGCTCGTACTCGACGCCGCGCCACGCCCACACGCGGTAGACGCCGTAGGGGATCGCCGGCGCGCGGCCGCAGGGGTCGCCGCCGACGGGGACGTCGCCGAGGCCGCGGGCGACGATGAGGCCGTCCCACGAGCCGACGACGCCGGGCGCGATCGCGCACGCGGCCCCGCCCTGCCGCATGCCGTAGAGATCGAGCGTGCCGATGCGCAGCGGCGCGCCGCCGGCCGAGAACAGGAGGACGCGCGCGCCGACGGGGGTGCCGCGATCGGTCACGCGGAGCGCGAGCGTCGTCGTCGAGCGCGCGGGCGCCGCGCGCCGGAGGCGCCAGATCGCGGCGGCGGTGGCGAGCGCCACGGCGGCGAGCGCGGCGGCGGCGACGAGCTGCTTCGAGCGCGGCGAGCGCGTCATGGGCAGGTCATGGGCGGGTCATGGGCGGGTCATGGGCGGGCCCGCGTCAGCGGAGCCGGACCTCGGCGCCCGCGGTGATCGCGAGGCCGAGCTGCGGCTCGCCGCCGACGCCACGGCCGAAGGCGGCGAGCCCGAGCGTCACGTCGGCGAGCGCGATGATGCCGATGCCCGGGGCGACCGCGGCGCGGAGCCCGGCGCCCGCGTGCAGCGGCAGCGCGAGGCCGGTCAGCCCGTCGCCGGAGAACCGCACCAGCGCGAGCCCGACGGCGGCGCGGGCGAACGGACGGAACCGGCCCTGCGGCGGGAACATGCGGCGGACCCCGGCGGCGATCTCGATCGCGCCGCCCGACGCGAGCCCGTGATCGCACACGACGGCGTCGCCGCGATCGCGGAAGCAGGCCGGATCGCCGCTGCCGAACGTGAAGCTGGCGATGCCGTCGAACCAGTCCTCGTCGGTGAGCTGGTACAGGAAGTGGCCGGTGACGCGCACCCCGCCGGCGGTGGTGCGCCCGCCAGCGGCGAGGCCGAGCGCGCCACCGAGCGCCTGGTCGCCGATCTCGCCGAGCGGCTCGGGCTCGGGCTCCGCCCCCGGCTCACCGGGCGCGGGGGCGCGCACGGCGGGCGCCGGCTCGGACGGCGCAGACGGCGGGGCCGGCTCGGCCGGCTCGGGAGCCGGGGCCGGCTCGGCCGGCGCGCCGTCGGGCGCCGGTGCGGGCGGCGTCTCCGACGGCGGCGCGGGCTGCCCCGCGTCGGGCGGGCCCGCGGGCCGCTCCGGGCCGCCCGGCTGGGCCACGGCCGCCGAGCCGCTGGCCGCGACGCACAGCGCGGCGGCGCACGCGGCGCGGGCGGCGCGGGCGGCGATCATCCGCCGAGGCATACCTTCTCCTGCCGCGCCGCGTCCTCGCGCAGCGGGACGTCCTGGCAGCGCCAGCCCGCGCCCAGGAACTCGCACTCGCGATCCTCGGTGCAGCCAAACAGGCAGACGCCGGCGTCGGCATCGACGCAGCGCGCGCCGTCCGGGCACTCGGCGCTCGCCTCGCAGCTCACGCTGCAGAAGCCGCCGGGGAAGGACGGGCCCGGTACCAGGCAGCGGTCGTCGCACTCGCTGCCGCGGTCGCAGCGCGCGCCGAGCGCCCGCGAGACCGCCGAGTCGGCGCTGCAGCCGCCCGCGAGCGCGAGGCCGCCCGCGAGCGCGAGGGCGACCCGTGCCCAACCGCGAGGGCGTCGGCCGGCCGAGGACGGCGCTCGGCCTCGCGGTACCTGCTCGTCGGCCAGCCGGTCCAAGCTGCTGCCGCGAGCGCCAAGCCGGCGCGCGATCGCCCGGGTCATCGACGCGAACGTACCGCGCACCCCCGATCGCCGCCAGATCTCGACGGCCCGCGGGAGCGAGGTCGCAGAAGACCTGCCCAGCGAGCGTTGAACGGATCTCGTTGTCGAACGCCCGGCGACCGCGCGGATCCCAGGCACTCGCTCGGGGCAGATCGTCAGGTCTTCTTCTTCACTTCTTCACCGGGCGCGCGGTGTCCACCCTGATGAGGCGGTGCACCGTGCGGTGGCAGATCGTCAGGTCTTCTTCTTCACCGGGCGCGCGGCCGCGGCCGCGGCCGGCTTCGCCGCCGCCGGCTTCGCCGCCGCCGCGGTCGCGGGCGCGGCGCGCGCGGCGCTCGAACGCGCCGGCTTGGTCGGCGCCGCGTCGCCCCGGGCCGGCGGCTCCGCCTTCTTCATCGTCTGCAGCCGCCGGATCGCGCGCAGCCGCAGCTGCCGATCGAGCTTGGGCTTGAACGGCGCCGCCTCGGGCAGCTCCGGCATCTGGCCGGCGCGCACCGCGGCGTCCTCCTTGAGCAGGAGCGCCCGCACCTGATCCGGCGACGACAGCGCGCGCAGCTTCGCGATCGTGGCGGGGTTCCGCAGCGCACGCGCGAGCCGGCCGAGGATCGGCAGGTGGAGCCGGTCGTACTTGAGGCCGAGCAGGAAGAACAGGTACGTGAGCCCCCCGTCGGGCGCGCTGAACGAGATGCCCTCCCACGAGCGCCCGACGACGATGAACGGCCGCCCGATCTTGCCCTTGTCCTTGGCGCGCGTGTGCAGGAACGCCACGCCGCCCTCCATGGCCGTCGAGGAGAGCGACTCGCGCTCGACGACCGCGCCGACGAACCACGGCTTGTCGACGAGCCAGCCGTTCGTGTACGCGCGCGCCGCGAGCTCCTCGATCACGCCGACCGGGGTGCGCGCGCGCAGGTTCGTGATCAGCGCCTGATCGGGCAGGAGGTCCTCGAGCGGCAGCTTCATGCCGTCGGGCACGTCGGCGAAGTTCTCCTCGTCGCCGACGAGCTGCTCCTCGATCCATGCGTCGATGGCGGTGCGCTTGAAGCGCCACTGCCGCTCGACCTGCAGCGCCGGGATCTTGCCGGCCGTGACGAGCTTGCTGACTGTCTGCTCGTCGAGGTGCAGATAGCCCGCCAGCTCTTGCAACGTCAGCAACTGCGCGTCGGTACCGCGATTTTTCCCCATGGCGCCAGGTCGAGGGATTCTAGAAGGGGCGGGACGCGCGCGCCATGCGTCGGAAGCGTAAGATTTTGGGGATGCAGCTGCAGCAGCGGTGGTCGATCCGTCGAGCCCGGCTGCTGATCGGCACGAAGTTCATGCTGATCGCGGGGCTGGTGGGCTTCGTGGTGGTGGCATGGCTCGTCCAGCTGGTCGCCGGGCTCGACCACGCGGTCCACCTAGGTCCGGTGTTCACGATCGCCATGTCCGCGATCCCCGCGGCGCTCTGGCTGGGCTTCTTCTATTTGATGGACCGGCACGAGCCGGAGCCCAAGGCGCTCGTCGTCGGGGTGTGCGTGCTCGGCGCGCTGGTCGCGGGGCCGCTCGCCGACCTCGTACAGTACCAGCTGGTGCCGCCGGTGGCACTCGAAGCGCACGGGCTATCGCCGTGGGCGGCGGACCGCATCATCTATGCGGTCCTGATCCAGGGCCTGGCGCAGGAGGTCTGCAAGTACGCCACCGTCCGCTACACGATCTACCTGTCGCGCGAGTTCGACGAGCCGATGGACGGCATCGTCTACATGATGGCGTGCGGCACGGGCTTCGCCGTGTGGGACAACTATCACGCGATCGCGCAGCAGGGCCACTCGCTGATCCTGGCGACGGCGGCGGCGCAGGCGGTGGTCACCACGCTCGCGCACGCGTCGTTCGCGGGCGCGCTCGGCTACGTGATGGGCCGCGCCAAGTTCTCGCGGCGCAGCTCGCTCGTGCGCGGCATCCTGCTCATGCTGGGCCTCCTCGGGGCCGCCGCGCTCAACGGGCAGTTCACCGTCGTGGAGGGCTGGGTGCGCCAGTCGCAGATGGCGCAGCACCCGTGGCGCGGCCTCGGCTACGCCGCCCTCTGCGCCTCCGGCGTCTTCGCCGTGATCTGGCTGGTGGCGCAGAGCCTGCTGCGCACCTCGCCGTTCCGGAGGGCGCCGTGACCGAGCGCGGGGACGACGAGGCCGCCTCCGGCGTGGCCGCGCCGGAGGCGGAGGCTGCGGCCGCCGAGGCTGCGGTCGCCGAGGCGGCGGCGGGCGAGGCTGCGGCGGCTGCCGCCGAGGCTGCGGCGGCTGCCGGCGAGGCTGCGCCGGCCGCCGCGCCCGCCGCTGAGGCTGCGACGGCGGCCGCCGAGGCTGCGGCGGCTGCGCCGGCTACCGCCGAGGCTGCGCCGGCTGCCAGCGAGGCTGCGCCGGCCGCCGCCGAGACTGCGACGGCTGCCGCGCCCGCCGCCGAGGCTGCGCCGGCTGCCGCGCCCACCGCCGAGGCTGCGCCGGCCCCCACCGCGGACGCCCCCGCGTGGACCGACCCTGACGCCGCCTCGCTGCCGATCCCCGAGGACATCTCGCTATCGGCGCCCGCCGCGGCCGCGGCTGCGGCCACGGGCACGCCCTCGCGCGCCTCGGCGACGCTCGCGGCCGCCGCCGAGCCGGCCGTCGCGCTGTCGTCCCCCGCGATCGATCCGACCGCCGCGGCGTTCGAGGCCGCCCGCATCGCCGAGAAGATCGTAGGCGACATCGAGTCCGCCTCCGGCGCCGCGATCGTCGCCGCCGCCGCTGCTGGCGCGGCGATCGAGGCCGTCCGCGCGCGCGGCCGCCTCCAGGGCGAGGGCGAGCCGCCGCCCCCGCCCCCGCCGACCGACGACGCGACCGCCAGCAACCCAGCGGCCACCGTCCGCATGCACCGCGATCGCATCCTCCGCGCGCTCGCCGAGGACGTCGCCGCCGGGGCTGTCGCCAGTGCCGCCGCCGAGGCCGCCGCCGGGGCCGCCGCCTCGGGCACGGACGCCGCGGCCGCGGAGGCGCGCGCCACGACCACGACCTCGCGCTCGCTGCGCGTCGTCGCGCCGGCGACCGGCCGCATGAGCGCGCAGCCCGGCGCCGAGGCCGCCGACGACGCCGAGGACGAGCGCGATCCCGTCCACATCGCCGCGGCGGCGATCCAGCGCCTGCGCGCGCGCGCGAGCACCGACTTCGCCGAGCTCCGCGTCCACTACCAGCGCCACGACATC
>DATMCI010000193.1:0-6106 GCA_035558535.1 Kofleriaceae bacterium
TGGGCGCGCCTGGGTACCGGAAACGGGCTGGAGCAGGGCCATGGGCACCAACGACAGCTCCGAGGAGCCGCAGACGGCGCCGACACCCTGTCGGCCAGCTCTCGACGAGGAAGTGCCACCCGTGAATAATCCGGGCTAGGCCCGCCGCGTACGCATCCGGGCCGATGAGGCGCGGCCACAGTCGGCTGTCGAATTCCGAGACGCCCGCGTGGCGAGGTCCGGCAGGCGGAGCCTCCGCGGGCAGGCGGCGCGGCGCAAACCTCGCAGCAGGGTGCGTCGGTGCGCCGGTACACCGCGTGCAGGAGCCAGGCGCGGAGGTATCGAATGCACCTGTCGAGACTCGCCATGATCGTCGCTGCGCTCGCGCCGGGCGCAGGCGGCGCCTGCGTGGCTCCCGGGCCCGAGGTGGCCGCCGCAGATCAGCTTGTCCTCCCGAGCGGGGGCCGCGTCCTCGCGATGGACGTCGGCCCGGGACCTGGCGAGACGCTCGCATCCGCCGTCGCGGCGGCCCGCGCCGCGGGCGTCACCACCGTCGTCCTCAACTACGACTGGTCCGAGCTCGAGCCAGCGCCGTTCCAGTACCAGAGCGCCCGGCTCGCCGCAGACAATGCATTTTACTCGACCGCTCCACACGCGATGTCGATCGTGCTCAATATCCGGCCGATCGCCGGTGCGTGCCGGGTGGTGCCGCCGGATCTCGCCGCCGTGGCCTGGAACGATCCGGTGATGACCACCCGGTTCGGCTACCTCTTGACCTGGATCCGCGGCTACCTGCCCGCGCTGGACGTCAAGGTCATGAGCATCGGCACCGAAGTAGACACGCACCTTTTGCCCGCGGACTACCCCGCGTACAAGACGTTCTTCGAGGTGGCGCGCCAGAACGCCAAGACCCAGTGGGGCGCGTCCTTGCCCGTGGGCGTGACCGTGGCGCGGGACTCGCTGGCGGTGCCCGGGCCAGAGCAGGCCGCGATCCTCGACTTGAACGAGCACGCCGATCACGTGCTGTATACGTATTACCCGCTAAATCCAGACTTCACGGTCAAGGATCCATACGCCGGCCCGATCGCCGATACGTATGCCGTGTTTTCCGCGGTGGACGGTAATCCCAAGACCGCCGGCCGGCCGATCGATCTGATCGAGGTCGGCTACCCGACCAGCGGCGCGCTGGCCAGCTCGCTCGCGAAGCAGCAGAGCTTCGTCACCGCGATGTTCGGGATCTGGGACGCGTATCACCCGCGGATCCCGACTGTGGTGTTCAACTGGGAGGTCGACCTGTCGGAGCAGCTCTCGGAGCTCGTGGCGATCGGCGGCTGGGGTGGCGGCGCGTGCCAGGCGCCCGCCGGCGCGCCGCCAGGGGCCCCGGGCGCGCCCACCGTGACGCCGCAAGGGCCGTCCGGTACCCGGACATGGCAATACTACGTGGTCGCGGTGAACGGAAACGGCAACTCCCTGCCCGGGCCGACCGGCCAGACGACGACCGGCGCGGCGGCCCTGTCGGCCACGAGCTACAACCGGCTCGCCTGGGCGCCCGTGGCCGGCGCGACGCAGTACAAGGTGATGCGGCTCGCCGCTGGCGGCACCCCGGCCACCACCGGCCTCATCGCGACGACGACCGCGACGACGTTCGACGATCACGGCGCGGCCTCGTCGACCTACACGTTCCAGGAGTTCATCCGCACGCTCGGCTACCGGACGCACACGACGCCGGTCGCGGACAAGCCGGGCTTCACGCAGATCGGCACCGAGGCGCACGCGCGCGGCTGGTGAGCGCGGAGATGTGGGATGCGCTGCAGGCACTGGCTCCGCCGCAGGGGTGATAGCAGCCGGCCCGCCGACGGTGAATACTGGCGCTCGATCCACCGTTGAGGCTCGAGATGAGAGCGTTCGCCACTCCTGCGCGCATCGCGACCCTGCTCGCGGCGCTGGTCCTGCTCGCGGCCCCGGCCCTGGCCGCGGCCGCGCCGGCCGACGCCAAGCCGGACGCCAAGCCGGACGCCAAGCCGGTCGAGCGGCGGCTGTACTCCGACAAGGTCATGGCCAGCTCATTTCTGTGGAACAACGGGAACAGATTCGCCGAGAACCACCACCCGAACTACGTCGCCGACGACGATCCCGCGACCGCGTGGATCGAGGGCGCGAAGTCGAGCGGGGCGGGCGAGTGGCTGCGGCTCCAGCTGGCGACGTACGACAAGACGACGCGGGTCCGGCTGCGCGTGCGCAATGGCTATCAGCGGTCGAAGGAGCTGTGGAAGGCGAACGCGCGCGGCAAGGAGATCACCGTGCGCCTGTTGCCGGGCAAGATCGAGAAGAAGGTCACGCTGACCGACACCGACGGCTGGCAGGAGATCGTGGTCGATCAACCGAGCGGGCCGATCAGCGAGGTCGAGCTCGCGATCAGCTCGGTGTACGAGGGCACCTGGCACGCCGACCTGGCCATCAGCGACATCCAGGTGTTTGCGACGTCGGGGGCGCGCGAGGACCCGGCGCTCGAGAAGGCCAAGCTCGCAGACCTGACGAAGTGGAAGAACGCGCGGCTCGCCGCAGCGAGGGCGTTCGCGGCCAAGCAGGCGGAGCTGCCGATCTACCCGGCCTACGAGGTCCAGGAGGTGAGGCAGCCCACGGTGGATTGGCCGATCCTCGGCGATCTGGTCGACGACGCCATGCAGGATCCGGGGTTCGTGAAGGAGTGGAAGGGCGCCCTGGAGGCGGCCATGGCGCTCCAGCAGAACCTGGGCGCGATGGCGGGCGCGCGGCTCGCGCCGACGAGCCAGACCAGGCTCGTCGAGGTCCACGGGCTCCAGATCGGCGGAGTCTACGACCCCGTCATGGGCTCCGGCACCTATCCCCGGAACGACGCGATCCGGCTGCCGATGCTCGGCCTGGTCTCGTCGATGTTCGCCGATCAGCTGCGCGCCGCCGACGTGAAGACCGGCCAGACGATCGAGCAGTACGAGGACGAGCGGAAGCGGTGCGGCGCGGACGTGGCGTGGGTGGCGCGGACGCAGCCGAAGGAGGGGCCCTCGCGGGTGACGGCGATCGCGTTCGGGAGGTGCCAGGAGGTGATGGGCCGCGTCGGCACGTACATCGGGAACGCGATCGATCTCATGATCTACGACTCCACCGGCAAGCTCGTGCTGGTGGCCGGCACGGGCCACCTCGAGGCCTACCGCTGGACGATGGAGGGCAGTAGGCCGATGCTCGCGGGCGGCCGGTCGATGCTGCACGACGGCAGGATCCTCGAGGCCAGACGGCCCACGCCGACCTCGGCTCCGTGAGGCGTCCGGCCGTCAGCGTCGGCGCGCGCGCGCGCGAGAGAGAGAGGCCGTCGCCGCGGCGTCGGCATCCGGCTGCGGCGCGGCGCCGTCGACGGGGCCCGCGACGGTGGCCGCCCGCGACGACGCGCCGGCGTGGCACGTGAGGGGGCCGGGCGGCATGCTGCCGGTGGATCGGACCTCCCGGCGTCATTGGGCGCCCTGCCGGCGACGCTGGCGCTACGGCTTGGTGACGCGGGCGGCGGCCTGGCGGTAGAACGCGACGAGATCGAGGTCGAGCTCTTCGGCGGGCTTGGCGCCGGCGCGGGTCATGTCGAGGTGATCGGTGGGCAGGCAGCCGAGGAAGCCGCTCCAGCGGGCGCTGTCGACCGGGACGACGCCGTCGTGCGGGCGCAGATCGGAGCCGCCCGCGACGATCGGGCCGGTGAGGCGGAGCGTGCCCGGCAGCGACGAGGGCGGCGGCGTGGTCGCGCCCGCGGCGGCGCACGCGGCGTCGCCGTTGGAGTTGCTCACGCCGAACAGCGTCGAGAAGCCGGCGTACGAGTAGTAGGTGACGCCGGCCGCGTCGCGGTTCGTCGCGTTGAACGCGGGCGCGTTGGTCTCGGCGAGATCGGCGAGCGCCCGGTTGAGCTGCGCGGACGTCACGTCGGGGCCGAGCACCTCGGTGATCGCGAGGATCGCGTCCTGCTGCGACACCGAGAGGTTCTCCGTGAGACCGAGCGCGATGTCGGCGAGCGGCGAGCCGCGGTGCGGCGTCTGCAGCGTGGTCAGCGACTTGATCTTCGGCGCGTAGCCGAGCGTCGAGATCAGGTAGCGGGCATCGAGGCCGCCCATCGAGTGCGCGATCACGTGGACGCGATCGAGCTGGTTCGCCGTGATGAACGCGTCGAGCTGAGCCGCGAGCGCGCGGGCGCGGACCGCGACGCTCTCGACGGGCGGCACCGCGTCGCGCAGGACGTAGAACCCGTCGGCGCGCAGCGCGTCGACGATCGCCGGGTCGTAGCTGTCCACGCTGCCGGCGAGCCCGTGCGCGAGCACGAAGCCCACGCGCGGGCTGCCGCTCGCGGGCGGCTTGGTGGGGGGCTGCGAGATCGCGCGGTCCTGCCCGGGATCGCCGGCCGGGAGGTCCGCCTCATCGCCGATGACGCACGCGGGCAGCGCGAGCAGACAGGCCAGGATCGGGAGGTGCTTCATGACCGATCCTCGAGAGCAAGCGCGGTGCCGTCGCCCGCCCTCGAGGCTTCGCGGCGTTGGCGACGCGACGCTGGGGTCGGTGCTCACCAAAATTGACCCCGAGTCAACAGTGCATGAGCCGAGCATGAGCGGCCGTCGCGAGATGGAATGGATCATCTCATGAGCGGTGGTACCGTCTCGTGATGGCCAGCTCCTTGCCGTCACGGCCCGCTCGCTCCGCGCTGCGCGCGAAGCTCGCCGACACCACGCGCGACGCGATCGTCGACGCGCTCGTGAGCCTGCTCAACGAGGACGGCGGCTTCGACGTGAGCTACGCCGCGCTCGCGCGGCGGGCGCAGGTCTCGATCCAGACCCTGTACCGCCACTTCCCGACGCGCGAGGTGCTGCTCGACGCGCTCACGCGCCGGGCCCAGATCGCGATGGGGCTGCGCGAGCTGCCGGGCGACCGCGAGGGCCTGCTCGCCACGATCCGCGCCCTGTTCCCGCGGTTCGATCAGCACGCGGCGCTGTTCGCGGCGCAGGCCCAGGTGGGGCCGCGGAGCCGGGTCCACACGCGCGGCCGGTCGCGCCGCGCGAACGCGTTCGAGGAGGTGTTCGCGAAGGCGATCCCGCACGTGCGCGCGGATCGCCGACGCGCGGCGGCGGGCCTGCTCCACCTGCTGGTGTCCGCGGGGACGTGGCACCGCCTGCGCGACGAGCTCGGCCTCGACGGCGCGCAGTCGGGCGAGATCACCGCGTGGGCCGTCGACACGCTGTGGCGCGCCCTCGAGGCCGAGGACGAGCGCGCGCGCCGCGGCCGGTAGCGCGCCCGCGCGGCGCGGCTGGTAGCGCGCCCGCGCGCGGCGCGGCTGGTAGCGCAACGCGGCCGGTAGCGCGACGCGGCACCGGCTGTTCGAGTACACTGTCGCCTCGAACCTCTACGCCGAGGGCGGCCTCCTGGCCGTCGAGGCCGGTGTGTCATGACGACCGAGCAAGATCGGATCGAAGTACGAAAAACAGTCTATGGCTCGGGCGACCTCAGCGCGCTGTCCGCCTTCGGCGGCGGGTTTATCAATTTCGGCTACTGGCGCGATATCGCGGTGGGCGACGCGATCACGCTCGAGCAGCGCGTGGCGAGCCAGCAGGCGATGTACGATCTTGTCGCCGACGCGCTGCAGATCGGCACCGGAGATCGCGTACTGGAGATCGGCTGCGGGCGCGGGATCGGCGCAGCTTCCCTGCTGCGCCGCGATCCAGCGCGGGTGTGCGGCATCGATCTGATGCCCGAGCAAGTCGCGCGAGCCAGGGAAGCCAATCGCGATCCTCGCTTGATGTTCGAAGAGGGCTCGGCCACGGCCATGCCGTTCCCGGATGGCTCGTTCGATGGGCTTCTGTCTGTTGAAGCGGCGCAGCACTTCGAGGACATCCCCGGGTTCGCGCGCGAGAGCTACCGCGTCATGGGGCCCGGTGGCCGGCTCGCGCTCGCGACCTTCTTCGCCGCGGGTGAGGGGGCCGCGCCCGAACTCGCCCGATTGCTGGATTCGTTCGCCGACGGGCTCGATCTCGCTCACTCGGTAGGGAGCGTGCAGGACGCGCTGCGCGCGGCGGGCTTCACCGAGATCGTCGTGACCAGCATCGGTGAGCACGTCTGGCGCCCCTTC
>DATMCI010000194.1:0-17405 GCA_035558535.1 Kofleriaceae bacterium
GAACCACGGATCGGGGAAGTTGACGTACACGCGCTCGACGCTGCCCGCCGGGAAGATCTCGTCCATGTGCAGCTGCGCCTGGCAGAACACCGCGTGCACCGGCGCCGCCGACGCCCGCGCGCGCCGGTTCACGAGCGCGACCAGATCCTGCCGGATCTCGAGGCCCACGTAGAGCCGCGTCGGATCCGCCGCCGCCCGCTCGAACAGGAACTGCGCGTCGGCGCAGCCCACCTCGAGCTCGACCGGCCGCCCGTCGAGCGGCGGGCGCTCGCCGCGGAAGCGCGTGAAGTGGACCCCGTGCGGGTTGACGTGCTGCCGGATCCGCATCGCCGCGTCACGCCCAGGTCGCGTCGAGCGCGAGGTACCCGAACTGCCGCACGTTGAGCGGCGAGGCCAGCTCCCCAAGCGCGGCCCGATCGACCCACTGGAACGCCCCGAACTCGTTGTTCGGCACGACCTCCGCCTCGGGCAGGACCTCCGCCACGAACACGAAGTTCATGTGCAGCCCTTTGCTCCCCGCCTGGTGCTCCTCGTAGCCGATCAGCCCCGGCGGCACGCCGTCGAGCGCGCCCGCGAGCGGCCGGAACACGCCGGACAGGCCCGTCTCCTCGGAGAGCTCGCGCGCGGCCGCCTCGAGCGGCGTCTCGCCCGGCTCGATCTCGCCGCCGATCGGCAGCCACGTGCGCAGCCGCCGGTGCTCGATCACGAGCACGCGGTCGCCGCGGCGCGCGTAGACCGCGACCGAGAACGCGCGCCGCGCGTGCGCCGCCGCCTCGCTCACTTCGGGACTTTCTCCCAGTCTGCCAAAAACTTCGCGAGCCCCGCGTCGGTGAGCGGGTGCTTGGACAGCTGCAGCAGCACCGAGAGCGGGCACGTCGCGACGTGCGCGCCGATCATCGCCGCCTCGTGGACGTGCATCGGGTGGCGCACCGAGGCGACGAGCACCTCCGTCGGGAAGTCGTAGTTCTGGTAGATCTGGACGATCTCGCCGATGAGCTGCATGCCGTTCGTCGAGACGTCGTCGAGCCGGCCGACGAACGGCGAGATGTACGCCGCGCCGGCCTTGGCGGCGAGCAGGGCCTGCGTCGCCGAGAAGCAGAGCGTCACGTTCGTCTTGATGCCCTCGCCGCTGCACGTGCGGACCGCCTTGAGCCCCTCCGGGATCAGCGGGATCTTGACGACGATGTTCGGGCGCAGCCCGGCCAGCTCGCGCGCCTCGGCCATGATCGCGTCGTGCTGCGTGCCGACGACCTCGGCCGAGACCGGGCCTTTCACGAGATCGCAGATCTCGAGGAGCACGTCGCGGAACTTGCGGCCCGTCTTGGCGACCAGCGACGGGTTCGTGGTGACTCCATCGACGAGGCCCATCGCGGCGGCCTCGCGGATCTCTTTCACGTCGGCAGTGTCGATGAAGAACTTCATGCGGCCTCCCGTTGCACCATAGCCGACGAGGACGTAGCGTGCGTCGGCGCGCAAGACTCTACGGGGCGCCTCCAGCGGATTCAATGACCGACGAGCGCGCAGCCCGGCGAGGAGGTCGTAAACAATGAACGAAGCTCGCATCGGCACCGTCGACATTCCGGATCGCGCGGATCGCCGGCACTACTTCGCGCAGCTCTCGTACCTCGAGCTCTCGGCGCTATTCGCAGGCCCGCTCAAGCCGGCCGCGCTCGCGCGCTGGGCCGAGGTCGCGCCGCGCGGCACCCTCGGGCTCGTCGCGCCGTGGGTCTTCTCGCACCGCCGCCCGCCCGAGTCCGCCCGCCTCTGGCGGCACGACCCGACCGCCGGCGACTTCCGCGACAGCGCCCCCGCGCGCGACGCGCTCCGGCCGTTCCGCGCCGCGATCGACGCCGTCGGCGCCGCCCACGCCGTGTTCCGCTCCCCGCCCCTGTTCGCGCCGTCGGCGGCCAACCGCGACCGGCTGCGCGCGTTCTTCGGAGAATTCGCCACCGCGGAGGCGATCGGCGCCTCGCGCGTCTGGATCCCGGACGGACTGTGGGAGCCCCGCGCCGCCGTGGCGTTCGCGACCGAGCTCGGCGTCCTCTGCGCGATCGACCCGCTCGTCCAGGAGCCCGGGCAGCCGCCGGACCTCTACGAGGACCTCGACGCCCCGGCGCTGTACTTGCGCGTCTCGGGGCTCGGCCGCGCCGGCAAGCTCCGCGACGAGCAGCTAGAAGACCTCCTGGCGCTGGTCGAGCACTACGAAGATCGCTCAGTCACCATCGCCTTCGAATCCCCTTCACGCTGGCATGACGCACTGAATCTAAAGAAGCTGCTTCAGGCAGCGTCGCCGGAGCGGGAGCACCTTGGCTCCGCGAGCGGCTCCGCCGAGGAGCCAGCGGACGAGGACGCCCTGGACTCCGAAAACGGCGATGAGGATCTCGAGGACGAGAACCCCATTGGTGAGGATGAGCCGGCCGAGCCGGATGAGCCGGCCGACCAGGGAGACCTCGAGGACGAGGACTCCGAGGGTGAGGACGACGACGAGACCTAGAACACGAAGGTCGCCGTCGGGATCGGCAGCTCGCCCGTTTTCTTCGGTAGCTCCTCGATGTTACGAGCAGACTTCCGCTCCACCATCTGGATGATCGGCTCCGACTTTCGAGACGCCACCGCCACCGTCTTTTTCGACCGCCGGGATTCGTTCGCGTTACCCTTTCGCGCCGCGGGGCGCGCAGTCATCACCTTGGATCGCATTCAACTCCCCCGGTGTTTCTGGTTGGCGTCGACTCTACGAATCCGGTGATTTAACTGTCAATGTAGGCATTCTCATTCCTTTACTTCTGGTTCTGACTCTCGTATAACATCCCGACTTCTCAAGCAATTACGGAGATTTATGGAATCGAGGGGCGTCGAGATCGGCCACGTGTCGGGACCTGCATTACAAGCGTCTGTCGACCTTCTCGCATTCACCTCCTTCGGTGATCCGACGAAGGACGCGCTGTTCAAATCCGTCGACGCTGCGCTCGGCGGATTTCTCGCAGACGTGGCCCGATCCGAATCGTTCGAGGGCAAAAGTGGGCAATCGATCACGGTGCACACGCACGGCCGGATCGCGGCGCGGCGCGTGCTCGTCATCGGCGCGGGCGCGCGCGGCGAGTTCGGCAACCACGCCATCCGGGACCTGACCGCGCTCGCCGCGCAGACGGCGAACCGGTCCGCGTCCGCCAGCGTCGGGTTCGTCCTGCCGCAGCTCGGCGGGACCCGCGAGGCAGCGCTCGTCCAGCTGGCCGCCGAGGGCGTCCTCCTGGGGACGTACAAGTTCGGGCGCTACCTGACGGGCGAGGACCACAAGCGGCCGACCTCGCTCAAGAGCTTCGGGCTCATCACCGACGCCAAGGGCGGCGGCAAGAAGCCCACGGCCGCGCAGCAGAGGGCGTTCCAGACGTCCGTCGCGCGCGGCGTCACGATCGCGGGCGCCGTCAACCACGCGCGCGACCTCGTCAACGAGCCCGCGGCCGTGATCACGCCGACCGCGCTCGCCGCCGAGGCGCAGGCGATCGCCAAGCGGCACAAGGACACGATCACCGTCACCGTGCTCGACGGGAAGAAGTGCGCCGAGCTCGGCATGGGCATGTTCCTCGCCGTCGGCAAGGGCTCCGATCAGGAGCCGCGCTTCATCCACATGACGTACAAGCCGGCCAAGAAGCCGAAGAAGCGCCTGTGCTTCATCGGCAAGGGCATCACGTTCGACTCGGGCGGCTACTCGCTCAAGCCGTCGCAGGGCATGGAGGACATGAAGGTGGACATGTCCGGCGCCGCGGCCGTGATCGCGGCGATGGATGCGATCGCGGCGCTCGGCGCGCCGGTCGAGGTGCACGCCGTCGCGGCCTGCTGCGAGAACCTCGTCTCGGGCCGCGCGTACAAGCTCGGGGACGTCCTCACGTCGATGGACGGCACCACGGTCGAGATCAACAACACCGACGCCGAGGGCCGGCTGACGCTCGGCGACGCGATCACGTACGCGCGCACGAAGATCCAGCCCGACGAGCTGTTCGATCTCGCGACGCTCACGGGCGCGTGCATGGTCGCGCTCGGCCCGTACACGGCCGCCGTGCTGTCGGATCACGAGCAGCTCACGCGGGGCTGGCTCGCCGTGGCCGAGCGCACCGGCGAGGACATGTGGCGCCTGCCGCTCAATAACCGGCTGCGCGAGCAGCTGAAGAGCTCGGTCGCCGACATGCGCAACACCGGCGACCGCTACGGCGGCGCCATCACGGCGGGCCTGTTCCTGAAGACGTTCGCCAAGGACACGCCGTGGGTGCACGTCGACATCGCCGGCCCGGCGTCGGTCTCGAGCGCCCGCCCGGCGCAGCCCAAGGGCGGGACCGGCTTCGGCGTCGCGACGATCGTCGAGTACGCGACGCGCGGCTAACGCCCCGCGCGGTGTCCCCAGTGCCGTCAACCGTGCTGTTTATTGCTGCTTTTCAAAGAATCTCGCTGTGTTGAACCTGACACCGGTTTGACAGGTCACGCCGTGGCTGTTATCCTCGGTGAGTCACGAGGTTTGTCTTGAAGCAGCAATTCTCAGTCGGGGATAAAGCCGTCTATCCAGTTCATGGAGTGGCTGAGGTGGTCGCGCTCGAGCAGCGCGACATCGGGGGGAGCCAGACGAATGTCTATATCCTGAAGATCGTGGACACCGGTCTCAAGATCATGGTGCCCACGGTGAACGCCGGGTCGGTGGGGCTTCGCGAGCTCATCACCTCGAAGCAGGTGAAGGAGGTCTACGCGATCCTGAAGTCGCGAGACATCCCGCGCGATACGCAGACGTGGAACCGCCGCTATCGCGAGTACATGGAGAAGATCAAGACGGGCAGCGTCTTCGAGATCGCCGAGGTCCTGCGCGATCTCTCGGTGCTCCGCGCCACGAAGGATCTCTCGTTCGGCGAGCGCAAGATGCTCGAGACCGCGCGCGGCCTGATGGTCAAGGAGCTCGCGATCGCCAAGGGCGTGCCCGAGGACAAGATCAGCGCCGAGATCGACGCGATCTTCTCGCAGGCCGCCGCCTAGCTCCCGCCTGGCTCGTCTTCGGCGCTACCGCCGGCGCACCGCCTTCATATCGATCAGGACGCGCACGCCGCGCAGCCCTAGGAGCCGCGGCACCGCCGTCACCATCGCGTCGCTGGCCAGCCAGTCCCGGCGCACCACGTCGAAGCCGGCGGCCTCGAGCCCCATCGACAGCGCGGGCACCGGGTGGGCGCGGCTCGCGAACCGCACCTCGGTCGCGCCGTCGTGGAAGTAGGCCTGCACGCCGCTGGCGATGCGCTCCGGGTGCAGATCGATGATGCGCACGCGGCCGCCGGGCCGCACGACGCGGGCGAGCGTCTCGCAGAGCGGCTCGAGCGACGGCAGGTGCTCGAGCACGAGCACGACGAGCGCCAGATCGAACGTGCGCTGCGGCGCCCACGGCTGCATGAGGTCGGCGTGCACGAAGCTCGCGCGCGGATCGTGCGGCCGCGAGCCGGCCAGGTGGAGCATGCCGATCGAGCCGTCGACGCCGGTGTAGCTGCGCGCGCCCTCGCCGAGCACCCGCGCCGCGTGGCGCGCCGTCCCGCAGCCGAGCTCGACGACGTCGCAGTCGCCGCAGACGAGCGTCGATCGATCGAGGACCCACGCCGACGCCTCCATGACGGGGCTGCCGTCACCGTCGTAGCCCCGCGACCAGCGATCGTAGCCGCTCAGGGCCTCGGCCGGACCGAGGAGCTCCGGGCGGGCCGAGATGGGATAATCGTGCGGGACGAGGGCGGCTGCGTGTGAGTGCTGCATCGTGGGCTCCTGTCGCCATACCTAGCACGTGCAATTCTTTGCACAGCTCGGCGTGCCCTTGACGCTGGTAGCAGGACGTGAACAGCAGTTTGCAGGTGGAGAGTCCCCACTGCGCTGAATGTGAATTCTCACCGCTCGCCGCGGCGAGATTGCCATTCACCCTGTACGTCGACTTACAGGAATCTTTGCACGCGAATCCGGAACTGCCGGAGCCGATCTTTCAGTCAGTAGCGGAGGAACGTCGAGCCCCACGTGAGGCCGGCGCCGAACGCGACGAGGCAGACGAGGTCGCCGGGCTTGATCTTCCCGAGCCCGATCGCCTCGTGCATGCAGATGGGGATCGAGGCGGCGGTGGTGTTGCCGTACTTCTGGATGTTGTTGTGCATCTTCTCGGGGGGCAGCCCGATCATCTGCCCCACCATCTGGTTGATGCGCAGGTTCGCCTGGTGCGGGATCAGCATGTCGATGTCGGTGAGCTTGAGCTCGTTCGCGATCATCCCCTCCATGATCGCTTGCGGCATGCGCGTCACCGCGTGCTTGAACACCTTCTTGCCGTTCATCACGGGGTAGTGCTTGCGCTCGGCCATCGCCTGCTCGGTGAGGCGCGGGCTCCGCGCGCTCGCCGGGTACTCGGTCCACAGGATCTCGGCCTCGCTGCCGTCGGCGTGGAGGTGCGTCGACAGGATCATGTGCTGATCGTCGGTGGCGCGCCCGACGACGACCGCGCCCGCGCCGTCGCCGAAGAGGACGGTGACGTCGCGGCCGGCCGTCGAGATGTCGAGGCCGGTCGAGTGGACCTCCGAGCCGATCACGAGCACGTGCTTGAAGGCGCCGGTGCGGACGTACGCGTCGGCGATCGACAGCCCGTAGATGAAGCCGGTGCACTGCTGGCGGATGTCGAGGCACGGGATCTCGCGCAGGCCGAGCTGGCGCTGCACGAATACGCCGGTCCCCGGGAAGTTGAAGTCCGGCGACAGGGTCGCGTAGACGATGAGATCGATGTCCTTGGGCTGGAGCCCGGCGCGCTCGATCGCCTCGCGGCTCGCGGCGGCGGCGAGATCGGAGCCGGCCTGCCCGGGCTCGACCCAGCGGCGCTCCTCGATGCCGGTGCGCTCGATGATCCAGTCGTGCGACGTCTCCATCTTGGTGGCGAGCTCGTGGTTCGTCACCACGCGAGACGGCACGCTCATGCCGATGCCGAGGATGCGGCTGCGATGCATGCCCGTGTGGCTACCACGGCGCCGCTGGCGGAATCGAGCGAAGCGCGCCTGTGGATTGCGAGACTCGGTGACTCGACGCGTCACGGTGTAGAGTCGCGAGATGCACATCTTGCTGGTCCGTCACGGCGAGACCTCGTGGAACCGCGAGGGCCGGTATCAAGGTCGGACCGATGTACCGCTGTCCCCGGACGGCGAGGGGCAGGTGACGGCGCTCTCCGCTCGCCTCGCGCACCTGCCGATCGCGGCTGCTGTCGCGTCGCCGCTGTCGCGCGCGCGCAAGACGGCCGAGGTCATCCTCGGCGCGCGCGCGACGAAGCTCGAGCTGGACGCGGGGCTCCTCGAGATCTCGCACGGCGCGTGGGAGGGCCAGCTGTCGAGCGACGTCGAGGCGGCGCACGCCGCGATGCTCGACACCTGGCGGACACGCCCCGATCGCGACGTGCCGGCGGGGCCGGGCGCCGAGACCTTGGGCGACGTCGAGGTCCGCGCGTGGCCGGTGCTCGAGCGCCTCGCGGTGCGCCTCGGTGACGACGAGGTCGGGCTGATCGCGGCGCACGACGCCGTGAACCGCGTGCTCTTGTGCCGTGTCCTGGGGCTGCCGCTCACGCGCGTGTGGGCGTTCCGGCAGGCGCCGGCGACGCTCAACGTGCTCTCGGGGCCGTCGCTCGACGCGCTCGCGCTCGTGCGGCTGAACGACTCCGAGCACGTGGCGCCGCTCTTGCGCGAGGCGCATCACCGCGCGCTGTGAGCGCGGAAGAGGGAGAATCGGCCCGGGGAGAACCGGCCCACGGCGCAGTGACAGCCCTGGGCTTCGCCCCTCGCTGACGCTCGGAGCTCAGACATCCAGGTTTCGGACGTTCAGCGCGTTCTCCTCGATGAACTCGCGCCGCGGCTCGACCAGATCGCCCATCAGCTTCGTGAAGATGCCGTCGGCGACGCCGCGCTCCTCGACGCTGACCCGGAGCAGGTTGCGGCGAGCCGGATCCATCGTGGTCTCCCAGAGCTGCTCGGCGTTCATCTCGCCGAGGCCCTTGTACCGCTGGATCTGCAGGCCCTTGCGGCCGAGCTCCTCGATCACGGGCGGGATCTCGTCCCAGCTCTTCACCTCGCGGACGTCGTCGGCCCCGTGCGCGATCGCGAGCGGCCCGACGAGCTCCTTCGCCATCTCCTTGCTGATCTTCTGCAGCTCCACGAACTCCGGCGAGCGCACCAGATCCGCGTTGATCACCGTCTGCCGCCGGACCCCGTGGACGCCCGCGGGGAACCGGAGCTCCCAGCCGCTGTGCTTGGTGTCCCGCTTGTACTCCGCGGCGGCCTGGCCGAGTTCGCCGTGCCGGCGCGTGACCTCCGCCATCACGCTCGCCTCGACGCGGTCGAGCTTGTCCCGATCGCGGAGATCCTCCTCGACGAGGCCGGCCTCCACGAACTGCGCGGAGATCCGCGCGTCCCCCTGCTTGTCGAGCAGCGTGCGCAGCGTGCGCGCCTCGTTGATCCGCTCGATCAGCCGCTCGAGATCCTTGCCGGTGATCGGCGCGGCGGCGTCGCCGTGGCGGAGCTGGGACTCCCGGCAGACCGTCTCGAGGAGGAACTTCGAGAGCGCCGCCTCGTTCTTCATGTACATCTCGGTCTTGCCCTTCTTGACCTTGTACAGCGGCGGCTGCGCGATGTAGACGTGCCCGCCGTCGAACAGCTCGTTGAAGTGGCGGAAGAAGAACGTGAGCAGGAGCGTCCGGATGTGGCTGCCGTCGACGTCGGCGTCCGTCATCAGGATGATCTTGTGGTAGCGGAGCCGCGCGATGTCCTTCTCGTCGCCGACGCCGGTGCCGAGCGCGGTGATGAGCGTCGTCAGCTCCTGTGACGTCAGCATCCGGTCGAAGCGGACCTTCTCGACGTTCAGGATCTTGCCGCGCAGCGGGAGGATCGCCTGGATCGCGCGGTTGCGCCCCTGCTTCGCCGAGCCGCCTGCGCTCTCGCCCTCGACGATGAACAGCTCGCTCTTCTCGGGATCGCGCTCCTGGCAATCGGCGAGCTTGCCCGGCAGGGACGTCAGCTCGAGGGCGCCCTTGCGCTGCACCATCTCGCGGGCCTTGCGCGCGGCCTCGCGGGCGCGCGCGGCGAGGATCGCCTTCTGGATGATCGTGCGGGCCTCCTTGGGGTGCTGCTCGAGGTACTGCCCGAGCTTCTCCGTCACGACGGCCGAGACCGCCGTGGCGACCTCGGAGGACACGAGCTTGTCCTTGGCCTGGTTCGAGTACTTGGGGTCGGCGATCTTGACCGACACCACCGCGGTGAGGCCCTCGCGCAGATCGTCGCCGGACACGCCGCCCTTGGCCTCCTTGTCCTTCAGGAGCTTGTACTCGTTCGCGTAGTTGTTGATCGTGCGCGTGAGCGCCTGGCGGAACCCGGAGGCGTGCGTGCCGCCGTCGCGGTTCTTGATCGTGTTCGTGAAGCAGGTGAGCAGCTCGGAGTAGCTATCGTTCCACTGCATCGCGACATCGACGGTGCAGCCCTCGTGCTCCGACGTGAACGCGATGATGTCGGAGACGGTGGTCTTGTTCGCGTTGAGATCCTGGACGTACGTGGCGATGCCGCCCTCGAACTTGAAGTCGGCGTAGCGATCGTGCCCCGGCCGCTCGTCCTTGATGGTGATCCGCAGCCCGCTGTTCAGATAGGCGAGCTCGCGGAGCTTCTGCGCGAGCTGGTCGAACGAGAACTCGAGGACGTTCTTGAAGATCTCCGGATCGGGGTGGAACGTGATCTTCGTGCCGCGGTCAGGGCTGTCGCCGGTCTCCCGGAACTCGCTCGACGGGATGCCCTTGGAGTACGTCTGGTAGTACGCCTTGCCGCCGCGCTGGATCTCGAGCTTGAGCCAGTCCGAGAGCGCGTTCACGGCCGAGACGCCGACGCCGTGCAGGCCGCCGGAGACCTTGTAGCCCTTGCCGCCGAACTTGCCGCCGGCGTGGAGCGCGGTCATCACGACCTCGGCGGCGGGCCGGTTCTCCGTCGGGTGCATGTCGACGGGGATGCCGCGCCCGTTGTCGTCGACGGTCACCGAGTTGTCGTAGTGGATCGTGACGGCGATCAGGTTGCAGTGGCCGGCGAGGTGCTCGTCGACGGAGTTGTCGACGACCTCGTAGACGAGGTGGTGCAGGCCGCTGCCGTCATCGGTGTCCCCGATGTACATGCCGGGGCGCTTGCGCACCCCCTCGAGCCCCTTCAGGACGCCGATGGATCCGGCGTCGTAATCTGAATCGGAAGTCTGCGTACTAGCTGTGGTATCTGCCATTCCGGCTACCGGCTTTCGAGGGCGAGCACGTTGGTACCACGGCCATTCCTCGTCGAGAAGGGGGCCACCGAGGGTTTTGAACTGTGTTAACTAGCTGCAGTTACTAAGAAATCTGCCCACCAGAGATGCGATAATCCGCTCGATCGCGACGCAGGAGCACGTGGCCCTCGTGGGTCGTCGTGATGAAGCACTGCCCGGCGAGCCCGGCGAGGTGCTCGAACAGGTACGCGTTGCGCGACGGGTCGAGCTCCGACGACACGTCGTCGAGGAGCAGGATCGGCAGGTCGCCGTGCACGCGGCCGAGCACGGTCAGCTCGGCGGTCTTCCACGCGAGCATGATCGCGCGGAGCTGGCCCTGCGATGCGAAGCTCCCGGCGAGGCGACCGTCGAGCTCGAGCAGGACGTCGTCGCGGTGCGGGCCGAGCTGCGTCGACTGCGACGCGAGATCGCGCGCCCGGCCCGCGCGGAGCTGCGCCTCGATCGCGGCGGCGGGCTCGCCTGCGAGCTTGCTCTCGTACGACGCGCGGGCGACGAGCCCGGTGCGCGTGATCGCGGCGAACGCAGAGGCGAGCTCGGGGCCGAGCGTCTGGAGGAACCGCGCCCGCGCCGCGATGATCTCGACGGCGTACCGCGCGAGCTGCGCGTCGTAGACGGCGAGCAGATCCTCGACCTGCCGCGCGCCGAGCGCGCCTTGCCCGGCCTGCCGCAGCACGCTGTTGCGACTGCGCAGGACCTTGTCGTAGTCGGTCGCGGTCGCGAGGTACGCCGGCTCGAGGTTGAACACGCCGCGGTCGAGGAACTTGCGGCGGTCGCCCGGGGCGCCGCGCGGCAGCGCCAGATCCTCGGGCGTGAACACGACGACGTTGAACGCCCCGAAGTAGCGCGCGAGCGGGCGCGCCGCCTTGCCGTCGAGGCGGACCTTGCGTGAGCCGGGCGCGAGCTCGACCTCGTAGACGCGCACGACCTCGTCCTTGACGACGCGCGCGCCGAGCTTGGCCTCGGGACGCCCGAACGCGATCAGGTCGGCGAGCCGCGCCGTGCGGAACGAGCGCAGCGCGGCGACGACGAAGATGGCCTCGAGCAGGTTCGTCTTGCCCTGGCCGTTGTCGCCGACGAAGACGTTGAAGCGCTCGCGCGGCTCGAGGCGCACGGGCGCCAGGTTGCGGACGCCCTCGAGGGCGAGCGCGGCGATCCGCAGCTTAGATCCTCATCGGCATGACGACGCCCAGGTACTCGTCCCCGCTGACGGGCCGGATGAGGCCGGGGTCGAGCTCACCGCCGAGCGCGATCGTGATCTGGTCGCTCGCCATCTGGCCGAGCAGCTCGACGACGTACTTGGGGTTGAAGCCGATCGCGATGGGGTCGCCGTTGTACTCGACCTCGACCTCCTCGCGCACCTCGCCGAGGTCGGGGTTGTCGCTCGTGATGGTGATGCCGTCCTTCACCGCGGCGACCTTCACGCCGCGGGTCTCGGAGGACATGAGCTGCGCGCGCCGGAGCGCGTCGATGAAGCGGACGCGGTCCACCGTGATGATGCGCTTGTGGTCCTTGGGGATCACCTGCTCGTACGGCGGGAACTGCGCGTCGATGAGCTTCACCGCGATGGCGATGTCGTCGAGGGCGAGGAACAGGTGCGGCGTCTTGACGGCGAGCTTGCACGACGCGCCGTTCTCGAGCACGCGGCGGATCTCGAGCAGGCCCTTCTTGGGAATGATGACGCCGCCAGACAGCTTCGGGCCGCCGGCGATGGTGCGCTCGACCTTGCTCAGGCGGTGCCCGTCCGTCGAGACCATGCGGCTCTTGCTGCCGTCGCTCTCGAAGTAGACGCCGTTCAGGTGGAACCGCGTCTCGTCGTTGCACACGCTGAACAGCGTGCGCTCGATCATCTCGCGCAAGACGGAGCTCTCGACGGTGGCGTACGTGGCCTCGCGGTGATCGGGCACCTTCGGGAAGTCGCGGTCCGGCATGCCGACGATGCGGTACGTGACCTTGCCGCTCTTGATCTCGGCCCAGTGGTTGTCCGCCTTCTTGAGCGTGACCTCCTCGCCGGGCGCGTTCGCGATCAGCTCGTAGAGGTTCTTCGCCGCGAGGGTGATGCCGCCCTCCGTGGTGACGTTGCTCTTCAGCTCGGCGGTGAGCGAGACGTTGAGGTCGGTCGCCGCGACGAGGAGCTGGTTTTTGCCCTGGGTGCGGAGCAGGACGTTCGCGAGCATGGGCATGGTGCTCTTGCGGTCCGCGATGCCCTGAGCGAGGCGCAGCCCGCGCAGGAACTCGTTCTTTGCGATTCGAAACTCCATGTCACCCTCACCTGGTTGGCTGGCTTGCCTGGGTTGGCTGCGCGCTCTTATTCTTCAAGAGAAGAGAAAAGATCTTTGGTTAGGAATAGAAGTAATAGGGGCTGTGGACGGTGTGGATAGCTTCATAACCCGCAGCCGTGACATTGAAAACCTGATCGCCCTGCTGTGGGCGAGCGTAGCTGGAGAGCGGTGGACGGCGTGCTGCGAAGCTGTGGAGAAGCGAGGGCCTGCCGGCTGTCCGCATCAGGTCCACAGCTGGGTGCACAGTGTTTCCCACAGGCCCGCGGGCGCGGGAGACGGCCACCGCGCCGGTCACCACGCCCGTCATCGGAGGATGGTCCCCTCGATGGCGTGCACCTCTCCGCGCAGGGAGGCGTCCTCCTTGAGGCGCTCGATGATCTTCTGAACAGCGGAGATGACGGTCGTGTGGTGCTTGCCGCCGAACGCGCGCGCGAGATCGGGGTACGAGTCCTTGGTGTTGTGGCGCGCGATGTACATGGCCACCGCGCGCGGGGTCGCCACGGACTTGTGGCGGCGCTCGCTCTTGATGTCGGCGGGCTTGAGGCCGTAGTAGCTCGCCACGGCCTTGATGACGCCGTCCACGGTGATGACCTCGCGCGGGCGCGTGATGGCGGCGCCGAGCGTCACCTGGGCGAACGCGAGGTCGATGCGGACCTTGGACAGCGAGGCATACGCGGCGAGCCGGATCAGCGCGCCCTCGAGCTCGCGGACGTTCGACTTGATCGAGGTCGCGATGTACATGGCCACGTCGTCGGGGAGCGCCACGGCCTCGACGGCGGCCTTCTTGCGGAGGATCGCGAGGCGGACCTCGAGCTCGGGCGGCTCGATGTCGGCGAGCAGGCCCCAGGCGAACCGCGTCCGCAGCCGGTCGGCGATGTCCGAGATCTCGTGCGGCTTCCGGTCAGCGGTGAGGACGATCTGCTTGTGGTTCTCGTGGAGCGTGTTGAACGTGTGGAAGAACTCGTCCTGCGTGCCCTCTTTGCCGGCGAGGAACTGCACGTCGTCGACGAGCAGCACGTCGATGCCCTCGCGGTAGTTGCGGCGGAACTCGTGCATGCGGCCGGTGCGGATGGCCTGCACGTACTCGTTCATGAACCGCTCGCTCGAGATGTAGACGATGCGCGACCCGGGCCGGTTCAGGAGCTGCTGGTGGCCGATCGCGTGCAAGAGGTGGGTCTTGCCGAGGCCGACGCCGCCGCAGACGAAGACGGGGTTGTACTTCGGCGGGTAGCTCGAGGCGGCGGCCTGCGAGGCGGCGAACGCGAGCTGGTTCGAGGGGCCGGAGACGAAGGTGTCGAACGTGTAGCGGGGGTTCAGGGACGCGGGCGGGGGGGCGACGATGATGTCCGCGGCGTTCACGGCGTTGTCGGGGGGCAGCTCGGGCGCGGGGGGCTCGGCGGCCGGGGGAGGCGCGGTCCCCGCGCGCCGCGGGGGGGAGGCGCCGGCTCGCTCGGCGTGCGCGGCGCTGGCGAGCGGCCCGGCGTCAGGCCCGGCGTCAGGCCCGGCGTCGGGCGGCGCCTCGGACTCGGGCCGCTCGAGAGGGGCGTCGGGGTCGAACTCGACGCGGAGCTCGTGGCCGGCGTCCGAGATGCCCTGCATCTCCTTGAGGAGCGTGCCGAGATAGTTCGACTCGAACCACAGCCGGACGTAGCTGTTGGGCGCCCGGAGCCGGAGGGTCGTCCCGTCAAACGACTGAAGCTCGATCGGCGCGAGCCACATGTCGAAGTTCTGGGGGGAGATCTGTGAGCGAAGACGGCCTACGGCCTCGTCCCAAAAGCTCTGTGCTGTCATTCCCCTGTCCCCAGGACATTGTCCTGTGAATTCGACTGGTTGCGGGTCACAGTTCACAGACAAAAGGCTCCCAATCCAGAGGTTTTCCACAGGCACCTCTAGTTTCGCCCCTGGCCAGCCCTTACGGCTTCCCAAAGCGATGAACCCGGGGTTGGTACCAGATGGAGATTTCGGGTTGCAAGCCCAAAACAGGAGCAAGTGAACTCCGGAACTTCCACGAAATCAGGGGAGTCGGTGACGCTTTACGCGCCCCGGTGAACCTTGACTTCCCGAGGGGCCTTGAGTATCGATTCCGCTCCGCTCGCCCCCGGGGAGATCAATCGTGAAGCGTACATATCAGCCGCATAACAAGAGCCGGAAGCGCACGCACGGCTTCCGCGCCCGCAAGAAGACCCGTGGGGGCCGCGAGGTGCTCCGCCGCCGCCGCGCCAAGGGCCGCAAGCGCATTTCGGTGACGGCCGCGAAGAAGTGACGTGGCTCCTCGAGGCGCGCGGCGCGGTCCCGCCGGTATCTCGAAGGAGATGCGGCTGCGAGAGCGCTCCGAGTTCCTCGAGGTCCAGTCGGGCGGCCAGAAGCTGCACGGCCGGCACGTCCTGGGGATCGCGCGAAAGCGTCCGGATCCGCAGGCTCCCGGTCGGCTCGGGCTGACGGTCACCAAGAAGGTCGGGAACGCCGCCGTCCGGAACCGGATCAAGCGCATGGTGAGAGAGTGGCTGCGTCTGCACGGCTGGGTGCCCCGGGGGTGGGACGTCGTCGTTGTTGCCAAGGACAGCGCGGCACGGCAGCTTCACCCCCAGGACTTCGCCGCGGACCTCGGCCGGATCCTGAGACTCTCGCCATGATCCAGGGTCCCCAACGTCCCAACGTCCCAACCTCGTCTCGCTGATGGCTCCCCTGCACCGCCTCCTCGTCTCGCTCGTGCTCCTGCCGGTCCTGATCTACCGGCGGTGGATCTCGCCGATGAAGCGCGTGCCGAGCTGCCGCTACTTGCCGACGTGCTCGGCGTACGCGGTCGAGGCGGTGCAGACGCGCGGCATCCTGGTAGGGGTCGGCCTCGCGGTGTGGCGCCTCTTGCGCTGCAACCCGTTCTTTCACGCCGGGTACGATCCGGTCCCAGCGCGCCGCTGTGCGCGGCATGCCCAGGAGCAGCACTAGATGGAGAATCAAGGCAAGCGTCTGCTGCTGGCCGTCGCCCTCGCGCTGGGCGTCATCCTCGTGTGGAACTACCTGTTCCCGACGAAGGAGGAGCCACAGAAGGGGAAGCAGGGGGCTGGCTCGGCGGCCGAGGTCGCGCCGCCGGCTGCGCCCGGCGTGACCCCTGCACCCGCGGCGGGCGCGCCGGGGACGCCAGGGACGCCGCCGCCTGTGGCCGAGGCGCCGCGCCCGGCCGAGGTGATCGAGGAGTTTCCGTTCCCGGGCAAGCTCACGGCGCGGTTCTCGAGCTACGGCGGGTCGCTCAAGTCGTGGGAGCTGGCCGATCCGCGGTTCAAGCAGGACACGAGCACGCATGGCGAGCTCTTGCCCGCCCGCGAGGACGTCGGCGCGTTCCTCGTCTGCATCGTCGACTCGGAGTGCGAGCTGGCGCGGCCGTCCGCGTGGACCGGCAAGCGGGTGAGCCCGACGACGATGGTCTACACGCACACGAGCGACCGCTACGAGATCGAGAAGACGTTCACGGTCTTCCCCGACGAGTACCTCGTCAAGATGCAGCTCCGCGTGGTCGCCAAGCGCGACCAGGCCATGCAGCAGCAGGTCGCGGTCGTCGTCTACGCCGAGCAGGATCCGAAGCGCGCCGATGGCGGCTCGAGCCGCGTCGCCGCGCGCGCCTGGTCATCGTCGACGATGCGCGGCGGCACGATCTACCACACGCCGCTCAAGGCGGTCGCCCAGTCGCCGCGCTGGGAGGACAACGTCCGGTGGACGGGCTTCGAGCACCCGTACCTGCTCGCCGGGTACGCGCCGGCGCACTCCGACGCGGAGCGCGTCGAGAAGAAGACGTGGTCCGGGCCGGCGCTGGGCGCGGGGGGCGAGGACCTGATGCGCACCGACATCCTGTTCCCGCCGGTGATGGTGAAGGCGGGCACGCAGTGGACGCACGAGGTGGTCGGCTACCTCGGGCCGAAGAACTATCACGAGCTCGAGCGCGCGGACACCGCCGCCGGGTTCTCGCTCGGGTTCACCGAGACGATCGACTTCGGCTGGTTCGGCGTCATCGGGCGGCCGCTCCTGTGGCTGCTCCTCAAGTTCCAGTCCGTCGTCGGCAACTGGGCGATCGCGATCATGATGCTGACGTTCCTCGTCAAGCTCGCGACGCTCTACTGGACGACCAAGTCGATGCGGTCGATGAAGGCGATGGCCGCCCTCTCGCCGCAGATGAAGGTGCTGCAGGAGCGGTACAAGGAGGACCGGCAGCGGCTGCAGGTCGAGACGATGGCGCTGTACAAGCAGCACAACGTCAACCCGATCGCCGGGTGCCTGCCGATCGTCCTGCAGATGCCGATCTGGATCGCGCTCTACCGGATGCTGTCGTCGGCGGGCGAGCTCTACCAGGAGCCGTTCATCCCGGGCTGGATCGACGATCTGACGAACACGGACCCGTACTACGTCCTGCCGGTGATCCTGGTGATCACGATGTTCCTGCAGGCGCGGATGCAGCCGGCGACCGGTGACTCGCGCCAGCAGAAGTTCCTCCAGTACGGCATGCCGCTGATGTTCGGCGTGATGTCGTTCTTCTTCCCGTCGGGGCTCACGGTCTACATCTTCACGAACACGATCCTGTCGGCCGTGCACTCGATCTACATGAACAAGTACGACAAGAAGAGCCTCGAGCTGGCCGCGCAGATGAAGAAGAACGCCGAGGCGGCGGCGGCGAGCGCGTCGGGCGCGGAGCTGGCGACCGTCGCGATGCGCCGCGTCGACCCGATGGCGCGCGGCTCGATCCTCGACGTGCTCCGCGGGGTGGGCCTCGACGTGTTGCCAAACACCGCCGGCTGCTTCACGGCGCGCGAGGCGATCACGACG
>DATMCI010000195.1:0-32432 GCA_035558535.1 Kofleriaceae bacterium
AGAGGTGCCCCGAGGCGGGCTGTGTCACCTGCGTGACCTCGCCCTCGAGCCAGACGAGGCCCAGGTCGTCGAGCGCCCGGCCGGCGAGCCGCACCACGTCGCCGACGCCCAGCGGGCGCTCGCGGCTGCTGGTGGGGCGCGGGCCGGCCACGCGCCACCGTAACTCGTCGAGAACACGGTCGCTACTCAACTGGTACGCAACCAGGCGCGGTGGCGCGTTGTCGATCCGCAAGATAGGATGCCGATCGCACAAATGGCCGCATCTCCTCCGATCGTCGAGCCCGAGCCGGGAGCTCCCGTCCCGCGCGACGCGATCGATCCGGACCTCGTCAGGCTCGGGCGCGCGCGCTCGAAGATCGGCGCGATCACCGCGGCGGCGGTCGTCGGGCTCTGCCTGTACTTCCTCTTCATCTGGCTCTCGCCGCACCGCCGGTTCGCGGGCGAGCCGCCCGAGCCGCGCGCCGTCGCGCTCGCCGACGTGGCCGCGGGCCAGGTCGCCAGCGACAGCTTCGTCTCGCTCGAGGCCGATCCGATGATGTCGTACGCGATCCGGGTCAAGGGCGGCGAGAGCGAGGTCCGCGTCACGCCCGCCCGCGGCACGAACGAGCGCGTCTGGCTCGTGCTCTCGAGCGACGGCTGGTCCCGGCCGGTCCTCAAGGCGTACACCGGCCGGCTGCGCAAGCTGGACGAGCTGCCGTTCGCGAGCCTGATCGACACGCACATCAAGAGCTTCCCGCGGCCCCTGTTCGCGAACGCCGCGGGGGTGCGCGCCGGCCTCGGGGGCGGCCAGGTCACCACCGTCACGGGCGACAAGATCGCCGTCGGCGACGGTGACAAGGTCGCGTTCGACGTGGTCGAGCCGGCGCGCGCGACGGTGATCGCGTCGTTCACCGGCAAGCGCGACGCCGCGGAGGGCGACCCGGGCCACGGCCCGCTCACCGACGCCAAGCTGTGGATCGCCGAGCTCGCCAAGCACGGCATCACCGCGACGGCCTCGCCGACGCCCGGCCAGGCCGACGCCATCATCGGCCAGGCGCGGCTCGACGTGGCGATGCCCGTCGCCGACGTCACGCAGAAGCTCGAGGCGGCGAAGCTGTGGGCGGCGCGGGTCGAGCGCGTGACCCGCCACCACGAGACGACGTGGGGCGCGCTGCGCGGCTCGCCGGCAGGCGCCTTCACGGTCGGCGGTGAGGCGATCCCCGAGGCGCAGGTCGACCTCGTCGGGCTGTTCGTCCGGCACGGCATCCCCGGCGACGCGTACGCGCTCGTCGCCGACGAGAAGCCGCAGGACTACTGGCACATCTTGCCGCTCACGGTCGCGCTGGCCGTCATCGGGCTGTTCTTCGCGTGGGCGCTCGTGCGGGCGATCCGCGCGATGTTGCCGATGCGCGTCCCGCAGCTGCGCCAGTGATACGCTCCTCCTCGGTGGAGGATCCGAAGCGTGAGAGTGACGCCGCGCCGGGCGACGGCGCGACCGTGGCCGGCGCGGCCGTGACCGGCGGGCCGCCGGCGATGCCCGCGGCGAGCGGGCCGCCGCCGCTGCCCGCGGCGGACAGCGGGCCGCCGGCCATGCCGCCGACCATGGCCAGCGCCGCCGTGCCCGCGGCGGGCGGGCCGCCCCCCATGCCCGGCGACAGCGGGCCACCCCCCATGCCGGCCTCCTTCGGCGGGCCACCGCCCATGCCCGCCGACAGCGGCCCGCCGCCCATGCCGCCGACCATGGCCACCGGGGCCGTGTCCGTGAGCGGCCCGCCCCCCATGCCGGCCTCCTTCGGCGGCCCGCCGCCGATGCCCGGCACCGGCACCGGCTCCGGCTCCGGCTTCGCCCCGATGCCCGGCACCGTCCAGATGCCGTTCGGCGCCGCCCCCGGCGGCGACGCGGCCCCGATCATGGCCACCGTCACCGGCGGGCCCGTCCCCATCATCGCGCCGCCGTCGATGCCGCCCCCCGAGCGCTACGAGCTCGGGCCCGAGATCGCCCGCGGCGGCATGGGCCGCGTCGTCGAGGCCACCGACACCCTGCTGAACCGCACCGTCGCCTTCAAGGAGGTCCTCTCCATGGACGCAGACGTGCTGCGGCGGTTCGCGCGCGAGACGCGGATCACCGCGCTCCTCGAGCACCCGTCGATCGTCCCGCTCCACGACGCCGGCACCACCCCCGGCGGCGCGCCGTTCTACGTGATGCGCAAGATCGCGGGCCGCCCGCTCGAGCACCTCGTCGCCGCCGCCGACACGCTGCCCAAGCGCCTCGTCCTGGTCCCGCACCTCGTCGCCGCCGCGCAGGCCATCGCGCACGCGCACAAGCGCGGCATCGTCCACCGCGACATCAAGCCGTCGAACATCCTCGTCGACGAGCTCGGCGAGACGATCGTCATCGACTGGGGCCTCGCGAAGGTGATCGGCGAGAACGACGAGCTGTCGCGCATCGATCTCTCCAAGTCCCTGTCCGCGTCGATCGCCATGGCCCCGGCGGTGACCGGCGGCCGCGACTCGATCGTCGCCGAGGGCGTCGACACCGATCTGATCAAGACCCGCGCCGGCATCGTGTTCGGCACGCCCGGCTTCATGGCGCCCGAGCAGCTGCGCGGCCACCCCGTCACCGAGCGCTGCGACGTCTACGCGCTCGGCGCCACGCTCTACCACGTGCTCTGCCGCAAGCCGCCGCACTACGCCAAGACGGCCGACGCGATGATGCAGGCCGCCGCGCGCCACCCGCCGACGCCGATCGCCGAGGTCGTGCCCGGCGTCCCGCCGGAGCTGTCGACGATCGTCGACAAGGCGCTCGCGTTCGACCCCGAGCAGCGCTACCCCGACGCCCGCGCGCTCGCCGAGGACCTGCAGCGGTTCCTGTCCGGTCAGCTCGTCCGCTCGCACCAGTACACGACGCGCGAGAAGCTCGTGCGGTTCATCCGCAAAAACCGCGTCGCCGTGACGATCAGCGCCGTCGCGACGCTCGCGATCCTCATCGGCAGCACGTTCTCCGTGTGGCGCATCATGAACGAGCGCGACCGCGCCGATGCGCAGGCCGACCGCGCCGTGCGCGCGCGCAACGCCGCCGAGACCGCGCGCGAGGACGCCGTGCGGCGCGCCGATCAGCTCACGCTGGCGCAGGCCCGCGTCGAGGTCGAGACCGATCCGACGCACGCGCTCGCCCTGATCAAGCCGCTCGCCGAGACGCACTGGGTCGAGACGCGCACGATCGCCGGCGCCGCCCGCGCGCACGGCGTCGCGTACGGCCTGCCCGCCGGAAAGACCACGAACAGCCTGCGGCTCTCCGGCGACGGCACGCGCGCGGTCGCCGCCGGCAGCGACGGCGCCGTCTGGATCTACGACCTGGCGAAGCGGACGCACCGCGCGCTCCCCACCGATCTCGGCAAGGACGTCCTCGCCCGGTTCGCCGACGAGGATCGCCGGATCGTCGCGTGGAACGCCCAGAAGCTCACCATCCTCGACGCGACCACCGGCGCCGCGCGCAGCCTCGCGCCGCCGGCGAAGATCACCGACCTCGAGGTCGCCGGCACGGCCGCGCACTGGATCGACGACCAGGGCAAGCTGTGGCAGCTCGACGTGAACGCGTCCGCCGCGGGCGCCACCCCCGTCGCGATCCCGCTCCCCGAGCCCGTGCGCGAGGTCGAGCCGTCCCCCGACGGCCGGTTCCTCGCGCTGTACGGCCAGGACCACCTGCTGCTCCTCGATCGGTCGCGGCCGCCCGAGCCGCCGATCGAGATCATGGCCGGCCGGACGTACGCGTTCGACTGGTCCACCGACGGCACCGAGTTCGGCGCGCTCATCGATCAGCACGCGATCCTCGGCTCGATCGAGGCGCCCCACATCCTGCAGCGGACGCACGTCGGCGCGCGGTTCTTCGTCGCCCACGCCGTCGACCGGCTCTACACGATCGGCCCGACCGGCCTGGGCACGATCATGCGCGACGACTTCGCGCCCCGCCGGCTGGTCGAGGGCGCGCCCGTCGGGCTGCGCGAGGCGCGCGGCGGCACGGTCGTCGCGGCCGCCGGCAACCGCCTGTTCGTGCTGTCCCCGTACGGCGATCACGTGATCCCCGCCCCCGCCGTCCGGCTCGCGCACATGGACGCGAGCCCGCGCTCGCCGTACGTCGTCGGCGCGATCGACGACCGCGTCCTCGTGTGGAACCTCGACGACGTCCAGCCGCGCCGGGTCCTCGATCAGCCGGGCAGCCCGGTGCTCCTCCTCGGCGCGCGCTCCGTGCTCGTCGGCTCCGAGGACGACGATGCATCGTGGATCGACCTCGTCACCGGCAAGGCGGCGCCGCTCGGCGACTTCTCGCCCCGCGCCGCCGTCGCCTCGCCCTCGGGCCAGCTCGCGTGCGCGATCGACGCCAAGCACGCCGCGCGGCTCCTCACCGCGGGCGGCACCGCGACGCCGCTCGACGGCACGTTCGACGTCGCCGGCTTCGCCTCCGAGCACGAGCTCCTGCTCGGCCACGGCGCGTCCGGCGCCGTGGTCCTCCACGACACGCGCACCGGCCAGCGCCAGAAGCTCGTGACCTCCCGCGGCGTCCTGCTCGATCTGGCGTGGAGCCGCGGCGCGCCGCCGTGGGCCGCCGCGCTGTTCGGCGAGGGCACGCTGTGGCGCCGAAACCTCGCCACCGGCACCGAGGCCACCACGCCGAACGTGAAGACGGCCGTGCACCTCCAGATGCTCCCCGACGGCACCGTGCTGTTTGCCGAGGGCCGCGTGATCCGCGCGTGGCGGCCGAGCGGGCTCGTCGAGAAGCACGCTGAGCTGCCGCGCGACATCGTCACGATCGGCCTCGCCGGGCCCGGCTCCCTGCTCGCCGTGCTCGACAACGACGCCGCGTGGCTCGTCGATCTGGCCGCGCCCGGCAAGATCGAGGAGACCGAGGCCGTCGGCACCACCGCGCGCCGCGACGACGACCCGCGGCAGAAGGACAAGGTCCCGCTCTCGATGGCCGCGGACACCGGCACGCTCGTCATCCCGCTGAGCGGCGGCCTGCGGGTCATCGACGCGCCCGCGCACCACACGTGGACGCTCTCGGAGCAGCCCCCCTCCCCCAGCCTGTACGACCCCAGCAACGCCACCTACACGCAGCCGCGGATCTCGGCCGACGGGACGCGCGTGATCGCGCAGCTCGCGAGCGCGCTCACCGGGCGCGCCGAGCTCGTGACGTGGACCTTCGCCGTGCCGCCCGGCCCCGCCGAGACGGCGAAGTGGGTCGAATCGCTGACCAACGCCGCCATCGACACCGCGCGCTCCCACAAGCTGATCTGGCGATGATCGCGGAGAGTAATGCTACAAACCGAGGAGCCGTGACGAGCTCTGCCCGCCCGCTCCGCCTCTACGACTCGATGCGCCGTGAGAAGGTCCCGTTCGAGCCGCTCGTCCCCGGCCAGGTCGGCATGTACGTCTGCGGCCCGACGCCCTACGCGCCGGCGCACATCGGCCACGCGTACGCCGCGATCTCGTTCGACACGATCCGCCGCGCGCTCAAGTTCCTCGGCTACGAGGTCCGCTACGTCCGCAACATCACCGACGTCGAGGACAAGATCATCCGCCGCGCGCACGAGCTCGGCGAGGACCCGATGGCGCTCGCCGCGCGATTCGCCGCCGATTACAACCGCGACATGGCGCGCTTCTCCGTGGAGCCGCCCGACGTCGAGCCGCGCGTGTCGACGCACATCGCCGAGATCGTCGCCGTCATCGAGAAGCTGATCGAGCGCGGCTGCGCGTACCCGCTCGCGGGCGACGTCTACTACTCCGTCGAGGCGTTCCCGCCGTACGGCAAGCTCAGCGGCATGTCGATCGACGACCTGCGCGCCGGCGCGCGCGTCGAGGTCGACGAGCGCAAGCGCGCCCCCGCCGACTTCGCGCTGTGGAAGGGCGCCAAGCCCGGCGAGCCGGCGTGGCCGTCGCCGTGGGGCCCCGGGCGCCCCGGCTGGCACATCGAGTGCTCGGCCATGGTCGTGACCCACCTCGGCGAGACGTTCGATCTGCACGGCGGCGGCAAGGACCTGATCTTCCCGCACCACGAGAACGAGATCGCGCAGTCGCAGGGCGCCTACGGCACGCACACGTTCGCGCGCTACTGGCTGCACAACGGCTTCGTGAACTTCGGCGGCGAGAAGATGTCGAAGTCGCTCGGCAACGTGTTCGGCTGCGACCGCGTCGCCGACGCCGTCGGGGGCGAGCCCCTGCGCTACTTCTTCAGCAAGCACCACTACCGCACCGGGCTCGACTTCGAGGTCGACGAGGAGCGCGCCGCCGACGGCACCGTCACCGGCGTGCGCTTCCGCTCGCTCGAGGCCGCCGACCGCGAGCTCGAGTACTTCTACAAGGCGCTCGACGCGATCGACCGCGCCGTCGTCCAGGCCGGCGACGGCGGCCTGGGCCCGGTCTTGCCCGAGGCCGAGCGCCTGACGCAGACGGCGGCCGAGGCGCTCGCCGACGACTTCAACACGCCCGTCGTGATCGCCGCGCTGTACGAGGCCGCCACGCTCGGCAACCGGCTCGTCGGCGAGGGCAAGGGGCCCGACGGCAAGGCCGTCGAGAAGCAGCTCCGGCGCCGCACGATCGCGCGCCTCGGCCAGGGGCTGCGCGACGTCGGCGCCGCGATCGGCATCCTGCTCGACACGCCGGCGCGCTACCTGCGCGCGCGCCGCGAGCGGCTCGTCGGCTGGCGCGGCATCGACACCGCGCGCGTCGAGGAGCTGCTCGCCGCGCGCTCGGCCGCGCGCGCCGCGAAGGACTTCGCCAAGAGCGACGCGCTCCGCGGCGAGCTCGCCGCGATGGGCATCGAGCTGCACGACACGCCGCAGGGCACCGACTGGAGCGTCCGCGACGCCGGGGCGCTGCCCGGGAGCGCCCCATGACGCGCCCCATGACGCGAGGGCCCCATGGCGGCTGACCCCAAGGATCCCGTCGCCCTCGTCCCGCTGCGCCCGATGATCGCGCGCGACCTCGATCGCGCCGGCAAGGGCCAGCTCGTCTACGTCGGCCGCGACGGCGAGGTCAAAGATCCGGCCGGCGTGCGCAACCGCCAGCTCGCCGCGTACCTCGCGTTCGGCGGCATCACCGCGGCCGGCGTCGCGATCGCCGCGACGTCGTTCCCGCTCCTCATCCCGTTCTACCTCGCGCTCGGCGGCCGGTTCCTCGGCACCGTGCGCGCCGTCAAGCGCGTCAACGAGGCCAGCGTCGCGCTCTCGAACGGCGACGCCACCTCCGGCCGCGCGCTCGCCGAGCCCGTGTCGCGCGCGTGGTGGGCGCCCGGCCGCGTCCGCGCGCTCGCCGAGCTGCGCGTCGCGATCGCCGACGCGCTCGACGGCAAGGGCGAGCAGGCGCTCGAGCGCGTGCGGCGCGCGCGCAGCAAGCTGTCGCCGCGGCTCATCCAGCACCAGTTCTCGTACTACACCGAGATCAACTTGCTGACGGCGCTCGGCCGCACGAAGGAGGCGCGCCACGTCCTCGAGGCGCGCGGCGGCGTCCCGGCCGGCGAGGTGCTGCGGCTCTCGTACTGGATCGCCGAGCTGCACCTCGGCGTCGCCGAGGGCGCGATCCGCGAGGCCGTGATCGACGACCAGGAGCTCCACGAGCGGATGCGCAAGGGCCTGTCGATGACGGCCGGGCGCGATCTGCTGCTCCTGTGCGCGTGGCTCTACGCGCAGCGCGGCGCGCACGACGAGGCGCGGTTCGCGTGGCGGCAGGCGATGGAGCGCGAGGGCAGCCAGCGCCTCGAGGTGGCGATGCCCACGCTCGCGGCGTGGATGATCGAGTACCGCAAGGAGCGGCCGGAGCTCGACGAGCCGGAGCCCGAGGAGCCTTAGGAGGCGCTCGCCCTGGCGCCCTGCCGGGCGAGCGCGTGGCGAGCGCGTGGCGCGCGCGTGGCTAGCGCCCCGCTGAGCCTGGGCTCGGCTTGCTCGGCTTGCCCGGCTTGGGCCCCGCCGTGCCGGCCAGCATCGCGTCCAGCTTGCCGGCGCGCTCGAGCGCCCGCATATCGTCGTAGCCGCCGATCGGCTCGCCGTCGATGAAGATCTGCGGGACCGTCGTGCGGCCCGTCGCCTCGACGAGCCACTTGCGGAGCGCCGGATCGCCCGTCGCGTCGATGTGCTCGTACGCGACCCCCTTCTCCGTCAGGAGCCGCTCCGCCGCGGTGCAGTAGCCACACCAGCGGCGCGTGTAGATCTTGACGTGAGCCGGCATGATCTTGTCCTAGCATCTCCGCCGCAGGAGGTTCCGACAGGCGGCGGCGCCGCGTTACTTGTCCTCGGCGTCCTCGGACAGGTACGCCAGGATCACCTCGTCGAGGCTCTTCTCCGAGATCAGGCCCTGGCCGAAGCCGCGGCCCTCGTCCTCGCGCGCCTTGCGCACGCGCTGGTTCGGCCCCGCCGCCTTGGGCGGCGCGCCGACGATCACCGCCGGCCGGGACATCACGACGCCGCTGCCGCCGCCGCCCGGCGCCGAGCGGCCCGCTGGCGCCAGCCCCGGCGCCGCGGCCTGGCCCACCACGCGCGGCGGCGTCGGCGGGCGCGTCCGCGGCATGTCCGTCGACGACTGGCGCACCATCGGGATCGTGATCGGCGCCGAGCGCGACGCCGGCATCGGCGCGATCGGCGCTGCCGACGCGGGCGGCCGCAGCCCCGGCACCGGCGGCGGCGTGCTCGGGCGCATCACCGGCGGCCTGTCAGGCTGCGGCCCCGTCGAGGGCTGCGCAGGCGGCACCGGGGCGATGTGCGGCACCGCGATCGGCGCCGAGGACTGGCGCGACACCGGGATCGGCACCGGCGTCGCCGCGCGCTGCACCGGCGTCGGCGGCGGCGTGGCCCGGCCCGGCGCCGGGATCGCCGACGGCGGCGTCGAGACCGTGCGCTGCGGCTGCGGCGGTGGCGTCGACGCCCGCGGCAGCGGGATCTGCGGCGTCGAGCCCTGCCGCCCCGGCGAGGGCGGGGGCGAGGGCGGGGGCACGTCGCGCGCCGGCTCCGGCGGGATCCGGCTGCTGATCTTGCCGTGCTGCGAGTACTGCCCCGGCCGCTCCGGCGCGCCCGCCGGGTCTGCGTTCGGCTGCGTGGCGTAGTCTGCCTCGGCGGGCGGCGCCGTCACGCGGCGATCGTCCGGCGGCGTCGGCAGCTGCACCGCCGACGAATGCGACTGCGACGAGATCGGCACCGGCACCGGCGTGCGGCGATCGTCCCCCGTCGTCGGGCGCGAGGCCGACGACGACGCCGGCCGGCTCGCCGGGCGCGCGATCGGCCGCGCCGGCGGCAGCGACGCCGCGCCGACCGCCTTGGCCGCCCGCTGCGAGAGCGCCGCCGTCGCGATCGGCCCCGAGGCATCCCCCGTGCGGACCGTCGGCGTCACCGCGGACGCCGCCGAGAGCGCGCCCGGGATGCCGTCGGAGACCGGCATCGCCGGATCGACGCGCGTCTGCTCCCACGGGCCTGTCATCTCGGTGTCGTGCAGCTCGCGGCGGCGCACCGGCCGCGAGTCCGCCGTGCGCTGCGGCACCGGGACCCGGTCGGAGTCATCGACCTCGAGCTGGATGGTGATCTCCGGCTGCGAGTCTGCCGGCGCGTCGCGCATCGTCGCGTAGAGCTCGTCGGCCGTGTAGGGCCGCACCTGCGGCGGCGGCGCGAGCGGCGGCGCCTCGCCCTCGGTCGTGGCGCGCTTCCGGGGCAGCTGCGCTGTGAGCGTGGGCTCGTCGTCGGTGACCGTGCGGGGGAGCCGCGGATCGACCGCCAGATCCGTGGGGCGCAGCGAGATCGCCGGCTCCTCGAGCGTCGGCTCGCGGGCCATCGCGATCGGCTCCGTGATCGTCGTGGCGGCCAGCGGATCGTCGATGTCCTCGTCGGCGGCGGTCGCGGCCAGGGCCGCGAGCGACACCTTCGACATCTCGTCCGCCACCGGCATCGGCCGCGCCTGGCGGTCGAGCCGCGCGCCCGCTGCGGGCGCGGCCTTCGGCATCGCAGGCGGCGTGGGGATCGACGCCGCCGACGCCGCCTTCGGCGCAGGCACCGGGATCGACGGCGCCGACGCAGTCTTCGGCGCGGCAGGCGCAGCCGCGGCCTTCGGCGCCGCAGGGACGGGGATCGACGGCGCCGACGCCGCCTTCGGCGCAGCAGGTGCCGCGACAGGCGCAGCAGGCGCAGCAGGCGCCGTCTCCGCGACCGCCGCCGCAGCCACCGGCGCCACCGGCGCCGCGGTCGCCGTCTCCGCGACCGCCGCCGCAGCCACCGGCGCCGCGGGCGCCGCGACCGCCGCCGCAGCCACCGGCCCCGTCTCGATCGCCGCGATCGCCGCCGTCTCCGCCGCCCCTGTCGCGGCCGCCGGCGCCCCGTCGCTCGCGGCGCCCTCGTCGACGACGCCGCGCGGCAGTAGCCCCGGCGTCCCGCCGAGGTACAGATCGATCTTGTCGTCGAACTGGCCGCGCCGTAGCTCCTTCATGACGGCCTTGTGCTGGGCCTGCATGAGGGACTTGATCGCTTCTTCCGTCGCGCCCGCGTCGTAGACGTACTTGCGCGTCGAGATGATCACGCCAGCGTGGAACAGGTGCGTGAACAGGTGCGGCGCGAGCAAGCCCGAATCCTCGGTTTGGACGTGGAACACCAACCCGCGGTACCGGACGTTGTGGTTGTAGCCGAGGATGGGCGAGCGCTTGCTCACGCGGTCCCCAAGGTACCACGCGGGCTGCCCTCCCCAAGGCCGGGCTTGTAATTCTTGCGAGGGGTTGGTACTCACCCTGTCTGGCTTCAATCCCGAAGCACGCTTGGAGGCCCCGCGTTCGCGGGGTACGCATATCCCGTGACGAGTACCGCCGTGGAGTCGAAGTTCGTCGAGTTGGTGCGCGATTGGTTGGTGTCCCTACCTCACGACCTCAAGATCGCATTTGACGCGATGGACGATGAGAACCTGCCTCGGCCGGTGCGAGAGGTCGCAGCCGGGGTCATCGCCTACGTCGTCTCACCAAACGATTTCGTAGCCGACCGCAACGATACCATCGTGAGCTACGCGGATGACGTGTTGCTCCTGCGGCTGGCGCTCGCCAGGGCGCTCGGCAAAGGTGAGGACGAACAGGCGTTCCGGGATCGCTTCCCTGAGCTGTTCGACGGCCTCGACGAGAACCTGACCTTGTGCAAGTCGGTCATGGGCGAGCTCATGACCTGGCTCGAGAGCAAGGTCCCCACGCTGCCGGCGTTCGAGTACAAGGGCAAGAAGGTCGCGAAGTTCCTCGATGATGACGAGGCCCGCGAGCAGCTCTTCGACGACGGCCTCGTGTTCCGCACCGACTACCCCGTCGACGAGAAGACGATCGCCGACAAGCTGAAGAAGGCGTCGACCATCACCGAGGTCATGAAGCGCCGCCGCGCCGAAGAGGCGCGCGCCAAGGGCCAGGCCATCCGGGCCTGATCCGGGCTGCCTCCGGGCCGCCTCCGGGCCTGCCTCCGAGCCTGCCTCCGAGCCTCCTTGAGGCCCGCTCCAGCTCCCCGGGGCCCCGGCTACAGATCCACCAGCTCGAAGCCCGTCAGCGGCTCGCCGAGGAACCGCGGCGCGACCTCGTCGAAGCGCGACGTGTCCGTCGCGAAGCAGTCGAGCCGCCCCGCCGCCCCGCGCCGGTTCGCGCCGACCATGCCCCCCGCGGCGCCCCCCGCGGCGCCCCCCGCGGCGCCCCCCGCGGCCCCCGCCGCGGCGCTCACCGCCTCGCGCGCCGCCACCGCCATCGCCGTCGCCGAGTCGACGACCGCGACCGGCCGCCCCGCCAGCTCGCGCGCCGCGCGCTCGAGGACGCCGCGGAGCAGCGGATAGTGCGTGCAGCCCAGGACCAGCGTGTCGATCTGCGGATCGCGCCGGAACAGCTCCGCCAGGTAGCGCCGCGCCACCAGCACCGCCACCTCGTCGTCCGTCCAGCCCTCCTCCGCCAGCGGCACCAGGAGCGGGCACGCCAGCGCCGTCAGCGTCGCGCCCGGATCCCGCGCGGCGATCGCCTCGCCGTACGCGCCCGACCGGACCGTCGCCAGGGTCCCGATCACGCCGATGTGCCGGTTGCTCGTCGCCGCCAGCGCGCTCGCCGCGCCCGGCTCGACCGCGCCGATCACCGGCACCGGGCTCGCCGCCGCCAGCGCCGGGAGCGCCGTCGCCGAGGCCGTGTTGCAGGCGATCAGGACCAGCTTGACGCCGCGCTCCAGGAGGAAGCGCTGGCACGCCAGCGAGTAGCGCTCGACCGTCCGCGGGCTCTTGCTGCCGTACGGCACCCGGGCCGTATCGCCGAGGTAGATAACGTCCTCACCTGGCAGCACACTACGAAGCGCTCGTACGACGGTGAGGCCTCCGACCCCCGAGTCGAAGACGCCGATCGGACGCCGCTCGTCCACCGGCACTGTACTTTCTTGCCTCATTTATGGTTCCGGATTGTGACAACCTGGCGCGATCGGCAACCCTTATTGCCGCATTGCGTAGCGTCACATCAAGAACCCATTAAGTCTTCGGGCGCTTCCGGGGTTTGGATCGTCGGACCTTTTGGCCCTCGTACGCCCAGACAAGCTGTAAGAATGTCGCGGGTTTGTTCTCGAGCGACTCGTAGAACTGCGAAATTCCCGGAAAGCTACGCTCGGCCAGCGGAAGCTGGTGTTCAGTAATACGGCCCTGCACCCGAGCGGGCCGTAGAGCACACCCCGTGCCGATCCCCCCCTCGGGAGACCTGGCACGGGAGGAAACGTGTTAGTTAAGGCGCCTCATGTCCACAGATCGGGTCGCCGACCGCATGCGCGGCCTCGTCGAGGCGGACCCCATCGTGCTGCTCGAGATCGCCGGCGCCATCTCGGCCGATGCCGGCCGCTGGCCCGCGGACACCATCACCGAGCTCGCGGCCGAGCACGCCCCGCGCCTCGTCGATGCCGCCACTGGCACCACCATCGACAAAGCCCGCCTGCGCGCCACCACGGAGCAGATGCTGCTCGGGCGCGACGTCGACGCCGCCCTCGAGTGGCTGCACGAGACCCGCATCCTCGCCCTCTTGTTCCCCGAGCTCGAGGCCACCGTCGATCTCGTCCAGGAGACCGGCCGCCAGCACAAGGACGTCTGGGCCCACACCAAGCAGGTCGTGCGGCAGACCGTGCGGCGCCCGCTCGTCCGCTGGGCCGCGCTGCTCCACGACATCGGCAAGGTCCCGACGCGCACGTTCACCACCGACGGCGTCCACTTCCACGGCCACGCCGAGGTCGGCGCGCGCATGTTCGACAAGGTCCACGGCCGGTTCGCGTTCTCGCGCGACGAGCGGCAGACCATCCGCTTCCTCGTCAAGCACCACCTGCGCACCAACCAGTACGGCGATCAGTGGACCGACAGCGCCGTGCGCCGGTTCCACCGCGAGATGGGCGCGCACCTGACCGATCTGCTCGATCTGTCGCGCGCCGACATCACGTCGAAGCGGCCCGGCCGCCGCAAGCTGCTGCTCGATCAGATCAGCGCGCTCGCCGACCGCGTCCAGCGGCTCGCCGAGGAGGACGCGAAGCTCCCGCCGCTGCCCGGCGGCGTCGGCAACGCGATCATGGCCGCGTTCGAGATCCGGCCGTCGCGGCTGATCGGCGACCTCAAGCGCGCGCTCGAGCAGGCCATCGAGCAGGGCGTGCTCGAGCCGCGGCGCGAGGACGCCTATTACGTCGCGTACCTCGCGCGCGGCGGCCTGGTGCCCGGCGTCTCACCCGAGAAGAACGCCGCGCTCGCCGAGGCCGGCGGCCTCACCGGCGACGACGCCGCTCTCGCCGAGGAGCGCGAGGCCGAGGGCGACCTCGAGGGGCCGCACCGCGGCGTCGATCCGGATGATCCGTCGCCCGGCGTGCTCGCGTGCGGCCACGATCCCGAGAACGATCCGTGCGTCCACCGCGACGCCGACCCCGACGATCCCGACGTGCGACGCGCGTAGACCGACGCGCAGCGACGCGCAGACCGACGCGTAGACCGACGCGTAGACCGATGCGCGTAGACGTTCCGCGCGCCCCGGTGGCATCCTCGCGGCGACGTGCGGCTCGCCGGCCTCGCCTCGCCCGCCCTCGCGCTCGCCTGCGGCGCCGCCGGTGCCGCGTGCACCGGGAGCGCCCCGCCGCCGCCGCCGCTCACGATCCCGTCGAACGAGGTCTTCAGCCGGCTGTACACGCGCGCGCCCGTCGCCGTCGTGGCGCTCCCGCTCACGCTCGACACGCGGAGCTGCGCGTTCGCCCGCTACAACGCCGAGCCCGAGGACGATCCGGACGATCCGCTGCCGCTGCCGTTCGTGATGATGCACCCGCTCCGATCGCAGTGCGAGCTGTGGCTCGGCCGCACCGGCTTCGTCTTCGAGTACTGCCTGTACCCGCGCGATCCGCTCGTCGAGATCGATGCCTCGCTCCGGCACGTCTTCCGCGTCCTCGACGACCAGCACTGTACGTTCGGCGCCGATCCGCCCCCTGATTCGCCTACCTGAGCCCCGCAGCCCACTGCGCGCGCTCCGCCCGCCTCGCAGGCCGCGCGCGCTCCTCCCTATTAATGAGGGCGCGGTGCGTCATCCATGCGAAACCCCGAAAGCGCAAACGCCCGGGCGGCAACCCAGGCGTTCGCTACGAATCAAGACCAACTAGATTATGTGTGGGATCTCAGGGAGTTAAGTAGTATCCGGAGATCCTTGAGCCGGTGCGGCAACACCAGCGTGCACTTATTAAGCAAAGGCCGGGCCACGGCAGCCCGGTGCGTTGCAATCCCTTGTATTTAATCGGCTTGCGTGCTAGCGAGAGCCGTCTACACGTCTCGAACCGAGCCCGCGCTACGACATTCGTGTCGCGGCGCTCCGGAGCAGACGCAACGAATTGCAGAGCCCCTGATGAACAACATGCTCGCTGTGAATGCCGAGGGCCCCGAGATCCGCGTCGCGGTCGTCGAGGATGGCGCCCTCGCAGAGTTCTTCGTCGAGCGGAAACGTGACCGAGGACTCGTCGGTAACATCTATCGCGGCAAGGTGACCCGCGTCCTGCCCGGGATGCAGGCCGCGTTCGTCGATCTCGGACCGAAGGTCGAGCGCGCCGCGTTCCTCTACGTCGCCGACGTGCTCGGGTCCGGCGAGGAGCGCCGGCTGTTCGAGGACGCCTCGGTCGACGACGACACCGACGATGGCGACGAGGCGCCCGAGGGCGCGGCGTCGCGGTTCGCCCGGTCGCGCAAGCAGCTCGCCGCGCGCAAGATCGAAGATCTGCTGAAGCCCGGCCAGACCGTCCTGTGTCAGGTCGTGAAGGATCCGATCGGCCAGAAGGGCGCGCGCGTCACCGGCTACCTCTCGCTGCCCGGCCGCTACAGCGTCTTCATGCCGCACGTCGCGCAGATCGGCGTGTCGCGCCGCATCGGCTCGGACAAGGAGCGCCGCCGGCTGCGCGATCTCGTCAACGAGGTCCGGCCCAAGGGCAGCGGCTTCATCGTGCGCACCGCCGCCGAGGACGCGAGCGATCAGGAGCTGCGCGACGACGTCGACTTCCTCGCCCGCCTGTGGAGCGAGATCGATCGCCGGCAGGAGCACATGTCCGGTGCCGGCCTCGTCTACGCGGACCTCGATCTGGCGCTGCGGGTCGTGCGCGACCTGCTCCGCGAGGACACGAGCGAGGTCATGATCGACGACGAGGAGCAGCACGAGCGCGTGAAGAAGTTCACGCTCGCGTTCCTGCCGCGGTTCGCCGAGCGCATCAAGCGCTACGAGGGCCGCCGCCCGATCTTCGACCACTACCACATCGAGCCCGCGCTCCGGCAGGCCGTGTCCCGGCGCGTCCCGCTGCGGAGCGGCGGCTCGCTCGTGATCGATCAGGGCGAGGCGCTCACCGCGATCGACATCAACACCGGCAGCTTCACGAACACCGGCTCCGGCAACCTCGAGGACACCGTCACGGCGAACAACCTCGAGGCGTGCGAGGAGGTCGCGCGCCAGCTCCGGCTGCGCAACATCGGCGGCATCATCGTCGTCGACTTCGTCGACATGGACAAGGAGGGCAACCGCCGCAAGGTGTGGGACGCCTTCCACAAGGCGCTGTCGCGCGACCGCGCGCGCACGAACGTCACGAAGATCAGCGAGCTCGGCCTCGTCGAGATGACGCGCAAGCGCACGCGCGAGTCGCTCGTCCAGCTGCTCACCGAGCCGTGCCCGACGTGCGAGGGCTCCGGCGTCGTCAAGTCGGTGACCACCGTCGCGTACGAGATCCTGCGCGAGGTCCGGCGCTCCGGCATGCTCGTCGACACCGACAAGATCGAGATCGAGTGCGCGCCGCGCGTCGCCGATGTGCTCTCGAAGCAGGAGCGCGACTACCTCGATCACCTCGAGAAGCGATTCCAGAAGCTCATCACCGTCTCCGGGCAGAAGGGCTGGAAGCCCGATCAGTTCCGCGTCGCCGGCAAGATGTCGACGGAGATCGCCGCCGAGGCCGAGGCGCTGTCCAAGAACGGCAACGCGCAGAAGGCCGCCGGCGGCAGCAGCGGCGGCGGCGGCGGCGACCGCGGCGGGCGCGGCGGCAGCAGCAGCGGCGGGCGCGGCGGCAGCAGCGGCGGCGGCGGCGGCGGCGACAGCGGCAGCGGCAGCGGCGGGCGCGGCAAGCGGCGGCGCCGCGGCGGCCGCGGTCGGGATCGCGCCGACGCCGACGCGTAGCCGGCTACCGCAGCTCGATCGCGCAGCTCGCGCCCTGCCCCGGCACCTCCTCGATCGTCACCTCGAGCGCCAGGACGTGCGGCGAGAGCGCCGCGATCCGCTCGCGCAAGAGCTCGGCGACGTGCGCCGCCAGCGCCTCGACGGAGACGTTGTCGATCGGCAGGAGCAGCGCGTCCTGCCGCGGCATCACGTACCGCTGGCCGCACAACGTCAGCTCGAGCTCGGCGCCCGGCGCCGCGCCGCCGTCACGCACGATCACGAGGTGCGGGTTCTGCGCCGCGATCAGCACGTGCTCCTTCCACGCCGCGCACAGCTCCGCCAGGCACGCCTTGATCCCCGCGAACGGCAGCATCGCCGCCAGATCCACGCGCGCCACGTCGAGCGCCAGCGCGACCGTGTAGTTGTGGCCGTGCAGGCGCTCCTTCGTCCCATCGGGGAAGACCGTCATGTGCGCGCACGCGAACTTGTACTGCGCGCGCGCGAGCGTCAGCCGATGGCGCATCCCGCCGACTCTAGCGCGACTCTTGGCGCGACTCTGCGCGACTCTGCGCGACTCTGCCCGCCGATGCCCCGCCGCGCTCAGCGCCGCAGCGCGAGCCGCGCCAGCCCCAGGCAGGCGACCGCGTTGACCGCGAGCCACAGCGCCCCGACGCCCGCGATCGCCGGCACCTGGACCGCCGTCAGCGGCACCGCCGCGAAGAACGCCAGGTGCGCCGCCACGCCGACCGCGAGGCCCGCGAGCAGCGGCCGGAGCCACCGCACGCCGTAGCCCAGCGCCAGGAGCCCCAGCGGGATCAGCGCGCTGAAGAACAGCGCGTTACCGTGGCCCGCCGGGCCCAGCACCGAGAGGTCCCACGACGGCAGGCCGTGCGTCAGCGTGTAGATCACCGGCGCCGACGACAGCCCCGGCGCCACGTACGGCAGGAAGAACAGGCCCGACGCGCCCACCACCACGCCCGCCAGGTACGAGCCGCCTAGCTTGACGCCCAGGCCGCGCCGACGCGCCGACGCCGCCACCGCGCCCGCCATCAAGAGGCCCAGCGCCAGCTGCAGGCCGCCGCCCTGGCCGCGCGCCTTCCGCACCGCCCCCGGTGCGTCGATGATGCCCGCGCCGTACCGCTCCGCCGAGTACTCCTGATTCTTGGGCCGCCGCGCGCTGTCCTTCAGCACCTGCTCGACGCGGTCCGGATCCGTGATGCCCTCGCCCACCACCAGCGCGGCGACGCCCGCCGCGTGCGGCGACGCCATCGACGTGCCCATGTACGCGAAGTAATCGCTCTTCGTCGGATCGCCCAGCGCGATCGTGTTCTGGAGGACGCCGTCCGGGATGCCGTCGCCGTTTTTGTCCTCGCGCGTGTTGCCGCCCGGCGCGGCGATGTCGATGTCCTTGCCGTAGTTCGAGTAGAACGTCGTCTTCTCGTCGAGCTGCGTCGCCGCGACCGCGATCGCGCCCGGGTACGCCGCCGGGTAGCCCACGCGGCCGCGGCCCTCGTTGCCCGCCGCGCACACCACGGTGACGCCCTTGCCGTGCGCGTAGGCCACCGCCTTCTTCAGCACCTTCGACGGGAACGCGCCGCCGAGGCTCATGTTGATGACCTTCGCGCCCTGATCCGCCGCGTAGCGGATCGCGTCCGCGATGCCCGCCACCGAGCCCGAGCCCTGCGCCGAGAGCACCTTGAGCGGCATGATCTGGACCTTGCGCGCGACGCCCGCGACGCCCAGGCCGTTGTGCGTGACCTGCGCGATCGTGCCCGTCACGTGCGAGCCGTGGCCGTGATCGTCGTTCGCGTGCTTCGAGTTGCCGACGAAGTCGTACGGCTTCACGAACTCGATGCCCTTGAGGTCCGGCAGCGTGTGGAACTTGCCGCTGCCGTGATCCTCGTAGCCCACGCCCGTGTCGAGCACCGCGACGATGACGCCGTTGCCGTCGGCCAGCTGCCACGCCTCCGGCATGCCGATCTGGTCCATGTGCCACTGGTGCTTGTAGAGCGGATCGTTCGGGAAGCTCTCGCCCTCCGCCGCCGGCGCCACCGCAGTGATCTCCTGCGCCTCTGGCCAGAGCGCCAGCTGCGCGTCCGGCTCGGCGATCTCGACGTCGCCGCGGGCCGCGAGCGCCAGCAGGAGCGCGTCGCGCCGCGCCGGATCGACGTGCGCGCGGTACAGCTTCGTCTGCGCCGCCGTGCCCGAATCGTCGACCAGCACCAGATCGATGCCCAGCTCGCGCTCGATCGCGTCCGGCGACGCGCCGTCCACCAGATCGACCAGGATGTCGTCCGGATCCGTGGCCGCGGCCGCCGCGTCGGCGGAGAGCTGCGCCTGCGCGGCGCCGCCGTCCCCGTCTGGCTGGAAGTACCAGCCCAGCCCGACCACGCTACCGATCACGAGCGACCACAGGAGCTTCGCCGTGCGGCCTCGGTTCGTCAGTTGCACGTCCATGAAGCCCAGTATAGGCCGCGGGGGCGCCCGCCGCCCGTGGCACCTTCTCAGGTCGAAGGCCCAGGCCATTCGGCCAGGTCCGCGCCCCGCGTCGCGTCGCTCAGCGCTCGCCCGCCCGGCGGCCGCTTCCAGCCGCTCCGCGCCCGCCGCCTAGATCAGCACGCGCTCGTCCGCCGCGGCCTCTCCCTCGCCCATCGCCAGCTGGTTGTCGATCTCGCGATCTTCCGCCAACGCTTCGAGATAGCTCTTGATTTCCGGCACTCCCGCCATGATCCGCGCCACGTACTCGCGCGCCAGGAACAGCACCGTCGCCGGGCGCTGCGCGACCACCGTCGCCGCCGTCGGCGCATCTCGCAAGAGCGCCATCTCGCCGAACACGTCGCCCGCGCGCAGGCCGCCCACCGGCACCACCTCGCCCGTCGGCGCGCGGCGCGACACGTCCAGCTCGCCCGACAGCACCACGAACAGGCCGCGGCCCTCCTCGCCCTGGTGGATCACCACCGTCCCCGGCGCGACGTCGTGGCTCGTGAACCGGCGCAGCAGATCGCGCTGCTGCATCCGGCTGAACGGCCGGAACAGCGCGCTCGTCGCCATCAGGTTGCCCAGCAGGCGCTCGCGCGTGAACGCGTGCAGCGCCTCCGCCACCGCGCGCAGCTCGTCCGCCAGCGATGCCAGCGACTGCCGGCCCACCTCGAGCAGGTCCACCTCCGTCAGGCACGCGACGCTCGCCGACCGCGGCTGCGCCGAGAGCAGCGCCATCTCGCCGAACACCGCGCCCTCGCCCAGCTGCGCCAGCTCCGTCTGGCGCCCCAGCCCGTCCGTCGCGAACACGCGCAGCCGCCCGCCCGCCACGAAGAAGAACGAGTTCCCCGGCTCGCCCTCGCGCACCACGAACGACTCCGCCGGCAGCCGGCGCAGGACCAGCGTGCCCAGCACGCGCCGGAACGCCGCCTCCGACAGCGACGACAGGAGCGGGATCGGGTGCAGCGCCTCCGGAAAGTCCTTGTACGCGTCCGTCGCGTGCTCCGCGCGCGCGAGCGCCCGCGCGACCGCGTCCGGCGGCGCCGGCGCGCGCACGTCCGGCACCTGCACCGCCAGATCGTCCGGCGGCGGCGCCACGCGCGCCGCCACCTTGCCGATCAGCTCCGACTCGCTGCCGTAGTGCACCACCAGCGCCGCCAGCAGATCGCTCGCGTCCGCGCCGTGCGCCTCGAGGACGCGCGCGCAGACCAGCGCCGGGAGCGGGTGGCCCGAGCGGAGGCAGTACCAGGCTGCCGCGCGGTACACGCTCGCCGCTCCCGCGTCGCCCAGCGCCAGCGCGGCGTCCGCGACGCGGATCCGCGCGTCGTAGTCGAGCGGCGCCGCCGCGACGACCGCGTCGTAGAGGCGGAGCGCCGCGAGGTGCTGGCCCTGCGCGAACAAGGTCGCCGCACTGCGCTTTACATCTCCCAGCGAAACCATGGGCGTACCGTACACGAGCCGCCGTCGAGCCGTTCGGCGCGACCCGTGGTTTGCAGGGCGCGGTCGTGCGGCCCTATAGTCCGGAGGTCGGAGCGCCGCTCGCGACCCAAGGGAGCTGTCCGTGAAGAAATGCGCTAGCTGCTCCAAAGATCTGCCCGACGCCGCGCTTCACTGCGTCTTCTGCGGCGCGAAGCAGCCTCCGGCGCCGGCGACCACGGGCGGGCTCGCGAAGACCGTGATGGGGTCCTACTCGGCGAACGACGTCCTCGATCAGCTGCGGAACCAGCAGCAGCCCCCCGCCGCAGGCGGCGCCCCGCGCCCCGCGCCCGGCCCCGCGTACCCCGCGCCCGCGCCTGGCCCCGCGTACCCCGCGCCCGCGCCCGGCCCGTCTCCCTATCAGCGCCCCATGCCCGCGTCGGCGCCGCCCCCCATGTCCGGGCCCATGTCTGGCCCCGGCGCGCCCGGCCCCATGCACCCGTCCGTCGGCCCCACGCTCGCCGGCCCGCCCAACGTCGGCGCCCCGCCCAGCGCGGGCGCGCCGCCGCAGCACGGCGTGCCCGCAGCCTCCCACGCGGCGCCCACGCTGTTCGTCGCGCCTGGCGGCGGCCCTGTGCAGCCGCAGGGCGGCCTCGGCGCCAACATCCCTGGCGCGCGGCCCATGCCGCAGCAGCCCTTCGCGCCGCCCGCCAGCCCGTACAACGCCGGCCCTGCCAGCGCCCAGCCCTTCAACGCGCCCGGCCCCGCCGCGCCCATCCCCGCGCCGCTGCCTCTGCCGTCGCAACCGCACCCGTACCTCGCGTCGCAGGCCACCGCGCGCTCCGGCCGGCCCATCGAGCCGTGGAAGGACAGCCTGCGGCTCATGATGTTCCTCTGGGGCGGCGTGCTGCTCGTCGTGTTCGCGACGCCGTTCCGCATCAAGCCGTCGCTGTGGTTCAGCTGGGATCAGATCATCGAGAGCTCCGGCAGGGACAAGCTATCGCTCTTGATCGTGGCCGCCGTCGGGCTGCTCAGCATCGTGCTCGCGCTGATCCCGACGTCGCCCGCGCCGCGCGGCCTGATCGCCGGCCTGCTCGGCCTCGTCGCGTTCGCTCACCCGTTCGTGCTCGACGAGGTGACCGATTGGAGGCTCATCGCGCCGATCGCCGGCACGCTGCTCCTGATCCCCGGCCTCTTCATTCGCGAGGAGTACCGCGAGTCGATCTTGCCGCGGATCATGGTCACGCTCGGCGTGATCGCGTTCCTCCTGCCGCTGCTCCTGCCCGTGGACAGCAAGCTGCCGCTCGTCGAGCTGTTCAAGGAGGTGATCGATCAGCCCGGCAAGGGGAAGGTCATGCCGCTGCTGCACGTCGGGCAGATCGTGCTCGTCGTCCTGACGCTGCTCGCGTGGCTGCCCGCGCCTGCCAGCGGCGGCGCGGCCGTCTTCGCGTGGCTCCTGCTCCTCTGGCCCGGCATCGAGCACCTGACCGGGCTCGTGCTCGCCGACCGGATCGTGGACGCCGCGACCGAGGCGCCCAACACGCTGATCGGCTGGGCCGCCGGCACGGCGTACCTCGTCCTCGTCGGCTACGGCTTCGCCACCATCATCGGTAAGAAGCTCGAGTAGCGCTGTCATGAGCCACCGCCGCGAGCTCGTGATCGGCCACAGCGTCCTCGGCCGGCCGATCGAGGCCGTCCACTTCACGCCGCCCAGCTACGCCAAGCCGCGCCCGCCCGCGCTGCTCTTCGGCGCGATCCACGGCGACGAGCCCATCTCGCAGCTCATGCTCGAGCGCCTCGCCGACGAGCTCATCGAGCGGCCGCCCGGCCGCGACACGTGGATCGTCCCCTGCCTGAACCCCGATGGTCTGCTCGCCGGCACGCGCAACAACGCCAACGACGTCGACCTGAACCGCAACTTCGCCTCAGCCAGCTGGGGGACCGAGCGCCGGCCCGGCTACAACCCTGGCGGCGCGGCCGAGGACCAGCCCGAGTCGCAGGCGCTCGTATCGCTGATCGATCGTGTCCAGCCGCACCGCATCATCGCCGTCCACGCGACGTACCGGATGGTGAACTGGGACGGCTGCGCCGAGCCGCTCGCCCACGAGCTCTCGGCCCGCTGCGGCTACCCCGTCGAGCCGCAGATGGGCTACCCGACGCCCGGCTCATTCGGCGCCAAGTACGGCATCGAGCGCAACCTCGAGGTGATCACGCTCGAGAGCCCGTACCTCCTGGCCGAAGAGCGCGGCTGGCTCGAGTGCCGCTCCGCGCTGCGCTGGTGCGTCGATCTCCCCGACTGACGGCGCCTCCTCCCGACGCGCCGCTCCCCCTCCGGCGCCGTTCCCTCCGGCGCCGCTGGCCGTTTCACCCGCTCAGCCGCGACCAGATTGCCCAGCGGCCGCGAGCAGTTGTGAAATCGCATTTGACTCTCGGCCCTTCTGCCTTTATCCAGTACCTCGTCATGTTCGCGCGCCTCTCATCATCGAGTGCTCGGTCGTAGTCGCTGGTCAGCGACTCCCGTCTGCATTTCGAATGGTTTGGGAGGATGAGGTGGCCGCTGGTGGCCACACCCGTCTCGAAAACGGGGTGCTCGCAGTGCTCCTGCGGCCGGGTTCGATTCCTACTTCCTCCGCGCGCGTGGCCGTCTAGCCACCACCCGGAAGGCGCGCCGGCATGGGCCGGACATCGGGTGCTAACCGAATGGCCCCTCACCGGGCGGGTTCGATTCCTACGCCTTCCGCCACACACGACACGTCTATTCTCTGGAGGATGAGGTGGCCATTGGTGGCCACACCCGTTTGGAAGACGGGTTGCTCGCAGTGCTCCTGCGGCCGGGTTCGATTCCTACTTCCTCCGCGACTGGATTCTGGACTGCACCTCTGCCAAGAGGCATCGGGTGCATCAAGAATCATTACAGCTTCGGGCCACGCTCTCGACGAGCACCCCAGATCGAGTGGATTTCCAAAACCCCGTGCTCTCGGTCATGGAAGTAATATACGTGACACCCCGTCTTCTTCATGAGCACGCGCTGTATCAGCTTGCCTCGTGTAAGGCGGTAGCGCTGCCCGATGCCTGGCATGGCGCTCAACTGCTCGAGTGTCCCCTCGAATTCCTCGATAAAGAGATCTTTGGCGTCGCGGTTTTCGCGCCACCATTCATCCTCCGCTGCGAACCGTCGCTGAGCCTCATCGAGCAGAACGATTTTCACGACGAGCTCGATACTGCTTGAGGTACTCCGCCGCATCCATGCCGCGCCCGGCCTCGGAGTCGTCCAGCGCACGGTCGAGCGAAGCGTGCAGGTCCGCTCGCTCTTCGGCGCTGAGCTCGTCATCGATCACGATGACTTCGATTTCGGCGCCATCGGGCAAGTCGGTGGGTGCATCGAGCACGAGCCGCCCGTTCTTGACCTGCACCTTGAGAGCTTGCATACGTCGAGCCTACCGCTTCCTGCAAGGAAGCGGTGCTGCTTTTTACCTGACTGCAGAGCGATGGCCACGATGATCGCGCGCCCAGCGAAGGCAACCTGTCAGCGGGTCTCGCGGCGCACGCGGCAGCGCGTCAAGGAACCTTGCCGAGATCTCCAAGCGCACGAACGCCTCGGGATTAGCTCTCGAGGCGTCGAAGCGCTGGGCCGGAAAGCGCTGATCCCGGCGTTTCAAAATTGACCCTCCCGGCGTTCCAAAACGGACCCCCCCCCTGCCTCCTGAGGCTCCGTCCGGGCTTCGGCGTTCGTCGGAGGGGGCTCGCTATGGAAAGGTTACGTCGTACGCCACCGACATCTCGTCGAGGCGCGTCCCCATCCGCCAAATCGCGCGAGAGATGGGCATCGAGCGAAACACGGTCCGGCGCTACTTGCGCGGAGCCAGCAAGAACGCCGCGCCCTCCGTCATGGAGATCCTCCTCGGGCCCGCCAGCAAGAACGCCGCGTTCTCCGTCATGGAGACGGATCGCCTTCGCGAGTCATCGCTGGCGCTGACCGGGCGGCGTTCCGGTATCGAGCCGCTCGCATCGCTGGCGCCGACCGGGCGGCGACGTTCGCGCTGATTGTCGGAACGTACGCGCTCCAGAGCGGCAGCAATAAAGCCCGTCTCCCATCTGCGCCTCGCCCCAGTTGCTGCCACGCTGCTGCCACGCTCGGCGGGATCGGGCGGGATCTACCGGAACCACGAGGGACGTAACCATCGGATCGTGAAGGCAAGTACTCGTCAGAGCTGGCGTTGCCCGATGGTTCGATTTCTACGCCTTCCGCCGCACTCCGTATCATCCGTCGACTGCACCGAATCCTAGGACCGCGGCCCAAATATGCCGTTTCCTGGAGCATTCGGATCGTCGCTAAAAAAGTACTCCATCCAGGCTTGCTCCACGTCCTCCATGGTTAGAAATCCAGACCCATTCGCGTCCAGCAGCTGGAAGCGCTTCTCACCCTCGCTCTTGGCGTCTGGGGCATTGGCGCTGTAGAACGCGACGAACTCGTCTCGCGAGATCTTCCCGTCTCGATCTTTATCGAGCGTCTGCATGAAGACCTTCGCTCCGTCCTTGGCCATCATTCTGAGCGTTTCCGGCTGGTTCTCTGACAGTCTCTCTATGCCCGCGAGTAACTCATCCTTGGATACCGCCCCGTCTTTATTGACATCGAGCTCTCTGATAAAGCCCCCCCAGAATGACCTGACAAGCGCCGCCAACGCTTGCCCCTCCGGTGATTGGGTGTCAACGCCCGCATGCTTCAGGTTGGCTCTGGCCCACTCCCCGGCGTCACCTGGATCGACAAACCCGCTACGATTGAGATCCAAGAACTTGTCGAACAGGTCCAAAAATTTTTGTTTCCGCAGGGGACTCGTCATCGATACGTCCTTCCTCCTACGCCCCCAAACACGACGGGGACGACGCCGCGATCCTCGTAATGGAGGCGCGTGCCTGTCAAGGCAAACTCACTCGATTATCTCAGCCGCACACCTCACCGCGCTGCGATCCTGGCTGCGAGCTCCCCTGGCATGATGTCCGTCGAGCCGCCGAGCCCTCCCGTTCGGCGCACCTCACTCACGAGCACGAGTGAGGGAACCATCTCGGCAAGGACCAGACCCGCGCGCTCGCGGCGCCGCGCAGGGCGAAGCCCGCGATGACGGCGATCAGCGCCACATTCATACCGCGCCCGGCCGCGGAGTCGTCCAGCGCACAGTCGAGCGAGGCGTGTAGCTCCGCTCGCTCTTCGGCACTGAGCTCGTCATCGATCACGACGACGACGACTTCGGCGCCCTCGGGCAAGTCAGTGGGCTCATCGAGTACGAGCCGTCTGTTCTTGATTTACACATCAAGAATCTGCATATGTCGAGCTTGCTGCTTCCTACATCCTACAAGGAAGCACTGCTGTTGTTTCACCTGACTGCAACGGGCATCGCTACCGAGCGGGTGCGGTTGCGGCGGACGCTGGCATCGACAACGACCACGCTTTGTGTGGTGCTCATAGCCAGGCGAGATCTCCTCTCATTGCGATTGCGCCCATCGTTTCCTGGGCACGCTCTACACGCATGTCACGCTCTGGGTGTTCATGCCGGTACGTAATCGTTTCGATCGCCTCGCGAAGCAGCTCGGAGAGGAAGCCCTCCGCCCGTTCGGCATCACCGTCGCCAACCACGAGATCTCTCCGGAAACTCAGCACGCCGACCTTCGCCACGAGCCCAACCCGACGCGCAAAGGCACACGCCAGCGTCTCGGCCTCCTCGGGCGGATCGCAGGCACGCTCTGCCTCATCGAGATCTACGGTCACGTGCCCAGCGCCGAGGAGTTCCGAGCTTGCCTGGTGAAGCACCTCGCCTTCTGGCGACAACGCTCGCGCAGAGCACGCGCGGACAACAAGAAGCGGAGAAAGAAGCGGCAGCGTCCTCTGAGGTTCATCCCGCCGTTCCTCTGGATCATCACAGCCGGCGCCCCCTCCGCCCTCTTGAAGAAGCTCCAGCTCGAGCATGCACCTGGCTGGCCCGCAGGCGTCTACCTTTTCGGAGATAGCGTCCTCCGCGTCGGGATCGTCGTGGCGAACAAGCTCCCCCGCGATCGCTCGACCATCCTCGTCCGCCTCATGGCGGCGGGAGCGCTCCTGCCTCCGGCGATCAAGGAGCTGGGTCTACTTCCTCCGAAGGCATACGAGCGTTCCGTCGCTGAGCCCATCCTGCTAAGCTGGCACAGCATGCTCCGGCTGAAGCCAAACCGGAGCCCCGAGGAGCAGGAGTTCATCATGGCCATGCACCAGACTTGGGAAGAGGCGCGCGCCGAGGCGCGCGAAGAGGCGCGCGAAGAGGCACGCATCGAGACGCAGGCGAAGGCCCTGCTCACCGCGCTCGAGGTTCGCGGGATTGCCGTGCCCGCCGCTGCCCGCAAGCGCATCCTGGCCGAGAAGGATCTGAAGCTATTGGAGCGCTGGTTCAAGAAGGCTCTCGTCGCCAAGTCGCTCGAAGATGTGCTCGGCAACCGCCGCTGAGTTGCCCCAACGATGAGTCGGACCTGACGTCGACGTCGAGCGGCACGAGGCCCTGCTTGCGACCCGGCATCCGCAGGAAGCCGCGAATCGGGCGCGGCGTGACGCCGATGACCGACGCGCGGTCGCTGAAGATGAACGGCGGCGGGAGGCTCGCGAACGTACGGTGTTGCTTGCCGTGGCCTGCAAACAGGTGCAGCGCGACCAGCGGCCGCGTGTCGGCTTGCTCATCGGGCGACCGCCCGAGCTGGAAGATGGGTTGCTCGCAGCGCTCCTGCGGCCGGGTTCGATTCCTACTTCCTCCACGACAATCTCAGCCAGCTCAGCCAGCTCAGCCAGCTTGCTAGGCGCGGTAAGCGGGCAAGGACCAGCCCCGCGCGATCGCGGCACCGCGCAGGGCGAAGCCCGCGATGACGGCGATCAGCGCCGCGAGCGCGCTGGCGACGCCCGCGAGGCTCAGGCCGACGAACAGGCCCGCGGCGAGCGCGCCTGCGGTCACGTAGAGCTCGGGGCGCATCAGGATCGACGGATCGCCGGCGAGCACGTCGCGGATGATGCCGCCGGCGCAGCCGGTCAGCACGCCCATCACGAACGCCGGGACCGGCGCGACTCCGTAGCCGAGCGCCTTCGCCGCGCCGTAGGTCGCGTACGCCGCGAGGCCCGCGGCGTCGAACCACAGCAGCGCCTTTCCAGCGAACCAGCGCCCGCTGACCAGCCAGACAAGGAGCGCCGCCGCGATGCAGATGAGCAGGGTCGCGTTGGTGTGCACCCAGAAGACCGGCGCGCCGATCAAGAGGTCGCGCAACGTGCCGCCGCCGACCCCGGTCGCGACCGCGAAGAAGCTGAAGGTGACGAGCGTCTGCCGCTTCTCGGCCGCGATCAATGCCCCCGAGATCGCGAACACGGCGATGCCGAAATAGTCGAGGAGGACGAGGGCAGTCGAGGTTGGCAGCGACACCGGCATGAGGCCTTACATTAGCGCCATGGCCCACGCAGCGAACACCGGCACCGATGCCGGCGCGCCCCGCCGCGGGCGCCTCGAACGAGCGGCCGCGGCCCCCGGTCCGGGTTATCCTCGAGAGCCGATGCGTCCCGTCCACCGCCTGATGATCCGCAGCGTCGGCCGCACGCGGGCGCTCTGCCTCGAGCCCTACGGCATGGAGCTCGCGCTCGCCCCGGGCGACGAGCTCCTCGTCGAGCTGACCGGCGTCGATCCGCCGATGCTCGACGTCGAGGATGGCCGGCTCACCTGCTGGAGCGGCGTTGGATCCGAGCTCCGGGTCCTCCGCGGCCCGGAGGAGCTGTACTCGACCGTCGGCAACCCGGTCCCGGGCGTCCCGGCCGGGATGTCGGTCCGAGAGTTCCTCGATGTCGTCGGGCTCAAGAAGTCCCGCGACGACTGACAGCCACCCCACCACAGGCACCACAGGATCTTCATCATGGTCGAGCTTCACACGAACTACGGTGTCATCAAGATCGAGCTGAATCCCGCGAAGGCGCCGAGGACCGTCGAGAACTTCCTCAATTATGTGAGGAAGGGCCACTACGACGGCACGGTGTTTCATCGCGTGATCGGCAACTTCATGATCCAGGGCGGAGGCTTCACGCCGGACATGGTGAAGAAGCCGACCGCTCCGCCGATCGAGAACGAAGCCGGCAATGGTCTGAAGAATGACCGTTACACGGTCGCGATGGCGCGCACGAGCGATCCGCACTCAGCGACCGCTCAGTTCTTCATCAACGTCGCCGACAATGACTTCCTGAACTTCACGTCGCCGACGCAGCAGGGCTTTGGCTACGCGGTGTTCGGCAGGGTCATCGCGGGGCAGGACGTCGTCGAGAAGATCAAGGGCGTCAGCACAGGCACCCGGGACACCTACCAGAACGTGCCGCACGATGACGTCATCATCGAGCGAGCGGTCCTCGTGGATTGACCTCCTCGATCGGACATCCGCGGGAAGCCGCGCGTTTCTGTCGCTGAGCCCATCCTGCGCAGGCGAAGGTCGTGCTCACCACGCTCGAGGTTCGCGGGGAGGTGCTCGGCCGCCGGCGCTGCGTTGCCCCAACGATGAGGCGGCGACACGCGGAGCTGCGCCCGCCGCGTCAGCTGTGTATGACGACGGCGTCTCTGATCGCTATCTCTATATGACGGTGTACGAACGGACGAATCCGTCGCGGTAATGTGCAGCGATCTCGCGCTTGCCGAGCTTCCATACGTCGGACCTGACGTCGACGTCGAGCGGGACGAGGCCCTGCTTGCGGCCCGACATCCGCGGGAAGCCGCGAATCGGGCGCGGCGTGACACCGATGACCGACGCGCGGTCGCTGAAGATGAACGGCGGCGGGAGGCTCGCGAACGTACGGTGTTGCTTGCCGTGGCCTGCGAACAGGTGCAGCGCGACCAGCGGCCGCGTGTCGACTCGCTCATCGGGCGATCGCCCGAGCGAGAGCTCGAACCCGGCCTCGCGCGCGACGATGTGCGTCGGCGTCTGGCGGACGTGGCCCGCGGTGGCGAGCACGGCCTTCACCGCAGGATCGCCGACGCCCTTGCCCAAGAGGCCGGCCAGCGCGTCGAACGACACGTGTACGGCGGGGAGCGGGTGGAGCACCGGCGCCTGCTTGGCCTTTGGCGCCTTCGACGCAGCCGCCGGCTTCGCCGCCGGCCGCGCGGGCTTCTTCTTCGCCGCCGCCTTGCGAGTCACCGGCTTCTGGGTCACGGCCCGCCGGGCCGCGGGTTTGCGCGAGGACGCCATCGACGAGGAGCTTACCGCTGGCGGCCATTTCACCGAGCGGTTAACGTCCCCGCGGCATGCCGCGCGCGAAGCAACGTGCTCCGACCATCCGCCCACCGGGCGCAGGCCGCGCATACGAGATGGGCCCGCTGCGCGCCGTCTTCAAGGCCGACGGCGACGAGACGCGCGGGCGGTACTCGATCTCGGAGTGGTGGCTCGAGCCCTACACGCGCGGCCCCGGCGCGCACCAGCACGAGGAGGACGATGTCTTCTTCGTGCTCGAGGGGACGATGAGCTTCTTCGTGGGCGGCGCGTGGATCGACGCGCCGAAGGGCTCACTCGTGATCGCGCCCGGAGGCTCGCCGCACGACTTCGAGAACCGCACCGCCAAGCGGGCGGGCGCGCTCAACGTCTCGGTGCCCGGCGACTTCGAGCCGCACATGGAAGGGATCGCCGCATGGTTCCGCGAGCGCTCCGTCGCCGCGTCCCGCACCGCGAACGCGCCGCGCAGCCGCGCGGCCAAGCCTGGCAGCCGACCCGCTCGCAGGACAAAGCGCAGCTGAACACTCGCTGGTGACGCCCACGGTGCTCAACAGGGCGTGCCGTCCTTGCGGGTGAACTCGCCCTTGCCCTCGGGCGTCTTCCGATATGCGAGGTCGACATCCGGATCCGGATACGCGGCGACATCCTCGGGATGTCGATTGGATATCTCGAGATACCTCGCGGGCCGATCGCTGCGGTTGACGAGCTGGTGGCCGTCGGAGCTCCCGGCCGGAAAGCCAGCGCACATGCCGGCAGTGAGCACCTGCTCGCCGCCGCCGGTGCGCAGCACGACCTCGCCTTCGAGCATGAACACGAACTCGTCCTCGTGCGTGTGGTGGTGCCGCATCGAGGACTCCTTGCCGGGCATCAATGTGGTGAGGTTGATCCCGACGTGCGTGAGGCCGAGCGCGTCGCCGAGCGCACGCTTCTCGCGCGGCAGCACGCGCGAGCGATAGGGCTCCGGATATCCAGAGGCGTTGCGTGCGGGGAGCGTGGCAGGATCGAGCGCGGGCGGAGTGAGGGGCATCCTCGTCCTGTATCACGGCCCTCCATGCCGAGGTGCCGGCACGCTATCGCAAGCGCAGGGGGAATCGCCCTTGTTGGTGCCGTACTGCGAGCTAATATCAGTCCATGCGCCAAGTGAACGTACACGAGGCAACGACCGAGCTGCCTCGCCTGCTGGAGGAGGTCGAGGCCGGCGAGCGCGTCGTCATCGCGCGTCCCGTACAAGGCGGCCGTGCGGCGCCGCCGGTTGGGCTTGTTCGCCGGTCAAGCCAAGCTCCACGCCGACTTCGATGAGCTACCCGCGGACATCGCGGCGGCATTCGGAGCCCAATGAAGTTGCTCCTCGATACGCACGCCCGCGGAGCAATGACTGCCAGAAGTGTTGCGGTACACGCTCGTGACTACCGACAACGCCATGACGCCGTACGGAATCTCGTTGCTTCGCGCTTGAGCGCTACCGTGCGAGCCCAAAGCCGAGCCAGCCGGACTGGGGTCGGTTTCATCGTCGGCGAGCACAGCGCTGATCTCGCTGAGCCGCGTCGCGCCAGCAACGCTTATGCCGCGTCCGCCCGCGTATAGCGGACGAGCTCCGCTAGCGCGACATCGGGCTCCGCTTCGACGACCGTCATGGATGCGTTCTCGTCGTAGCGCTCGATCGTCACGCGCCAAAGCGCTGGCTCATCGCCAGTACGGCTCGGCCGCAGCCCGACGACACGCCAGCCGACGGCCTCGAGCTCGACGATGTGGCGCACGAGGCTCAGCTGAGCCTGGCCCAGCAGCTCGCCGAGCTCGCGAACGATCGCGTCAATGTCGGCGGCGACGGCATCAACCAACGGGTCGCCACTGTCGCCACGGTCGTCGATGCGCCGAGCGGCCGACGTGGCGTGCTTGAGCAGTGTATCGAGGGCGATGCGTTCCACGACGAGCTGCATGACCCGATTGTCGGGCATTTGGAGCCGAAAGTCCGTCACTTTTGTCCGGACTTGTCCGGCAAAGCCGCCCGGCGAGGGCTTTCTTCACCGATTCCACTAGGTTGAAATTCCGTGCATGACCAAGGGTCCCGAGAAACGCGACCGGAAGCTCTCGCTTCGGTTGTCGTCGAGCACCTTGGAGCGCCTCCGAGCCGTTGCGATGCTTGACCAGCGCGCGATGAGCGACTGGGCCCTCCTCGCTGTCGAAGAAGCGATCGCGCGCGCCGAGGCCCGGCAAGCCCGGAGCAAGCGCAAATCCAAGGCAGAGTGAACCGGCGTCCGACTCGAGCCGAGCCTCCAAGTCGTGCCGAATCGCGGTGTCGCCAGCTAGTCATGAGGTCAGCTCGACGAAGAGGTCGCCACGGCCGCGGGGGCCGGGCACGCCGCGACCGACGATGCGGACCACGTCGCCGCGGCGCGAGCGGCGAGGCACGACAACGGTCACAGGCCCAGACGGGGTCGCTAGCTGGCGCCGCGTGCCCGCGAATGCCTCGTCGATCCCGATCGTCATGCACACGAGCAGATCGGCGCCGCGACGGCGGTACTCGCGGTCGGGCATGATGCGTATTTCAGCCATCGTGATCGCCGAAACCGTCGCATGGTGATCACCGAAACCGGGGATGGTGATCGCGATGGTGGCGGTGATTGGTTGGACCTATTTTTCGGATGCCTCCCTGGGGTCGCGGCGGGAGGGCCCCTTT
>DATMCI010000196.1:0-42860 GCA_035558535.1 Kofleriaceae bacterium
TCTCGAAGCGTTTCTCCCCCCGGTCAACGACCCCGCGCGCCACCGAAATAAATCGAAACGCCACCAAGCGATCCACGAGGACAGCCCGGACCGAAACGCCGAGACGGCGACCGGAAACTCTCCGATCGCCGTCTTTGTATACAGCCGCCTCGCCGAGGCGGGCTCCGCCCTCCGGGACTCGCTCGGCGGCCGGTATACAGCCGCCGCGCCGAGGCTTACTCGCCCGTCGAGACCTCAGCCTCAGGGCTGGGGGCCGGCTCGTCCGGCATCATGTAGTTGCTGTTGTCGTCGTCGTCCTCGTCGTCGTCCGCCGTCACGTCCACCGTGAGGCGCTTGTACGCCCCCAGGCCCGTGCCCGCCGGGATCAGGCGGCCCATGATGACGTTCTCCTTCAGGCCGCGGAGGTAGTCCACGCGCCCGTTGATCGACGCCTCGGTGAGCACCTTCGTCGTCTCCTGGAACGACGACGCCGAGATGAACGATTCGGTCGACAGCGACGCCTTCGTGATGCCGAGCAGGAGCGCGTCGCCCTTCGCCGGCTGGCCGCCAGCGACGATCACGCGCTCGTTCTCTTCCTCGAAGATGTGCTTCTCGACCTGCTCGTCGAGCAGGAAGTTCGTGTCGCCCGGGTCGGTCACCGTCACGCGGCGCAGCATCTGGCGGACGATCACCTCGATGTGCTTGTCGTTGATGCGCACGCCCTGGAGGCGGTAGACCTCCTGGATCTCGTCGACCAGGTACTTCGCGAGCGCGCGCTCGCCGAGCACCTTGAGGATGTCGTGCGGGTTCGCCGGCCCGTCCATCAGAGCCTCGCCGGCGCGGACGCGATCGCCCTCGCGCACGGAGAGGTGCTTGCCCTTCGGGATCAGGTACTCCGACGGATCGCCCACCTCGGGCACCACCAGGACCTTGCGCTTGCCCTTCGTGTCCTTGCCGAAGTGCACCGTGCCGTCGATCTCGCAGATGACCGCGTGATCCTTCGGCTTGCGCGCCTCGAACAGCTCGGCCACGCGCGGCAGGCCGCCCGTGATGTCCTTCGTCTTCGTGGTCTCGCGCGAGATCTTCGCGATGACGTCGCCGGCCTCGATGAAGTCGCCGTCGTTCACGAAGATGTTCGCGCCGACCGGCAGGAAGTACCGCGCCTCGGCGTCGCCGCTGGGGAGCTTGACGGTGTTGCCGTCGGCGTCCTTCAGCGTGATCCGCGGGCGGCTGTCCGCGTCCTTCGACTCGACGATCGTCTTGCGCGACAGGCCCGTGATCTCGTCGAGCGAGTCCTGCATCGTGACGCCGTCGACGATGTCGCCGTACTTCACGTAGCCGGAGACCTCGGTCACGATCGGCATCGAGAACGGATCCCACTCGGCGATCAGCTGGCCCGCCTTGACGCGGGTGCCGTCCTCGACCATGAGGCGCGCGCCGTACTGGAGCCCGTAGCGCTCGCGCTCGCGGCCGATGTCGTCGACCAAGACGAGCTCGCTCTGGCGGTTCATCACCACCCAGTGGTCCTTCTTCTTGACCACGTGGATGTTGTTGAGCCGGACCGTGCCCTCGTTGCGGGCCTCGAGCGAGCTCTGCTCGGTGCGGATCTGGCCGACGCCGCCGATGTGGAACGTACGCATCGTGAGCTGCGTGCCCGGCTCGCCGATCGACTGCGCCGCGATGACGCCGACCGCCTCGCCGATGTTCACCATGTGGCCGCGCGCCAGATCGCGCCCGTAGCACAGCGAGCAGATGCCGCGCCGGGTCTCGCACGCGAGCACCGAGCGGATCTTCACCCGATCGATGCCGGCGTTCTCGATGATCTTGACGTGATCCTCGGTGATCTCCGCGTTCGCCGGGCACAGCACCTCGCCCGTGTACGGATCGACGACGTCCTCGAGCACGACGCGACCCAGGATGCGGTCGCCGAGGCGCTCGATGATCTCGCCGCCCTCGATGAGCGGCATCATCTCGACGCCCTGGCGGGTGCCGCAGTCGAACTCGCTGATGATCGTGTCCTGCGAGACGTCGACCAGGCGGCGCGTCAGGTAGCCCGAGTTGGCGGTCTTGAGCGCCGTGTCGGCCAGGCCCTTGCGCGCGCCGTGCGTCGAGATGAAGTACTGGTGGACCGAGAGGCCCTCGCGGAAGTTCGTCGTGATCGGCGTCTCGATGATCTCGCCCGACGGCTTGGCCATGAGGCCGCGCATGCCGGCGAGCTGCCGCATCTGCTGCTGCGAGCCGCGGGCGCCCGAGTCCGCCATGATGAAGATCGAGTTGAACGACGGCGCCTTCTTGATCGTCGTGCCCTCGGGATCCCGGAACTCGTCCGTCGAGATCTCCTTCATCATGTCCTTGGCGATCGCCTCGGCGACCTGCGCCCAGATGTCGACCACCTTGTTGTAGCGCTCGCCGTCGGTGATGAGGCCCTCGGTGTACTGCTCCTCGATCTCGGCGACCTCCTTCTTGGCCTCGTCGAGCAGGACCTCCTTCGACGGCGGGATCACCATGTCGTCGAGGCAGATCGAGATGCCCGCCTTCGTCGCGTACGTGTACCCGGTCGTGCGCAGCGCGTCCGCGAGGAGCACCGTCGCCTTCTGGCCGGCCACGCGATAGACGAGGTCGATCAGCTCGGCGAGCTGCTTCTTGCCCATCACGCGGTTGATCGCGTCGAACGAGATCTCCTTGGGACAGATGTCGAAGAGGAGCGCGCGGCCGACCGTCGTCGCGACGAGCCCGGACGTACCGTCCAGCTGCGTCATGCGGAGCCGGATCGCCGCCTGGAGGTGGACCTCGCCGTGGTCGTACGCCATGCGCACTTCCTGCGTCGAGCCGAACACGCCGCGGACCGGCCGCCCCGTCTTGTCCTCCTTGTACTCGCCGCGGGCGTAGGGCCGCTCACGGGTGAGGTTGTAGAGGCCGAGGACGATGTCCTGCGACGGCACGATGATGGGCTTACCGTTCGCGGGCGAGAGGATGTTGTTCGTGCTCATCATGAGCACGCGCGCCTCCATCTGCGCCTCGATCGAGAGCGGCACGTGGACGGCCATCTGGTCGCCGTCGAAGTCGGCGTTGAACGCGGCGCAGACCAGCGGGTGGAGCTGGATCGCCTTGCCCTCCGTCAGGACCGGCTCGAACGCCTGGATGCCGAGGCGGTGCAAGGTCGGCGCGCGGTTCAGGAGCACCGGGTGCTCCTTGATGACCTCCTCGAGGATGTCCCAGACCTCCGGCCGCTCCTTCTCGACGAGCTTCTTGGCGGACTTGATCGTGGTGACCAGGTGCCGCTCCTCGAGCTTGTTGTAGATGAACGGCGTGAACAGCTCGAGCGCCATCTTCTTCGGCAGGCCGCACTGGTGCAGCTTCAGCTCGGGGCCGATGACGATCACCGAGCGGCCGGAGTAGTCGACGCGCTTGCCGAGCAGGTTCTGGCGGAACCGGCCCTGCTTGCCCTTCAGCATGTCGGAGAGCGACTTGAGCGGGCGCTTGTTCGGGCCGGTGATCGTCTTGCCGCGGCGGCCGTTGTCGAACAGCGCGTCGACGGCCTCCTGCAGCATCCGCTTCTCGTTGCGGATGATGATCTCCGGCGCGTTCAGCTCCTGGAGGCGGCGCAGGCGGTTGTTGCGGTTGATGACGCGGCGGTAGAGGTCGTTCAGATCGCTCGTCGCGAACCGGCCGCCGTCGAGCGGGACGAGCGGGCGCAGGTCGGGCGGGATCACCGGGATGATCGTCAGCATCATCCACTCGGGCTTGTTGCCGCTCTCGCGGAACGCCTCGACGACCTTGAGCCGCTTGGCGACCTTCTTGCGCTTCGCCTCGCTCGTGATCTCGCGCATCTCGGCGCGCAGCGTCTCGGCGAGCGAGACGATGTCGAGATCGCGCAGGAGCTGGAGGATCGCCTCGGCGCCCATGCCGGCGTCGAACGCGTCGAACCCGAGCTCGTCGAGCAGCTTGCCGTAGCGCTCCTCGGTGAGGAGCTCACACCGCGACAGGCCCGACTGCTTCGGATCGATGACGATGTACGCCTCGCAGTACAGGACCTTCTCGAGATCCTTGAGCGGGATGTCGAGCAGGTTGCCGATGCGGCTCGGCAGGCTCTTCAGGAACCAGATGTGCGCGACCGGCGTCGCGAGCGAGATGTGGCCCATGCGCTCGCGGCGGACCTTCGCCTGGATCACCTCGACGCCGCACTTCTCGCACACGACCCCGCGGTGCTTCATGCGCTTGTACTTGCCGCAGTTGCACTCGTAGTCCTTGACTGGGCCGAAGATCTTCGCGCAGAAGAGCCCGTCCCGCTCCGGCTTGAACGTGCGGTAGTTGATCGTCTCGGGCTTCTTCACCTCGCCATGCGACCACTCGCGGATCTTCTCCGGCGAGGCGAGCATGATGCGGATGGCGCTGAACGAACGCGGATCCTTCGGCTTCTCGAAGAAGTTGAAGATGTCCTTCACGGGGTCTCCTGGCGCTTCTCGTGCGATTCGAGGTTAAGAGAGCGATTCGTCGGGCGCTGGCTCACCATGCTCATCCGGCACTCCCCATCTTGTCGGCGACCTCGCGCGCGAGCGCGGCGAGGCCGGCCGGGATGCCCGGCGCCTGCTGCTCGGCCCGGCGCGGCACCGTCGGGTCTTCGATCAGCTCGACGTCGAGGCAGAGCGCCTGCAGCTCCTTGAGGAGCACGTTGAACGACTCCGGCAGGCCGGCCTCGAGCACGTGCTCGCCCTTGACGATCGACTCGTACATCCGGGTGCGGCCCAGGACGTCGTCGGACTTGACCGTCAGGAACTCCTGCAGCGCGTACGCGGCGCCGTAAGCCTCCATCGCCCAGACCTCCATCTCGCCGAGGCGCTGGCCGCCGAACTGCGCCTTGCCGCCGAGCGGCTGCTGCGTGACGAGCGAGTACGGGCCGATGCTGCGCGCGTGGATCTTGTCGTCCACGAGGTGGTGCAGCTTCAGCATGTACATGACGCCGACGGTGACCGGGTTCTCGAACGGCTCGCCGCTCTTGCCGTCGATGAGCCGCGCCTGGCCGCCGACCGGCAGGCCCGCCATCTTGAGCGCGGCCTTGATCTCGTTCTCGTCAGCGCCGTCGAACACCGGCGTCGCGAGGTGGATGCCCGACGTGAGCGTCTTGGCGAACCGGCCCACGTCCTCGTTCGGCAGCTTCTCGATGAACGCGTTCTGCTCGGGGAACAGCTTCGCGAGCTTCTGCTTGAGCACCTCGGCCGACCACTGCGTGTCGAGGTACGCCTGGATCTGGTTGCCGAGCGACTTCGCCGCCCACCCGAGGTGCACCTCGAGGATCTGGCCGATGTTCATGCGGCTCGGCACGCCGAGCGGGTTCAGGACGATGTCGACCGGCGTCCCGTCCTCGAGGTACGGCATGTCCTCCTCGGGGAGCAGGCGCGAGACGACGCCCTTGTTACCGTGGCGGCCGGCCATCTTGTCGCCGACCGACAGCTTGCGCTTGATCGCGAGGTAGACCTTGACCAGCTTGATGACGCCCGGCGGCAGCTCGTCGCCCTTCGTCAGCTTGGAGATCTTCTCCGAGTACTGCGCCTCGATGTTGAAGACGTCCTCCTCGCGCTTGGCCGCGAGCTGCTCGAGCTGCTCCTCGATCTTGCCGTCGCCGCCGTCGAGCTGGATCTCGTGCCAGTAGCGGCTCGGGACCTCCGCCAGCATCTCCGGCGTGATCTTCTCGCCCTTCGGCAGGAGGACCTTGCCCTTGTCGTCGACGAGGCGCGAGGCCGTCACCTTGCCGTGCAGGAGCTCGCGCATCTTGTTGTAGTAGGCCTCCGAGATGATCTTCACCTCGTCGCGCTTGTTGAGGAGCAGCAGCTCCTTCTCGGCGTCCTCGATCGCCTGCGCGCGCTCGTCCTTGTCGGTGCCCTTGCGCGCGAACACGCGGGCGCCGATCACGACGCCGGTGACGCCCGGCGGCACGCGCAGCGAGGTGTCGCGCACGTCGCCGGCGCGCTCTCCAAAGATGGCGCGGAGCAGCTTCTCCTCGGGCGACAGCTGCGTCTCGCCCTTCGGCGTGATCTTGCCGACCAGGATGTCGCCGGCCTTGACCTCGGCGCCGATGCGCACGATGCCGGACTCGTCGAGATCCTTCAGCGCCTCTTCACCGACGTTCGGGATGTCGCGCGTGATCTCTTCCTTGCCGAGCTTCGTGTCGCGGGCGACGCACTCGAACTCCTCGATGTGGATCGACGTGAAGACGTCGTTCTTGACGAGCTTCTCGTTGATGAGGATCGAGTCCTCGAAGTTGTAGCCGCCCCACGGCATGAACGCGACGACCACGTTCTGGCCGAGCGCGAGCTCGCCCGTCTCGGTCGCCGGGCCGTCGGCGATGACGTCGCCGGCCTTCACCCGATCGCCCGGCTGGACGATCGGCTTCTGGTTCATGCACGTGTTCTGGTTCGAGCGCTGGAACTTGACCATCGTGTAGATGTCGGGGCGGACCGAGTTCGGATCCTTGGGGTCCACCTTCGACGGGCGCACGACGATGCGGTTCGCGTCGACCCAGTCGACGATGCCCTCGCGCTTGGCGACGACGGTGACGCCGGAGTCGCGCGCGACGATGCCCTCCATGCCCGTGCCGATGAGCGGCGACGTGGTGCGGATCAGCGGCACCGCCTGGCGCTGCATGTTCGAGCCCATGAGCGCGCGGTTGGCGTCGTCGTGCTCGAGGAACGGGATCAGCGAGGCGGCCACCGACACGAGCTGGTTCGGCGACACCTCCATGAGCGTCACGTCCTCGGGCCGCGACATGACGACGTCCGAGCCCTTGCGGCTCGACACGTAGTCGGCCGCGAGCTTGCCGCCCTTCTGCTCGGCGTTCGCGTGCGTGATGATCTGGCCCTCCTCCTGGAGCGCCGAGTAGAACGTGACCTCCTCGGAGATCTTGCCGCCCTCGACGGCGCGGTACGGCGTCTCGATGAATCCGTACTCGTTGACGCGCGCGAACGTCGACAGGCTGGCGATGAGGCCGATGTTCGGGCCTTCCGGCGTCTCGATCGGGCAGATGCGGCCGTAGTGCGTCGGGTGCACGTCGCGCACCTCGAAGCCCGCGCGCTCGCGCGTCAGGCCGCCGGGCCCGAGCGCCGACAGGCGGCGCTTGTGCGTGACCTCGGACAGCGGGTTCGTCTGGTCCATGAACTGCGACAGCTGCGAGCTGCCGAAGTACTCTTTGACGACCGCGCTCACCGGCTTGGCGTTGATGAGGTCGTGCGGCATGAGCGTCTCGATCTCCTGAGACATGCTCATGCGCTCTTTGATCGCGCGCTCCATGCGGACCAGGCCGATGCGGTACTGGTTCTCCATCAGCTCGCCGACGGCGCGCACGCGGCGGTTGCCGAGGTGGTCGATGTCGTCGACCACGCCGCGGCCGTTGCGCAGCTCGATCAGGTAGCGGACGGTCTCGAGGATGTCGCGCTTGGTGAGGATCTGCGTCTCGATCGGCTCGTCGATCTTGAACTTGTAGTTGAGCTTCAGGCGGCCGACGCGCGAGAGGTCGTAGCGCTCGGCGTTGAAGAACAGGTTGTGGAACAGGGTCTGCGCCGAGTCGAGCGCGGGCTGATCGCCCGGGCGCAGGCGGCGGTAGATCTCCATGACCGCCTCGTCGGGGCCCTGGAGCTTGTCGGTCAAGAGCGTGTTGCGGAGGTACGGGCCGACGTTCAGGTTGTCGATGAACAGGACCTCGACCTTCTCGACGCCGCGCTCGCGCAGCTCGTCGAGCTTCTGCTCGGAGAGCTCCTCGTTGCACTGCAGGAGCACCTCACCCGTCGAGTCGTCGATGACGTCCTTCGCCGAGACCTTGCCGACGAGCTCGTCGAGGTCGATCGGCAGCATGTCAACGCCCGACTCCTGCAGCTTGCGGATCGCCCCCTTCGTGAACTTGCGGTTCTTCTTGACGAGGACTTCCTTCGTCTTGGGGTGCTTGATGTCGCGCGTCGCGCGCTGGCCGACGAGCAGCTCGTAGTTGACCTGGCGCGAGTACTTCTTCTGCGGCTCGAAGTGGATGATCTCGGTGTCGTAGAAGTAGTTGAGCAGCTCTTCCGTCGAGTAGCCGAGCGCGCGCAGGAGCACCGTCGCGTGCAGCTTGCGGCGGCGGTCGATGCGGACGTAGAGGATGTCCTTGTGGTCGAACTCGAAGTCGAGCCACGAGCCGCGGTACGGGATCACGCGCGCCGAGTACAGGAGCTTGCCCGACGAGTGCGTCTTGCCCTTGTCGTGATCGAAGAACACGCCCGGCGAGCGGTGGAGCTGGCTGACGATCACGCGCTCGGTGCCGTTGATGATGAACGTGCCCGAGTCGGTCATGAGCGGGATCTCGCCGAAGTAGACCTCCTGCTCCTTCACGTCGCGGATCGACTGGACGCCGGTCTCCTCGTTCACGTCCCAGACGACCAGCCGGATGACGACCTTGATCGGCGCCGCGAACGTCATGCCGCGCGCGCGGCACTCGTCGACGTCGTACTTCGGCTTCTCGAGGTTGTACGAGACGAACTCGAGCGAGCTGGTCTCGGAGAAGTCCTTGATCGGGAAGACGCTCTTGAAGACGCCCTGGAGCCCGATGTCCTCCCGCTTGTCGACGGGGGTGTCGATCTGAAGAAACTTGTCGTAGCTGCGCTTCTGGATGTCGATCAGGTTCGGGATCTCGATGACCTGCTTCAGCTTCGCGAAGCTCTTGCGGGCCCGAAAGTTCTTCTGAATCAGTGACGCCATAGCTGGTGGATTCCCTCTTGTGGCTCTGTGTGGCTTCCTGCCGACGAGGAGCGGGTGCTGCCGGATGAATGCCGATGGCCCGAAAACGAGATCTGGGCCGTTCCACACCCGATCCCCTGCTGCTCAGAGGACCTTGTGTGGTTCCGGCCTTAGGTGCTCGCGTTGACCGAGGAGCGCTCGCCTCTTCCCCGGACACGCATGAAACGAACTGCGCAAACCGGGGCTGCGTATAGCACAGCTTGCGTGAAGGGAAGCGAAAAGTGCGCCGCAAGTCACCGTGCCAAGATCCCCCGCTATGTCGGGGGCTTCGCTGCACAGACTCTCTTCGGGAGTGGTCGACCGGTGCGGGCGCCCTGGCCTACCGGCCGGTCGCTCAGCCTGCGCGTAGCGCAGGCGTAAATACAAGCGCAAACGCCTGCGCGGGCGCAGGCGCGAGGGCAGCTGCGGGGCAAAATGCCCCGCGGCGCAACTTCTGGCCCGCCGGAGATCGGCAGGCGGGGAGGCGGCGACGGCCGGAGCCGCCGCCCGGGCGAGCTACTTGAGCTCGACCTCGGCGCCGGCCTCCTTGAGCTTCTTGGCGATGTCCTCGGCCTCGGTCTTGCTGACGCCGGCCTTGACATCCTTGGGCGCGCCGTCGACGAGGTCCTTGGCGTCCTTGAGGCCCAGGCCGGTGACCTCGCGGACCACCTTGATGACGCCGATCTTGTTGGCGCCGCCAGCCTTGAGCACGATGGTGAACTCGGTCTTCTCCTCGGCCGCGGGGGCGGGCGCGGCTCCGCCGCCGCCGCCCGCAGGAGCGGCGACCGCGACCGGCGCGGCCTTCACGCCCCACTTGTCCTCGAGCGCCTTCGTGAGGTTCACGAGGTCGATGACCGTGAGGTTCGAGAGGTAGTTGATGACTTCGTCCTGGGTGATCGCCATGGTCTGTTTCCTTGTCCTGAAATCGTTACCGATTGAGTTGTGAGTTGCTGGTGGGTGGATGGCCCGAGGCGGGCCGTTAAATAACCATTACCCTTCGAGCTGCCGCTTGCGGGCGTCGAGGAGGTAGGCGAAGTTCTGCGGCCCCGCGATGATCTGCGCGACGAAGCTCTGCGGCGCCGCGAGGAACGTCATCAGCATCGAGGCGCGGATCTCGTTCTTGCCCGGCATCTTCGCGAGCGCGTCGACACCGGCCGGATCGAGGAGCTGCCCCTCGTAGTAGCCGCCCTTGATGACGAACTTGGGCTCGTCCTTGGCCCACTTGAGCGCGATCTGCGCGGGCGTCTGCGGCACCTCGTGGGACCAGATGACGGCCGTGGTGCCGACCATCAGCGCCGACAGCGGCTCCATCTTCGAGCCCTTGACGGCGATCTTGACGAGCGAGTTCTTGAGGACGCGGTACTGGCAGCCGTTCTTGCGGAAGTCCTCGCGCATCGTCGTCACGACCGGCACCCTGATGCCGCGGTAGTCGGCCACGACGATCGAGGCGACGTTCGCGAACGACTCCTTGATCTCGCCGAGGACTTGCTCTTTCTGTGCTCTGTCCATGTGGTCTCCTGAACGACAAAACCCTCGTTTGGTCGAAACGAGGGTCGGTCCACGGCCCGATCTCCGGGCCGCTGGGTCGCTCCTCGTCTCCGCAGGACGCTTCGGACGTCCCCGGACCTCACGGCCCGGGCGCGTCGCCGGCTTCTTCGACGGGGTGAACTATGGTGTTTGGGGGAGGGATCGAACGGTGGTCTTAAGCTCCAGGGGCTCCAGGGGCTCCGAGGTCACTCCGCCGAGGCGGAGAACGGCGTGGTGTCGACCTTGATGCCGGGGCCGTGCGTGGTCGAGATGGTGACCGACTTCATGTACGTGCCCTTGGCCGTCGCCGGCTTCAGCTTCATCAGCACCTCGAGCAGCGCGGTCAGGTTCGTCGCGAGCTGCTCGGGCTTGAACGAGGCCTTGCCGATCGGCGTCTGGATGATGCCGGCCTTCTCGACGCGGAACTCGACGCGGCCGGCCTTGAGCTCTCGGACCGCCTTCGCGACGTCCGCCGTCACGGTGCCGACCTTGGGGTTCGGCATGAGGCCGCGGGGGCCGAGGACGCGGCCGATCTTACCGACCTGGACCATCATGTCCGGGGTCGCGACCAGCGTGTCGAACTCGAACCAGTTCTCCTCGGCGATCTTCTTGATGTAGTCGTCGCTGCCCGCGTAGTCGGCGCCGGCCTCGAGGGCCTCCCTCGCCTTGTCGGGCTTCGCGATGACGAGCACGCGCTTCGTCTTGCCAGTGCCGGCGGGCATCACGACCGAGCCGCGCACCATCTGGTCGGCGTACTTGGGGTTGACGCCGAGCCGGACCGAGGCGTCGACCGTCTCGTCCCACTTCGTCGAGATCTTCGTGCGCGGCAGGAGGGCGCACGCCTCGGCGACCGAGTACTTCTTCGTCCGATCCCAGCCTTCGATCGCTTTTCGAAACTTCTTGCCAGCCATCTGCATTGACTCCTGCTGGTGCAAGCGCTCGCGGCGAGGCGAGCTCCCAGCGAAAACGGGGTCTATCCGCCGAGCCCGGCGCCGTCAGTCGACGACGTCGAGGCCCATCGAGCGGGCCGTGCCGGCGACCGTGCGCATCGCGGACTCGACGTTCGTGGTGTTGAGGTCCGGCAGCTTCAGCTCCGCGATCTCGCGGACCTGCTTGCGCGTGACCTTGCCGACCTTGGTCTTGTTCGGCTCGGCGGAGCCCTTGTCGAGCTTCGCCGCCTTCTTGAGCAAGATCGACGCGGGCGGCGTCTTCGTGATGAACGTGAAGCTGCGGTCCGCGTACGCCGTGATGAGCACGGGGATGATCAGGTCACCCTGCTGCGCGGTGCGGGCGTTGAACTCCTTGCAGAACTGCATGATGTTCAGGCCGTGCTGTCCGAGCGCCGGACCGACGGGCGGTGCCGGGTTCGCCTTTCCGGCGGGGCACTGCAGCTTGATGATGGCGGTGACCTTCTTCATGGCAAATCTCTTCGAGGGAGCTGACGGGGGCGCCCAAAATCGGCGGCTGGTTATGCTTTCTCGACCTGGGCGAAGTCAAGCTCTACCGACGTCGCGCGACCGAACATCGACAGCGAGACCTTCACCTTCTGCTTGTCGGTCTTCACTTCCTCGACCGTCGCCGAGAAGTTCGCGAACGGGCCCTCGATGACGCGGACCGAGTCGCCGACCTCGAACACGACGCGGGCCTTCGGCTTGACCTTGCCCTCGGTCATGTTCGTCTGGACGCCGGTGATCTCGCGCTCGGGCACGGGCGTTGGCTTGGTGCCGCCGAGGAAGCCTGTGATCTTGGGCGTGTTCTTGACGAGGTGGAACGTCCGGTCGTCGAGGACCATCTGGACGAACATGTAGCCCGGGAAGAACTTGCGGGTGGTCGTGCGGCGCTGGCCCTTCACGACCTCCATCACGCTCTCCGTCGGGACGAGCACGTCACCGAAGTACTCGTTGAGGTTCGCGTTGCGGACGCGCTCGAGCAGCGTCAGCTTCGCCTTGTTCTCGTGCCCCGAGTAGGTGTGGACGATGTACCACTTCTTCTCGCCGACCGGGGCGGCGGGCGCCGCCTGGCTCGACGAGGAGCCGTCCTCGGAATCGGTCGCGCCGGTGCCAGCGGACTCGTTGGGCTCGGGCGCCGTCCCGTTAGCCATAGACCAGCTCCGTCAGGTTCGTCCAGACGAGGTCGAACACGCCGAGGATGAGCGCCGAGATGAGGGACATCACCACGACGACGAGGGTGGCGGTGCGGACCTCTTTCGCCGTTGGCCAGGTGACCTTCTTCAGCTCACCGGAGACCTCATTCGCGAGGGTGAAGACGCGATCATTCCGGTACAGCGTGATGCCCGCGACCAGGGCGACCACGCCGGACACGAGCGAGATCTTGAACTCGGACGGCGGCGTCCCGAAGTAGTCCCAGACCCAGTCGACGGTCCACTGCATCACGTAGAACAAGAGGACCGCACCGCACAGGTACATGAGGTGGACTGGTTTGTTCGGTGCGTTCTCTTGCTGGGCCACGGCGTCCTACTTGGTTGCTCTGTAACAGTGTGGCAGGGGAGACAGGACTTGAACCTGCAGCCCTCCGCTTTGGAGACGGATGCTCTACCAATTGAGCTACTCCCCTAAAAATCTCGACCACTTAGCTGTACTTTGGGTGGGTACTCCTTGAGTGTGCGCGACGGAAGCGGACGTGTACCCTAGTTCAAAACGTATGGCAAGTCTCCGGTGTCCCAGAAACCCGGGAACTTCGGGGACCTCGGGGCCCGCACCTGTGGCGGGCGCCTGTGGAGGGCGCCCGCGGCTTCATGCGGATAGATTTGGCGGGGTGCCTCGCTACGTCGTGCTCGTCCTTCTGTGGGTCGCTGCTTGCGGTAGTCAACCCGCGATCATGGCGCCGCCCCCTCCCCTGCAGCCGGCCGCGCCCGCGCTGAAGCAGCCCGTCGCCACCCTGTTCGGACAGGTCGTCGACGGTGTCTACAAGCGGCAGAGCCGGTTCGAGCTGACCGGGGACACGATGTATGGCTGGCGCATCAAGCTGCCCTGCACCGGCCCGACGCTGTTCCGCGAGACGCTGCAGCTGCCCGGCCTCGGCATGTGGTCCGCGGAGGTGACGACCGCGAAGCACGTGAAGATCAGCGACGATCAGAAGCGCGCCGTGACCGAGGATTACTCCGGCTGCTACGACGGCTGGATCCAGCACGCGTGGTCGGTCACGTCGGACGATCCCCCCGGGGAGTACGTGATGACCGTCGAGGTCGACGGCTTCCAGCCGCAGACGTTCCGCGGCCGGTTCACCCGCACGGATGACGAGGAGGCCGCGCCTCTGCGCCGCCTGCGCCGCTAGCCCGGGCGCTGGGCGCTGGGCACCGGGCAGATCTCGACCCGCAAGGTCTCCGCGACGGATCTGGTTGTTGAGAGCCCTCTCCGAGAATTGAACTCGGGACCCCCTCCTTACCAAGGAGGTGCACTGCCACTGTGCTAAGAGGGCTGAATCTTACTGAGCGGGCGATGGGACTCGAACCCACGACAACCAGCTTGGAAGGCTGGAGCTCTACCAACTGAGCTACGCCCGCATGTCACGGTTCAGGTCTCCGTGGAGGGAGGTGGATTCGAACCACCGAAGGCATAAGCCGGCAGATTTACAGTCTGCTCCCTTTGGCCGCTCGGGCATCCCTCCAAGATCAAAAGGCTAGTTTGTGGAGCTGGCGGTGGGACTCGAACCCGCGACCTCCTGATTACAAGTCAGGTGCTCTACCGGTTGAGCTACGCCAGCGGGATTCCTAGTGTTCGTCCCCCTATGGGCCAGAGGGGATGACGTATAGTCGACGGAACCTAGGCCGTCAACGGAGAAACTTGAGATTCGAGCGCCGGGAGTGGGCCGCTCCCGGGCCGTCATTATATACGCCGCCGCCGCGCCGCCGCGGCGGCCTTACGGCGACCCGGCCGGGGTGACGTACTCGCCGCGCGCCTCCCGGGCCAGGAGATCGAGCACCTCGGTGGCGCGCACCTCGCTGGCCTTGCTCCACGCGGTCTCGACGCCGTACGCCTTCGCGAGCTCGACGTTCATCCGGTGCCCCTCGAGCGCCTTCTCGAGGTGGATGCGGACGCGCTCGTGCACCTCGGCGACGTAGCGGGCGCGCTGCGCCGGGGAGAGGCGCGCCGGGTACGGCGCCTTGGCCGTGACCTCCCACAGCTCGACGAAGATCTGCGACATCTGGTAGCCCGACGCGGTCGCCCAGTAGGCGTGCCGGTACCCGAGGCTCTCCTTCCAGCGGTCGTACGCCTGCGCGGCGAGGACGCGGCGCGCCTCGAGGTCCTTCGCGAGCTGATCGTCGGGCAGCCGGATCGGGGACGCGGCGAAGCGGCGGTGGACGAGCTCGCCGCGGTAGTAGTGCGCCATCGCGATGTAGTACGGGTCCTCGATGCGCGGCGCGCGGCGCCAGTCGGCGAGCGCCGCGGCGAGCGCGGTCTCGGCGGCGTCGTAGCGCGCGAGCTCGAGGAGCACGTAGCCGCGGCGCGCGTGCGCCTCGACGCGGTCGGCGAGCGTCAGGCTCGTGCGGGCGAGGACGGCGTCGAGCGTGGCGAGCGCGTCCGGCCACTGCGCCTTCTCGGACTGCAGCGCCGCGATGTAGAGGTGGCCCTCGACCGACTCGCGCGAGCTCGGGTAGGCGGCGACCAGCTCGCGGAGCGCCGCGATCGTGGCGGAGAGATCGCCTTGCTGGTCGTAGATCGCGGCGATGTTGAACAGCGACACCGGCGCGTACCGCGACTCGGGGAGCTCGGCGACGAGCCGGCGGTAGGTCGCGAGCGCCTCGCGGTGCCGGCCGTCCTTCGCCGCGTCCGTCGCCTGGCGGAACAGCTCGGCGGCGGCGACCACGGTCGGCTCCGCCTCGCGGCCGGGCGCGGCGGTGCCGACCTGGACGCGGATGATGTCGAGATCGATGACGCGCGGGTCCTTGGCGGCGAGGCCGCCGTCGCTCGCGTCGACGCGGACAGCGCCGTCGCGCGCGGTCGCGAGGTCGCGCGCCGGCGCCACGGGCGCGGGCGGCAGCGTCGGGTGGGCCGCGCGCCCGCCGCAGGCAGCGAGCGTGACGAGCGCGGCGAGCGCGACGCGCGGGAGGGAACGCATGAGCCAGTTATGACGTACGAGCTGCACGATCGGTGTGCCGAGGTGAGCCCCCGGCCCTGCCGATGGGGATGTCACACCGCTTTGCTACACGTGCAAGCTCCATGAAGGTCGCGTTCACTCACAACCTGCGGCTGGCCGATGTCCGCGAGACCGAGAAAGAGGCCGAGTACGACAGCGTCGAGACGGTGAACGCGATCGCCGCGGCGATCGAGGCCGCCGGCCACGAGGTGGAGAAGGTGGAGGTGTCGGGCCCGGCGTCGAACCTGCTCGAGCGGCTCGAGACGATCGACCCGGACATCATCTTCAACACGGCCGAGGGCCACTCCGGGCGGATGCGCGAGGCGTTCTACCCGTCGCTGTTCGAGGAGCTCGGCATCCCGTACACCGGCAGCGACGCGTACACGAACGCGCTCACGCTCGACAAGTGGCTCACGAAGCTCCTCGTCCAGCGCGCCGGCATCGACAGCGCGCGCGCCGTGCTCGTCACGCCGCGCAACTTCGAGCAGGTGATCGAGCGCGGCGCCGGGCTCGCGTTCCCGGTGATCGTCAAGCCGAACCACGAGGGCTCGAGCAAGGGCATCTACAACCCCGACACCGCGCGCAGCGGGCTGGGCTCGTCGGTGGTCAAGGAGCCGCGCGAGCTGCCGTCGGCGCTCAAGGTCGCGCTGCGCCAGTACCCCGACGGCGTGCTCGTCGAGGAGTACATCGAGGGCCTCGACATCGCGCTCGGCTTCATCGAGGGCGTGGGCCACGACAACGGCCTCCTCACGCCGGTCGAGCTCCTGATCGAGACGGGGAGCGAGCGCCCGTTCAACATCTACGACTACCGGCTCAAGAACCTCGAGCCGGGCAAGGTGCAGTACCGCTGCCCGGCGAACATCCCGCGCGACGTCGCGGCGCGGCTGCGATCGATCTCGAGCGAGGTCATCCGCACGCTCGGCCTGCGCGACCTGGCGCGCCTCGACTACCGGGTCACGCCGGAGGGCCGGATCTACCTGCTCGAGGCCAACGCGCTGCCGGCGCTCGGCTCGAGCTCGTCCCTGTTCGCGGCGACGGCGCAGGTGGGCCTGACGTACAACGCCACGATCGCGGCGATCCTGAACGCGGCGGCGCTCCGCTCGGGGCTCGCCACGGCGAGCCAGCTCGGCGTCACGCGGCAGCGGCGGGCGCAGCCGATCCGGGTCGGCTTCACCTACAACGTGAAGCGCAGCGACAAGGGGGACGACGAGGCCGAGTGGGATCCGCCGGAGACGATCATCGCGATCGCCAACGCGCTCGCCCGGCAGGGCCACATCGTCGTCCACCTGGAGGCCACGCCCGATCTGCCGCGGGTGCTCGCCGAGGCCGACGTGGACCTCATCTTCAACATCGCCGAGGGCGTCGAGGGCCGAAACCGCGAGGCGCAGGTCCCTGCCCTGTGCGAGCTGCTCGGCATCCCGTACACGGGCTCCGACTCGGCCACGCTCGCGATCGCGCTCGACAAGGCGCTCGGCAAGAAGGTGCTGCTCCAGCACGACATCCTGACGCCGCGGTTCCAGGTCATGGAGTCGGCGCGCGAGCGGCTGTCGCCGGACATGCGGTTCCCGCTGATCGTGAAGCCGAACGCCGAGGGCTCGAGCAAGGGCATCGGCTCGACGAGCGTCGTCGACTCCGAGGAGGAGCTGCGGGCCGCGGTCAAGATCTGCGTCGAGCGCTACCGGCAGCCGGCGCTCGTCGAGGAGTACATCGCCGGCCGCGAGTTCACGGTCGGGCTCCTCGGCGACAAGCGCCCGCGCGTGCTGCCGCCGATGGAGATCAAGTTCAAGAAGAACACGGCGCGGCCGGTCTACGACTTCGCGGTCAAGCAGGAGTGGGAGGAGCACGTCTACTACGAGTGCCCGGCGCGGCTCACCGAGGCCGAGCAGAAGGCGATGGAGAAGATCGCGCGCGCCACGTTCTGGGCGCTCGACTGCCGCGACGTCGCGCGCGTCGACCTGCGGATGGACGCCGACGGCCGGATCTACGTCCTCGAGGTGAACCCGCTGCCGGGCCTGACGCCCGGGTACTCCGACCTCGTGCTGATCGCCCAGGCGGTCGGGATGGAGTACGACCAGCTGATCGCCGAGATCATGGTCGGCGGGCTGCGCCGGATGCGCGAGAAGCGGCGCGAGGAGCGCGAGCTCGAGCGCGAGCGCGAGGCGAAGGAGGCCAAGGACGCCAAGGCGGCCGAGGTCGCCAAGCTCGCCGACAAGGAGAAGGGCGAGCGCAGCGACAAGGCCGAGAAGCGGCGGCCGCCGAAGCCGATCGACGCCCGCAACGGCAACGGCAACGGCAACGGCGCGGAGACCGGCAGTGGCAGTGGCAGCGGCAACGGCAACGGCAACGGCAACGGCAGCGTCCGCGCGGTGCGGCGCGAGAAGTCGGATCCGTCCGTCGCGCTGGCCAACGGCAACGGCAACGGCAACGGCAACGGCAACGGCAACGGCAACGGCAACGGCAATGGCAACGGCAACGGCGCGAGCAGCCGCCGCGAGGCCGTCGACGGCGACGTCGATTCGGTCCCGACGCCCGCCGCGGCCGGCAGCACGACGACGCACTGAGCGCCGCGTCCGCGAGGGCGATCCTTCACTCGATCAGGCGCTGGCGAGCTATGCTCGGCGGGCATGAAGGTCGCGACCCGCATCACCGTGGCGACGACGATCGTGGTGGCGATCGCGTCGTCGGGGTACGCGCTGTTCGACCTCCGGGAGCGCACGCACGAGCGGCGGACGGCGATCGAGCGGGAGGCCCGGGCGATCGCGAGCACGCTGCGGCTGGCGCTCGAGGCGCAGGCGTCGGCGTTCCGGATCCCGAGCGACGCGCAGCTCCAGGCGCTGGGGCGAGACGCGGGCGGCTGGCGCGTCACGGTGATCCCGCGCGAGCTGGCGACATCGCTGCCGAGCGCGACGATCTCGGAGACGCAGCTGCGGCGGCTGCGGACGCTGCTCGAGCTGCCGGGCAAGACGTTCGCGGACGTCGAGGGTGAGCAGTACTTCTACGCGCAGGCGCTGCGCGCGACGTCGGCGCGCGAGGACGAGCGCGTCGTGCTCGCGATGCTCGAGATCGCGAAGCCGGCCTCGGCGCTCGCGACCACACCGGAGGACCTGTCGCGCGCGCTGGTCCTCGTGGTCCTCGTGGTCCTCGTCACGACGATCGTCGTCGGCAGCCTCGCCGGCCGGTTCGTCAGCCAGCCGATCACGAAGCTCCTGCGCGGCATCGACGACGTCGCGCAGGGCGACCTCTCGCACGTCATCCTGTCCGAGCACGACGACGAGATCGGCGCGATCGCGACGCGCTTCAACGAGATGACCTACTCGCTGCGCGAGTCCCGCGGCGAGACGCAGCGCCAGAACGAGGCGAAGCTCGCGCTCGAGCAGCGGCTCAGCCAGACCGAGAAGCTCGCGACGATCGGCCAGCTGGCCGCCGAGATCGCCCACGAGGTGGGCACGCCGCTGAACGTCATCGCCGGCCGCGCGCGCTCGATCCAGCGCAAGTCCCGCGAGCCCGAGGTCGTCGAGAAGAACGCCGGCATCATCGCCGAGCAGACCGCGCGCATCACGCGCATCATCCAGCGGCTGCTCGACTTCGCGCGGCGCAAGGTCGGCGCGCCCGAGCACGCGCGCGTGAACCTGAACGAGCTGGCGCTCACGACGGTCGAGCTGCTCGGCGGCCAGTTCTCGGCCGCCAAGGTGCGGACGCGCCTCGATCGCTACGAGGGCCTGCCGCTGGTCGACGGCGACGCCGATCGGCTGCAGCAGGTCCTCATCAACCTGCTCCTCAACGCGGTGCAGGCGATGCCCGACGGCGGCGCGCTCACGATCGAGACGCAGGCGATCCGCCGGACGCGCCCGGGCCTCGAGACGGGCGCCGAGCAGGACTTCGTGATGCTGGCCGTGGCGGACACGGGCATCGGCATCCCGCGCGAGATCCGCGACAAGGTCTTCGAGCCGTTCTACACGACGAAGGAGGGCCAGGGCGGCACCGGGCTCGGCCTCGCCGTGTGCTCCGGCATCGTGAAGGAGCACGATGGCTGGATGGACGTCGACGACGCGCCGGGCGGCGGCACGGTGTTCCGCGTCCACCTGCCGACGCTGCCGGCCACGGCCCGCGAGCGAGAGCTGAGCGGAAGCCCGCGGAGCCGCACCGCCACGCGGCCGCCTCCCGTCGAGGCCAGCGAGCCGCAGCCGGAGCCGCGGACGCCGTGACGGGCCGCGGCGGCGCCGAGGCGGCGCCGAGGACACGCGCGCACGGCCGCCGGGCGCGCCCGCGCCCTCACGGATCGAGCATGAAGCCGAAGTAGTACGCGGCGGCCCCGGCGGCGACGGCGGCGAGCAGCAAGAGGAGCAGCACGAGCCACGAGCGGCTGCCGCCGCGGTGGGCCTCCTCCTCGGCGTTGGACGGCGCCGACCTCGCCGCGGCCTTCGCGCCGCCCGCGGCCTTCGCGCCGCCCGCCGCCTTCGCGCCGCCCGCCGCCTTCGCAGCGCCCGCGGCCTTCGCGCCGCCCGCCGCCTTCGCAGCGCCCGCGCCCGCGGCCGGCACCGCCGCCGGCTTGCCGGCGCGCCGTTCGGCCTTGGCCGTGGTCCTCGCCGAGATCGGGGCGTCCGCGAGCCCGTCGCCGACGAGCAAGGCTGAAGGCGCGCCCGGCAGCGCGCCACCGGCAGCAGACGCGCCCGCGCCCGGCATGCGCGGCAGCGACGCGCGGGACGGCCGCGGCGCCGCCACCGCCGCCGCGCGCGCCCCGCTGGGCATCGAGGCCACGGCGAAGTCGCGCGCGACCGGGGCGGTGGGATCGAAGTCGCTGCCGGAGGTCCGGCTCGCGAGCGGATCGGTTCGCTCGCCGGAGGCGCCGGGATCGAACCCGTCTTCGTCGTAGCGCCCCAGACGCGGCGCGGCCGCGCCGAGCAGGTCCGCCTGAGGCGAGCGCGGCCGCGGCGGCGGCCGCGAGCTCGACGGGATGGGCCGCGGGCCCGACGGCGGCACGGGCGGCGGCGCCGCCGCTGGCACGGGCGGCGGGTTCGAGGCCGGATTCGCGCGCATCTCGGCCGGCAGCGGCGGCGGCTTCGGCGCCCCGCCGGGCACGGGCGGCGGGACCGACGGCGCCTTCGCGCGCCCGCCGGCCGCGGGCGGCGGCGGCAGCGGCGGCGGCGTGCCAGACAGCGACGGCTTCGCGGCGCCCCCGGGCACGGGCGGCGGGACCGACGTCACCTTCGCGCGCCCGCCGATCGCGGGCGGCGGGACCGACGTCGCCTTCACGCGCCCGCCGGTCGCGGGCGGCGGCGTGGGCGGCGGCGCGGTGGGCGGCTTGTCGCGCGCGGGCGGCGCCGGCTGCGTGGTCGGCGCCTTGAGGCGCACCGGCAACTGCGGCGCCGCGACGAGCTTCGGCGCGGCGGCGGGCCCGGGCAACGTCGGCGCCAGCATCGCCGCCGCGAGCTTCACCGCCGGATCGACGGGCGGCCCGGCCGGCGGCCCGGGCGAGAACACCTGCGCGGGCTGCGTGTCCGCGAACGCCGACGTCGGCAGCGTCTCCGGCGCGAACGCCGACGCCGGCAGCGTCTCCGGCGGGAGCTCCGCTTCGGCCGGCGGCGGCGGCGGCGCCGGCGGCGCGACGTACAACGACGACGGGCGAGCGGGAGACCGCGCGGGCGAGAGCCCCTCGGGCGGCGGCGTCGCCATCTGGTGCGACGATCGGCGCCGGACCCGGGGGTGGACGGCCACCTCGAGCTCCGACGGCGGCAGCGTCTCCGGCGCGAACGCCGATGCCGGCAGCGTCTCGGGCGGGAGATCCACGCTGGCCGCCCCGCGGAGGATGGTCTCGCCGGTGTCCGGCGATGGCGTGACCTCGCGCCGCGCCGCGGGGCCAAAGCCGGGCGACGTCGGCGGGACCGACGCGTCGGCCCGGAGCCGCCGGCGCGGCAGCGCGTCGGGCGTGACGGCCGTGGGCGGCGCGCTGGACGAGAACGGCGACGGCCCCGGCGGCGGCACGCTCGGCGTGAGCGGCGTCGACGGCACCAGCGAGCGCTGCTGCTCGAGATCGACCAGGTAGCTCGGCCCGTCGAGCTCGTGCGGCGTCTCGGAGTCCGGCCGCGACTGCTGCATGAACGCCCACTCGATCCACTCGAACACCTGCTGGCCGGTGACGGGACCGCCGACCGTGCGCAGGGCGTGGGTCATCGCGTTCCGCATCGCCGCGGCGCTCTGCCACCGGCGGTCCGGATCGCGCTCGAGCGCGGTCAGCACGATGTCGTCGAGATCGGGCGGCACGCTCGGGTTCCAGCGCGACGGCGGCGAGATCGGCATCTCGCGGATCCGGCTCAGCGTGTCGAAGTCGTTGCGGCCGAGGAACAGCGGGCGCCCGGCGATCAGCTCGTGGGCGATCACGCCGGCGCCGAACAGGTCGCCGCGCAGATCGAGCTGGCCGGCGAGGTACTCGGGCGCGATGTACCCGAACTTGCCCTTGATCATGCCGGTCTGCGTGCGGACGTCCGAGTTGCTCGCCTTCGCGATCCCGAAGTCGATGAGCTTCACGGTCCCGGCGTTCGAGACGATCACGTTCGACGGCGAGACGTCGCGGTGGATGATCCCGAGCGGCTTGCCGGTGTCGTCGCACAGGTTGTGCGCGTGATCGAGCGCGTCGCAGATCTGGATCATGATCGACAGCACGATGTTGAGCGGGATCGGGCCCGCCGCCGCCGCGCACTGCCGCATGAGCTGCCCGAGCGTCGGGCCGGCCACGAACTCCATCGCGATGAAGTAGGTCTCGCCGACCTTCCCGAGGTCGAACGTCTGCGCGACGTTCGCGTGCTTGAGGTAGCTCGCGAGCCGCGCCTCGTGGATGAACGACTTCAGGAGATCGGGATCGGCCGCGACGTTCGCGTGCAGCCGCTTCAGCGCGACGACGCGACGGAAGCCGGCGATCCCGCGCTGCTCCGCGCGATGCACGGTGGCCATGCCGCCCGATCCGAGCTGCTCGTACACGAGGTACGGCCCGACCTCCTCGCGGGAGTCTCCCGGCACGTGCCGATACTAGCTCGGATCGTCGAGTCCTCGGACCGGGCCTTTCGTTACTTGTGACTCCGCCCGGTCCTCGCCCGCCGGCTCCTCCGGACCGGGCTCTCGTCAATTGTGACTTCGCCCGGTCCTCGCCTGCCGGCTCCTCCGGACCGGGCTCTCGTCAATCACTCGTAGTAGCCCTCGTACTCGGCCATGTAGCCGCGGCCGCCGTAGGGCGAGCCCATGAGCTTGATGATCGCCTTCTCGGTCGCGTCGTCGAGGTCGGCGCCCCGGCTCCGGAGCTGGCTCGCGGCCGTCGTCCGCAGATCCTCCTTGGCGCTGGGATCGTTGACGATCTGGATCAGCGCCCGATCGACCTCCACGCCGCCGTTGCTGGCGGCGCGGACCGCCGTCTCCGCCACCTGCGGATCGCTGTCGCGCATGAGCTGCGTCAGGTGCTGCGTGATCCGCGGATCGTCGCTCTGCGAGAGGCCCGAGATCGCGGCCACGCGCTCCTCGGACTTGCCGCCCCGCGTGGCCTCGATGAGCGCGTTCTGCGCCCGCTCGGAGCTGAGCTGGCCGAGCGTCTGCAGCGCCGAGGCGCGGACGTCGCTGTCCTCGTCGCGCGCGAGCTGCAGCAGCTTGTCGGTGGTGCCCTCGTCGGGGTTCTGGCCGAGCGCGTTGACCGCGGCGACCCGCACCTGCGGATCCTTCGACGTCACCGCGCGATCGAGCAGGCGCCGGGCCTCGGGCGTGCCCTGGCGCGCGAGGGCCATGACGACCGTGCGCGCGGAGTGCCGCCCGTTCTCCGGCTTACCCTCCATCAGCTCCTCGGCCAGGCGCAGGCCCTCCGGGGCGCCGGCCTGCAGGAGCTGGCTCATGACGGTCATCTTGAGCCCGGGGTTGCCCTGCGCCGCCGCGAGCAGCGCGCCCTTGACGCCCTCGCCGAGGCCGGCCTGGCCGAGCGCCGCGGCGGCCGCCGCGGCGACGCCCCGATCCTTGTCGGAGAGCGCGACGATCAGCGCCTGGCGCGCATCCTCGGTGCCGACCCGGCCCAGGACGGACGCGGCGTAGCGCGCCTCGTCGGAGCGGCCGGAGAACAGCGAGTCGCTGAGGAGCTGGCCGATCGCCGGATCCGACGGGCGCGCCTGCGCGAGCACGTCGAGCGCGCTGACGCGCGTCTGGCCGCGGGTCTTGCCGGCGACGTCGACGAGCGCGTCCCACGTGCGGGGCGAGCCGGCGTCGGCGAGCATGCGCATGATCTCCCCGCGCTCGTAGCGGGGCCCCGAGGTGGCGAGCCGGAGCGCGAGCTCGAGCGCGCCCTCGTTACCGGCCTTGAGCAGGCGCGGCAGCACCGCGTAGCGCTCGCCCGACGAGCCCTTCTTGAGGACCGTGAGCAGCGCCTGGTCGATGTCCTCGCCCTCCATCTGCGCGATCTGCGAGAGCGCGCCGGTGATCTGCCCGCGCTCGGACAGCGCGACCTCGATGAGGAGCGCGCGGGCCGCGGCGCTGCCGGTGTCCGCGAGCGCCGCCGCCGCGGTCATCGCGGCCTGGCGATCGCCGGTCTTCAGGATCTCGCCGAGCAGCTTCGCGGCGGCGTCGCTGTGGATCTCGCCGATCGCCGAGACGGCGGCCCACCGCGAGGTCATCCCGCCGTGGAACGCGGCCTCCCGCAGGACGGGCAGCGCCGCGTCGCCGGCCTTGGCCAGCGTGCCGAGCGCGGCGCCGACGAGCTGCGGATCGCCGGACTTCACGATCCGCGTGAGCTTGGCGAGCAGATCGGCGTCGAGCTCGGAGAGCGAGCCGATCGCGCTCGCGGCGATCCGGCTGTCCGGCGCGTCGACGAGTGCGACCAGCGCGGCCTCGGCGGCCGGCGTGTCGGCGTTGCCGAGCGCGTGGACGGCGGCGATGGCCGTCGAGAAGCTGCCGGACGTCGCGAGCTTGGCGAGCGCCTCGACGGCGCGCTCGGAGCCGACCGCGCCGAGCGCCGCGATCGCGGACTCCTGCTGCAGATCGCCCTGCTTGCCCGCGAGCGCGAGGAGCAGCTGCTCCGCGGCCTCGCTCTGCGTGGTGCCGAGCGCCGCGATCGCGGAGCCGCGGATGGACGGCCGCTGATCCTTCGTCGCGTCGATCAGCACGTCGACCGCCTTCTGCGTGCCGATGTGCCCGAACGCCTCGAGCATCGCCTCGGGCACGCCGCGCCGGCTGTCCTTGAGCAGCGGCATCAGCTGATCGATCGCCTCGTCGTCGCCGACGGTGCCGAGCTTGCCGGCGAGCGTCTGCACGTCGCGCAGCGAGCGCGCGGACAGGAGGCGCTCGACGAGCTCGGCCCGGGAGACGCCGGCGGCCTCGGCGCTGACGCGGAGCGGGCGGCGCAGGTGCCCGGGCAGGGTGCCGCTGCGCTGCGCGACGGTCGGGGCGGGCTTGTCCGCCGCGCCGCCGCCGCGGAAGAAGATCGCATAGCCGGCGATGGCGGCCATCAGCGCGCAGGCCACTTTCCAGCGGGTCAAGGTGGTCACGAGGGCTCCTCGGGGATGCGTCGGTGTGTGTCTCAAACGAACGCGGCGTCCGAACGGTCCATTCCGGCGGCGAAGCCGGCGGGAGGTCGGCGGCACGTCGCGGGCGCCACGAGCCACAGACACGCGCGCACGCGCACAGGTTTCGTCGATCTCGCGGGAATAAGTCGGCCGCGCGAGGCGTCCGTCGCCATCGCTGATCGCGCACTCTCCTCGGGCGGGCCGATGGTCGCCGAAGCGATGCCGCGTCGCAAGCGCTCAGCGAGCGCGCGCGCCACGCACCGCAAAAATGCCGACGCGCCGGCTGCCAGCGTGATTGACGGGGGAAGGGCCATTCGTAGACTGAAACCATGCTGACGACCGAGCAGACCCAGGAGCTGAAAGCCCGACTCCAGGCGGATCTCGATCGACTCGGAGACCACGCCCACACGGCGCTCGAGTTCACGATGGATCGCGACCGCGACCGGATCGGGCGCGACTCGATGGACGAGTCGACGGAGGAGGAGATCTACTCGACCCAGCTCCGCCTCCACGACCGCGAGACGTTCCTGCTCGCCAAGATCCGCGAGGCGATGCAGCGGCTGGAGGCCGGGACCCTGGACGAGTGCGAGGAGTGCAGCGAGCCGATCGGCTTCAAGCGCCTGATGGCCCGCCCGGTCACGACGCTGTGCTTCGAGTGCAAGTCCGCTCGCGAGCAGGTCGAAGCGGACAACGCCCCGGATTGAGCCCCGGGCCCCCCGAGGGGCGCGCTGCTCCGTCTGGCGCAGCCGGCGCCCTCGCCGGCGAGCCGATCGACAACCTGTCCGACCCTGCGCCCAACCCTGTGCCCACGCTGGTCGAGCAGGTCTTGAAATCCCGGCCGCCCAGCGCGCAGCGGACGGGGCTCAGATTGCGACCCCTCCGTAAGCTCTGGTAGTATCGACATCCGTCGGGGATGCGCGACCGCTACACGATCACGGAACGGCTTGACCATGGTGGCATGGCTGAGGTGTTTCGCGGCGTCGCGGAGTCGATGGAGGGCTTCAAGAAGTCCGTCGCGATCAAGCGCATCCTGCCGAACCTGACGAAGAACCAGAAGTTCGTCTCGATGTTCCTCGACGAGGCGCGGCTGTCGCTGTTCCTCCAGCACGCGAACATCGTCCAGGTCTTCGACATCTCGAGGACGCCCGACAACGCGTACTTCCTCGTGATGGAGTACGTCGATGGGTGCAACCTCAAGGGGCTCATCGAGCGACAGAAGCAGAAGGGCCGCCGCATCGAGATCGGGCACACGATCTACCTGATGATCGAGTGCTGCAAGGCGCTCCAGTACGCGCACGTCCTCGATCACCCGGAGACGAACGAGCCGCTCGGCATCGTCCACCGTGACATCTCGCCGCCGAACATCCTCCTGTCGAAGAACGGCGAGGTGAAGCTCGTGGACTTCGGGCTCGCGAAGGCCAACAGCCAGATCGAGTCGACCGATCCGGGCGTCGTGAAGGGCAAGTTCAGCTACCTCTCGCCCGAGGCGGCGAGCGGCCTCGACGTCGATCACCGCGCCGACGTGTTCGCCGTCGGTATCATCCTGTGGGAGCTGTTCACCGGCCGCCGCCTCTTCTTCGGCGAGACGGACTACCAGACGGTCGAGCTCGTGCGGCAGGCGCGCGTGCCGTCGATCGCGGCGCTCAACCCCGAGGTCGAGGCGGAGATCGAGCAGGTCACGCGCAAGGCGCTGGCCCGCGATCCAAACGATCGCTACCAGAGCGCGGCCGACCTCGGCGACGCGCTCGCGCAGTACCTGTTCTCGCGGCGGATGAAGGTCACCGCGCGCGACATCGCGAACCTCGTGCGGGACACGCAGGTCGAGATGATGCGCAAGCGCTCCGCCGAGCCGAAGGAGTCGCTGATCGACGCGCTGATCCTCGACGAGATGCAGAAGATGACGTCGCTGATCGATGGCAACGGCGCGGCGCAGGGGACCCAGGGCGAGGGCTCGACGAGCCTCGATCCGAGCGCGTTCCTCGATCCGTCGAAGTTGACCCACGAGCTGGCCAACCCGAGCGGCCAGCTGCCGGCGCACAAGCGCATGGGGCGCCCGTCCGCGGCCCCGCGCAACAAGGGGAACCTGCCGACGCCGACCCTCACCGAGCTCGAGTCGCTCGAGCAGATGCTCGAGCCCGCCGAGCGCACGGGCCTGCACAAGAAGGACGACCGGCCGCCGTGGACGCTGATCATCGTGATCATGCTGCTCCTGGCGGCGGGCGCGGCGGTCGCCGTCGTCCTCATGATGCAGCAGTAGCGGCGGGGGCCGCCGGGGCCAACCGGGCTACCGCAGGCCCTGCAGCTGGCGCAGCGCCTCGCTGCCGGGCGCGAGGCTCCCGACGCGCGTGACCGCGGTGGCGAGCTCCTTGGGCTTGCGCAGGCGGTGCGCGATCGATCCGTACATGACCCAGCCGTCGATGAAGTCCGGGTTGTACGTCACGGCCTTCTTCACGTACTCGAACGCCTCGTCGGGCGCCTGATCGCGGATCATGTCGGCGTAGAACAGGTAGGCGTTGTAGAGCGTCGGATCCTGCGCGATCACGAGCTTGAGCGTGGCCATCGCGCTCATGTCGTCCTGCTTCTGGTAGTAGGCGACGACGGCGCGCCCGAACTCGGCCTGCGCCTGGCGGCGATCCGAGGCGCTCACGAGCCCGGCGCGCGCCTTCTCGTACGCGGCCTTGGCCTCGTCGTACTTCTCCTCCGCGAGCGCGATCTTGCCGGCGACGATGGCGCCCTCGGGCCGGTCCTTGAGGCGCGTCTTGGCCAGGCTCTGCACCTTCTCGACGAGCTTCTGCTGCCGGATGTCGGTGTTCCCGATCTCGGCGGCGAGCAGGAACGTCTCGGCGTCGTCGCCGCAGCCGTCGAGCGCGCGGACGAGGAGCTGCGCCGCGCCGCTCGTGTCGCTGCGGCGGAGCGCGTAGCGGCCGCGCTCGCGCTCGAGCTGCCACGGGACGACGCCGGGGAGCTTGCCGAGCCGCTCGAGCGCGGCCGCCGCGGCGGCGTGATCGCCGACGAGCATCCGCGCGCGCGCGGCCTCGAGCCAGAGCTCGGGCGACGCGCGATCGCCGGCCTCCTGCACAAGCACCTCGATGGCCTTGTGGCCGTCCTGCGGGCGGCGCTCCTCGAAGTAGAGCATCGCGGCGTCGAGGCGCGCCTCGGCCAGGCCGCCGCGGCCGGCCTGCTCGAGCATCGTCCGCGCGCCGCGCACGTCGCCGTGATCGCGCAGGATCCGCCCGTAGTCGAGCTGCGCGTGCACGGCGTCGATCAGCGCGCCCGCGCCGGCCGCCTTCTCGAGGGCGGCCTTCGCCTTCTCGCGCGACGCCGGATCGCCGGCGGCGTACAGGAGCTTTCCGTACGCGGCGCCGAGCGCGGGGCTGGCCCCGGTCGGCTTGTACAGCGGCTCGAGGCGCTTCCTGGCCTCCTCGGCGCCGGCGACGCGCTGATCGAGCCAGGCCCGCCCGATGAGGGCGGGCTCGTACCGCGGCAGCCGCTTCAGGGCGGCGTCGAGATCGGTCAGCGCGCCGTCGACGTTGCCGGCGGCGAGCCGCGCCATGCCGCGCAGGGCGAGCCCGCGCGCGAGCTGCAGGAGCTCCTTCTTCTCGACGAGCTGCAGCGCCTCTTCGAGCTGGCCCTGGGCGAGCGCGATCTGCGCGCGCGCCCCGCGGGCGCGCAGGCTCCCCGGCCACGCGGCGAGCGCGCGATCGGTGGCGCGCTTGCCCTGATCGAGCAGGTTGATCGCGTAGAGGGTCTCGCCGACCTCCTCGGCGAACCGCTGCTCGTCGAGCCCGACGGCGAGCGCGTTCGCCAGATCGGCCTTCGCGGCGTCGACGTTGCCGCGCGCGGCGTCGACGCGCGCGAGCGCGAGGTCCGCGTACGCGACCTGCGCCGGCGACACGCCGCGCGCCTGCTCGGCGGCCGGCCGCGTGCCCTCGCGCACGACCTTCTCGAGCTGCCCGCGGATCTCGGTGCCGGCGGGGTTTTGGGCCACGATGCGGCCGCCCTCGGCGAGCAGAACGCCGCGCACGATGAGCGCGCCGGGGTGCTCCGGCGTGGCCTTGAGGGCCTGATCGGTCGCGGCGAGGCCCTCCTCCCACGACGTCGCCGCCGCGTGGACGCGCGCGAGCCCGGCGGCGTACATCGCGCGGGCCTCGCGCTCGACGGCCTTCTTGCCGGCCTCGAGCGCGAGCTTGAGATCGCCCGCGAGCAGCGCCACCTGGCTGCTCGCGTAGAGCGCGGCCGCGTCGTTGCCGTCGATGGCGAGCGCGCGATCGGCGGCTGCCCGCGCGGCCTTGGCGTCGCCCCGCGCGAGCGCGGCGAACGCGGCCGCGAGCTCGCCGTGCAGGCCGCCCTGCCCGGCCAGCTCGTCGGCGGCGGCCTGCGCCTCGGCGATGCCATCGCTGAACTCGTAGGCGAGGATCGCGCGGACGCGCGCGAGGACGGCGCGGTTGTCGATCGTGGGCGACGCCTGCGCGATGCTGGCGAGCCGGGTGCGCGCGCCCTGCCAGCCGGCCCAGGTGTCGGCGTTCGCGATCCGGAACGCCTCGGCGCGCAGCGCCTCGATCTGCTTGCCGAGCCGCATCGCGCGGATCTGGAACCCGGCGAACACGCCGCCGCCGATCATCGCGACGCCGATGAGCACCCACAGCGCGATCTGGAGCCGCGACCGGGTCTTGCGCATGCCGGTCCGCAGCGCCTTGGCGCCGGTCTGGCTCGGCTCGGCGAGCGCGGGCACGGCGCCGCTCATCGACGGCGGATCCGCCGACAGCGCGATCAGGTGCGGATCGGCGAGCGGATCGAAGCGCGGATCGATCGGCTGCGGCTGCCGCGTCGCCTCGTCGGGGCCGAGGCGGCCCATCTGGCCCATCTGGCCCATCTGGCCCATCTGGCCCGGCCCGGGCTGAGCCCACGGCGCGACGGTGCGCGCGTCGGGCGGCGCCCACGGCACCTGCTGCTGCTGCGCCGCGGGGTAGACCTGCGGCGCGGGCTGCGCGACGACGGTCTGGCGCGCCGCCGCGGCCATGCTCGAGGCCGAGACCGGCGCCTGCACCGGCATCGCGGCCTGCGTCGGCAGCGCGGCGGCGAGCGCGCTCCGCGCGTTGAACGGCGCGGCCTGCGCCGCCGGCTGCGCCACCGGCGACATCGACATGACGTGCGGCTGGCTCGCGATCATCTGCGCGAGCTGCGGCTGCGGGGCGGCCCGCATCGCCCGCGGGGACGGCGCCTCCGGCACCGGATCCGGCATCGGCCCCGACGGCTTGTTGATCGCGTTGCGGACGGCGGCCTGCGCGCGGGCCACCTGCTGGGGCGGCATGGCCGTCTCGTCGACCTCCATGAGCTCGTCTTCGTCGAGCTCGACGCTCGAGACCTCGCCCTTGTTGCGCGCGGCCGCCCGCGACGCGACCTGCGCCTGCGCGGCGGCTTGCTGGCGCCCGGCGCGATCTGCGGCGCGATCTGCGGCGCGATCTGCGGCGCGATCCGCGGCCCGATCTGCGGATCGGCCTGCGGCTCGATCCGATCCCCGCTTCGGAGCCGCCCCTCCCCGCGCCGCCGGGGTCCCCGCCGCCCGCGCCCCGCCGCCGCCACCGCCGCCACCGCCACCGCCACCGCCGCCACCGCCGCCCGCGCGCTTGCTGCTGCGTCCGCGCGGCGACGGGCCCGCCGCGGCCCCGCGGCCCCGCCGCCCCGCGAGATCCTCGGCCTCGTCAGTGCCGATCTCGATCCCCTCCGCCTCGGGATCGACCTCCATCGTGCCCGAGAGCTCGCCGTCGTCGAACGCCGCGGGGCCGGACCGCGCGGGGGCGGGCCGGAACGCCACCGGCGCCGGGGCTGCCGCCGCTCGCGCCGCCGGAGCCGGCGCGGGCGCGGGCGCCACCTGCTCGCGCGAGCCCCGCTTGGCGGTCGGCGCGGCGATCGACGTCGGCTGCGTGAAGCTACCGCCGGTGTCCTCGTGGCCGTCGGGGCCGGTGCTCTCCTCGGCGTGGTGCGGGTAGTGCTTGGTCTGGCTCTCGCCGCCGAACGCGTCGTCGGTCGGCCTCGGGCCAGCGCCGCCCCCGAAGCCCGCGGCGGCGCCGGCCCGGGGCCGGCCGCCAGCGCGCTCGGCCTCGCCGACGAGCTGCGCGATCCGCGGATCGGTCGGCGCGAGCGCGCGGACCTTCTGCAGCACGTCGATCGCGCCGTGCGGATCGCCCTTGCGGAGCAGCGCCTCGCCCTTCAGGGCCTGCGCGGGGATCGAGCTCGGATCCAGCTCGAGCGCGACGCGCATCTCGGCGAGCACCTCGTCGAAGCGCTTGAGGGCCAGGAGCGCCTGGCCGAGCACCACGCGCCCCTCCACGGTAGTCGGGCGCCCGAGTAGCCCCAGGCGGCAGACCTTCACGGCCTCCTGGAACTGCCCGGCGTTGACCAACGCCTGGCCGCGCGTGACGAAGTCGCTCTGCGACACCTGGGACGCAGATGTTACCGCGCCCGGGGTGGGGGCGGCGACCCGGGCGGGAGGTGGGAGGGCTCGCGCATTTACCGGTTGACGGCTGTCGGCTCCGCCGGGTTCATCGGAGCCAACGAGTCCGCCGGCTCGGAGAGGCCCGGCATCTGAGCGCCGCGGACGCGGGCCTCGGCCACCATCATCCAGGCGTCTCCGAGACGTTCCCAGGTCTGCACCGCGTGGGTCTCGCGCAGCGTGCCCTCCGACGCGCGGTACCACGACACCTTGACCTGCACGCGCGCCTCGCGCGAGCCGCGGGCCTCGACGTTCACGATCTCGTAGTCGGTGATCTTGAGCTCCTCGGCGCGCTCGTCCATGTCCGCGACGAACTGCGAGCGCTCGCGGGGCGGGATGCGCGACGCGGCGGCCGCGAAGCGCCCCCAGCGGACGCCCTCGTTGTAGCCGCGGATCGAGTCGACGAGCGTGTCGGTGCTCCGAGGGCGCGCGCCGCACGCGGCGCCTGCCACAAGGCCGATCGCGAGGCTGACCGCGACGCCGACCGCCGCGAGCCCCCGCGCGCGCTGGCTCCCTCTCATGCGTCACCTCCTCCGGCGGCGCGCCGCGCGCGCACCGCGCGGATCGCCTGCAGATCGCGCCGCCCGAGCTCGCGCGTCGCGATCAGGACGGCCAGGAACGTGGCCGCGACGGCGGCCGCCTCCACGAGCGTCAGGAGCTTGCCGTGGAACCCGAGCGCGCGGCCGACGCCGAGCGCGGCGGCCGTGGCGAGCGCGATCCGCAGAAAGCTCGTGAGCGGCAGGTAGCCGCCGAGCCGGCGGCGCAGGACGAGGCCCGACGCCACGGCGCCGACGAGCATCGCGCCCGCAGTGACCGCCGCCGAGGCCTCGAGCACGCGGCCCTCGGGCGCGGCGAGCGGGATCGCGATCCAGTTGCCGGCGATCGCCAGGACGAGCGCCGCCGCCGCGACGCCGACCGCGGCGCGCGTGTGGCCGGCGCCGTTCAGGATCGTGCCGTTGATCGCGAGCATGCTGAACGCGACGTTGCCGAACGCCAGGATCGGCAGCGCTGGCGCGCCCGCGCGCTGGTAGTCGGGCGCGTAGACCAGGGCGAGCACCTCGGCGGGGTTGGCCGCCATCACGACGGCGATCATCGCGGCGAACATCAGCGAGTAGCGCGAGGTGACCTCGAGGTAGCGGCGCGTGGTCTCGCGGTCGTCGGCGAACGTCGAGCGCGACACGAGCGGGAACACGACGAACGTCGCGGCGATGATCGCCTGGTACGACAGCCGCGCGAGGTTCTGGACGGCGGCGTAGTACGCGTTCTGGACGTCCGCGAGCACGCTCGGATCCGCTGCATAGCCGGTGACGCTGCCGGCCTCCAGGCCGCCGCCCAGCTTCGAGGCGGTGGCCCACGGGATCGTGGCCTCGAGGGCGCGCGCGTACGCGCCGGCCTCGGCGGCGAAGTACTCGGTGGTCAGCCGCTTGATGAGGATGCTGTCGGCGAACATCAGCGCGTTGAACAGGAACAGGTAGAGCGCGACGCCCGCGAAGAACTGGACGAGCGGGCGCACCGGCAGCCGCTCCTGCCGCGGGATCTGGCCCGGCATCCCGATCCAGACGATCGACGCGCACAGGATGAGGCCGACCGCCGCGACCCAGCCGCCGACCACGCCGAGCACGCCGAGCCCGGCCATCGCCATGCCGAGCACGCCCGCGGCGCGCAGCGTGGCGAACGTGACGTCGAGGCCGGCCTGCTTGTGGAACTGGTGCAGGCCGTTCGCGGTCCCGACGAACACGGCGTAGAACGAGTAGCCGGCGATGATGAGGCCGGCGAGCATGAGCGGCCCGGTCTTGCTCGCGTCGAGGAGCGCCCACGACACGAGCGGCGCCGCGGCGATGAAGCCGAGCCCGATGACGAGGCCGAGCCGCACGTGCATGCGCAGGCCGGCCTGCTGGACGCGGCGCGCCTTCGCCGGCTCCTGCGCCGAGAACCGCGACACCGCCTGGATCGTGCCGGTGACGAGCACGTTGTTGACGAGCGAGGCGATGTTCGAGACCAGGCTGTAGCTGCCGAACGCGCCGCGCGACAGGATCGCGGGCAGCCGGAGCTGCATCACGAGCCCGACGAACATGAAGTAGAACTTCGCGAACGCGATGTAGAGGACGCCGCGGCCGGCCCCGGTCGCGCCAGCGCGGGGCGGCGCCGCACCCGCGGCAGGGCCACCGGCAGGGTCACCGGCGGGGTCACCGGCGGGGTCACCGGCGGAAGCTGGTGACCCGCTCGGTCCGGCGGGCTTCGGCGGCTCGGGCTCGCTCATGTCGTCGGTGCGCGGGGCGGCGCGCGCCGCGTGCCCGCGATCCCGCGTAACACGCCGCCGCGCGAGGCGGCAACTTCACGTCACTTCGCGAAGCGCTTCTCGAAGTACGGCATGACGCACGCGGTGTAAGCGGCGCAGTCCTGGATCGTCAGGCACTGCTGGATGCCGGCCATGTCGGAGTGATCTTTCGGGCCGGCGTTCGCGGTGATCTTCGTGCACGTCGCGTCGATCGCCTGGGCCGTCGAGTCGACCGCCCACTCCTCGTTGGCCTGCGCGATCACCTGGTCGCGGTGCGCGGCGACCTCGGCCGCGATGCCGGCGGGCACGTCGTACTTCGCGCGGAGATCGACGAGCGCCGGGATGTACTGCGCGGTGCACGTGCGGTTGTGCGTGAACACGGCGACGCAGACATCCTTGGCGTTGCCGGTGCCGCTGCTCGCCGGCTGGGCCTGCGCCTGCGTCTGGGCGGGCGCGGCCGGTGCGGGCCCGGCGGCGTCGGAGGTGCTGCACGCCGGCGCAAGGAGCGCGACCGCAGCGACGAGAGCAGAGGAGAGGACGGACGTGATGTAGAGCGAGCGAGACATGACGATTCCTTTCCCGGCGAGCGGCCGGCGCGCGCCGCGCGGAGCCAAAGCAGCCCCGGCGCGGACCAGAGGGACACGAGGCTCTCGGGGACGAGAGCTGGGTACTGCGATCGTGGGTGCTACGTCCGATCGCCGGGCATGCGGCGCAGCCCGACGGAGACGAGGATCCAGGTGATGAAGCCGATGCCGCTGCCGAGCGTGATGTTCGCCGTGGACTCGGCGAACCCGACGAGCAGCGACTCCTCGAGCGGGTACTCGGCCCGGAGGCGGATCGCGCCCACCGCGGTGACGCCGAGCGCGGAGAAGAACCCCGCCAGCATCGAGAACGCGAGCGCCCAGGTGAGCGCGCGGATGACGGACAGCCGCTGCGCGTCGGCGTTACGCGCAAACCGGATCGCGTTCCACCACAGCGCGATCCCGAGCCCGGCGAGGACCCACATGTTGAAGCCGCCGGCCTTGAAGAAGTCGATCATCTTGGAGGGGACAACGCGGCCCCCGGGCGAGCGTGACAACTTTTTTCTTGTGTCACGGCCGCGCCGGTGGTGCGTTGCACCTGCGTGGAGGCCGAACCCGTGGAGCGCGGCGATCCCGAGCGCGCGTGGCTCGACGGCTTGCGCCGCGGCGACGCGGCGAGCTTCGACGCCGTGTTCGCGGCGTACCGCCGCAGGCTGTACGGTTACCTCGTGCGCATGACGCGGCGGCGCGACGTGGCCGAGGACCTCCTCCAGGAGACCTTCCTGCGCCTGGCGCAGCACGCCAAGCGGCTCGCCGAGGACACCCGGCTCGGCGCGTGGCTGTTCACGGTGGCGCACCGCCTGTTCGTGAGCTGGACGCGCGCGCAGGGCGTGCGCGCGGTGCTCGCCGCCGAGGTGCCGCCGCGCGAGCCCGCGGGCGCCGACCGCTCCCCGCTCGACGCCGTGGCCGCCTCACAGGCGCAGGCCGCGCTCGAGCGGGCGTTCGCCGAGCTCGCCCCGCCCTACCGCGAGGTCGCGCTGCTCGTGGGCGTAGAGGGCATGCAGCCCGCCGAGGTCGCGCAGATCCTCGGCCAGAAGCCGGAGGCCGTCCGCCAGCGGCTCGCGCGGGCGCGCGCCCAGCTCGCCGGGGCGCTCGGCGAGCACGCCCCCGCCGCCTGGAGGCAGCCATGAGGGAGCCCCTAAGGGAGCCCCTGAGGGAGCCATGACCGACGCACCCGATCACCCGCCCGATCCCGACCCCGACGCGCAGAAGGTCACCGAGCTCGGCGGCGCGCTGCCGCCGCTCGACGTCGACACGACGACGGCCGAGCAGATCGCGCGCCGCGCCCGCGCCAGCGTCGGCAAGCCCCCGCCGCGGCGGCGCCTCCTCGTGCCGATCCTGGTCGCGGCGGTCGCGGCCGCCTACGCCGTCTGGATGATCCTGAAGGCGCTCGAGGTGCTCGGCTAGCGTGCGCCTGCGCCCATGCAGCCGCCAGCGCCACTCGCGCCGTCGCCGGCTGCACACGCACCGCCACACCGTGACGGACGCACGGACGGTGCCGCGGCGCTTCCGTCTATGATGCCCCCCTCATGAAGCGCAGAGACTTTCTTCGTACGTCGGGCTGGTTCGTCGTCGGTGCCACGCTCGCGGGCATCCCCGGGTGCGGCGACGACATTCGCCCGCCGGGCCCCGATGACGACATCCCGCCCGATCCGGTCGGCACCTACCAGTTCCCGCAGGGCGTCGCGTCCGGCGACCCGCGCCCGGACTCGGTGGTCCTGTGGACCCGGATCCAGAAGGGCACCGACGCCGGGTCGATCGAGGTCAACGTCCAGGTCGCGACCGATGCCGGGTTCAACAACATCGTCGTCGATCAGCAGGTGACCGCGACCGCCGCCTCCGATCACACCGTGCGCGTGCTCGTGACCGGCCTTGTCGCCAACACCGAGTACCACTACCGCTTCACGGCGGTCCGCGACGCGATCAAGGGCCGGACCCGCACCGCGCCCGCGCCCGGCGCGGACGTCCAGGTGAACCTCGCGTGGGTGTCGTGCCAGGACTACGGCGCGGGCTTCTACAGCGCGTACCGCCAGATGATCCTCGACGATCACGCGCGCCCCGCGGCCGACCAGATCCACTTCGTGATCCACCTGGGCGACGTGATCTACGAGACCCGCTCCGACAACTTCCAGCAGGCGATCGACGATCTGTTCAGGCCGGTCGTGCTGAAGAACCCCGACGGCGAGCCCCGCGCCGTGACGCCGTTCCCGTCGGGCGGCGGCACGCGCGGCGGCGCCAACTTCGCGAACACCGTCGACGATTACCGGCACCTCTACCGCACGTACCTGGCCGATCCGCAGGTGCAGGCCGCCCGCGCGCGCTGGCCGTTCATCCAGGTCTGGGACGATCACGAGTTCACCAACGACTCGTGGCAGAGCCAGAGCAACTACACCAACATGAACAGCCTCGAGGAGGGCGACCAGGCGCGCAAGCTCGCCGCGAGCCAGGCCTGGTTCGAGTACGCCCCGGCGCACCTCACCGGCGCCACCGGCGTGACCGGCGTGCCGAACGAGGCCCAGGACTTCACCCCGCCCGCATCCGCGGTATCGAACGCGATGTTCACGCCGCCGAACAACGACAACTTCGTCGACGAGCCGAACAACGCGGCGGCGATCGGCGCAATGACGATCTACCGCTCGCTGCGGTTCGGCAAGCACGTCGAGCTCGTCATGACCGATCAGCGCAGCTACCGCAGCGATCACGCCATCCCCGAGGAGAGCACCGTCGGGAACCCGCTGTTCTTCGATTCGCGCGCCGCGCTGCCGCTGCCGATCGTGAACACGTTCGATCAGGGCAAGACCGCCAACAGCGGGATGCCGCCGGACACGGTGCTCGGGGTGACCAACCCGCGGAAGACGAGCCCCGTCGGCACGATGCTCGGCGCGAAGCAGAAGGCGTGGTGGAAGGCCACGATGAAGGGCTCGGACGCGACCTGGAAGCTGTGGGGCAACGAGGTGCCGCTCATCCGGCTCGCGCTCCAGCAGGTGCCCGGCCAGCCGTTCGATCGCGTCCTCACGGGCGACGCGTGGGACGGCTACCCGACGGAGCGGAACGAGCTGATGACGTACCTGCGGACCGAGGGCATCAAGAACGTCGTGGTGCTCACCGGCGACATCCACGCGACGTTCGCGGGCGTCGTGATGGACAACTACGACAGCTCCACGCCGCAGCCGGTGTCGTGCGAGCTGACGGCCGCCGGGATCACCTCGAACTCGCTGTTCTCGTTCTTCGAGGAGGGGACCCGCCCGCCGGTGCCCGCGTCGCTGCGCGCGCTGGTCACGGTCGACGCGACGCCCGGCGGCTCGGCGTTCACCGAGAACTTCAACATGTGGCTGCGCCACGGGACCAACTCGGCCGGCGCGTTCGCCATGACGAAGGACCGCGCGCTGGCGCTGACGCTCGCCGATCCGACGGTGAACCCGCACCTCAAGTACGCCGACACCAACTCGCAGGGCTACGGGTACGCGAAGATCACGGGCACGCAGATCACGGCGAGCCTCGTGACGATCAACCGGCCGATCGTGCCGGTGACGATGGAGGGGCCCGGGATCAAGCGCACGGCGGAGGTCACGGTCCCCAAGGACGACCCGGCCGCGATGACCGTGACGGTCACCGGGACCAAGCCCTTCCCGCTCACCTGAGCGGCCTGCCGGCAGCGAGGGCTGCACCAAGACCTGCGTGCTACCATCTCGCCGATGTCACGGGTCGCAGAGCGCTCGCGGATGACAGCGGCGGACTACCTGGCGTGGGAGCGCACGCAACCGGCGAAGCACGAATTCCTCGACGGCGAGGTCTTCGCGATGGCGGGCGGCAGCCCGCGCCACAACGCGCTCTGCGTGAACACGACCACCGTCTTGCGCACGGCGCTGGCCGATCGCGGTTGTGTCACGTTCTCGTCGGATCAACGCATCGGACTGCGGAAGAAGAAGTACGTGTATCCCGACGCGAGCGTGGTCTGCGGCAAGCTCGAGACCGAGGAGGGCGCCGACGACGTCATCGTGAATCCCGAGGTGATCGTCGAGGTCTTGTCGAGCACGACCGAGCGTTACGATCGCGGTGGAAAGTGGGAGAGCTACCGCCGAATTCCGTCGCTGACCGATTACGTGCTGATCTCGCAGGCCAAGCCGCAGATCGAGCTGTACCAGCGGCACGACGATGGGAGCTGGACGTATCGCGCGGTCGGCGCGGGCGAGCGCGTGAGGCTCACCAACGGAGCCGTGCTCGATGTCGACGCGATCTTCGATCGGGTGATGGCCCTGCCCGGTGACGAGGAACCAGGAACGTAGCTCGAGCGATCAGCACCCCACGAGGTGGATCGTCTTCCCGGCGTGCTCGATCTCCCTCACGAACAGCTTGTCGCCCCACGTGGGCTCCTTGCGGAGATCGAACAGGACGAGCCACCCCTCGTCGAGTCCCGCGTGATCGAGGTAGCGCGCGATCTGCTCGAGCGCCTCGGCTGCGGTGTCGGTATCGCGGCGGAGCGTCACCTCCACCGCGTGGCGCTCGCCCCGCCAGGTGATCATCAGATCGACGGCCCCGCGCCCGAGCCCGTACTCACGCTCGATGCGGCCGCCGCCGTTGACGATGCGCTGCAGGAACGCCATCAGCATCAGGTGCGCGCCGGCCTCGCGGTAGCCAAACCCCTCGGCGGAGAGGTGCCCGTCCTTGCGCCAGAACGTCTGCCAGGCCCCCATCAGCTTGGGCAGATCGAGCCTGCCGTCGGGGCGGACGTACCACTCCGTCGGCTGGTGCAGACTGACCTGCTGGGTCCAGGTCAGCGCGCGCGGGATCACCTCGCGATAGATCGGATTGGCGATCTGGAGCTCGCCGCCCGCGACGCGGACGAGGCCCAGGCCCAGGATGTAGCTCACGTCGTCCTCGAGCAGATCGGCGGGCAGGCGGGCTCCCGTGATCATGGGCTCCAGGATCCGGCGGACGCGCGGCTCGCGCAGCCGCGCGATCAGCGAGTCGATGTGCGAGCGCCGCTCGACGATGATCGTCTCGCGGGCGGCTTCGACGTGCGCCGCCGTGATGGGGGTGCCGCGGTCCCGCACGTCCCGGCCGACGATCTGATCGGCGAGCGCGCTGGTCAGCCACGGGTGCCCCTGGGCGAGCTCCCAGATTCGGCGCACGGCGCCAGGCTCGAAGCGCTGGCCGGTGTCCGCCGTGTGCTGCGCCAGGAGCTCCGCCACCTCGGGCTCGGTGAAGGGACCGAGCGTCGCTGACTCGGCGGTGACGTTGAACGGCGAGGTCGTGCCGAGCCACGACACGGCCCGCCGCTCCTCGGCGCCGAGGACATAGTCGCGCACCTGGCGCTGGCCGACGAGGACCACGCTCGACGGGAACGGCGCCTCGGCGCGCTCGATGTAGCCCTGGCGGAGCTGCGTCAGGAACGAGATCATCGCCGGCCCCACGAGGCCGTCCGCCTCGTCGAGCAGGAGCACCAGGGGGCGCTCATCGAGCGCCGCCAGGCGGCGGAGATAACTCAGGAGCGCCCGCGAGGGGTCGCGAAGCGCTGACTCGATCTCCGATGCGTCGGGGCGGGCCAGCCTGGCGTGTCGCAGCCGGAGCGCGTCGTCGATCGAGCCCAGGATGGTGGTCAGCGCCGCCGCCAGGTCAGGCTGCTCGCGCGCGGTCTCGAGGTCGACCCGCAGCGCCCGCCATCGCCCCGCGTCGCCGAGGTGCCGCTCGAGCCACATGAGCGACGTGGTCTTGCCGGTCTGCCGGCCGGCGTGCAGCGTGAAGTACTTCCGATCCTCGATGAGCTCCTGGACCCGCCCCAGCCGCCGCTCGGGCGGGAGCATGTAGTGCTCGGCCGAGAGGCACGGCCCGGCGGTGTTGAACGAGCGCTGCAAGGGCCGAAGCTAGCAAACGGGGCTCTGCCGTCGCAAGGCAGCGGCGAGCTGAGCCGGCCACCCGCGTCGCGAAGCGAGATGGTCAGCGACGACCGCGGCTTCGCGCTACGGTTTCTGCCGTGCGGCGCGCCCCAACCTCAGAGCGAGGGCGGCGGTGACTCAGATTGGATCGCGCACGCGTACACGCTCGAGACGGGGAATCGCCGCATGACGAATCGGCGGACCTCGCGGCCGGAGATGACGCCGTCGCGCTTCGAGCTCCTCCGTGACGGCGGGATGAAACCGATATCCCCGCGCGCTCACGAGCCGCTTCGCTTGAGGCGAGCCCGCGCGAGCTCTCGCAGTCTGCTCATGACGGTAGGCCCATCCTCCAGCTCCACGGCGCCGCTCTCGATGTCCTGCACCCTGGTGGCAATCTCGCCGCGCCACGCGGTCTCGACGTCCGCTGCGTCGTCCTCACCGTCGAGGCTCTCGAGGAGCTCGCGCGCTGCGGCCGCACGGTCGGGCGGCGGGAACTCGAGCAATGCCTCGACGAGCTGAGTACGAGTAGCCATCGCTGGGAAAGTGTAGCCCAGACCCGCGGGCTACGGCTTCGCCTTCGGCCTCGTCACCATGAGGTGCGGCGCGCCGTCCTTGTCGACGTAGCCGAAGCGGAAGGCGAGCGGGCGGCGCGGGTTCTTGCGCCACAGCTCGAGGAACTGCGTCTCGGTCTCGTTGTCCTGCGCGCCCTCGAGGAACGCGCCGCCGAACGTGCCGTAGGTCTCCTGCACCATGCCCGCCCGGCGGGCGATGCCGGGCGGGATGCCCGTCGAGTCGGACAGCATCCACGTCAGGTGATCGAGCATGTACTTGCGGATCAGGCTGAAGTCGCCGCGCCAGAGGAGGTAGCTCGCGCCCTTCGTCAGGAGCACGACCTTGCCCTTCTTCTCGAGGTGCCGCAGGAGCTGCGGGTTCTTCTTCATGTAGTCGTCGCCGAGGTTCCAGCCGATGTGCCGGTGCACGCGCACGCCGGGCTCGCCGGGCTTTCGGTACTGGATCTCGACGTGCTGGAACGCCTCGGAGAAGTTCGGCGACTCCCAGTCGTGCTTGAGCTTCTTCGAGCGCTTCGCGTCGAGCGCCTCGAGATCCGCCTGCTCGATGTACGAGAGCTCGCCGTCGTCGGCGATCCGGAAGTACCGCATCGAGACGGGCTCGAACCCGCCGGCGACCAGGCCGAGCAGGAACGACGAGACCTGGCCGGGCAGCTCGTTGACCTGCTGCTTCGACAGGTTCTCGCTCGTGTTCGAGCCGACCTGGATCAGGCCGCCGATCTCGCCGCGCAGCGCGCCGAGGCTCGTCTCGATCTGCCACGGCTTGAGCTTGCGCAGGCGCCGCGGATCGCCGGCCTGCTCGAGCGAGATCGTCGTGATCTCCGTGGCGTCGGGGAACGCGACCAGCGCCGAGAGCAGATCGCCGCCGCCGAACGGATAGACGACCGTCTTGTGCTCCTTCGGCACGACGGCGGCGAACCACGCCCGGTGCCGCTCGAAGTACGCGGCGCGGAACTTCTTGATCTGCTCGAGGATCCACTTGCAGTGGCGCTCGACGCTCTTGCCGATGGCGTCGGCGGCCTTGGCGTCCCCGGCGCCGAGCTCCGGCGGCAGCGGCGCGTCGGCATTGCCGCACGCGGCGACCCGGAACAGGAGCTTTGCGTCGTCGATGAAGTCCATGCCGGCCGGCGCGGGCGCAGCCGGGGCCGCGGGCGCACCGGCCGCGGGCGCACCGGCCGCGGGCGCGGGCGCACCAGCGGCGGCCGGCGCTTCAGAAGCCGGCGCGGGCGTAGCCGGTGCGGGCGCGGGCGCGGCGGGCGCAGCACCGACGGGCCGAGCACCGACGTCGAGGTCGGCCACCGCGGAGCCGCTCGCCGGCTTGGTCGCGGAGCTGGCGCTGCAGGCAGAGAGCGCGATCAGCGCGGCAAAAGCGGAGTACCAGGGACGCATGTGGAGTGCCTTCGCCGTCACGTTGAGCGTGATGAACGCCTTGGCGGCAAAAGCGGAGTACCAGGGACGCATGTGGAGTCTCAACGCGGCGGCGCGCACGGGCATTCCACGCGTCATAGATCAGCGACCGAGCCGGCGTACATCTTGTCGAGCAGATCAGCGAACTTCTTCTCGACGGCCTTGCGCTTCACCTTGAGGCTCGGCGTCAGCTCGCCCTGCTCCACCGACAGCTCGCGGGGCAGGATCTGGAACCGCTTCACCGTCTCGTACTTCGCGAGCGTCCGGTTGACCTCGTCGACGTACGGCGCGATCAGCTTCTTCACCTCGTCGTGCGAGACGACCTCGGTGTAGCTCTTGCCGCCCAGGCTGTGCGCGGCGGCCCACTTCATCGTGGCCTCCTCGTCGAGCGTCATCAGCGCGGTCACGAAGTTGCGCTTGTCGCCGTGCACGATCACCTGGCTGATGTACGGGCACGCCGTCTTGAGCTTGTTCTCGATCGCCTGCGGCGCGATGTACTTGCCGCCCGACGTCTTGATCAGATCCTTCTTGCGATCGGTGATCCGCAAAAAGCCCTGCGCGTCGATCTCGCCGATGTCACCGGTGCGCAGCCAGCCCTCGGAGGTGAGCGCCTCGGCGGTCTGGTCCGGCAGGTTGTGATAGCCCTGCATCACGCCGGGGCTCTTGATCAGGATCTCGCCGTCCTCGCTGGCGAGCTTCAGCTCGGTGCCGGGCATCGGCAGCCCGACGGTGCCGAACACGTACTTGGTCGGCCGGTTGACGAAGCTGCCGGCGCTGCTCTCGGTGA